>NZ_JAIHLQ010000215.1 GCF_019733355.1 Pseudomonas baetica | reverse complement strand
ACAAGCCAGTTGTGATCACCAAGGTCTACGACAAGGCTTCGCCTCTGCTGCAAGCTGCTCTGACCTCCGGCGAGCGCATGAGCGAAATCGTTATCCAGTGGTTCCGTACTTCGGCTCAAGGTACCCAAGAGCACTACTACACCACCAAACTGGAAGACGCGATCATCGTCGCCATCAACAACAAAATGCACAACTGCCAGGA
>NZ_JAIHLQ010000021.1 GCF_019733355.1 Pseudomonas baetica | reverse complement strand
TGAATATGCGCCCCCGTAAACGCTTCGATTTCAAATGTCCGATCGAAATGATGGGTGAGGTGATGCAAATGGCCGTGGTTATGCGGCACGATGCGCCCACTTCAATTCAATAACTGTGTTGCACTCAGTTCCTGCAACCGCCCACCATCATTCGGTGACCCGTATCGAGCAAATGTTGGCGCGTATCATCGTAACGTGGTTTCATCAGTGCAAGCTACCATAAAATAGACCAGTCGTCTATGTGAGATTTTTGCTCCAGTGATTGTAGCAATTGTTGATGGCCGCCGCAGGTCTAAACACCAACCCACGCTCGGCATCCTCATAGCGCCGCAGTACACGCAAAGAACCAATCCTAAGCCTCCCAAAGCTCCTTGGATTTCTGTGGGCGCACTCCTCTCTCGCTAGAAGACAAGCATCGAGATGCAGATCTCAAAGGACTCGGAGCGGACCGTAAGTGCTATCGGAGCATTCAGCCCACCAGAATAGTAGACTGGTCGCATATTGACAGATACAATTTCTTGCCTACTCGTTGCGAGTCCGCAAATTAACTATCGATAGCCTCAGACAATGCACATTTCCCTTACCGAGATCACTCAGAAGGCGTAAAAATGATGATAAAACTTCACCACCTCAATGACTCAAGGTCGTTTCGTATTCTGTGGCTGCTGGAAGAAATAGGCCAACCATATGAAATTATTCGGTATCAGCGTGATAAAAAAACACATCTAGCCCCCGAGACACTGAGGGGCATTCACCCCCTAGGCAAATCTCCAGTTATCGAGCTTGATGGAAAAATAATTGCGGAGTCAGGCGCGATCGCAGAAATCCTGATAAAAAAATTCGCACCTCATTTAGCACCAACAGAAAGCTCTGCAGAATACCTTGACTACTTACAATGGATCCATTTCTCAGAAAGCTCGGCAATGCTTCCGTTCTTACTGAAAATATTTAATGAGTTTGAAACACAATCTGGAACCGAACTAAAATTCCTTAACAACTACGCCGAAGCTGAATTCAATAAAGTTTTTTCCTATCTAAACAACCACTTGAATAACAAAAAGTTTTTAATCGAGGAGAGACTCACAGGAGCAGACTTCATGCTGGGATTTGTGGTGAAAGGCGCGCTCAACCTGCTCAAATCCAAGAGCGAATTTCCACATATTGAAACCTACATTAAAAACCTTGAAAACCAGAAAAGTTACAAGCTAGCGCTGGATATAGACGCGAAGTGAGTTTAGCTTTTTAACAAATAGCTGTGGCAGACTCTCAAACTGCCATGGCTCTCACCATCATGAAGCTAAGACCACCAAAGCTGACATCCTTCAAGTGACGGAACACTGGAGTGATGATCAACCTGCTTAAAAGCTTGTCAGTAACCAGGCTTAAAAATTTACTCAGCTAACGATGAATACGGCTGTTACGTCAGAGCCAGACCGGGCGTCGCTTCGCAGCTACACAATAGCAAGCACAGGCTTACATGTTGGAGCTTATTGAAAAATGACCCAAGAAGGATTTATGTTTTTGTGTCCCAGTGGCAGTGGATAAGCTTGGCAGTAGTATCCCGATTGAAGTCGCATCGACACCCACTGCAGGTAGGCATGCGATTCAGAGCGACGTATATAACGAGCCTACAGAAGCGAGCGGTAAAGTAATTTTGAATAAGTTCTAACACCCTTTCCAATGATCAATAGCCAGTTCAGTTTTGTGAAAACACGCTTCCCTAGCCTGGCAAAGGACACGGCACATCTGGCGACGCGATTTGCAATGTCGAATCTGTGGATGGCATTCCGACATTTAGCGAGCGATACAGGAGAGGTGTGCCTGTAATATAGGGAATAGCCACCGCGAGGTTCTCACGGCGGCTAATAAAGATAGGAATGAGTGAGTGATCTGAGCGTTTTGGATCAAATCGGCACTTTCAAAATTGAAGGCAGCCGAATTTTACAAAAAAATATGACTACCTCAGACCACCCCTAGCCGGGCCTTCCAAACATCGCAGAGCCTTGTTTTATTCTCGAGCTCCCTACTAAAAAAGCAACAGATAACACTTTAAGCATCGAGCACTGCAAATACTTCTCCAGCAGACTGAATCGCCGCTAGTGCAGCAGGAACTCCGGCAGCTATACCTATTTGGATAATTGTGTCAATAATTTCCTGACGCGAAACACCGGCACGCAAGGCTGAGCCAATTCGCAGTTTCAGAATGGGAGCAGCAGTTGCTCCTAGCGCAACACATCCAGCTACCATAATGAGTTCTCTGGTACGCAGATCTAACGAACTCTGCCCATAGACATCGGCAAATTCCCACTCCATAACAAATCGGCCTATAGCAGGAGCAAGGTCCTTTAGCCCGTCCAAGAATTCACTAGAACGCAGCCCAGTGATCTCCTCAAACGCCGCCTGGCCAGCAAGGAAACGCTGATCGTTGACTGATACAGTTTCGGGGGCTTTAGCCATTACAGAAATCCTCCTAATTGATTTGAAATGCGCTTCAGTTTGTCCGCAACGTGAATAATTACCGGATGGTAATTATAGGGCAAAAAATCAACCGATCAATAGTTATTTACCAATCAGTAATTAGCGAGCGTGGTGCGACATTTCACTGCAAAGCGTCCCACCTTGTTTACCAAGCGATTGTCTATCGTTATGCTGAAAGCATGATCAGATCACCACAATCGAAACGCAAATGTGCCCCCGCCGAGACGATCGACGACTCCTCGAGGCCAACGCCAAACAAACGCAAACGCATGCCCCCCCAAGAGCGTGAGAGGGAGATTATTGAAGAGGCGGTACGCTTTTTCGCCGAGGTCGGATTCGAAGGTACCCTACGCGAGTTAGCCGAACGCCTTGGAATCACACACCAGAACCTGTTTCGTTATTTCGCAACGAAAGAGGCGTTGATAGATAGAGTGTACCAAGAGGTCTACCTTAGCCGCTGGCAACCTGAATGGGAGGCAATGCTAAAGCAGCCTGGAAAGACCTTGGAAGCGCGATTAATCGACTTTTACAAGGCATATTTGCCTGCGATCTTTCGATATGACTGGGTTAGGATTTTTATTTTTGCAGGACTCAAGGGCGTCGGCATCAGTCAACGTTATCTTTCCCTAATCCAGACCAAAGTGATCGAACCAGTGGCGATGGAATTACGTGAGCTTTCCTGCGAAAAGCCACCCGGTGAGACCTTATCGTCGGCTGAGCTTGAAGTTGCATGGGGATTACACGGTGAATTATTTTATCTTGCCCAACGTCGCTGGGTATATGACATGACAGTTCCGGAAGATCTGGATCGTTTTATCGAAATATCTATCATTCGCTTCCTGCATGGAGCACCTGCTGCCATGCAGGCATTGACGCGCGACGGAGCTAACTAAAAGTTGCGACGCCAGCTCACACGATTAAATCGTCCCGCTCACGCGCACCGCCAATCACTCCGACGGCTCCTATAACAGTACCGTCGCGAAGCAACTGTATTCGCCAAGAATATATCGCAACTGCCCCCCCCTCCCCGTTCGAACTATTTATAGCGAAGAGTGGTCCGCCTGACTGAATATATCGAGCCATATCTAAAGGGCTAATACCGAACTCACCAATCCGGATATGCGCGATTAAATCCTCTCCAGCGTCCTCCACCGCAATCCTCATCGGCTGATTGATTCGCTCAGTCTTAAATTGCGCCGCCGCAATAGACTAAAGGGCATTATTCAGACTCAACATCAATGAAGTCCTTTGAGTATGGATACCATTAAATATCATACACTCTGGCGAGAGTGCTAATAAGCACGGTACTCAAGCGTGGCGGACATTAGAACTGGGATGTCCCGATCCGTAGGGCATCATAAATGCCGCCAACACTGCACCTATTAATGTAACCACAGCGATCGCTGCCAAGGTATCGGCATGCGCCAAAATCTGAGATTGAAGCCGCACATTACTAGCTAGTAGATGCAATGCCTGTTCCGTCGCCTGATCACTGCCGCTGGACCGCATACTGACTGCCGAGATAAGGGCATCCAGCCTCGCTGAAACAGCGGCCGAGGATGTGCTCACATGATCCATAAGTACATTAGATCGGGTTTGCTCACGTACTCGATCCAAAGTGCTAACCCAAGCCAAACCCGCCGTACCGCAGATACTGCGCATAACATTGAATGCCATAGCAGCATGCAATCCCTCGCGCGGCAAAAGATCACCAACATACAAATACAGTAGTGGCAACAAGATCAGGGGCAGCCCTAAGCCCTGCAATATCTGCCCAATGCGCAACTCATCGCCCTCCCATGAGCCGTCGATGTTCAAGCTGTCATGCAGAGCACCCGTGGCGACCAATACGCCCCCCAATACAAGTAAACGACGGGGACCTCCCAACCATTTCCTATCCAAGCACACTACCGCGCCCGCAAAACTAATCAATTGCGGCCAGCCTGCATCCCACAGCACCGCTCCCAATTCGCGCGGATGATAGCTGTGTATCTGTATAAGGAATTGGGGAATCACATAGCTGCAACCTGTCACAGCGACACTGAAAGGCAAAATTCCCAAAATGCCCAGTACTATATTGCGTCTCGACAGCAGTTCTACATTAAGCAGGCGATCATGCCTCACTCTGACCACGTGATATATAAATCCGCATATGGCAACCGTACCGGCGAATAGCAACACTCTAATTGGGGTTGCCTGTAACCAATCAAGCCGATTACCCTGATCGAAAGCACAGGCGAGCATGCCAAGCCCGCCAACGAACAGGAGCATTCCAAACCGATCCATATGAAGCAAAGGCCGCAAACGCAGTCTTTCGCGCGGCAGACCATAGAAACCCGCGATCAATGCGAATATGCCAGGCAGAAGGTTTGCGAGAAACAGTGCGCGCCATCCCCAGTGGTCGAGCAGCCAGCCTGTGATTGCAGCGGCCAACTGCGGGGCCAGAGTCGAGGCGGAGATATACAGTGCCAAAGCAAGAGCACGATGCCTAGCCGGTAGAGTTCGCAATAGCGCAACTATCGCCATCGGTAATAGGACCCCGCCGGCCATACCCTGTGCAAAGCGAACGATGATCTGAGCAGCATAAGGAGGGCTGAACGCCATTAATACCGAGGTAGCCATAAAGAGCAACGTTGCCCCTAACAACACCCGTCGAAGTGATAACGCAGTTGCCAACCAGCAGCCAATCACCACGCCGACTACATCTCCAGCGGCATAAGCTGAAGAAAGCAAAGTACCTTCGTCAACCCCCAGGCCTAAACCACCCCGTACATCGGCAAATCCCAGCACAACGTATCGGGCACCGAGCACGGTCATCCAGGCTGCAGCAATAGCGGCCACGCAGGCCGAAAAACGCCGACGATCCCATCGAATCAAAGATCCGGGAAAAAGTCGCGACTTCAGCCGACTATTCACTTCTGATACGGCAAGGCCTAAAGAGTCACTCACACCCGCCCTCGCAGCCAGCCGGTTAACCAATCAATAAAATTTCCTGAACTCAGTCCGGTTGATGTGTGAATGGTCGTAGTAACGGACATACCCGGGAGCAGAGAGGACTGCGAATCCTGACTCGGGTCAAGTGTGATCTTCACCGGAAAACGCTGAACTACCTTAGTGAAATTACCTGTCGCATTGTCGGCTGGAAGCAAAGCAAACTGCGCCCCGCTGGCAGGCTGAAGACTGTCAACCTTACCTTCGAATGCTTGGCCAGGCAGACTGTCAACCAAAATAGTAACGCGCTGTCCTGGGCGTATATGCGTTATCTCGCTTTCCCTAAAATTTGCGACCACCCAAACATGTGGCAGCGGAACTACATCGGCGATCAGCGTTCCGGTGCGCACATACATACCAGGACGCACATGACGCTCGCCAATGACGCCATCAACCGGAGACGTGATACGTGTCCAGCCAAGATCTATATTGCGCAGATTCAGACTCGACTGTGCAGCCTGAAGATTGGCTCTCGCCTTGTTTATACTCGCATTGCTCATTTTCTCCCGCTGTTGCGCCGCCATCCACTCGGCGCGCCTCTGGGCAAGATTAGCGCTCAAACGCTTAACGTCTGCATCAATACCATCAACCTGCTGGCGAGACACCGATCCACTTGGCAGTAAAGCATGATAGCGACTGTGATCAGCAACTGCGCGATCCAACTCAGCTTGTAAAGCCCGTAAGGATGCCGCAGCCGCTTCTACTTGAATCTGTTGATATTGCTTTTGGCTGAGAGATTCGACCAGCGCGGCAGCGGCTAAATCAGACTTAGCCTGAGCTTCGGCGACCTTTTCTCGATAATCAGCATCCTGCACTAATGCCAACAAATCGCCAGAACGCACTCTCTGATTGTCGCGGATCGGCACATCCACGAGATATCCTTCAACGTGTGATACTAGCGGGGTCAGATCGGCCCGGACGTAGGCATCATCAGTAGTCACACTATCCCTGTACGGAATCGGGTACCAGACTGCCACCGCAGAAGCGAACAGCACGGACGATGCCATAGCGAAGCGCCTTGACATTCGCACTCTGGTTGTAACAAGCGGCCAACCCACTATTAACGCCCATCTACTTTTTATTCTGCGACGAGATCTGCACGTCGCATCCCCACTTTTTGCCGCAGATTGTCGGAGCATCTACAACCACCATTAATTACCATTTGGTAATTATAGGTCTTGAGATCGGCAAGTCAACCCGAGTTCAGTTACCGCAAGCACCAGCTGTTACCGATCGAAATCACATCCGAAAATATTTCAGATCTATATCACCTACGTGAACGCCCCACGGTATCGACTGCTGTCGGGGATTTGGCGTGCTCACTTTTGGCTCAGCACGCTCATCACTGGAGAGGATCTGCGTATGTATAACCCGTGCCCAAGCTGTAACTCTGGACGCGTCGTCACGAAAAATATCGGTAAACAAACGGGTGGATTAATTGGTGCGGCAGGCGGTGTGGCCAGCGGTGCCGCCGGCGCCCTTTCAGGCGCAGAAGCCGGCGCGGTGCTGGGAGTAGTCGGCGGGCCGGTGGGAATCGCTATCGGCAGCATCGCCGGGGCGATTTTGGGTGGTCTGTTCGGTGGGGTCGCAGGTGGCATTGCCGGGGCCACGCTGGGCGAGCAGATCGATGAAAAAATCCTTCACAACTATCAGTGCCTGGCGTGCGGTTACAGCTTCAGCGTCAACCGTTAAGTCGTTGTGAACAGGCGTCGTTGGTTAATGAAACGACGCGCTTTTCCCTTCATTCGCAAGGAATCATTTCCATGGCTCATCTCGTTGAACAAATGGCTTACGTTGGTGCCACGCCCTGGCATGGTCTGGGCAGTCGCCTCTCCCCCAAACAACCGCTCGAAGTCTGGCAGCGTGAAGCGGGTATGGACTGGCAGATTCAGGAAAGCCCGGTCCATTTTAAGTCTGACGCCATCGGGCACCTGGGCTCAATTCATACCTTCCCTGAGCAGAAGGTGCTGTATCGCTCCGACACCAAGGCCCCTCTGTCGGTGGTTTCTCAGCGCTACCAGGTGGTGCAGCCACGTGAAGTGCTGGAGTTCTACCGGGATCTGACTGAAGTCTCGGGCTACGAACTGGAAACCGCTGGAGTGCTCAAAGGCGGTCGCAAGTTCTGGGCGCTGGCCCGTACTGGGCAAGGCACGACGCTCCGTGGTAACGACCAGGTGAATGGCTACCTACTGCTGGCCACCTCCTGTGATGGCACTCTGGCCACCACAGCGACCCCGACCACCGTGCGCGTGGTCTGCAACAACACCCTGACCATCGCTCTGGATGGCACCACCCGCGCGATCAAGGTACCGCACAACACCCGCTTCGATCCGCAGGCGGTGAAAAAGCAGTTAGGCATCGCCGTTTCACAGTGGGACACCTTCATGCATCGAATGCGCACTCTGTCTGAACGCAAGGTGCAGTGGCATGAAGCGATGGGCTTTTTCATGAGCGTTGTGTGTGACGTCCCCCCCAATAGCAAACTGCCCGAAGTCCTGCCGAACGAGCGCGCATTGCGCAAGGTTCAAAGCCTATACGAAGGCGGAGGTCGCGGCGCCACGCTGGAATCGGCCCAAGGAACTGCGTGGGGCTTGCTCAATGCGGTGACCGAGTACGTTGATCACGAGCGACGTGCCCGAAGTACTGAATACCGCATGGACTCGGCTTGGTTTGGCCAAGGGGCTCTCATCAAACAACGCGCCCTGCAAGCCGCATTGCAACTCGCCGCCTAGCTCCACTCACTTAATCAACTATTAAAACGCCTGGTCAGCTTCTGCTGGCTGGGCGTTTTTTATGCCGCACAGGAAAACATCATGCACACACAAACTCTGCAACACCCCAGTAACAAACCCCGTCCCGCCTTACGCCTGGTGGGGACCAAACAACTGCCGCGTGAGGACTGGTTGGCAGTTCGCAAACAAGGTATCGGCAGTTCGGATGCCGCAGCAGCCGTCGGACTTAACCCGTATAAATCCCAGTTGGAGCTGTGGCTGGAGAAAACTGGGCGTGACACCTCACTGCCCAAACTCGATCCACAGGATGAAGACAGCCCAGCTTACTGGGGCAACATTTTGGAGCCTATCGTGGCGACGCATTACAGCCGGCGCAGCGGTCATCGGGTCCGCCGCATCAATGCGGTGCTGCAGCATCCTGATCCAAAACTGGCCTGGATGCTGGCCAACATCGACCGAGAGGTGATCGGCGCGCCAGAGGTGCAGATCCTCGAATGTAAAACGGCCGGTATCAACGGGGCTCGCCTCTGGAAAGAAGGTGTACCGGAGTATGTGCAGTTGCAGGTCATGCATCAGCTCGCCGTCACCGGCAAGCAGGCGGCGGATGTGGCGGTACTGCTCGGTGGCCAGCACCTGGAGGTCCATCGCATCGAACGGGACGAATCGATGATTGCTCGGCTGATCGACCTGGAGCGGTTGTTCTGGGATTACGTGGTCAGTGACACCCCACCACAGGCCGATGGCACGGCCTCAGCAGACGCGGCATTGCGCTGCCTCTACCCCGAGGATAACGGGCAGACCCTGGACTTCAGCCAACAAACGGAGTTGGCCAGCACCTACCTAGAGCTCAAGGCTGTTCGCCAGCGCATTGCTCAGCAAGAGACGCGTGAGGCGCAGCTCAAGCAGGTCCTGCAGCAGGCCATGGGTGAAGCCACCCGTGCAGAGTTTGCGGAAGGCTACATCAGCTGGAAGAAGTCCAAAGACAGCCTTGGTCTGGATGTCGAACAGATGCTCAAGGACAAACCCTACCTGCAGGCCCGCTACCCCAAGATCAAAACAGGCAGTCGCCGCTTCCTGATCGGCTGAATCATCCCACTCACCCACGCCACCCGGACCGTTTAGGTCCCGGTGGCTTTTTTATTTCCGGATTAAGGAGAACCGCCATGCTCAAAGGTTTAGCCATTACCCCTCCGGTACTCGGGCGCATTTCCATCGGCAAGGTCGTCGAGAAAAACGGCAAGCGTCTACCGGAAAAGGACGATCAATTCACCCTTACCTCCCAAGTACAGAGCCGCGACGGCTGGCTGCTGCATCCACTCAATGAGGAGCTGCGCAATGGCCAGGACGGCAAGCTACGCAGTATTCCGATCCGGCTGCTGTTCAACGAGCCTGACCTGAACTTTCGGGCGGACTACAGCCTATTTGACCGTAACAGCGGCCGGCCGCTGTGTGTAGGCAACGGCGAGACTTGCAAGCGTTTGACCAAGGACGGCATCCAGTCGTTGCCCTGTCCTTCACCGGATGGCTGTTCACTGGCTCAAGGCAATGCCTGCAAGCCTTACGGCCGGCTGAACGTGGTAATTGGCGATGACGATCCGCTGGGCAGTTTCGTCTTCCGTACCACTGGGTTCAACAGCATACGTACCCTGGCGGCACGCCTGCAGTACTTCAGCGCAATCTCCGGCAATCGCCTGGCCTGTCTGCCGCTGGAGCTGCGTCTGCGGGGTAAGTCCACTCGGCAGAGCCACGGCACACCGATCTTCTACGTCGATATCACGGTGCGCAGCGGCCTGAGCTTAGAAGACGCCTTACTGGAAGCCCAGCAGCTGGAGGAAACCCGACAAGCCGCGGGTTTTGACCAGAGCGCCTTGGATCACGCGGCCCGGCAGGGCTTTAACAATGGGGCCTTTGAAGACAGTGAGGAGGACACCGGGGCCATCGTCGAGGAGTTCTTCCCCAGCATTGAAGATCAGCCCAGCCCTTTAGAGCCAAAAGCCCAACCGGCAGCGCCTGCCAAACCCTCACTCGCCCAAAAATTGGAGTCGCAAGCCACGCGACACAACGGCAAGCCCACCGTCCAGTAACAGGGTTTCTCAGAACCCTTCGTTCTCACGCACTCGTATAGGAAGACCCAAATGAAATATCACAAACTCCAAGCCGGTGAAACGACCGGCACCTATGTCATGGACTCCCCTGTCACCGAAGCTGACATCCTACGTATGGCGCAACAACTGGCAATGAGTCGCCTGTCTAAAGGCCGGGCACTGACAGAGCCGAAGCAGGTCTTCAGCCACCTGCAAACACTGCTGCAGTACCATGAGCACGAAGTCTTTGCTCTTCTGCTGCTCGACACCAAGCACCGGATTATCGGATTTCAGGAGCTGTTTCGCGGCACGCTGGACGGGGCCAGCGTTTACCCAAGGGAAGTGGTCAAGATCGCCCTAGAGCACAACGCAGCAGCCGTGGTACTGGTGCATAACCATCCTTCTGGAGATCCCGAACCCAGCCAGGCCGATCGCACGCTGACCACCACCCTCAAGAACGCCCTCAACATGATTGGCACAAAGACGCTGGATCATATCGTTGTAGGCCACGAAGGCTGCGTATCGTTGGCTGAACGAGGTTACCTATAACGCCTAGGCTCACACTGCCCGATAGACTGCCCTTGGCTGATGCTAGGGCAGTCATCGGCAGGGAAACTCCCCTCACTTATTTTTTGTCGTAATCCAGCGGTTGTACTCAGCTCCTGCTGCAGCCGACACTATGACTTCCCCACGCCTAAGGGCGTCCACAGTTGACCTAACTTTTTTCTTTATTCGTACCGCGAACACCAATCAGAGTGCCTCTGCCTAATCGCCGTAAACCTACGAGCAAGCTGCCGGGTCAACCCGCACAAAGGTCACACTGAATTCTTTGCACTGCCGATGCTGCTGGAGCCGATTCGCAAAGCTGAAGGCATCATTCAGCTCAAAGCGTTGAAAAACATCCAAGCCACGTCCAAGCACTATCTTCCAACCCGTGTCGGTTGTGATATCTCGATCATGCTTGGTGCCGCTGGTGTCGTAGGCCCAACTGAACTGGATGCCAACACCGGTACAAGCATCAGAGATCTTCTGCAGGCTTTCGGTCTGGCGATCACCATTTGTATCATCTTCAACGGTCACCACATGAACAACCACCTCATCTTCCGGACCTTGCAGCTTGCTAATGGTCTCCATCAGTTCCATCAAATTGCGCAACTGATGGAACATACGAAGATAGGGGTCTGTGATGATGATGCGCTTGGCACCTACCAGATAGGGACTGAACAACTTGTCAAAACTCAGGCCTCGCTGATTTTCGTGGAAGACCAAATGCTGCTCTTTCAGCACAGGCTCCACAGACACTGGATTGATAGGGCGTGAAATTGGCCTTTGCTTGGCTGGCGCTGCCTCGATAAGCGCCAAATGGTCAGTGCCGACGTGGGGTAAATCGATAGCAGAAACTTCAGTCGCTCCCCGACGATGGTACTGGTTAGGGTACTCATCCTCTTCCAGTGTGCGCACCAATCGCTCCTGAGCATCAGCACCCTGGTAGGCAAAGCGAACTGCTGGATAGGTCGCGTCAATGCGTAGCAACTGATCCTTCACCCGCTTGCGCCCTTCAATTGCTGTGCGCAATACGTCTTCCACTTCGGCGTCTGTCGCCTCGTCATGCGGGTACAGGATCTTCATCAAACCAGAAAAAGTTTTGTTGATGCCATCGCGGTCGCGCGTCGAAATATCGTCGGATAGCGTGAACTGTCCCTTGTAGCGATCTGAGTAGTCATGACTACGAAGCGAGCGCAGGATCTCGGCCAGGTAGTCCACCACGAAGCCATAACCACTGGAGAACATCTCGCCACGGATGACATCCACTTCCCATCCGGGGATGTAGCTGTGAATGCGGTCGAGAAAGGCTGAATCGTGGAACTTTTCCGGCAGCGGGTCGAACAGGTCCGTGTGCTTAAGCATGTACGGCACGGTGTGATCGGTATTACCCACAAACACCATGCTGGCCTCTGCTCCCAAGGTTTCCACTCCCCGTGAGAACGACTTGTTGGCCATATAGTTCTTCATGATGTCCACCAGAGCCTTGTCCACTCGCTTTTGCTTGCCGGCGAATTCATCGAAAGCCACTACATCCCAGTAACCCACCAGGCCGAGCTTACCTGTGCCGTTATGGACGAACAGCTTGGGAACCGTAACTTCGCCACCGGAGATAAGAATGCCGTGGGGCGAGAACTCGGAATAAACGTGCGACTTGCCAGTGCCCTTCGGCCCCAGCTCTATCAGGTTGTAATTGCGCTCGCAGAACGGGATAAGGCGGATAAGCTGGGCGAGCTTATTGCGCTTGCCGAACATCTGCGGATTGAAGCCTACACTCTGTATCAGCAGGTCAATCCACTCATCAGTGGTGAACTGCTTACGCGCCTCCAGATAGCCGTCGAAATCAAAGCGGGAAATCTGAATTGGCTTTAGCGAGGCCAGAATCCAAGGTGAGGCAGACTTATCCTCGGTGTATTCATACTCCACATCCGCAATGCACCAAACACCACCTACCAGCAGCTTCTGGTGGGCCTTGACGGTGTTGGAGTCGATCAGCACCTTCTTGATGCCCAGGTTGGCGAACTCAGCCTCGTACACGTCATCCTTGTCGTTTAATGAGACGCTAATACGGTCAATAACCTTGTGCCGCCCCTTCTCCTTGATGGTCGAGCGTACCAGCCCTGCTTCGTTTCGGTGGACATAGTGCTTGCGCAGAATCTCCTTGACCGTCTCGATACCGGTCTGGATCGTCGCCTCGTCATTGGTCGCGCAGTATTGGCCCAGCAAGTACTCCAGCACATACGACGGCACAATGGCGTTGCCCTTCACCGCTTTGACCAGGTCTTTGCGCACCACCAGGCCGGCAAAGTACTGGTTGATCTTGTCGTCGAGCTGACTCATTGGAGCTCCTGCTTAAAAATCGAATTCGCTGCTGAACGAGCGGCGAATGGAGTAACGCGCGGCTTTGTACCGTGTGAAGTGTGAAGTGCCTTCCACGGTCTCTTCAAGGAGCAGCTCCACCTGCTGATTGTTCGCCTCATCGGCCTTGCGGCTGAGAATGAAGCGTACCGGCAACTCCCGCTCACGCGGGTTAGCAGAGCTGAAGTCGAACAACAGCTCATGCTGATCGGATACCAGCTCACCGTCCAGCGTGAACAAACCTGCACGCAACCGGCGCGACTGCAGTTTCTCGGTCACTGCCTCGGTTTGATAGAGCACCACCGCCAACTGCCCGGTGGTGATGGTCTTACCACCGACACCGATGAACTCCACACCCACCCGACCCACATCGCTCTGGCGCTTCTTGTTAATACGGATGACCGGGATCACCACCTCTTGCAGGGTGGCACCACCGTGCACAAAGCGACTACCAGAGCCTTTCAGCCGCAGACGGTTGATGGATTTGGGAATCTGCACCATAAGCGTCCCCGTCAGGCCTAGCTGCACCGGGTTGAAGGTTTTAAAACTGGCTCCTTCGCGCAAGCTACGACCCAGTACAAAACGCCGGTCGCGGTAGAGGACCTCATCGCCCTCTGGCTCACCGCTGAGGAAATCGCTCTCCTGCAGCGGATGATTCTGATAGATGAAGCCATGATCGGCAGTGATCAGCAGGTTACTGGCATTGGCGTTGGTCAGCTTCTTCACCAGACGGATTAGCTCACTGAGCGTTTCCTCGGCCGCCGCAAACACTCGTTCTTCGGTATCACGGGTGTCGCCGGTCTTGTCGATCAGGTTGTGATAAACGTAAACCACCTCATTGTCGCGCAGCAAGGCACGAGAGTCGGCCTGGTTCATCGCCAGTAGATCCTTGGCTCGTACCACCTGAGATGCTGGCACCCTGGTCGCCAGAATCTTGCCCCGGTTGACCGAGCCTTGAGCGCTCTGACCATCCACTATGGCATCGCCACTGTCGTTGTCGGCCAGTTGCAGGCTGCTGTTGGGTAGCAGTGCCGCCATGCCCAGCTGGGTATAACTCGGCAGCATCGACAGCATCGGTTCCAGATCAGCCTCGAAGCGATCTTCCTGACGAATCAGGCTTTGCAGCTCCTCGCCTACCTCATAGCGGAACGCATCGGAAATCAGCACACACACCTTAGTTCTGCGCTCCACAAAGGGCTGCACATAGCGGCTGAAGAAATTGCGCTGCAGCACTACGGGCGCGGCCTCCCACTGCTGCGCCGCATCCACGTGCTGCTGCCAGCGGTCGTTAAGACGGCTCAGGTAGTTGTTGCCGTACAGATTCTCGACCTGCATAGCCAACTCACCCAGCAGCGAAGCCTGACCGGATTCACGCAGGTGATAGACGAACTTGCGGTAACGCTGATCCAGCCTGAACCACTGGCTGGCGTACTTTTTCACGCCATCAGTCAGCGATTCCATTTGCAGCTGCGTTATGTCCAGCACCTGGATGAACTGCGCCGCATGCTCCAGCGCCAGGTACACATCCTTGAAGCGCTCAAACCAGTGGCTCTGGCGGCGCTGGCGTACCCACTGCTCAACCTCCACAGCGGTGACTGTACTGGCCACCACGGCACGTACCAGCTCACTGAGGATCTTGCGGTCGATCAGCTCGAAATAATCCAGCTCCAGCAGGCTGCGCCAGTCCAGAGTTTGCAGCTTGTCGTCAATCTGCAGCACCGCCGCGCACTGCTCAGACAGTGTCTCGAAACTCTGCTCATGCGAACGACTGTCCTTCCAGCGTTTGAGGAACACCAGCGCCTCAGCGGACAGTCGCGCCTTGTAAGCCGGGTCGATCCCAAGCATGAAACAAGCCTTAAACAGCTCGATAACGAAATCGTGCAACCCTGGTTGCTCGGAGCTATAGCCATAGGCGCGCTTCACCTGCTCCCACAGATAGGTATTCAAGCCGCTGCTTTCGATTAACTTGATCCGCACATCTTTGCCAGCGGCCAGATCACCCAGCAGGCTTTCCAGAATCACATCCAAGCGCGGCTCGTTGCCGGCACACACGGCGAGCATCTTGCGTTGCAGCAGGTTCTGCGAATCACCCGGCTCAAGTAACTTGCTAAGGGCCTCACGGCGCTTGGCGGATTCGAAAAACGCCACATGGGCTTCCAAAAGTGGGTAGCAGTCCGGTCCCAACTCCAGCTCAGCCAGCCACAAGGCAACCTGATCGGTACGGAAGCAATTGCCACTGGCAAGCTGCACATCCAACAGCCAATTGTGCAAATGCGAAGGCTCAGTACCTTCACGGTAGATCAGAAACTTCTGTTCCGGTTGCTCTCGCAGGAGGCGGTATTTCACGCCAAACTCATTGTTAGCCAGCTCGACTTTCTCGACATCCGGCAACTCCAGCGTCTCGAAATCAGCGCGAAACTCCAGGCGCGTGTCATACCAGAACACTATGCGCTGCTTGTCGAACAGGTTACTCAGGGCCTGGGTGATTTTGGGGTTACTCATGTTTATGCATTCCCAATCCGAGCCTGCAGCGTTTCGACAATTCGATTGACTCGAGCTGGTTGGACTTACCCGAACCATTAGGCCCAATGATGACATTCAACGGCCCCAGCGGGATGACGGTAGAGAACGCGCCGAAGCTCAAAAAATTGTTCAGTTGGATGGACTGAATCAGCATTGTATCTGCTCCTTGTTATGCTTCATTCATCCCCCTTGGCATCTAGCCCGACGATCTTTTTCAGCGCCGAGCCGAGCTTGAGGTAGTTTACTTTGACGCCGTCATCCAGATTCAGCGGCACTTGTTTAGTAGCCAGCGGGTAGAGGGTGTCACGCTCGTAGTCGTCCAGCTCCAGTAGTTGCTTTTTGAGCGGTTCAATTTCCTTGAGGGCGCGGGTCTTTTCACCTTGGCTGGCGCTGGTGCTGATGCCGATTTGTTGGAGGTGGTCCAGCCGTGCAGCCAGTTTTTTGCGGAAGTCGCGCAGGTATTGCAGCACCACACTCGCTGTGTCGGTGCGGTAGCGATGCAGGTAGATCAGCGCACTGAAGGTGCCTTTAGGGCTGGCGAACAACCAGTAGATCGGGCGCTTCTTGTAGCGTTTCACATGGTCGGCGTAGAAGTCCTTGATAAAGTACTTGCGCACGTCCTTGCCCAGCGATGCCTCAATAAAGGCTAGGTTGTCCTCGTAGTGCTCCACGCCGAAGGTAACGCGTAAAAAGGTGCGGAAACGCTCGGTCACATCGTCAGCAAACCACTCGCCATCCAGCAGCGGGATCACGTTGTCTTCGTCCGGCATAAAACTCGGCTCGGGGATCTGGCGCAAATACTCAGCCAGTGTGTCGCCCTGGTTGGCCAGCACCAGCCCTGGATTGTCCAGGCTGTAGCGGCCAAACATACAGCCCACGGCGTAGGACAAAAACTCGCGCATCGTATCGGCCAACAGCTGCGCACCCAGCTCCTCCCCTGACTTGTCACCACCGTAGCGGTAGTGTGGGTTGCATGTGAGGGTGACTTCCTTGAGCGACACCTCGGGTGTCAGTTCATCCTGCAGACTATAAGCCTCGATAAAGATACGGTTGTTTTCTTCTTCGAGGCGCTGCATTTCTAGCATCATCTCGCGCCAGTGAGAGTGGAGTTGTTGATAAGCGGCTTGTAGGGTGGACTGCCGGTGGCCGGGGTGTAGCAATGGCAGAACTGTGAAGTCCCAGGAGGTTTCGTAGGAGTCCCAGTCGGACTTTGCGGCTAGCACACTGCGCCGAACCCGATCATTCAACTGCTCATCGTCTGGCTTTTTGAACGGTAAACTAAGCACGTGGGTGAGTTTAAAATCAAGCGTAGGAGCAAGCATTCTTAGTAGGAAGCTGCATACACGACTATTCAGAAATGCCTCTACGGCCTCCGTTTTACTTGACTGACTGACGAAACCCATTGGCCCTTTGGCATCAAACATAAAACCACACGGAACCACACGAACAGCAAAGTCGCTGCTCGAAATGCCAGACCAAGTGAACCCCTCACGAAAGCCATACTCACCGTTGTAGTTATGAGAGCGGATACGCCCTGTCTTTTCATCCTTGAAATTTTTAAGCTCACGGCCATCATCAAACCAATTTACAAAATGCTCTGAATTACCATACCAACGCCTAGAGCCACCACCCTTCACATAAGGAAACCATCTTTTTTCAGATGTTTTAGCCTCGGCGTCACTTTTAATGTTAAAACCGACATTCATCACGCTCGCCTCATGCCACTCCCGTAAGAACGTGGCATTACTACCAGTCGCGAGCCCTTCCCTCGTGATGATCTCCTTGGAAATCGAAGGATAGCTTGTGAATAAATTCCTCATCCTTTCAGATGCCCAAAAAACTATCGGACATCCTGGGATTTTTTCAAATTGCTCCGACGAAACCCGATAGCGTATTTTGCTTTGAGGGACTTGAATCGCCTTCAAAAGATCAGCATCCTTTTCGGCCTCAGACTGGCCTTCAGTCAGCTTTATAAACTCTCCTTTGAAGTCTTCATTGGCCGCGCTACTCAAGACGAATGCAGTAGTCGAAACGACCTCCCCACCAATAGAGTCAAATGCGCGCTCTCCAAGCTGGGCCATCGTGCAGATTGTTGACCTAGATAAAATCACAGATCTAACCGCCTCATATCTAGGCGCGAACATCCAACCCTGCATCGTGATCATGCCAACATATGACTTTGCTAAAACCAGCTTCAGACTTCTTAGGATAAACGCCTGATAAAGGTCGTATTTACCCTCGACGTATTCAACATCGAGCCAGCTTTGCAATGACTCATTTAGATCTGCCTTTTTCTTGTACGGAGGGTTGGCAACTACCACCGCATAACGCGGGCTCAGGTAGTCGGTCATTCGTAGCACCTGCAGCACTTTAGCGTGGGTGCCAGCAAGGAACAGACTGCCTGCCATGTCCTTGGCCTCCAGCACGGGCAACACGTTTTGCACGCTGCTGAGTTTGGGACGGATCAGCGAGCCAAAGTTATCGGCCTCCTCAAACTGCTTGAGGGTTTCACGCAGGTCAAGAGTGAACAGGTCACGCCCTACGGCCGTGATGTATTCATCCAGCTCGTCATGGCTGAACACCACTTTTTCCATCACGCAGATATTTGGCTCGATGGCCTTGTTGAAAAAGCGGCGCTGCTTGGCGCGGGCTTTCATGGTCAGTGCAAAAGCGGCTAGCTCCCCTGCGCGCTCATCCAACTCGATGCCGTAGAGGTTGTGGGTAAGAATTTTTTCCGGGATTTCGCTAGGGTCAGTGCCCATCTCTTCGTAAATGGCATAGAGCAGATCGAAGGCATAGGTGAGCATGTGACCGGAGCCGCAGGCCGGATCGCAGACCTTGATGTCTTCGGGGCAATCGATCTTGAGGAAGTCAGTTTCTGCAGCCTCGGGCTTGATGTAGTAATCCATCTGCCTGGCAAGTGCCGAGTTAGGATGGTTGAGCATCCACAGACGGCCGAGAGAGTTTTCCACCAGGTAGCGCACGATCCAGTGCGGGGTGAACAGCTGGGTAGCTGCGGGAATATCTTCTGCCGTGATCTTCTGATTTTTCTTCAGACCCTCAAAAACCGAGTCCTTTTTCTCGGAGATGTAGAATTGGTACAGCCAGCCGATGACTTCCACGTCCTGGCAGGTATCAGGGGTCATGGCTTCGCGGGTGTAGGCCAGGATGGAGTTGCCCGAGAGCAGGTCATCCGGCATCAGCAATTCGGTGTAGTCGGCAATGCGCTCGAACAGGTAAGGCATGGCGCTGTGGAAGGCGTTGCACTCGGCCACTACCAGCAGACGATAGGCTTCCTGCTGCGGATCGTGGCTAGGGGCGTTACCGCTAAGCAGAGCCTGGATCTGCTGGCGGACTTTCTCGGGCACGCGCTCATCGTCGATATGTCCCGCTTTGGCTTCAGCCAGTATTTCAGGCTGGAACTGGCCTTCATCAGCGGGCGATACCACGCGGATACGGGTGTAACCGTTTACATCCATAAAGCGAAGGGCGCAGAAGCGGTTGAACCAGGTGTAGGCGACCTTGTCGATGAGCTGCTCACGGCCGTTCGCGGCGATTTGTTTTTCCAGCTGGGCAACGGCTTGCGGACTCTCACGGCGGGCAGCACTGCTTGCATATAGCACTAGGGAGAGCTTGGCGCCCACTTGCTCCAAGAGCAGGCGACGTGTGTGCTGGGCGAACTTCTTGAGTTTGGTGGTTTCCATCATTCTTCTCTTTATGGGCCTGCTCGATCATTTGTGTGGTTTCACGAAAATGATCGGGGCACTTGTCCGTTTCAAATCTGTACGCGGTTGCCTGCTTGGATTTCCTTCAGCCAAGCTTCGCGCAGCTGTCGTAAGTAATCATCCAACTCGGATTCACTGGCCAGCCAAGGCTTGCTGTAACCCACCGTAAT
The DNA here is from genome assembly GCF_019733355.1 of Pseudomonas baetica. Lineage (GTDB taxonomy): Bacteria > Pseudomonadota > Gammaproteobacteria > Pseudomonadales > Pseudomonadaceae > Aquipseudomonas > Aquipseudomonas baetica_A. Next base: position 98,169 of record NZ_JAIHLQ010000021.1, on the reverse strand, counting down.
AGATCGTGCGGGCACCAAGCGCGGTTCGGCCACTTTGGGTGGTTCTGTGCTTGGTGGCGGCGGATAATCGATGTCCTGATTTCCCGCTGGTGGCGGAGAAAAGGGTGGGATTGGATCTGGTACCGGTTGCGGACGAGCCAGTCGCTCTAATTTGAGCAGTAACTGTGCGTATTGGTTGTCCTCGAAGGCACGCAACTGATCGCGGATCATGGCGATACGCTTCTGCCCTTGCATTGACTGCTGAGCTTCAACAAACGGCACAGCGAGCTGAGCCTGCTGCTCAGGCTTAAGACTGCCGTACTCGTTGCTCCCCTGCAGACGCTGCTCCAACTCGGCAAGCCGGCTGACTGCGGTAGCCTTCTCGCTGGTTAGCTGGTTAGCAATGGCTTGTTGCAGGGCCTCCAGTTGCGGTTTGGCCTGCTGCAGGCGGTTGCCTTGCCAAGGTTTATTCTCGGTGAGTAATGCCTTGATGGCTTCAACCTCCCCCGTGGCAACATAGGCGAAATTGTCTTCCTGCTCCTGCACCAGTTGGCGAGCCTGATCGTAAATAGCTTTTTGCGGACTACCCATGAAGCGACGTAGCGGCTCAATGATCTGCTCTTTGGTGTCGAGCATGGCATCGGAGGCGCGGGACAGTTCGGTAAGGAACCAGCTGGCGTTTTTGCCGGCGATTTCCTTGAGAGTAGCCATCACGCCATCCAGCACGCTGAGGAAGCCATACAAGGCTTTTTGCCCATGCAGGTCGGCTAAATCAATCTCCAGTTCTTTGATGGCGTCGATGGTTTCACGTGCCAGAGCGCGGGCTTCGTTGCAGCTGGCGGGACGGTCGAAAAAGTCGGCAAAGAACTCTTTGAGATGGCGAACCTGGGAGGCGCTGAACTCGATTTGCGGCTCCAGCACCAAGGTGGTGTGAGCGTTGGTGTTGCGCAAGCTGCGCTCTAGGTTGTCGCCTTCCAGCAGGTTGCTGTCTTGCCGCACCTCCGCTTTGCCGCGTGCGCAAAGCAGCGCGAGGTTGCAGAGGATGGCCGCGTAGTACCAACCGTAGTTCTTGCGCTCGAAGCGCTCCAATAGGGTTTTGACCGTGGTGCGCACACCGCTGCGAGCATTGCTCTGGATATAGGCCAGTAGTTCCTGCTCGGGCTCGGTCAGGCTAGTAGCGTCGTTGCCGAGTAGACCGTCCTGGGCCTGGCGCAAGTATTTGCCGATGTCATTCTCGTTGAACGGCACATCGCGCAGCATGCGCAGGTTCGGATAAGTAGTTTCAATCAGCTGGTAGAAGCCTTTGAGAATACGGGCCTGACCGTCGCTGCTGGTGGCCTCCACGTCGGCGGCGTTAATTATCAAGTGCGCTTTGCCGAGCAGCTCCTTGGCACGATCCTGCAGCTCGGCCAGACGTTCGTTGTTCTGGAAACCCTTGGCGTCGATGATGCGTTTGACCGCTTCCTGCTGGGTGCTGCTGTTCTGTCGGATGTATTTCTCAGTGCGCTTGTGCAGGGTGAGATCCTGCATGAACCGGGCATCAGCCGGCAGCACCACGCGCAGCTCATCACGTCCCATACTCTGCATACGCTGCACCGTGAGGTTATCGAAGTTGTCACTAAGCGGAGTGACAATGTGGATGGCCAACTCAAACTCACGACTGAGCGAACGGTCGTCCATTTTGCGCGTATAGGCGTAGTCCTGGCCGTTTTCATAGCGGACCTTGCGCTGCTTGACCACACCATCAAACAGCAGGGTTTCCAGCTCCTTGATGACATCGGCAGTTTCGATCTCTGTGTTTTTGATCTCTTCTTCGATGTCCTTCTCTTCGTCGGTCAGGTACTCGTAGAGCTCGCCATTGCGTTGGATGTAGGTTTGCTGCTCCAGCAAGTTGAGTGCCGCTTCCAGCTTCTTGCGTTGGGCTGGAATGTCTTCGCCAAAACGCTCTAGCATCAGTACATTGAGATTGCGCAGAGTGGCCTTGAACTCCTTGACGTACTTGACCAAGAACAATGCTTTGAGCACGCGCACCGCGTATGGGTCGCCAAGGTGCCGCTCGGCATTGTTGATAGCGCTTTGAATAGCGCTTTTCAGCGCGCCGCGAATGCCTTCGAACATCCGATCGAAGGTGGCCAGCTGGCCCACTGGCTCGCTGTCGATAGCCATGGCCACTTCGCGGAATACACCGAGCATGGAGCGTTCGCCCACCGAGTTGGCCTTGCCCTCAAAGCCGTTGTGCATGGATATGCCACGAATGGCCGACTGGAAAAGCGGGAACTGGTAGGGCACGAAGGGGTAGCAGTAGGTGAAGTGCTCCAGATCGCGGAAGTTCTGGTAGTGCTGTCCACCGTCGGCAAAGTCGAACAGAGTTTTGAAGTTGTTGAGCTGCTGGTTGTAGACGGTTTTCAGCAGCTCGGCACCGGAATCGTTCTTGGTCAGCAAGCGTTTCTGGATCACCTCGGCCACGTCGGCGCTGGTGAGCTTGAGACGGTTGGCAAAGCGCGCCTGGATCTTGGTGAAGTCGTTGCTTTGTTGCTTGCTCATGTCGCCCATCACAGAGTCCATATCCTCCTGTGCGGTGACAAATACCCATGCCCGGCCCTGGCACTTGGTGGCCAAACTTTCAGCCACGGTTTGCAGGTTGGTCATGAGCTTGGTGTTGTCGGCAATGTACTGACCGACCTCATCGACAAAGAAATTCAGGCGGAAGTTGGGCGGCTGTTTGTCCAGCCACTCCTTGACCTGATTGCCGAAGTCTTCAATGGAAACGCTGTGTTGAGCGCGGTATTTATCGAGGATGCCCTTGGCCAGCGCCAGGTCTTCGTCGGTGATCTGGGCGTAGGCCTTGGCGATGTTGCCTGTCTCCAGCAGCGCCTGCTCGCGACCACGCTCCCAGGGCTTATTGGCGATGCTCTGGTAGGCTTCCTTGAACGGTTGGAACAGTTCGCGACTGTCCAGGTCGCGTTCAAACTGGGCAATGTAGCCCTGCTTGCCGTAATAACCACACATCTCGTTGAAGACTTTGACGAACACAGAAAGCAAGGCGTCGACCTGGGTCTTGCTGATGATGTCGGCCTTCTGGTCGATGTTGAACAGGATGCTTTTCGAGGGGATGGCGACAGCTTTCTTGAGCTGGGCGCGCAACAGCTCGTCGTCATCCTTGATCTTGGGTAGGAAGATGTCCAATGCAGTACTGCCGTCGACCTGGCGATTTTCCAGCAGCAGGGCGAGCATTTTCAGCAGGTGCGACTTACCCGAGCCGAAGAAGCCGGAGACCCAGACGCCATTGGCATGGTGGTAGTCGGTATAGGCATCGAGGAAGTGCTCCAGACGCTTGGCGACTTCGTCAGTCAGGACGTATTCACTGAGCTCGTTGAACAAGCTAGCTTCGTCGTCGGCCTTGATGACGCCCTCAATCGGGCGACTGACTGGGCTCTTGAAAATTCCGTTGAGTTTCATCGACTGCTTCCTTACACCTGAGACTCGAAAATATTGAATGCACGGTAGTACTTGTCATCGTGCAGCAGACCGAACAGCTCCAGTGACGCGCCTTGTTCCAGCGAATGCCGATACTCACCGGGGAAGAACATCACCGTGGGTTTGTCCTTGGCCGTGCTTTGCAGATTGTTGAGTACGTTGTGCGAGCGAATATAGGGGAACACTTCACCGATGCCGGAGAGGAAAAGCACGTCGTAATCCGCCTGAGCAATACGTTCGCCAATAGCCGGGACCAGGTGTTCCTTGATATCCAATACACCCTGCAAAAGTTCCAGCAGACCTTCTTTTTCCACATCGGGCTCAACCGCCCGGATCTGTTCCCACAAGCTGACACCTTCGTCACTGCCCTCACGAGCCTTTAGCAAGTCGATGGTCAGGTCGTACAGGCTGACTTCCAATACCTTTACACCACGCCCCTGCAAACAATCGATACGCAGACCGGCCAACGTGTTGACCAGTTGCCGCTGCATGCGTTGTATCTCAAAGGCTTCAGCCGCCTTGAATTCGCAGATGTAGAACGGCAGATCATTATTCAGCCCTTTCATTTCCAGAAAGCGTTGACCGCTCATGACGTTCAATAGGTGTTCAAAGCGGGCTGCCAGCGGCTGCTGACTGATTTTTTGGCTCATTGCAGCCACCTTTTAAGTTCATGGTCAGTTGCCGGGAATATCAGCAATTGCTCGTTATCGTGGCGAACCAGTAAATGGGCCAGCGCTGGAGTTATCAACACAGGCTGAATCTGGTGCTGTGCGCTGATCAAGTCGGCATCCCGCAACATGCGGAACAGGTTTTGTCGCAATTTGCTATGCGTGGACGCAGCCAGTTCATCCAGCTCGGCATGCCACAAAGCTTTGGCATTGCAGAAGGCATCGTAATCGCTTGTCGTGAGTTGGCGGCGCATAAGCAGGTAATGCTCGCGCAGAACTTCGCGAGCGAAGTCGCGGATGAACGCATAGCGCCGGCAAGTTGCAGCCCACAGAAGGTAGCCTTGCTCCCGCAGGCTGCCATCCACCAAAAACTCCAGCTCCTCTGGATCCAAAAGCTCCAGACGCGCGATCAACTCCTTACTGATACGTGTCGCAGCAGCCGCTGTACGAACTTGCAACAGGTTCTCACCACGCACCTGCTCCCGTGTTTGCTTCCAATCACGCAGCGTTAGATAGCGCTCCACAACCAGCGGTGCTTCCTGCAAAAACAGGCCACCCGTGGTGAAAGAAAGACGATAACGCTCAGCCATCACTTCGCGCCTGCTGCGATTCGTCACTGGCTCCGCCAGCTTTGACCCAGGTATCCACCTCAACCTTCTGGAACTTCCACAACCGACCGACCTTGTGGGCTGGCATGCTGCGTTTGGCAATCCATGCATAAACGGTGTCCTTGCTGACGCCGAGGTGTTCGGCAATTTCATCAACACTGTGCCAACGATCAGTCATAGCTAAATCTGCCGATAAAAAAACGTGCTGATATTAGCCGTTTTTGTCGGTTTTAATAAGGTTAAAGCTGTTTCTCAGGATTAATGCCTGACAAATGCCTGCGCCACTTCAAAATGGCTTCAAAGGGCAGCCTAGCGAGTTTGCTTTGGTAAGCCTACGCTGCGAATAGCTCAGTGGCGAAATGAAAATGCGTCGCCATCAGTTCCCTCACCCGCCGGGATACATCTGCTCGATCAGCTGATCGAACTCTCCGCCATACCCACAGTAATCACGCGGAACGCGCTCAATATCCTCGGCAATCTGCGCAATCACTTCGCGCAGTTCCAATTGTCCATACCACCGAGCAGGAATCGCCGCAGCGCCATACTGAACACCAAGTATGTGTCCAGTGATCAGTCCGGAACCGTCGCTGTTGCCACCGTGATTCACCGCTGTTATGACGCCATCCTCGAACGAGCTCGCCGTCAGGGCACACCAGAGGCCAATTGCCAGCGCTTCTTCAGCGACCCAACCGCCACCGAGTTCGCCGATGCGTTGCGGGGTGGGCTTGTAGCCTTCATAGAAGAAAAACAGCACACGCTCGATAAGGCTGCGAGCTTCTTCCATGCCGGGCTTTTGCCCATATTTGGCCAGGCTTTCGCTAACTGCATGTTCGAGACTGTCCTCCCTGACCATCCGCTGGAGGATGTCAGCGAACAGCCCTGCCGTCAGGTAGCCTGTAGGGTGCCCGTGAGTAAGGCGCCCTGACTGGGCAGCGTAGTCAAAGGCGTTAGCAAAGAATGCACAGGGAGCAACGCGCATCAAGGCGCCGCAGCCCTTGCTGTTGTTCTCGGCGACAGCACCAAGCCGCTGGGTGGCCTTGAGGGCCGTGAGACATGTGGTGCCAGGGGCGCGACAAGACCAGAGTTCTCGCTGTTCGATCAACCACCCGTCCCTGCTGACTAGTATCGCAGGAGGGTAATTCTGGGTCATCAGCCAGCGCAGCAACGCATGGTGGATAATGCTGGGAACATGGCAAATCCCTCGTGAACTACTTCTCACATAAGCCCGCAGCAAGCCTTCGGCCGTGAATAGCATCATCTGCGTGTTGTCGGTGATGACACCGGAGATACCGAAAGTAGGGGCAAAATCAACGATACCCTGCGAACCGAATTTAGCTTCGATTGCAGGCCATTCGAGGAACTCCACCGTGGCGCCCAACGCATCGCCGACTGCACCGCCCAGTAGGCAACCTTTGATCCGTTCAAGTCTGTTCATATCCTTCGCCCTTATCCCTCTGCTGGGATCAATTCCTGCAAAATCACCAGCTTTCTTTGCAGCTGCTCGATGTGCGCTTTCTCAGCGCGCAGCGCCGAGCGCAGCTCCCAGTTTTCCATATCCAAAATCCGTGCCCAGCGCGTGCCCTTTTGACAGCCAAGAGCCATTTTCCAGAGCTCCCGCAACCTCAGGCACTGCAGCACAAGCGTCAGCAGGATTGCTCCCATCATCACCAATGCACCTGTCGAAACAGCATCCGACATTGTCATGTCCACATCCTTTAGTGAGTTCGATTGAGCTCGAAGACAGATCAAGGATATGTAGTGTTTTACGACAGGTATAGAATGTAGACTTATACAGGTAAAGTATTCACGCATATGGAGCTGTCATGAAACGCAATCAAGACATCAAGCAGGTTCGTTGGGATTTGGCACTTCGTTATCGCTTGATCGAGACCGTCGCCTGGTGGGAAGGCCGGCTGACCACGGTGCATCTGATCCAGAGCTTCGGGATCAGTCGTCAGCAGGCGTCTAAAGACATCAACACTTACATCACCGAACATGCGCCTAAAAACCTTACATATGACAAGCAGCTGAAGGGCTATGTCCCCAGCAAACAGTTCAAACCACTGTTCATCGACGACAGCGCCAGCGCTTATCTGCACCTGCTGAACCAGACCCATTCCCGTGCGCCGCATGTGGAAGGGTTGGCCTTGGCGTATGCCCACACCATGGTGCTGGAGGTGCCTGACCGGACAATTCGACCTGAAGTGTTGCGCCCATTGCTTAAGGCATGCCGCGACAGCGAGGTTATTGAAGTCGAGTACGTTTCACTCGCTAACCCGGTTCCAGAAACTCGCTTGATTGCACCACACACACTGATTTACACCGGTATGCGTTGGCATGTGCGGGCGTATTGCGAGAAGAATCGTGAATACCGAGATTTTGTGCTGAGTCGCCTGCGCGGCAAACCTGAGTACGAACGCAAGACCGAGAACCTCATCGACGAGGATGAAGACTGGAACACCAAGGTAGCCGTGATCATAGAACCCGACTCAAGGCTCAAACCAGAACAGAAGGCAATCATCGAAGCCGATTTCGGCATGGAGGATGGCGTGCTGATCATTCCGACACGCCGCGCCTTGGTCAAGTATGTGTTGCAGCGTTTTCAAATCGATCCGAAAAAGCTCGACCCCAAAGCGGCGGCGCAGCAGATCGTGGTGAGGAATCTGGATGAGTTGAAGCCTTGGCTTTATGAGTGACTCAACCCGGCATTTTAATTCGTGACGCACTGCATCACGAATTAATTGAACCTCCGAGAGGGAAGAATAATAGGCGTGACTCTGGGCACTCTGGAAGCATTCGCCCCGTCCTATGTCCGGAGCGAATGTTGAGATGAGATGCGTTAAGGACCAGATCAGTCTTGCGGGCGCAGTTCAATCAGTGCCTGTTCGAACAGAATTCTATCGTTCTCTGCGGCCTTGTCTTGTTGCACCAGAGCCTGGCTTTGCGCGTCGATCCACTCATCCATAGGTTTGAATACCTGCTCAACCACCAGAGTGATTTGGAACTGGTAGGCCTGACGCAAATCGTGGACAAACGAACTGGCAGAGTCGTCGATGGCTTTGGTACGACGAGCTTGCGCTGCCTTCTCCGCATTCTCTGTACGAATAGCCTGGTAGATGTCGTACAACGCCACGCCGACCTGTACCAAAGGCCCCGCCCAGCGACCCGCTGTACTGGCCCAGCGTCCCATGGTCTTGGGGCCAATACCTTTGAACAGTTTGGGCAGAAACTCTTTTCCTAGCTCCAGTGCCGCTTTCACTCCCTGTTCAGTCATGTCCTTGACATTACCCATGGGGACTTTCTTCAAGGCATCCTTGATGGCTGGCGACAGGATGCTTTCACCAGCATCCTGCGGCGCATCCAGATCCGCATTCAGCATGGCGTCAGCGTGTCGGAGAGTGGACTCGGCCAGTTTCTCACCGATTTCACCGAGGCTCTGCTGAGTCTTGGGCAGCTCGTACTCCAGCGTGCGCATCAGTTTGTCGCCCAGAGACTGGACAACTTCTGCCGCCCCCTCTTCCATCGCCTGGTTGGTGTCACCCCTGACTTGTCCTTCTGCTACTGAAGTAATCAGACTGACAATTGCCTGCTTTGCGCTACGACAATCGCGATCCAGGTGATCGTTTAGGCATGCAGTCAGACGGCTGCGCTCGTTTTCAATCTGCAGTTTGGCTTTCGTCAGCGCTTCAGCCTGACGGTCATTGCCGGCCTGCACCAACCGCAAATTGGCTTGTTCGATCGCAACCACCAGGTCTTTGCGACAAGCCTTGAAGATTGTCCCGGTGTCGCTTTGCTCAAGGAAGTCACCCAGCGCCTCCTCCAAGTCAAGAATGCCGCTGGCGCTTACCAGCGGCGCCTTGTCTTCGAGTCGTCCTTTGAGGGCGCTTCTGGCATTGACCCATTGCACCGGGACCTTGTCCAGAATGTTTTCAATACCGCGCTCGCTCGCCGCACGCTGCAGATGAATGCGCAGGCGATCGGTGATGCCGACATAATCGCGATCGCCGACCGTAATACCTGCCTTGTTGTTGACGATGAGCATTAACCGGCGCTCTGAAGCGACGATATCGACCAGCCGCTCCCAGGTTTTCGCTTCGTCGGTGGCACCGCCTGCAGCGACCACGAACAACACAACTTCGCTATTTTGCAGCTGGTTCTCAGCCACCTCTTCATGCTCGATCGGCGCGTCGATACCAGGTGTGTCGAGCAGCGTGTAATTGCCCCAGCGGTACTCAGTTACCGCGGCCGTTTCCGGTCGATCCGCCATCTTGGCATCTGCCCGCCCCATCAAGGCATTGAGCAGGGTACTTTTGCCAGCGTTGTAGTTGCCGTAGACCATGATTCGAGGGTGTAACTGCTCAGCCTTGGTCTGCAACCGGGCTCCCAGCTCATCACGTTGTTGTTCGGACAGCCAACGGCCCAGCGGGGTGCTGACCCGTTCATAGGTGTGGATAACCCGTGCGAAGTCAGGCAATGCCATGGGACAGCTCCTTTTCGATTTCCTGAATTTGAGTAAGCGTGTGCTGGCGCATCTCTTTTAATGCGCTGTGGAAGTTTTTCAACCAGTCGGCAATGTCGATAAAGCACAATTGGTCCAGTTGCTCATACAGGACATTCAGCCGGTTCTCGGCAAGCTCAAGCAACTGTTCGCGGGTCCCCAGTGAAACTTCGTCGCGGTTGTCGCCCACAGCCACTTCGATTTCTTCACTGGTATTGAAGTATTCTCCCGCCGCGCCCCCAGCCTTGTTTCCCGCCCAGGCTCCAAGTGCGCCACCGATCAGGCCACCGATGACCGTCCCCACACCTGGCATGATCAAAGTGCCTAGAGCTGCCCCACCTTCAGCGCCCCCCCAGGCACCGAAACCTGCCCCGCCCGCCCTGCCGAATGACTCATTGCGGCGGGAGTCGAATTTGATTTTTTCAACGCGCTCTGAAAACTGGGGGGCCTCTCGGGCGACAGGTCCAACCGCTTGGTCGTGAATTTCAATGTTTTCGAATTTCTGGCCAATCGAATCACACAGTTCGCTGGCGTAATACTGGAAAGCATGATCGAGCAACTTACGGCAGGCTTCAGAGAAAGCCTGGTCGTTCATCGCATATTGATCGGCATACTTTTCGATCTGACCCGGTAATTCTTTTCTGAGCTGGCTCAGAATATGATCGACGCTCAGTTTCAGGTCCTTACGCGCGGCGTTCAGCCCTGTTCTGATATCAACCAGCTCTTTTTCCAGCTGATCCGTCGATTCGGCCAGCTTGAGGCAGAACGCCTGCAGATTCTTCAAGGGTGTCTGGCGCTTGAGGGCGAGCCCACTGGAACGGGCTATGTTGCCAATATCTGCGGCGAAGTCGGCCAGCCCACTGTCCTGCCAGCGTTGCGCCTGCTCCTGGGGGCCACCTTCCTCAGCATAACGCACCGAAATCGAGTGAATATTGATTTGATTCAGGAGCGATTGTGCTGATGGGTCGATTTTGGCCAGCTCCGACCCGACGTAACCAATCTGGTCATCACGATCGGATCGCGCCTTCATTACCCGTTGGTTAACCAAGTTACCCAAGTCATCAACATCCTCCTCAATCACATCACTGCCAGTGATAAGCACCATGAGATTTTTCTTTTTCTGGAGCAACCCGACGACCTCATTCATATCGGAGTGCCGGCCAGGACTGCTGGAGTTGCTCAGGAATACGATCAGGTCGGCACACGCGACATAGTCGTCGGCCAACTGGCCGTTGACGCTGTTGACCGAGTGAACCCCAGGGGAATCGACCCAGGTCATACCCGGCAACCTGAAACCCTGGATTGAGCTGGTCGCTTCCACCACGTCGACGCCAAAGCATCGCTGCTTGCTCATCAACTCTGCCGACATGGTTTCCGCAGTCCCGGTACTTTCGCGCCAGAAAAACTCGGGGCGAGGGGAAGCGCTGTCGATCAAGGCCGCGTCCGGAGCAGAGTTCCCGTAGGCGAGATAATTCCCCAGGGAGGATTTTCCAGCTTTGACCTTGCCGTAGACAAAGATCAGTAGCGAGTCATCGAAATCCTTGCGAAACGAAGTATTGCGCTCATAGTTTTCGACGTTCCTGATCCAGGCATCAAGCTGACTGTCGAGCCCCTGCTGACAGCGCTCAGCCATGTCCTGCAACGGGTGACGCTGCTCAAGCGGGCTTTCACGCCAAGGCGAAGTCTTGCGTGCGTCATTAAGCTTCCTCAGCTGAGCCTTGAGGACACTTTCCCGGCGATCGATCTGGCGTTTGACCTGATCGAACTCACCGGCAATCCCGGCGAAGACATTTAACAAATCATTTCGGTTGGCGTGGCGGTCGGTCATCGTGACTTATCCCAGCAATTCTTCTTTCAGGCGCTGAAGGCCCGTGATTTCTTTCTGAAGTGCGTGCGCCTGGACAGCTTGCTTCACCCAGATCGGGCTGAAGGCTGCACCGGGGGCAATTGTATCCAAGTGCTTCAACATAGCTTTTGGTTTGTTCGGCACCTTTTTGATTACAAAGGCACTAAGGCTGTCAAAACTGACGTGCAGCGCGCCCTGGTTAGTTCGATCGAGTACCGCAGGGTGCGTCGCAAATAAATCTTTCAGTTGGCCATCAACGTCGGCAACCAGTTGAGCCTTACGTTTCTCGAGGTTTGCCTGTTTGCGACGAGCAATGGCCTGTGCCTCGGCCTCACGAGTCTGAATGCGTGCCCTGCGTTCGGCCGCTTCTTTTTCTTCATCGTCGGAGCTGGCGACGGCAGCAACCACAGCGCCGATTAAGGGTACCAATAACCACCACATAGCAATGTTCTCTCAATCGGATTCAAGGGTTTCGCAGCGGCTGATGCGTTCTCGGGTCGTGCTGACCAACTGGTTCACACTCTGACTAAGCACCAGAAACGCCTGTGATTGTTTGGCTTCGACGGCAGCCAGTGTGCGTTCCCGCTTGGCGATGGCCTTATCGACAATGGCCTCCAACTTACTCAGACGCTGCTTATCTCGCGCACGGCGCACGGCATGCAACTCGCTTTCGGCGCGCTCGACAAGTGTCTTCAAATGGTGGTGCAGCACGTTGATGCCGCTATGTTCGATAAGGGCGGGCTTTTGCTCCAACACGCCTTTGCGGTATGTCGTGAACGAGGCCGGGATCAACGTGCGAGGTGCCTTGAACAACGCCGAGAGGATGGCACTGATTGCGTCCAGGCGATCCTGCCTTTGCTCCGACGCACTTTCGGCATGGGTCAGAACGACCAGTAAGCTGTCTTCGATATCAGGACGCCGATGTTTCAACTCATTAAGGAAGTTGATTTCTACGGTTTCCAGAGTGCCCGTGCCCAGGTTGTGGGCGAACAGGATAATGTCGGCCGTCGCCAAGCCACGCCAGGCGTGCTGGTCATCCTCGTTATTGGCGTCAATACCCGGAGTGTCTACGTAAGTAATCCCTCCATGGGTTAAGGTTTGCACCGTTTTAGTCGAGCGCACTGCTTTGGTTTCGAAGAATTCGTTTTCAAGATGGCCGGTCAATGCATTGAGCAGTGCGCTCTTGCCAGCGTTCATCAGGCCACAGACCGCTATACGCAAAGTCCGGTCGACGGTCTTTCCCTCTTGACGCTCCTGATACAAACGCGCGAATTCAGCTGACTCGCGATTGAGCTGAATCAGCCAATTTTCAGCTGGCATGAAATGTCCTTATTGCAGTGTCGGAAGCGCTGGCGCATCCGGGATCAAACACAAGTTGCCCCCAAGTCATAACGTTCAGCGCGCACCCTAGCGTCTGAACACCTGCAACCCGGATCATCCTCCACGCGATATCACTTTGCCACGCCTTAGTAACCTGTCAATCAAACGCAGATCTACAAGCAGCAATAAGGCGATGGGATGGACACTAAACCGGCCCCTGCCCCTTTCGCAAAAACTCGTTTTCCGCCTCCATTGACTTGTAAGACCGATACACCTCGTACCCTTTCTTGGCGATAACGACGAGGCCAACTGCGGCGAGAAAGTTTTTCAGCATGATCCATACTCCTGTTTATTGGCTGGTTTGAGCATAACCATGCCTCGCGACAAATTGCGTCGCCCCGAGAAAATCCATTTTAAATCGCCGACCCCGCTGTGACGGACAGGCTGATAACTCCATTGAAGGTTCAGTCGTTGGTCGCCTCAGCCTTTTGTTTTGTCGGCCTTCGCCTGGAAATCTTTAAGCGGCAAGCTCACTGGGGATTTACACTCTCCTGAGGACCACGATTCAAAGTGCTTCTCACATCTGTAATGCAAACTCAGTCCCAAGATGAATGATCACCCCCACCAGCCCTCCCACCAATGTTCCGTTGATACGAATAAACTGAAGGTCTTTGCCCACGTGTGACTCCAGTTGCTCCACCAGTTCCTTCTCGTTCCAGGCTTCGATGCGTTCAGCGATGTAGCGGCCGATCTCTGAGCGATAGCGCTCAACCAATGGGCCCGCCATTGCCAGAATCTGGTCGTTTATCCAGGCCTGCATCAAAGCGTCTTCGCTCAATGCGTCACCAAGCTTGCGAGTACCCTCCTCCAAGCGCTGGCGCGTTGTGGAATCGCTTCGAGTAATGTCTTCCTCAAACCAGGTCACTACATCGTCGACCATGTCAGTCAGGTAGCTGTGCAGGGCCGGGTGTTGAACGAGTTGAGCGCGCAGTTGTGCCGCACGCAAACGAAAAGCTGGCTCCTCCTTGAGCTTATGCACCAAGGCTCCCAACTGCTGGTTGAAATGTTTGCGCAACGGGTGTTCAGTGTCGTGGTTGACCTCGCTGATCACGTCAGAGATTCGCTCGACCAACTTTGCCGATGACCAGTTGCCGGCAACGTTGTGCAGAGGCAGTTCCTTGCCGAAAACGTTGAACCGCAAGAACTCGAACTCCGTGGCCAGAACGTCGGCGATGCGTTTTTTTGTCGCTTCGCCTTGCAGTGAAACATCGACTTGATTCAATACGGCGTCGAGTACCTCCTGTGCCCTCCCATCATCGGTGAGCACTTCCAGCAACTGACCACTCATTTTTGCCAAATCAACTTCTTCCAGGCGCGCCAGAGCAGTGCTGCGTACAAACTGGCGCACACGCTCGTCACGCAGGGCGCCAATACCATGCCCAGCCAGCTTGACGGCTAAACCCGACAAGACTGCGGCGTTGTCTTCCTTCGACAGCCATTGCGCCAACCGCCTGGCAGTATCAAATTCGCTGACCTTCTGAAGTACCTGCTCACGTGAAAGAAAGTGAGTACAAATAAAGTCCCCCAGGTTGGCGCCAATACGCGCCTTGTTGCGCGGGATGATAGCCGTGTGAGGAATAGGCAACCCCAAGGGGCGTCGGAACAGGGCAGTAACGGCAAACCAGTCGGCGATAGCGCCAACCATCGCAGCCTCGGAGAAGGCTTTCATGTACCCCCCCAACACGGGATGGGAGTGGATCAACATCAAGGCTGCGACATAGAGCGCTGCCGCCAACAAGAACAACCCGGACGCTATTGCCTTCATCCGCGCCAACGGTGAATCGAGTTTCAACATCAAAAAACCTTAAATGTAAGTACGCAATGGAGGTCGTCGTCACCCGCTTCCGCGACCATTGGCCTCAATTTTTTGTCTGGGGCCTAGATATGAGCCTGCGCTGGATGGACACTCAATGCGTCATCCAAAACACCTGCCCTATAACGTATCAGTGAATAGATACAAAACTTTATTACGTGATAGCTTAACGCCATATCGCGTCATAATGTGTCGCAGGGCTCATTGAATGCTCAATCCCGCCCCTCATCCGCCGATAAAACCATGATCCTCAAGGTCCCGCGGATCCCCTCAGCCAAAGGAAGCACCTGGAATGGATTACCAGTCACTCAAGACACGCCACCGTAACGAACGCGACGCGCACCACCCAAACCTTGCGCTACGGGTTCACCGAGCCCTGAGCTGGCTCAATCGTGCGGAACAGGCAGAGGACGTTGACGGGCGCTTCATCTTCCTCTGGATCGCTTTCAACGCTGCCTATGCCACCGATATTGATGAGCAGCATCGATTGTCCGAACAGGAGGCATTCAAGGCTTTCCTGCAAAAACTTTGTACGCTGGACACCGAGCACCTGATCGAAAAACTGGTTTGGTCAGAGTTTTCCGGGAGCATACGTGCACTGCTGGACAACCCTTATGTTTTCCAAAGCTTCTGGGATTTCCAGAACGGCAAGATCAATGAAGCCATGTGGGAGGAACGCTTGCGTAACGGCAAACGTAGCGCTCATGCAGCACTGGCCGATCGCGATACAGCCAAGGTGCTGGGGGTGATGTTTAACCGCATCTATACCCTTCGCAACCAAATGATTCATGGCGGAGCCACCTGGGACGGCAGCGTCAATCGCACACAATTGCGTGACTGCTCAAACCTGCTGGCAAAGCTTGTCCCCCTGGTGATCCTTCTGATGCTCGACAACCCGAAAACATTGTGGGGCGACGCCTGTTACCCGGTGGTCAAGTCGTAACCCACCTCTCGCTTGCGCAAGGAAAAGCCCATGCCGTCCGCCAAATCGCATTCCACTGTCAGCCGCCAATGGGAGTTGCTCAAGCACCTGCCAAAGCGTGAGTCCGGTATCACCGTGACGGAGTTACTGGCGCGTCTTGAGTCCTCCGGTTTCAACATCAGCCGGCGCACCGTCGAACGTGACTTGATTGATCTGTCGCTGGTGTTCCCGTTGCAGTGTAGCGAAGGCACGCCACAAGCCTGGTACTGGACGCCTGGCGTGAATGTGGAGCTGCAAGGCATTACGCTGAGCGAAGCCTTGAGCCTGACCCTGGTTGCCGACACCATCCGCCCATTGTTACCCGCCAGCATGCTCAGCGTGCTTGAACCGCGCTTTGTGCATGCGCGGCAGAAACTCAAGGGACTGGAGGACGATAACGCGGCTGCCCGCTGGCTGGACAAGGTCGCCAGCGTGCGACCGGACCTAAACCTGCAGGCGCCGGATATCGACCCACTGTTGCTGGAAACATTGCAGAGGGCGCTGATTAATGAGCGTCAAGTGCAATGTCAGTATTACTCGGCACACAACGACAAACTCAGTGAACTGACACTCAATCCATTAGCCATGGTACAGCGTGGGTTGGTGACCTATTTGATCGCCACAGCGCATCCGTATACCGATGTGCGCCAGTTTGCGGTGCATCGTTTTCGCAATGTCGATCAGCTCGATAAACCCGTAGAGGGATTACAGGCATTTGACTTGTGTGAGTACCTGGCCAGTGACGCCTTGCAGTTCGGCACCCCCGAAAAGATTCAGTTTCAAGCTTGGGTTAGTGACCATCAGACGCGGCTGATTCGTGAGACACCATTGAGTGCGGATATGACACTGGAGCCGTTGGAGAATGGCTTTCGAGTACGCTCGACACTGAGCAACACCTGGCAGTTGCACTGGTGGATTTTGTCCCTGGGCGACTCAATGGTGGTGGAGCAGCCGCCCGAGCTGCGGGCTCAGATTGGCAAAACACTGCATCGTGCGGCGGCAGCCTACCGGCCACTGGATTCAGTGGCGGATGCAATAGGTACCGTGGTTTCGCTACAAAACCTGGCAGGCGCGACACAAACCGTCGCACCAGGTTCGTAGGGTAGCGCCACGTCGCTGATCAGCAGTCTATTTTTCCTTATGCAACAACGTGCCAATCACGGTGCGTTGAACCACCAGCGTTCACAAGGAGCGTCAACGTGTCAGAAATGCTTATCACGTTCGGCATGCAACTCGATGGTCAGCGGGCAACACGAGCCAGTAATCGATTAGGGGCGTTGACCGTCGGGCCACAGGGACTGCTGGATATTCTGGAGACCCAGCTGGGCCTAGTGGCACGTCAGCCTTGTGCGGCACAACGTACAGCCACGTACCGCGATTGCCTGGCGCACTGCAATAACCCACTGCGCTTCTATCATGCCAGTTTTTCCTCCGATGAATTGGGGGTGGCTGCTGCATTGCTGGCCTGGCGGGGTGATTTGTATTTGCACGGTTGGGATGGGCGCGTCGGTGCCGACGCCAGCCAACGTCTGAAAGACCTTGCCGAGATCGAGACTCAAGCTCGCGTGCAGGTCGCCCCTTCCATGGGACAGCGCTTGCAAAATGTTGCCAAGGCGCTGGGCTCTCGTCGCCCCCCGATCAAGACCGTGCTGTTGGCTGACGCTTTCGAGCTTTATCCACTGGCCTGGCAAATGGTGCTGAATCTCCTGCCTAACGAGCGCCTGGAGATACCGGAGGGTAAGGCGCAAGGTTTTCTGGGGCAGTTGCAAATGCAATTGCGCCAGAGCATTGCCGGTGTAGAGGTCACGCCCATTCAATGGCAAGAAGATGGCACAGTGCAAGTTGTTCAAGCGCAAACTCGAGCATTGGCCGCCAGCTGGCTGAGCCGCTCACTGGGCCAGGGCACCCCCACCTTGCTGGTGACGGGTGACGAGGGTGGTTGTCTTGATGGTCATTTTATTGGTGCCGGCCAGGCTCGCCATGGCCTCAATGGTAGCAGCAATCTACGCCCTGCCCTGCAGGTATTGTCACTGGCCATGGAGCTGCTTTGGGCACCAGCCAACTACCCGGCACTCCTGCAGTTTTTGACCCACTCGATATGCCCGATTCGTTTGTTTGCACGTCGGCGCTTGGCAACCAAAATAGCAAGCTCACCCGGCCTCGTCGGGAGCAAGTGGGAGGATGCACTGGAGGAAATCGCAGCGCATTACGCTGCAGATGCGCCCGACGTACTTGCCTCGATTGACGAGTGGCTGAATATGCCCACTTTTACGACTGACGACGGCGTGGCGCCCAGTGAGGTGCTGGTACGTGTCGAACGGTTGCTGAAGTTTTTTAAAGCACGCCTGGGGCACCAAGAGCCCGCGCATAGATTCGCGGCTCAGGCAGGTTACGCTCAGTGTGAAGCAGCACTAGACTCCCTCAAGACCTTGCATCTTCAAGGTGTGGAGCGGTTAAAACCGCGGCAGTTGCAGCAGGTCATCGAGCAAGCCACAGCCAGCGGCGTGGATAATCCATTGCTGGCCGCACAAGTCGGCGCCCACTTGAGCGTCTCGCGTCCAGGTGCGGCCATTGAGCAAGCCGACACAGTGATCTGGTGGCACCTGAGCATGCCGGTGTTACCGCCCCTGTCGCCCTGGTCCAAGGCCGAACGCATTCAATTGGCCGATGCCGGGGTGGCGCTACCGGACGGTGCCACACTACTGACTCAAGCAGCCCGTGACTGGCTGCGACCAGTCCTGGCAGCAAACTGCCGGCTGATACTGGTACTCGCGCCACCACGGGAGGAAAGCCACCCGCTCTGGCAAATGATCGAAGCCGTTGTGCAGCAGCCAAAGGTGCATATTCTCGAGGAGCTTCTGCATAACCCCGGCCCGCTTTGCCAAGTCCAAGCATCGGCGCCACTGCCACTGCGCAAACGCTGGTGGCGCCTGCCACCCGACATCCCGATCGAGACGCCTGAGAAAGCGTCTTTCTCGAGCCTCAACCTGTTGCTGTTCAACCCTTATCAATGGTTGCTGCAATACGGAGCCAAGATTCAGGCGTCCAAAAGCCAGAGCCTGAGCGACGGTTTTTTGCTCTATGGTTCGTTGACCCATCGCTTGGCTGAGCACTTTTTCACTCGGCCGGACGCGCTGAGCATGAGCACCACAGATTTTAACAGCTGGTTCTCGACCCACTTCCCCCGTGTGGTACGTGAAGAAGGCGCGGTGTTGCTGATGGAGGGACGCGGTGCCGACCTGGCAACACTGCGCCATCGTGCGCTGCGTGCTTTGACTCGACTGCGATCGCACTTTCTCAATGCTGGCATCACGGTCGTAACGTCTGAGCAGGCGCTGGCTGGTCGTTTCGAGGGTGGCGCATTGGGCGGCTCTGCTGACCTGGTATTGACCACTGCGCTAGGACATCGAGCCATCGTCGACATGAAGTGGTCGGGGGGCAAGAAATACCCGGAGCAGCTCAAGGCAAACCGCCATCTGCAGTTGGCGATTTATGCCGAGTTGCTTCGTCAGGACAGCGGTTCATGGCCTTCCGTAGCCTATTTCATCCTTGAGTCCGCGCGCCTGCTAACCCCGGATGACCAAACCTTCAGAGATTCAGAGCAAGTGCCGGCCAATCCGCCAAGCACAATGCCTCAGCTGTGGCTCAGTTTTACCGAGGCCTGGAAGTGGCGGAAGGCGCAACAGGCAGAGGGGCGGTTTGAAGTTGCGCTGCAAGGTATTGAAGAGGATGAGGACTCGATCCCTCCCGATCAGGCGATGCTGATGGAATACCTTAACGAAGCCTACAACGACTACCTGGCCTTGGCCGGATGGGAGCAATGACAATGTCGACCACCGCACACATCACATTTATCAGTGCTGGCGCCGGCAGCGGCAAAACTCACCGGCTTACTGAAATACTGCACCAGGAGTTGCTTGATCAGCAGGTCCAGCCTTCGGGTGTGATTGCCACGACCTTTACCCGAAAAGCCGCTGCCGAGCTGCGCGAGCGGGTCCGTAGCCACCTTCTCAAGCAGGGCCAAATCAACCTAGCCACAGCCATGGGCCAAGCCCGTATCGGGACCATCAACAGTATTTGCGGGCAATTGCTTGAGCGTTTTGCATTCGAAGCAGGCATGCCACCCGAGCAACGTGTGTTGGAAGAAAACCAGGCAGCCCTGCTACTGAACAAAGCGGTTGACCGGGTCCTTGATTGTGAACGCCTGGATAATCTACTCGCCGTCGCCCGACGTCTGGGCCTTGAAGACACCAATCAACAAGGCGACTTTGCTAATACCAACTGGCGCGATGAGTTGCGCAAGCTTTTGAGTCAGTTGCGCACCAACGACATTGATCTTGAACTGTCCCGTAGTTTTGCTGACCGAAATGCCAACGACATGCTGAAGCATTTCCCCAAACCGACCACAGCCGACTTGAACGGCGAGTTGTTGCACAGCATTCCTAAGGCACTGGATCTGTTACAGGCAGCTGGCAGCGATAAAAAGAACACTGAAGCCTACATAACGTTGCTTACCCGCTTCCACTATGAACTGCAGCAAGGCAACGCGCGCTGGAGTGATTGGGCAAAACTGGCGAAGGAAGCTCCTGAGGCAAAGCTCAAGCCATTGGTAACAACCCTCTCTGAAACCATTGGCCGCTACGCCGAACACCCGGATCTACATGGCGACATCCGCGCCTACCTCGAACAGGTTTTCGGCCTGGCCATTGATGTATTGAACGTGTACGAACACAACAAACGTGAGTTTGGCGTACTGGACTTTGCCGACCAGGAACATGCCTTGCTCAAGTTGCTGGACAACCCAGCCGTGGCGCAGGTGCTCGAGGATGAGCTCGATCTGATCATGGTCGACGAGTTCCAGGACACCAGCCCGATGCAGCTGGCGATATTCCTCAAGCTTTCACGCTTTGCCAAAAAGGTTTACTGGGTCGGGGATATCAAGCAGGCGATCTATGGTTTTCGGGGCAGCGACTGTGCGCTGATGCAAGCCATCCTCAAGGCATTGCCCGATATGGGTGGCAAGAAACAGGTATTGCCTAACTCTTGGCGCTCACGTACCGAGCTGGTCGAACTGGCGAACGATGTATTCAACAAAGCCTTCGCCAACAGCCTGGAAACAAAGGACGTTGAGCTGATACCGACCCGCACGGATCAACTACCCGGCCCAGCCTTCGCCAATTGGGTACTGGACGGCAAAAATGCCGAATTGCAAGTCAACGCGTTGGCCGAGGGGATTGGCCAACTACTGGCTAGCCGTTATCAGGTATTCGATAAACCCCGCCAGGAAGCCCGAGCGGTACGCTTGGGCGATATCACTGTGCTTTGCTACTCCCACAGTAACGTTGCGAAAGTAGCAGCAGCCCTCGCTACTCTGGGCATCCCCTGCTCCACAGCACAACCAGGGCTGCTAGCAACCGCAGAGGCAACTCTGGCACTGGCGTGTTTGCGCCGATTGAACGACCCGGCCGATACCCTGGCAACGGCACAGATTATCTCGTTAACCGAAACCGAAGGGCCGGAAAGCTGGGTTGCCGAGCGCCTGCGCTACCTCAATGCAGGACACCCCAAAGCGCAGTGGCGTGAACTGAGCCTCGGCGAGTTTTTGCAACACCCGCTTGTGGCGGCCGTTGCACAACTGCGCACAGATCTGCCAGTGCTGACACCAGTAGAGGCGTTGCAACGCCTGATCGCCGAGTGCGATTTACCCTCGCGTGTTACCGGCTGGTCAACCTCGACAGCGCTGGCGCAAAAGCGCTTGGCCAACCTTGATGCATTGATCGATCTGGCGCAGCAGTATGAGGATCTCTGTCGAAATGGATTAGGGGCGGCATCCATCTCCGGGCTGTTGTTGTGGCTGGACGAAATCGCCAACGCCAAAAATGATGCACTGGCCACTCCTGCGCTGGATGCCGTTCAAGTGATGACTCATCACGCCAGCAAAGGTCTGGAATGGCCGGTCGTGATTTTGATGGATCTGGCACGCGATATCAGCGACCGGTTATGGTCAGTCTCGGCTCAGTCCAATAGCGCATTCGATCCACATAAACCATTGCATGACCGCTTTATCCGCTACTGGCCATGGCCGCTGGGCAAACAGAAAGCGGTTCCGTTGAGCGAAACGTTCGAACAGACCGCCATGGGCCTGGCGTGCCGGGCTGAAGCCGTTGAAGAAGCAAAGCGCCTGCTCTACGTGAGCATGACCCGCGCCCGAGACCTGCTGGTCATTGCCCGTTCGAGTAGAAAGATCACAGGAGAGTGGCTCGACACTGTCCAGGCACCCTGGTTGATGACGCCTCCCGGGCTGTCGACTTTGAAGCTGCCGAATGGAAAAGAACTGCGCGCCGATTGCCAAACGCTCACTGCCAGTGATTCACCTGTGCCCGTGGCGGTGATTGAACAGAATCTGCACTGGTTTGCCCCGGTACAAGCGATCCAGCCTCGTTTGCCACTGGGCTTCCAACCGTCCAGCGGTGGCGCTCGCACCAGCACCGCAGCCCGCAATACATGCCGGATCGGCACTCGCATCGCCTTCCAAGGCAGCCCGGAAATGAGTGTATTGGGAACGGCCATTCATGCCAGTTTGTGCCTTTCATTCACTGACCCCAACTTCCCCCTCACCTTAGACGAAGTGCAGGACCTGTTGCAGAGCCACGCAGTGCACGAGCACGTGAATGCCAGTCAGGTCATCGCACAGCAATTGGCCTTGCACGCCTGGATCGAATCCCGCTGGCCAGAGGCCAAAGCCATGGCTGAGTACCCGGTGCAACAGTTGCTGCGCTCGGGTCAGGTGCTCAATGGTCGGATCGATCTTCTGCTGGACACAAAAGATGGCTGGGTGCTCATTGACCACAAATCCAACCCGGCGCCCGAAGCCCAGTGGGAGCGATTGGCCGAGGAACATGCTGGTCAGCTTGATGCTTACGCCCAAGCGATTGAGGCGGCATCGGGTCGGCCTGTCATCGCCGCATGGCTCTTTCTGCCGGTGGCCGCGGGAGCGATTCAGGTTTTTTAGCCGCCGACGTGATTCCACATTCGCGTAAACGACCAATCACGGCGGTCGGGTTGATCTCGGCCGCTGACATCACAAGGAAAAAAGCATGACGCTGTATGAATCAATCCTGCTGGAAGTGCGCAACGGTGCGCTGAGCGAACCCTTTGAAGTGCAAGAACTGACTAGCGAACGTCGTCGGGTCATGTGCTCTATAGAGCAGAAGCTGGTTGAAAAATATCGTATCGGATTCGAGTTCTTTATGGAATCGACGATCGGGACGACCATCGCCAACTACGCGCAGGACGAGCAGACGGGAGCCGGCGGCTACAATGTCGAACAGGGTGCCGAAGCAAAGTACCTGCGAGTCAAGCCTGGCGTATACAAAGTAAAAGAACTGAATGGTCCGCTATAGCCGCCAGGCAAAGTTTCAGGCTCAGGGCTAACCAAATAATCGCTTTACTTTCGCCACGGCCACTTCCAGGGCCGTGGCTTGTTCCATATTTACATCCCGACTTTTACAACGCGGGCAAACCTCAGGACAGTCTTCGAATCGCAAGACATCACTGAGCGGGATAACCGTTTGGCTCCAGCCACAATCTTTGCAACGCATGGTGAAAGGACGCACTGGCCTGACCATAGAAACCCCTCAATCTGTTGGCACTTATTCCAGACTACAGCGTGTTGCGACAAGATGAGTCGTTAGCCGAAATCAGATCCGAGCCTAGCGATGCCGTTCATTGACAGGATGTCTTAGAAACCTCGAGCAATATAGCCTCGCGTCCATAGATGCCGGCAGTCCTTGCACTCGAAATCCTGACTCACCTCATGGTCTGTCACGGTCACCTGCCGCGACTTGCGCTGCCCTGTCAATCTTTCGATGACAAGATGCTCCACGGATCGGACTTGATAAACCGCCTCATGAGAGCGGACCATCTTTATCGCTCTATGGTGACAACTGGGGCACTCTTTGTTTTTCTGGTGTTCGATCCAAAGGATCTGAAGATGGGGAATTAGCCAGCTTGAGGCGCTGAGCACTCCAGCGATGATCAACTGGTCCGCCGACTTGGCCGAGAACGTGATGATCTCGAACGCGCCAAGCACGCACAGCTCACCAAAAAAACTGCCCCAGAGTACAGCCCAGAGCAGTCGATACCTGCACAATTGCCGATAGCTCGACTCTCGTCTGGCAATCTGTTCAGCGAACGTTGTGTCTTCTGTCCGTACAGCTACGCCACTGACGGCTGACAAATACTCGTCACCATCGAAAGCGTTGTTATAGAACTGCTGAGCCTGCAACTGTAGCTGGGCACAAAATTCGTCCGGAAGAACCGTATGCTCATTTTTCTCGTCAGATTGAAGCTTGAGCTTCAGTACTTTGGCATCACACAGGCAGCGAAGAATCTTTTGAGATGGCTCGATGAAAAACATGCCGATTTCGTAGAAGCTACCCCCGCGATATTCGCTGCTTCTGTTTGTCTGGTACTTCAAGTCAAACCGTTGACGGTCGACCAATAGGGTCAATTGAGATGGTAACCAGCTGCCTGAGCGAGTGGTCTTGATCTCCACATCAAGAATCATGCGGTCTGAAGCAGGACGGATATTGCGGCGCCATGAGAAGGTAATCTCATACATGCCGGAGCGATGCCGGCAGTGGCGCAGGTGCTCAATCGTGGTGAGGCCATCGAACTCATCCCGTTCGACGGACACAAAATCGGACTTGATGTCCATCAAGCCCCCCCTTTCTGACTGATACACAGTTGATGTTCGTTAAACACCGCATCCTTAATGATCACTGGACTGCCGGGTGTTTACGTTCCTGTGTTCGGGTTCTTAGCGCGAGCCTTTGCCAGCATCTCGTCCAGCTGAGCCAGCAAATCGTCTGCGCTGATCTCGACAAACTCCCCGCATGATGCGGCCAAGATCTTCTCGGCAAATTCAGCGCTGTACTCCGGGTGAGGGTAGCCCGGGGCAGCTTTATCGATTGCTGTGAAGCACCACTCGCCGCCCACTTCCTGGCCCATAAGGCTATCGGCCTCCTGCAGGCCAAATAGCGTGGATTGATACTTCGCATCACAAAGATTTGGGCATGCCTGCATCACGGCCTTTCTCAAGTCACCAGCGCTGATGCCGTCAGCGGCGAGCTGCATAATCAAAGCCTGCAACGGATTCATGTCGCGCATCCTGCACCTCACTCATTTAGAATGACCTCCCCGTCAAGCAACGAAAGGAAGTTGTCGATCAGGTCTTAAGCCGCTAAAGCTAGACGCTGATCACCCAGGTCGTAGCCAATCATGAAGAGTGCAGCCTCCAGGGCACGCAGCGGGTCATTCGGAGTGGGCACCAAATGGAAGCGGCTGCCGGCGGCGCTTGGATGCGCCAGGACCGCACTCAGCACCCAACTGGCGCGCATATTCCACATTGCGTGATGATGGCCTGAGCGCAAGACCTTGAACTTGAGCCCGCCGGCACCAGGGTCGCGGCGCTTGGGAGCGAGCGTATTCTCTCCTTCCTTGGCAGCGGCCCAAGGGAAGCACAGCCCTTCAGGAACCTTAGACAATCCGTATGCAAGGCAAAACTTTACGACCATCCAGCCCAGACTTGCGGCAACGCGGCTGTCGTAGATGATGAAGTCTTTGCAGAGCAAGGAGTACACCTTGGTCATCCCAGAGTTGAAACGAAGGTTTTTCGAACGCAAGACAGGTGCATGGCTGTCGCCGGCGACTATCGCAGCTTGTACGTCTTGCAACATGCGGCCAAGCCCGAGCTCATTCTTCTTCAGCCAATCCACATTGTGGGCAGTTACACCCCCCCAGCGCATCACGTCGACGGCTGCATCTAGAGTGCGCGAGTCGCTCCCACAAGCATTCACCAAGTCCTGACGCAGGGCAGACAAAGCGATACCGTTGCTGCTGGAGCAAAACCCTCGATTGAAGCCTAAGCGGGCATTACCCGGATGGTTCCAACGGTAGTTTTCGAAGGCGTTGTACAGGCTGCTACATGACCATTTCTCATCAGTCTTGCGATTGACATATTGATGATTAAAGTGCACTTGTGAATCGAGCTCAGTGGCCAGCCAGCTGATGAACCCAGAAACGTCAGGAAGGGCTAGATAGGTTTGGTCGTTCATGAAATGCTCCTGTGGGCTGACACATGTAGTCGCAGGATTGCTTGTCAGCCAGTACATAGTCCCAGCAGATAAACCCACTTTTTGTCCCTGAGCTTCAGCAATGATAAATCATCACCGACGCCGTACCGCTTTGCGCAAAATTCTTCAACGCGAAGGCAAGTCCCTGTCGACGGCGGATATCCACACTGAACTATGTCGGTGGTTCAATGATTTCAGCCTCCATGTAAAAACCACACTGCGAGACCTCGAAGCTCTGACCGAAGCCGAGTTGGTAACTCAGGGTGAAACCGGCTCAGATAAGAAATCAAAATATTGGAAAACCGGTCGGGGCAGCTTCGACTTGACGCTCTCTCCCACAGAGGCAATGACGTTGGCCGCTATTTTCGACCACGCAGAGCGCTTCGGCTTCCCACCACATACGGTACAACTGACCAAGCTACGCGAATGCGCAACCACGGAAATAACCAAGCACTCCAAGCGGACTGTCGCCTGGACGCAGCAAATCACTTCGGGGACCCGTTTTACGCTGCTCAAACCCGGTAAATATGACCCTGCGCATCTCGACCTTATCCAAGGGGCGATTCTGGACGATGCTTCGCTTGAGGTGACCTACCTTCCAAGAGACGCCGGAGGCGTTGAGTGCATTTACCTACTTAAACCCTTGGCACTTTCCTATCAGGATTCAAACGTCTATCTGTCTGCCTACGTGCTCGAGGAGCAGTGGCCGCAGTCGGATCCACCCGCGTCAGACACCTACCGCGGCAAGTACAGCAGTAACGGCCCCAAGTCGATGTGCGCCCTCATGCTGCATCGAATGGTAGAGGTCAAGACGAGTTGGCAGAAAATACCTGGCCCGGCCAGCTACGACTTCAACTCCTTTGAGGTCCAAAAGCACCTCATGACGATACACGGCGAAAGTCCCATCCAACTCAAACTACGTCTTAGCCCCAACCTGCACAATCGGCTTACCGAGAACCCGCTGGCTGAAGACCAGGTTGTAGTGCAATACGCCGACGACCGATGGGACTTGAGCTGCACCCTCCACGACACCCAAGGCTTGCGCCTGTTCCTGCTCAGCAATGCTGGGGACATTGAAGTGCTCGCCCCTCCAGTAATACGAGCACACGTGCGCGAAACGCTTCGTCGAGCAGCGAGTGTATACGCGGGCGATTAATTGCCCGGACCGCAGATCCGATGCAATTGCGTAAGTGCTTTGGACATGGCTACCCAAACGTGCTGCCACTGACCAGACATAGGCATTCGGGATGTCGGGTGGACGCCTGGAAGGCTGAGTTTCATGGATTTTGCCCATCCGCCAGTCAAAATGATGGCAATGAGCCGCACTGGGTGATTGAATCCACGCGAAGCGCCAAACATCCCATGCCTACCCAGCACCCGATTCGAGATCGTAAATCATGGAAGAACTTTGCTTGGACTCACACAGTGTCGATTTGACTGCAGCAACGCTGGCTAGCAAATTCGTAGGCGATATTTCTGGTGTTTTCAGGGTGCCTGGATACCAACGTGGCTACCGTTGGGACACTACGGATGTGGACCGCCTGCTGAACGACATCTGGCAGGCGTTGAAAACCGCAGAACTGGACCAGCCCTATAATCTACAGCCCATTGTGGTCAAACAGCATTCACGAGGCTCTACGGCGCAAACATGTCAATGGGAATTGGTCGATGGGCAGCAGCGCTTGACCACGATCTACCTGATACTGCTCTACATGCATAAAACGGGTTTGAACAAGGCCCCGCTGCCCTATTCACTGCACTACGAAACCCGCCCAGGGAGCGCAACATTTCTCGAAAGGCTCGGCGATGAGGAGCTGGAAGACTACGACAGCAACATCGATTACTTCCATTTGCACAGGGCTTATCGCTGTATTGGTCAGTGGTTCGATAAACACGGTGCTCGCACTCAATTCGCGGCCAACAAATTCTACGAAGCGCTGTTCGAGAAAGTCGCGGTGATCTGGTATCAGGCCCCCGAAGACATGGATGCCACGGCCCTGTTCACTCGATTGAACGTCGGCCGGATACCGCTGACGGATGCGGAGTTGGTCAAAGCGTTGCTGCTGTCCAGGATCAAGGTCGAGCATGCCGATCGAGCCGCCGAGGTCGCCAGCCAATGGGACATCATCGAGCGCGATCTCCATGCCCCCGAGCTGTGGGGTTTCATCTGTGGCAATTCGCCGAAGGTTACCGACCGCTACCCGACCAGGATCAGCCTTTTGCTCGATTCGCTGGTATCCGGCAGCCAGTCACGCAAGTCGACCCGCTACCATACCTTCGAGTCTCTGCGGCCGGATATCGAAACAGACCCACTGGCATTCTGGCTGCAGGTTCTCAACCTGCATGACCTGATGCTTGGCTGGTTCAACAACCGCAACCTGTTTCATAAGGTGGGTTATCTGGTACTCACAGGGACGGACTTCGGAGAACTGGCTCGTTTGTCCGCAAACCAGAGCAAACGTCAATTCGAACAGGACCTGGATCACCGCATCCAAGATTCACTGAGCCTCAAAGCTTCGGACGTGGAAGCGCTCAGCTATGACGACCGAAAGCACTACGACAAGTTGCTGAACCTGCTGTTGCTGGTGAATGTCGAAACCATGCGCCGGGTGCCACACGCCAACCAACGCTTCCCCTTCCACATGCACACCGATACGGCATGGTCGCTGGAGCACATCCATGCGCAGGATGCCGAGAACCTGACCAAGGCCGAACAATGGCAAACCTGGTTAAGGCTGCATTTGACCGCGCTCAGTGAGCTGGCGCCCGATACCGTCCCGCAACAGTCGCAGCTGTTTGAGGAACTGAAGACAGCGCTTGAGCAAGTCGGCACGGCGCAGAACTTTGGCAACACCTTTCAAGACCTGGCCAGTCGTGTCGTCGCCGCTTTCAATGCGCCCGACGAGCAGACTGCCTCTGCTCATGGCCTGCACTCCATCGCCAACCTAGTCCTGCTGTCGAGGTCGGACAACAGCCTGCTGAGCAACGCGGTGTTCGAGGCCAAGCGGCAAATGCTTCTGGATGTAGACCGAAAGGGAGGCTACATACCGGTGTGCACGCGCAATGTATTCCTCAAGTACTACACCCCGGCGAACGCGCACCAGAACCATTTCTGGGGCCCTCAGGATCGCAATCATTACCTCGATACAATCCTCGAGATCGCCAAGCCCTATTTCCTGAACGAAGAGAAAATGGCATGAACCACACACTCACGTCGTACATTTCACTCTTCGACAAAAACTTGCAGGCGACTCATCGAATCCAAAGAATCGAAATCCCGCTGATCCAGCGCGACTATGCACAAGGCCGTCATGGCGCATCGGTGGAGCGAATCCGCAAGGACTTCGTCGACGCCTTGCATGATGCCGTCATGCATGACGACCGTCCCATCAGCCTGGATTTCATCTATGGCGATGTCGTGGACGGCACCCTCTATCCCCTGGATGGCCAACAACGCCTGACCACGCTGTTCCTGCTGCACTGGTACCTGAGCTGGCAGGCCGGCGAGCCCATCGAAGGGCAAGCATGGCGCAACTTCACCTACGCCACCCGCGCCAGTGCCCGACAGTTCTGCGAGGCATTGGCCAACTATCGACCACCCGCCGGCGAGACCGATTTGAAGGGTTGGATTGTCGATCAGCCCTGGTATTTTCACGGGTGGCAACATGACTCCAGTATCCGAGCCATGCTGGTCATGCTGCAGGCGCTGGAACAGCGTTTTGCCAGCGCCAGCAGCGAAGCATTCGCTGCTGCCTGGGAACGTCTTGCCGCGACCGACCATCCGGCAATCAGCTTCCACCTGCTGCCGGTGGTGAAGAACAAGCTCAATGACGATCTCTATATCAAGATGAACTCTCGCGGCAAGCCGCTGACGCCGTTCGAAAACTTCAAAGCGCATTTCGAGACGTTGCTCAAAAGCGCCTGTCCTGCACAAGCCGACGATTTCGCACACAGGGTTGATACCGTGTGGACGGACGTCATCTGGGCTTACAAGGACGCTGATCAGCTTATTGATGATCAATTCATGCGCTACTTCCGTTTTGTGTTTGACCTTTGCGCCTGGCGCGAGGGTAATCGCGCCGACAGCAAGGCCAGCCTCGATCAGTTGGCACAAAGCCTGTTTGCCAGCGACCAAGCGAAGGCGGTCGAGCACCTGAACTACCTGTTTGCAGCCTTCGATATCTGGGTCGACCTGGACACGAGTGATGCCTTCAACACCTGGCTGCGTGCAGCCGACGCTCGATCCCCATCGGCCCTGCTGCTGTTCAATCCTCTGCGCACCCAGCCCGGCCAGAGCCGCATCGACCTCTTCGGTGGTTGCTGCCGGCATTACGGGGATTCCGAGTGGAGTCAGGCTCATAGCCTTCTGCTCTACGCAGTGCTGCTGCATCGCATGCACAACACCGCTGATTTCCCTGAACAGTTACGTATCGTGCGCAACCTGATCGAAGCGTCCGGTGGCGGTGAGATGCGCGCCCAGAACATGCCCGCCTTATTGGAAGATGTACGCCGTGTCATAGTCGACGGAACCCTGGACGGCGTATCGACCTTCAATCAGAAGCAGATCGCGAACGAAAAGGACAAGATCAACCTACTTGCCGCCCACCCGTCGCTGCGAAAAGCGGTCTACCAACTGGAAGACAACAGCGTGCTGCACGGCGCACTGGCCGTGTTCGACCTCGACCCAGCTCTGGACCCTGCAATTTTTGCCCAACGTGCCTTAGCGTTTCTTACCTTGTTCGAAGATGCTCACTGTTGGCCACAGTTGACCGGCGCACTGCTCTCGCTGGGCGATTATTCGCGCAAGCAGGATCGTTATGGCGGCTACCGATTTTTCGATTTCGGCTCGCCGCGCAGTGAAGCAGTCTGGCGGGATCTGCTTGCGAGCAGAAAGAGTCCCCAGTTGGTACAACCCCTTACCGAACTACTCGATCAGGTCGCGCAAAGCGGTAACGATCTCGCCGTACTCAAAGAGATTCAGCAGGCGTTCCTCACCGCGTGCGAACGCGACCACGTGCTGGACTGGCGTTATTACCTGGTCAAGTACCCGCGCATGCGTGAAGGTAACTCGGGCCGCTATGCCATCAGCCAACGTGGCTACAGCATTTGCATGCTGGACAAGACAGTCATGCGCAGTTACTACCGCGACCCCTATCTCTCGGCGGTGGCGACCACGAGCGGCTTGAAGGTTCCAGACAACAACCTCTGGTTTTATGGATACGAAACCCTGCGTCGCGGGCTGGAACGAACGGGTGGTACTGTCACCATCGAAAGTGTCGACGACGGATGGAAACTCGAAAACTTACCTGACGACCCTGAACTCGCACGGAATATGGAGGACTTACGTGCAAGCTTCAACATCGGCAGTGACCAGATATATCGAGTGCCACAGGAAAACGGCATAGATGCTACTGACCGGATCATACAGGGTGCCAAGTTGCTCCTTGCAATGGATGAGCTCGGTCTCTAGCGGCAGGATCGGCTCAAGGGTTAGCCGGTTTCTGATTAGTAAGACTGTTGACGATGGTTGTCCAAATGTCGGCTTTGCCAAAAGCCGACATCTGCCCCCGACTGATCAGGGACAGACCGGCTTGAGTACCAGTTTTCGAAATACTGGCTTGATCCATTGATTCACCATTACAATTCCACTCTAACCAAGGAGTGAAATCGGATGGCGTTTTACATCGAAAGTGTGGGTGAGGCCGTGATTAGCCTTCAAAATGAGGAGTTTCGAGTTGACTCCGACACCTTGAAGCAAGGTGATACTGTTCAGACAAGTCAACAAGCCTATGATGAGGACGACGTCGAATTCGAAACTTCGTTCTTCGCTATATCGCGGGGTGAAAACACCGAAGAAAAGCAGCTCTTCACATGGAGGGTGGAGTACACCCAACACTTCAGCACTGGCAAGCTATTTATTAACGCCACTGAATGTGTAACTCCAGGCGCGCTAATGATAAAAGACCTCAGCTTCAGTGTAGCCGTAGATGAAAATGAGTAGTTAAAAGGAAGTTTTCACCGGGCGCTTTACTTTAAGCGCCCATAGCCTCAGCCATTACATGCACTAACGATGGATGGGCGCACATCTACATCGAATCTATTCAATGTGACGAGCCTCGAGAAAGCTTACTTTGCCAGTCGCTTCGAGCTTTGCCTGACTACCCGGTTCGGGCCTGCCTCCGAACACCAGAAAAATCGACCTCCCACAACGCTTATCATGCGACGATCTCAGCTCAAGCAATGCGACATGATGGGTTCACGCTTGCCCTGCCTCCTGAGACCATCTGACTGGCTCCACCCGCCCTCACTGCTGCGACAGGCACGGGAACTCTGCCAGCTGCAGGACGAAAACATCCACCGTAAGCAGTTGGTGATCGGCCTCGCCCTAATTTGTCATATCCTTCTGGTGGTGATCAGAAAAAATCTGAAGACAGCTAGTCGTGTCGATGTCAGCTAGCCCCCCCAATAGAAAATTCGCGAAAAGGAAAAGATCGCAGCCAATACAATCAGAACTGATCAGACTTGACAGGTTTCAACGCGACGAAGCCCCGAATGGCCCTTTAAGAGCTTTTTGCTAACGGTGACCCAACGGTGACCAAAATGATCAAATCCCAGAAACAACAAAGCCCGGTCGTTTCCGAACCGGGCTAAGTCATTGAATAATATGGTCGGGACGGAGTGATTCGAACACTCTACCCCTAGCACCCCATACCATCACCAGCAGACTCCTGCTGCGCGTTCAGAAAATCCATTGAACGTCGACCGCTCTGCGCCATGTATGCTTCTGGCCTAGGTGGAGCAAAGCCGACCTCTAGGGCATCTAATAAATCCGCCCAATATTGCATCATCCTACGTCTCGGCTCGACGTATTCTGCATGATTGTATGCAGCCCGAATTTGGTTGGTATCAGCGTGTGAAAGCTGCGCCTCAATCCACTCTTCTACAAAGCCAACCTCGTTAAGCGCCGTGGAGATGGTAGCCCTGATGCCATGACCGGTGAGCCTTCCTTTGTAACCCATACGGCTAATCGCGGTGTTAAGGGTATTTTCACTGATCATTTCCTGCGGTTCGTATCGGTGAACCAGCAGATACCGCGCACCGCGCGCCCTTAACTGCATCAGCCGCTGCACAATTGCAATTGCTTGGGTAGACAGCGGAACCACATAAGGTGGGATCTCATTCCCCTGGGTTCGAACACGACTCCGGAGTTGCTTGACACCCTCCGGCGGCACCAGCCAGATCCCCTTGTCGAGGTCGAATTGGTCTGGCGTCGCCGCCCGTAGCTCTCCTGTACGTACCCCTGTCAACAGCAATAGACGAATACCAAGCCGTGTCGCTTCTGCACACCCATAGTGGGTTACGGTCCTGAGCAGTCCTGGAAGTTCATTTACCTGGAGGAAGGGATTATGGCGAACTGGCCGCGGCGTCTCGGCAACGATATCAAGATCTGCTGCTGGGTTCACATCAACGAGCCCTTCCGCCATGGCAAAACGGAAGATCTGGTTGAGCCAGGTGCGCACCTTCCGAGCAGAGACCAGCGCCCCTCTGCGCTCAATTCGCCTAATGAGCTCCAGCACGTCACCACGAGAAATATCTGAGATCGGAAGATCGCCCAAACACGGCAGCATGTCCTTCTTCAGGTATTTGCTCGCTTGCCCTGCACTGCCCTTCTTACTTTTCGTCAGCTTTTTACTTCGGAACTCATGCCAGCGACCAGCAACCGCTTCAAACGTGTTGTTGGCGGCGTGAGAGGCTTTTTGGCGCTCGGCGCGACGATGTGAGCGGGGATCGATATTGTTGGCCACCAGCGCACGTGCAGCCTCTCTCCGCTGGCGAGCCTCCTTGAGACTGACGTCGGGATAGATGCCAAGGGAAATACGCAATTGCTTGTCATGCCAATAGAAACGGAAATGCCAGCGCTTCGAACCCGTCGTGGGCACTTGCAGAGATAAGCCATCCCCATCAGTTAACGTATAAGGCTTGCTGGCGGGCTTGGCTTGCTTGATCGCTGTATCTGTCAGAGCCATCAGACACCTCCTTTTGCATCAAGGAGGGGAATACAACCCAGCGGTAGACGGACCAATACGAAAATTGATGCGTAAGGAATCGTAAAAGGCTGTGCCAGCGGTGTACTTAAATGTGTACTTAAAAACCGTGGCTGGAGATGGATTCCAGTGGAATTCAGAAAACGAAAAAAGCGGCTCAAGGCCGCTATTTCCGTAGCTTCCAGGCGTTCAGTGGGCCTTAGTGGAAGCAAATATGGCGCAGCGGACGGGACTCGAACCCGCGACCCCCGGCGTGACAGGCCGGTATTCTAACCGACTGAACTACCGCTGCGCGAAACGCTTGAAACGAATGGTGGGTGATGACGGGATCGAACCGCCGACATTCTGCTTGTAAGGCAGACGCTCTCCCAGCTGAGCTAATCACCCTTCGCTTCGTTACGGGGCGCATTATGCCACAAGTTTTCGTAATGTGTTGATTTAATTGAAGTTTTTTTCAAAAAATCCGAAAACCGGTGAAACGACACAAACCCGATGGAAC
The DNA here is from genome assembly GCF_019733355.1 of Pseudomonas baetica. Lineage (GTDB taxonomy): Bacteria > Pseudomonadota > Gammaproteobacteria > Pseudomonadales > Pseudomonadaceae > Aquipseudomonas > Aquipseudomonas baetica_A. The sequence goes on along the minus strand of NZ_JAIHLQ010000021.1, from coordinate 64,259 downwards.
AAGGTACAAACTTGAGACAGAAAAAAACCCGCTTTAGCGGGTTCTTCCGTGGTGACCTGGCGTTCAGTGGTCCAGGTTACCGAATATGGCGCAGCGGACGGGACTCGAACCCGCGACCCCCGGCGTGACAGGCCGGTATTCTAACCGACTGAACTACCGCTGCGCTAAACACTTGAAACGAATGGTGGGTGATGACGGGATCGAACCGCCGACATTCTGCTTGTAAGGCAGACGCTCTCCCAGCTGAGCTAATCACCCTTCGCTTCGGTGTGGCGCGCATTCTACGGAGCGACCCTACCTCTGGCAAGCACTTTTTTAAATAATTTTCCGAGGCCTTCCAAAGGCTTAGAGAAGGGTTGGCCTATGCCACGGCGAAGACAATAATGCCCCCCTTTGTATAAAGGAGAGACTCACCCCATGTGGTTCAAAAACCTGCTTATCTATCGCCTGACCCAAGACCTGCCTGTCGATGCCGAGGCGCTGGAAACTGCACTGGCCACCAAACTGGCGCGTCCATGTGCAAGCCAGGAGTTGACCACCTACGGTTTCGTCGCGCCATTCGGTAAAGGCGAAGATGCTCCACTGGTGCATGTCAGCGGTGACTTCCTGCTGATTTCTGCACGTAAAGAAGAACGCATTCTGCCTGGCAGCGTCGTGCGTGACGCGGTCAAGGAAAAGGTCGAAGAGATCGAAGCCGAGCAGATGCGCAAGGTCTATAAGAAGGAACGCGATCAGATCAAGGATGAAATCATCCAGGCTTTCCTGCCGCGTGCCTTCATCCGTCGCTCGTCGACCTTTGCGGCCATTGCGCCGAAAACGGGTCTGATCCTGGTCAACTCGGCCAGCCCGAAACGTGCCGAAGACCTGCTCTCCACGCTGCGTGAAGTGATCGGCACCCTGCCCGTCCGTCCGCTGACCGTGAAGATGGCACCGACCGCTGTGATGACTGATTGGGTCACCACGCAAAAAGCCGCCGACGATTTCTATGTACTGGACGAGTGCGAACTGCGCGACACCCACGAAGACGGCGGTATCGTGCGCTGCAAGCGCCAGGACCTGACCAGCGAAGAAATCCAGTTGCACCTGAGCACCGGCAAAGTCGTCACTCAGTTGTCGCTGGCCTGGCAGGACAAGTTGTCGTTCATGCTCGACGACAAAATGACCGTCAAGCGCCTGAAATTCGAAGACCTGTTGCAGGATCAGGCGGAACAGGACGGCGGCGACGAAGCTCTAGGCCAACTGGACGCCAGCTTCACCCTGATGATGCTGACGTTCGGCGACTTCCTGCCGGCGCTGGTTGAAGCGCTGGGCGGGGAAGAGACTCCGCAGGGGATCTAAAGACCAGCGGAGTTCAAACTGTGGGAGCGGGCTTGCTCGCGAAAGCGGTGTGTCATTCAAATATATATTGGCTGACCCGACGCCTTCGCGAGCAAGCCCGCTCCCACAATTGGTTTTGTGGTGTGACTAATAATAAGGATCGGGCCATGCGCGCACTGGCTGCACTCAGCCGCTTTGTCGGCAACACCTTCGCTTACTGGGTTCTGATTTTCGCCGTCGTGGCGTTCCTGCAACCGGCATGGTTCCTTGGCCTCAAAGGCGCCATCGTGCCGTTGCTCGGACTGGTGATGTTCGGCATGGGCCTGACCCTCAAACTCGACGACTTCGCTGCCGTTGCCCGCCACCCATGGCGTGTGGCGCTGGGCGTGGTCGCGCATTTCGTGATCATGCCCGGCGTGGCGTGGTTGTTGTGCCAAGCGTTTCACCTACCGCCAGAAATTGCTGTCGGCGTGATTCTGGTTGGCTGCTGCCCCAGCGGCACCTCCTCCAACGTGATGACCTGGCTGGCCCGCGGCGACTTGGCGCTGTCGGTGGCCATCGCCGCCGTCACCACCCTCCTCGCCCCGCTGCTGACCCCGGCACTGATCTGGCTGCTGGCCTCGGCGTGGTTGCCGGTGTCATTCATGGAGCTGTTCTGGTCGATCCTGCAAGTGGTGCTGCTGCCGATCATCCTCGGCGTCGTTGCTCAACGTTTGCTCGGCGATAGGGTTCGCCACGCGGTCGATGTGTTGCCTCTGGTGTCGGTGGTCAGCATCGTGATCATCGTCACCGCCGTGGTAGCGGCCAGTCAGGCGAAAATTGCCGAATCCGGCCTGCTGATCATGGCCGTGGTGATGCTGCACAACAGCTTCGGCTACGTGCTGGGTTACTTCACCGGGCGCCTGTTCAAGTTGCCGTTGGCCCAGCGCAAATCGCTGGCACTGGAAGTCGGGATGCAGAACTCCGGTTTGGGCGCCGCGCTGGCCAGCGCGCATTTCTCGCCATTGGCGGCAGTGCCGAGCGCGCTGTTCAGCGTTTGGCACAACATTTCCGGGGCACTGCTTTCGACATACTTCCGGCGAATGAGTGAGAAAGAAGATCGTCAAATGCTGTCACGACAAACAGCGGACTGATTTCAAAACTTGATCCCTGGGTTAATGCTCGTCAGACTATTTCGCAACGCGGGGACGACCCTGCGGCTCGATCGAGTCATCAACCCGGGGACGACCCCATCAATCGATGGAGGTCTCCCATGTCCTGGATCATTCTGTTTTGCGCCGGCCTGTTTGAAGTCGGCTGGGCCGTCGGCCTGAAATACACTGACGGCTTCACCCGCCCGCTCCCCACCGCACTGACCGTTGCGGCCATGGCCATCAGCCTTGGCCTGCTGGGCCTTGCGATGAAGGAGTTGCCGCTGGGCACGGCTTATGCGATCTGGACCGGCGTCGGTGCCGTGGGCACGGTGATTGCCGGAATCATTTTGTTTGGCGAGTCGATGGCGCTGATTCGGTTGGCCAGTGTGGCGTTGATCATTACCGGGTTGATTGGCCTCAAGGTCAGCGCTTAGGCCACAACTGCTTTCGCGAGCAAGCCCGCGCCCTCAGTTGACCGTATTCCTCTGACAGAACGCGGCTGAATGTGGGAGCGAGCTTGCTCGCGAAGGGGCCCTTGAAGTCAGCGACTATCTGACTGTCCCGCGCAACGCCCCCACCAACTCCTGCAATTTCGCCGGCTGCGCGGCTTCCACAGCCACCGCCGGTCCGGCCACCAACGTCACCCGCGACCACAACCGGCGGAACACGCCCTTGTTCGGATCGCGACTGAAGAAACTCCCCCACAACCCCTGCAATGCCAGCGGAATCACCGGCACCGGTGTCTCCTCCAGAATCCGCGTCAGTCCGCCCTTGAACTCGTTGATCTCGCCATCGGCCGTCAACTTGCCTTCCGGAAAGATACACACCAGCTCACCGTCCTTCAGATACTGGGCTATCCGGCTGAAGGCCTTTTCGTAGATCTGAATGTCTTCGTTGCGTCCGGCAATCGGAATTGTCCCCGCCGTGCGGAAGATAAAGTTCAGCACCGGCAAGTTGTAGATCTTGTAGTACATGACAAAGCGAATCGGCCGACGCACCGCGCCGCCAATCAGCAAGGCGTCGACAAACGAAACGTGGTTGCACACCAGCAGCGCTGCACCTTCATCCGGAATCGCTTCCAGATTGCGATGCTCCACGCGGTACATGGAATGGCTGAGCAGCCAGATCATGAAACGCATACTGAACTCGGGAACGATCTTGAAGATGTAGGCGTTGACGCCGATGTTCAGCAGCGAAACCACCAGAAACAGCTGCGGAATCGACAACTTGGCCACACTCAGCAACACGATCGAGACAATCGCCGAGACCACCATAAACAGTGCGTTGAGAATGTTGTTGGCCGCGATCACCCGCGCCCGCTCGTTCTCGGCGGTGCGCGACTGAATCAGTGCGTACAGCGGCACGATGTAGAAACCACCGAAAACGCCAAGACCGAGAATGTCGACCAACACTGCCCAGGTGTGTGCGAAGCCGAGCACTTCGGTCCAGCTATGGCCGGTGACGCTGTCGGGAATTCCACCGGAATGCCACCACAGCAGCAGGCCAAACACAGTCAGGCCGAACGAGCCGAAAGGCACCAGGCCGATCTCGACTTTGCGCCCGGAAAGCTTTTCGCAGAGCATCGACCCCAGCGCGATACCGACCGAGAACACCGTAAGAATCAGCGTGACCACGGTCTCATCACCGTGCATCCACTCCTTGGCGTAGGCCGGGATTTGCGTCAGATAAATCGCCCCGACAAACCAGAACCACGAGTTGCCGACAATCGAGCGCGACACCGCTGGCGTCTGGCCCAGACCCAGTTTCAAGGTCGCCCAGGACTGGCTGAAGATGTTCCAGTTCAAGCGCATTTGCGGCGACGCAGCCGCCGCACGGGGAATGCTGCGGCTGGCCAGATAGCCCAGCACCGCGATGCCGACGATGGCGGTCGACACCAGTGGCGCGTAATGAGTAGAAGACATGATGACCCCGGCACCGATGGTCCCGGCCAGAATCGCCAGAAACGTGCCCATCTCCACCAACCCGTTGCCACCCACCAGCTCATCCTCGCGCAATGCCTGCGGCAGGATTGAATACTTCACCGGCCCGAACAAGGCCGAATGCGTGCCCATGGCGAAGAGCGCGACCAGCATCAGTGACAGATGATCGAAGAGAAAACCGACCGATCCCACCGCCATGATGGCGATTTCCGCCAGTTTGATCAGACGGATCAGCGCGTCCTTGGCGAACTTCTCACCGAACTGTCCGGCCAGCGCCGAGAACAGAAAGAACGGCAGGATAAACAGCAGCGCGCACAGGTTGACCCAGATGGAGCGGTCACCTTCGATGGTCAGCCGATAAAGAATGGCGAGGATCAACGACTGCTTGAACACGTTGTCGTTGAACGCACCGAGCGACTGCGTGATGAAAAACGGCAAGAAGCGCCGGGTGCGCAGCAGGTTGAACTGTGAGGGGTGGCTCATCTTCCGTGTGTACCTGTTTTTGTAGAGGGAGGCCTGGATACTTCTTATTGGAATCTCGAACCGCGATCCAGGCCACACCTTACCTAAACTTTTCAGGTTATTTCTTCAAACCTGCAATGCACGGCGAGACAAACAGCTCGCCGCGCCAGGCGCCTTGCAGGGTTCGCTTGCCGACAATCAGCCACATCACCGCCAGCAAAGTAACCAACACCGTGCCGAAAATACTGAAAAATGTCAGGTTGAGCGTGCTCGCCAGCTTCAAGGTTGCCAGCGAATACACGCCCAACGGGAAGGTGAATCCCCACCAGCCGAGGTTGAACGGGATGCCGTCACGCAGATAGCGAACGGTGATCAGCAACGCCATCAACATCCACCACAAGCCAAAGCCCCACAAAGTGATCCCAGCGACAAGTCCCAGACCCGCAGCGATTTCACCGATGCCCGGCAGACCGTTGGCCGCGAAGATGGCCGGCGCATCAGCGCCCAGCAGCAACATGCCCAGCGCCCCGGTGCCGATAGGTCCGAGTGCCAGCCAGCTCGACGCTGCCATGTTTTCGTGAGGCAATTTGTGCAGGGCCATACGCAGCAGCAGGATGGTCAGAATGCTGAACGCTACCGGTAGGGAAAATGCCCAAAGCACGTAGCTTGTGGTCAACACCACCAGTTGCGAGTGGGCATCGGTCAGGTGCGGGGCGAGCAAACCACCGCTGGCCGCCGCGACTTCCGCAGCCACGACTGGCAACAGCCAAACGGCGGTCATCTGATCAATGCTGTGTTCCTGGCGCGTGAACATCATGTACGGGATCAACACGCCGCAGGCCAGCGACATCGCCACATCAACCCACCACAGCACTTCAGCAAGCTGAATCACCCCATCGCCCCAGCGCGGCAGACCGAACACCAGGAAGCCGTTGATGATCGTCGCCAGCCCCATGGGAATGGTGCCGAAGAACATCGACACGGTGGAATGGCCGAAAATCCGCCGCGCCTCGTCGAAAAACAGCATCCAGCGGGCGGCGTAAGCAGCACTAAACAATGAGAACAACAGGATGTTGAACAACCACAACCCTTCGGCCACAGCGTGCATCCCGGGAAGGGTCAACGGCAATTGCGCCAGTGCCAACGCCAGCACGCCGGTGCCCATGGTCGCGGCGAACCAGTTAGGGGTGAATTGACGGATCACTTCACGCGGATGCTGAAGTTGATTGAACGGCTTGATGCCGGGTTTGGCGCTGTTGGGGCAAGTCATCGTGAACTCCTGTCCTCTGGTGAGGTTGAGTCCATGGTAGAACCGAATCGAATATCTATATAACGGGTAATATCTCTAACTGTTATCTATTTTACCAATAAGCAGTCAAACGCTACCTTCGCTCTCGATCACCAGAATCCGCGCCGCGCCTTGCGGATGGGCGACATGCTCGGTGCCAACCGAGGCGTAGAAGATGTCGCCAACGTCAAGCTGCACCTGTTTTTCTTCGCCCTCCTCGCGGTAATGCATCGACACTTGCCCATCGAGCACCACGAACACTTCCTCGCCATCATTGACGTGCCATTTATAGGGCTGATCGGTCCAGTGCAGGCGTGTGGTAATGCCGTTCATGTTGGCGATGTCCAGCGCACCCCAGGCTCGGTCAGCAGTGAAAGTTTTGCTGCGAATAATCTTCATGAGTCGATCCGTGAGAAGAATGGCCGGGCAAGGCTAACCGAAACCGCGCCGGTTATGGAGCGTTGCACACCTTGGCCGGTTGAGCACGCAGACTGAGCAACAAAGCGCCTAGCGCCAACACGATCAGCACCGCACCATAGCCATCGGTGGTCGCGAGCAAACCAAAGCGGCATGCCAAGTATCCGGCGAGCAACGCTGGCAGGCAGAACGCCAAATAACTCAGCGCGTAGTACGCCGACATCAACCCGGCGCGCTCATGAGCCAAGGCCAGTGGCACCAGACTGCGCACGGCGCCGAGGAACCCGGCGCCAAAGCCGCAGCCTGCCACCAGCGTGCCGAGGAAAAACAGCGACAGACTGGCGCTGTGCACGCCAAGCAGAATCAGCACCAGCCCCATCGGCAGCAGACTCGCACCCAACTGCAAGGCCCGTTTGGCGCTGCGACTGCGCAGGGTGAAGATCATCAGTGCGCCGGTCACGGTCAATGCCGCCACGGTTGCGCCGCCGACCAGGTTGGAAGTGGAACCGGTGGCGGCGCGCACCAGCGATGGCGCGAGGGAGGCATAGAAACCGCCGAGCGCCCAGGTTGCGGTGTTCAGCGGCAACACTCGCCACAACGTTGCACGGGCCTGAATCGGTACATGCAACGTCGGCCGCAATGACGCCCACGCCCCGGCTTGCGGCGTTACACTTTCCGGCAAACGCCAGACGTACAGCGCCTGCACCACAAACAGCGCCAGCAGCAGCCAGTAAGTCAGTTGCAACGGCGCCGGGGCGAACTCGGCCAGCAACCCGCAGCCCATGCCGCCCAGCGCCATGCCCAGCAGCGGTGCAACGCTGTTGATCAACGGCCCTTGCTGGCGGTCGGTGTCCAGCAACGTGGCGCTTAAAACCGCGGTGGCCATGCCGGTGGCGAAGCCTTGCAGAACCCGCGCTGCAATCAACCCACTGACGCTGTCGGCATAAATGAACAGCAACATCGCCAACGCATTGAGCAGCACAGCCGTGAAGATCACTGGTTTGCGCCCCAGGTGATCGGAGAGCGAACCGACGGTTAATAACGCCGCCAGCAGACTCAGTGCATAGACACCGAAAATCAGGGTCAGCACTGCTGCCGAGAAATGCAGCTGATCCTGATACAGGTGATACAACGGCGTCGGCGCAGTGGAAGCGGCGAGAAAACTGAGTAAGGTGATCGCCAGAAACCACAAGTTCGAACGATGGGAAACGGGACTATTCATGGGCACACTCCGCTAAAGCTAATTTTTTGCTTTTGCGGAGTGTGCTACCGCCCAACGCTTAAAGCAAATTCTTTGTGTTAAGGTCTGCCGCATGGCTATTAAAGAAGGTTTACGCCCCGGCGGTCGCAGCACCCGGGTGCAAGAGTCGATTCACTCGGCTGTTCACGCACTCCTGCAAGAACAGGAGCGCTCAAGCGTGACCGTCCCGCAAATCGCGGCGCGCGCAGGCGTTACGCCGTCGACGATCTATCGGCGCTGGGGTGATTTGGCTGCGTTGCTGGCCGACGTCGCCCTCGCCCGCATGCGCCCCGACAGCGCGCCGGCTGAAACCGGCAGCCTGCGCGGCGATATTCGCGCGTGGGCCGAGCAGTATCTCGATGAAATGAGTTCCGAGCCTGGGCGCAACATGATGCGCGACGTGCAGGCGAGCGCGACGCCAGGCCATTGCGTGACGATTATCGGGGCGCAGTTGCAGACCATCATTGAGCGCTACCCCGATGAGCCGGCACCAAGCGTTGATCGGCTGATCAATCTGGTGGTGTCGCCGGTGGTGTTTCGCATTCTGTTTTCGGCGTCGGCGCTTGAGGTGCAAGAGCTGCATCGGTTGATTGATATCGCGTTGCAGGGCTGACGTCTTCGCGAGCACGCTCGCTTCCACAGGGGAATACGTTCCAAATGTGGGAGCGAGCCTGCTCGCGAAAAAGCCCGACAAGTCACCATGAAAACCACCCGGTTCCACATCTGCGACACCCCGCCACGCCAAGACCTTGGTCGACACTGACTAACCGCCACACTCATGCGAGACTGTCCGCCCGGGCAGGAGTGCCAGGGAGTCTTCTGTCGGGAGTGTTGCATGTCGTTGTCCACCGGGCTGATCGCCGCCGTCGCCCTGGCCTATATGGCCATCATGTTCGCCATCGCCTTCTACGGCGACCGTCGCAGCACACCGCTGCCACCGCGAATGCGTGCCTGGGTGTACAGCCTGTCGCTGGCCGTTTACTGCACCAGTTGGACATTCTTCGGCGCAGTCGGCCAGGCCGCCGAGCAATTGTGGGCATTTCTGCCGATTTACCTCGGGCCAATCCTGCTTTTAGTGGGCGCGCCGTGGGTTCTGCAAAAAATGGTGATGATCAGCAAACAGGAGAACATCACCTCCATCGCCGACTTCATCGCGGCGCGCTACGGCAAATCACAATCGCTGGCGGTGGTCGTGGCGCTGATCTGCCTGGTTGGCGTCCTGCCCTATATCGCCCTGCAACTCAAAGGTATCGTCCTGGGCGTTAACCTGTTGATCGGCGCCGGCGTCGACGCCATGGGCACTCGCGGCCAGGACACGGCGCTGATCGTGTCACTGGTGCTGGCGCTGTTCACCATTGTCTTCGGCACCCGCAACCTCGATGCCACGGAACACCACCGGGGCATGGTGTTGGCGATTGCGTTCGAATCACTGGTCAAACTCTTCGCGTTTCTGGCCGTCGGCGCCTTCGTGACCTATGGCCTCTACGACGGTTTCGACGATCTGTTCAACCAAGCGATGCTCGCCCCGCGCCTTGAGCAATACTGGAAAGAGACCATTAACTGGCCTTCGATGGTGGTGCAGACCGGCGTGGCGATGATGGCGATCATCTGTCTGCCCCGGCAGTTCCACGTCACGGTGGTCGAGAACATTGATCCGCAGGATCTGCGCCTGGCCAAATGGGTGTTCCCGGCATACCTCGCCTTGGCCGCGCTGTTTGTGGTACCGATCGCCCTCGCCGGTCAGATGCTGCTACCGAGCGACGTGCTGCCCGATTCGTTCGTGATCAGCCTGCCACTGGCGCAGGCCCATCCGGCGCTGGCGTTACTGGCGTTTATCGGCGGCGCTTCGGCGGCCACCGGCATGGTGATTGTCGCCAGTGTGGCGCTGTCGACGATGGTCTCCAACGACATGCTGTTGCCGTGGTTGCTGCGACGCAATAACGCCGAGCGCCCGTTCGAAGTGTTCCGTCAGTGGATGCTCTCGGTACGGCGCGTAAGCATCGTGGTGATCTTGCTGCTGGCTTACGTCAGCTATCGCTTGCTGGGCTCGACGGCGAGCCTGGCGACCATTGGCCAGATCGCCTTCGCCGCGGTCACCCAACTCGCCCCGGCCATGCTCGGCGCCTTGTACTGGAAACAGGCGAACCGCCGTGGCGTCTTTGCCGGCCTCGCCGCTGGCACGTTCCTGTGGTTTTACACGCTGGTTCTGCCTATTGCTGCCCACAGTCTGGGTTGGTCGCTGAGCAGCTTCCCGGGGTTGGCTTGGCTGCACGGCAACCCGCTGAACCTGCCGATCTCGCCGTTGACTCAAGGCGTGGTGCTGTCACTGGCGGGTAACTTCACCCTGTTTGCGTGGGTCTCGGTGTTATCCCGCACACGGGTGTCGGAGCACTGGCAGGCCGGGCGTTTTATCGGCCAGGAAATCAGCGCCCGCCCGAGCGCGCGCTCGATGCTGGCGGTGCAGATCGACGACTTGCTGCAACTGGCGGCGCGGTTTGTCGGTGAAGAACGCGCGCGGCAGAGCTTCATTCGTTTCGCTTATCGTCAGGGCAAAGGCTACAACCCGAACCAGAACGCTGACGGCGAATGGATCGCCCACACCGAGCGCTTGCTGGCCGGTGTACTCGGCGCTTCTTCGACGCGCGCTGTAGTAAAAGCCGCTATTGAAGGTCGGGAGATGCAACTGGAGGACGTCGTGCGTATCGCTGACGAAGCTTCCGAGGTCCTGCAATTCAATCGTGCGCTGCTGCAAGGTGCGATTGAAAACATCACCCAAGGCATCAGCGTGGTCGACCAGTCGCTGAAACTGGTGGCCTGGAACCGTCGTTATCTGGAACTGTTCAACTACCCGGAAGGTTTGATCAGCGTCGGCCGGCCGATTGCCGACATCATTCGCTACAACGCCGAGCGCGGTTTGTGTGGCCCCGGCGAAGCGGAAGTACATGTTGCCCGACGCCTGCACTGGATGCGCCAGGGTCGCGCGCACACTTCCGAACGACTGTTCCCCAACGGCCGGGTGATCGAGCTGATCGGCAACCCGATGCCCGGCGGCGGTTTCGTCATGAGTTTCACCGACATCACCGCGTTCCGCGAAGCCGAGCAAGCACTGACCGAAGCCAATGAAGGATTGGAGCAACGGGTCAGCGAACGGACGCAGGAATTGTCGCAACTCAACGTCGCGTTGACCGACGCCAAGGGCACCGCCGAGGCGGCGAACCAATCGAAAACCCGTTTCCTCGCCGCCGTCAGTCATGACCTGATGCAGCCATTGAACGCCGCACGACTGTTCTCTGCCGCCCTCTCCCATCAGGACGACGGCTTGAGCAGCGAGGCGCAGAAACTGGTCCAGCACCTCGACAGTTCGTTGCGCTCGGCTGAAGACTTGATCAGCGATCTGCTGGACATTTCGCGCCTGGAAAACGGCAAGATCAATCCGGATCGCAAGCCGTTTGCAGTCAATGAACTGTTCGACACGCTGGGGGCGGAGTTCAAGGCGCTGGCCCAGGAACAAGGTTTGACGTTCCGCGTGCGTGGGAGTCATTTGCGCATCGACAGCGACATCAAGTTGCTGCGCCGGATTTTGCAGAACTTCCTCACCAACGCTTACCGTTACGCCAAAGGCCCGGTTTTACTGGGTGTGCGGCGACGTGACGGGGAATTGTGTCTGGAGGTCTGGGATCGTGGGCCTGGTATTCCGGAAGACAAGCAGCACGTTATTTTCGAGGAGTTCAAACGCCTCGACAGCCACCAGACGCGCGCCGAAAAAGGCCTCGGCCTTGGGTTGGCGATCGCCGATGGCTTGTGTCGCGTGCTCGGTCATACGCTGCGGGTGCGCTCTTGGCCGGGGCACGGCAGTGTGTTCAGTGTCAGTGTGCCGTTGGCTCGCACGCAAACCACACCGGTGGGCGTGGTTGCCGAGATCAATGGCAAGTTGCCGAGCGGCGCTCAGGTGCTGTGCATCGACAACGAAGACAGCATTCTGATCGGCATGAACAGCTTGTTGAGCCGCTGGGGCTGCCAAGTGTGGACGGCGCGCAATCGTGAAGAATGCGCCGCACTGCTCAGCGAGGGGGTGCGGCCGCAACTGGCGTTGGTCGACTATCACCTTGATCACGGCGACACCGGGACCGAGTTAATGGCGTGGTTGCGCACAACTCTGGGCGAGCCGGTGCCGGGCGTGGTGATCAGCGCCGATGGGCGCCCCGAGATGGTCGCGCAGGTACACGCGGCGGGCCTGGATTATCTGGCAAAACCGGTGAAACCGGCGGCGTTGCGGGCGTTGTTGAGTCGGTATTTACCGCTGTAAATCTCGGTTTGCAGCGAAACGGCTGATGCCTTCGTGAGCAAGCTCGCGCGCCCAGAGTTCAGGTGACCCTCGTGGGCGCGCACTGGTGGTGATTATTCGGGTAGCTCGACCAGCCCATCGACATCCGTCATTGCCCGCTCGAGCAAACCTGCCGGCAAGCTCTTACTGGCCCGCGCACCCAGCAGCTTGAGCTGTTCACTGCGACTGACCAGATTGCCGCGCCCTTCTGTCAGTTTGTTACGCGCTGAGCTGTAGGCTTTGTCCAATTGCTGCAGGCGATTGCCAACCTCGTCCAGATCCTGAATGAACAGCACGAACTTGTCGTACAGCCATCCGGCGCGCTCGGCGATTTCCCGGGCGTTCTGGCTCTGGCGTTCCTGCTTCCACAGGCTGTCGATCACTCGCAGAGTCGCCAGCAACGTGGTCGGGCTGACGATGACGATATTGCGGTCGAACGCTTCTTGAAACAGGCTGGGCTCAGCCTGCAATGCTGCGGAAAACGCCGCTTCGATCGGTACGAACAGCAAGACGAAATCCAGGCTGTGCAAGCCCTCCAGGCGCTTGTAATCCTTGCCGGCCAAGCCTTTGACGTGATTGCGCAGGGACAGCACATGTTGCTTGATTGCCACCTGCCCCAGCGTGTCGTCATCCGCTGCCACATATTGTTGATAGGCCGTGAGGCTGACCTTGGAGTCGACCACCACTTGCTTGTCGCCCGGCAGGTAAATGATCACGTCGGGCTGGAAGCGCTCACCGTCCGGGCCTTTGAGATTGACCTGGGTCTGATATTCGCGGCCCTTCTCCAGACCTGCGTGTTCCAGCACCCGCTCAAGAATCAGCTCACCCCAGTTACCTTGGGTTTTCTGGCCTTTCAGGGCGCGGGTCAGGTTGGTCGCCTCGTCGCTCAAACGCAGGTTGAGCGCTTGCAAACGCTCCAGTTCCTTGGCCAGCGAGAAACGCTCACGGGCCTCGGCCTGATAGCTTTCTTCCACGCGTTTTTCAAAGGACTGAATGCGTTCTTTCAGCGGATCGAGCAACTGGCCGAGACGCTGCTGACTGGTTTCGGCGAAACGTTGTTCACGCTCATCGAAGATCTTGCCCGCCAGTTCGGCAAACTGCGCACGCAGCTCATCGCGCGAGCCTTGCAGGTCGTTGAGGCGTTGTTGATGGCTTTCCTGCTGCTCACGCAGTTCGGCGTTCAGCGAAGCCGCCTGAGCGTCGAGGCGCCGCAGTTCAGCCTCTTTGTTGGCACGCTCGATATTCCAGGCATGGGAGGCGTCACGGGCATCGTCGCGCTCGATTTGCAGCAGTTCGACTTCGCGGCGCAGTGCCGCCAGATCGGCCTGTTTGGTCGCGTTGGCCTGCCCTAGGTCAGCGACTTCGTCGCGGCTGGCATCAAGCTGAGCGTTGAGCCCGTCCTGCGCCAGTTGCGCCATGGCCAGCCGCTCTTCGAGCAAGGCCACCTCGGCTTGTCCGGTGCTCGCCCGCCGTTGCAGTTGCCAGGCCAGCGCCAACAATGGCAGCCCAGCGCCTGCGAGACCGAGCAATACGCTGGTCAAGTCCATAGCCATAGCGACTCCTGCCGATCCGATAAAGCCTGAAGGGTAACGAAGGTGTCAGAACTTGGACAGCTCAGTCTTCGATGAGACCAAGTTCCTGTTGAGCACGACGGTCGCCGGCACGGGCCGCCTGACGCAGCAGTTCCTGACCGATGCGACGGTCCCGGGCATTACCGCACTCGCGGCACATCAACTGACCGAGGCGGCTTTGTGCGGCAACCACGCCTTCACGCGCCGGTTGCTTCAGCAAGCGCCCCGCCAAGTGTTTGGCGTTATGGCTGTCACTCAGGCGCGGACTGTCGAGCAACCATTCGGCCACACGCACGGAAAATCGCTTGGGAGAGGTAACACGGAGATGTTCTGAGGTAACAGAGTCTGGTACTGAGCGAAACTTCATAAAGCACTGTGGGACAGATCGGAAGGCGCGCCACTCTACTCTCTTTTTCTTACAGGTAAAGTCGAAAAATAACCCGGCACGCCCGTGCTAGAGCAAGCGCTCGGGACAATCCACAGAAGCTGTGGATAACTCAGTGGACAACCGCTCTCCAACCCTCGCAAAGCCTTGTGGAATGGGGCCCGCAGTCAAACTGACGATTTTTTCACCAACAAAAAAAAGCGATGTTTTTCATTGACTTAAACTTTCGATACAGGCAGCCACTGGAGTCAGGATTGATGTGACAGCGTCGTTACAGCCTGCGCAACTAATGTGCACAAGTGCCTGTTACCCGGTTATATCAATGCGCTTTTTCGGTTCGTTTTGGCACCCTGACTGGGGATAAAGGGCTCTGAGGCGCCGTTTCACGGATATATCTTCGCCGACCGACGGTCGAGATGTGTGCCAATACGGGGCGCCCTGCGGGGTCGTATCGCGAACTCCGCTCGCTACTGCAATCTTTTTCAACGCAGGGTTTGCTTTGTCCAATTCGATCCGTTAGTATCCGCAGCGTTAGTACCAAGCTGAAAGTCAATTCCGGTCGAACACATCCCCACGGTCAACCTTCTTCCAAGAAGCCACTACCGAAAAAAGCGGGACCGACCCCTCGATGGTTTCCAGGTAAATCTTGCGACAACACAGCCTTTGAATGAATGCAAAGGGTGTTGCGAAGGGCACTTACTCTGACCGAACCAACCTGCAAATTGATCAGGATCTTCACCCCGGGCCCAGAACCTTTGCCCTTGATGTGTTGCCTGCCCTCCTAAGTACCTACCTGCCAGCCCAAGCGCGCCAACTTAATAGCGCTTCAAACTGGCTGCTTTGTTCCAGTCGGGTTCTTCGTTCGACCAATGGTGGTCGACGTTACTGGAACGTTTTAACGTTGCACGGTTCTTATCCGTGTCATTTGTAGGAACACCTAATAACTATGTCTGCTCAAATTCATACTCAGGATGCCATTCGCACCCTAACCAACGCTTTTGCACCAATGAACTGCCTGATCATGGCCGCTCGCAAAGGCTGCTTCAGCTTCACCGTGGTCAATGAACACGGGATCGCCCGCCACAGCGAGCGTCTGTACCCCGATCAATACTCCAGCGCCGAACCGCTGCAGGCCGTGATCGATCGTACACGTCAGGCCTTGATTGCCTGAGAGCCGAAAAGGCTGCAAAAAGCAAAAGCCCTGCTTAAAACGCAGGGCTTTTTATTGCCTGATGTTTCACTTTTCACCCTCGACGCCTAAGCACTATCGGATATAACGGTTATAACTCACTGCCGGAAATATTTTAAAAACAGGCCTTTACGTCGCAAATATGACACTACACTTCAACTCAAGCGGCGTGATCCGCTTCCGGCGAGCCTGAGTCGATCCACCGCTGCCAAGGCCACCTTCAGGTATCGCCGCCCAATAACAAGATCCGAGGGTTTTATGGGTATCGCTGCCAGCGAACTGTGTCGCTACGTGATCCGTCCTACGCTGATTTATCTGGGACGCCACTGCGCAACTGCCGAATCCCTTTTGCTGGGCATTGCCGCCAGCCAGTCCGACCTCGGGTCCGCCCTGCATGACCGCCGAGGCCACGGCCTCTACCGCATCGCCGAGCATCGCCATCAGGCACTCTGGGATGACTATCTGGCGCTCGATCCGGAACGCGCCAGCCTGGTTCGCGGACTGGCCAGCCAGCATGCCTTTCTCAGCAGCCCGCACCTGGAATTGACCGTCAACCTGCGTTACGCCACGGCCATCGCCTGGCTGCTGGTGGAAGAACAAAACCCCACCCTTCCCGCCCCCAATGATCTGCTCGGCATGGCGCGTATCTGGCGTCAGACTTTTCAACCCCAGGGTCGCTTGCGGGACTTCACTTATGCATGGCAAACCTGTGTTTCACCACTGAATCAGGTCGCTTGCTGACTGACCAGTTTTTCAAGATCGCCCATCATGTCGCCATTCTGGTCGGATTGTCCTACAAAACCGCTCTAACTCAACGCATACGGACTATAGCGCCGGAACGAAAATGTTGGTAATTTTCGCCCCGGTGATCACCAGGAGTTCTAATAATGAAAAAAGTAATGCTCAAAACCACCCTTAGCCTCGCCGTTGCCATGGCATCCACGCAGATTTTCGCCGCCGGCTTTGCCATCAACGAACACAGCATTAGCGGGATGGGGACGGGTTACGCCGGGCGATCTTCTTCTGCCGACGACGCAAGCACTGTTTATGGCAACCCTGCCGGCATGTCGCGCCTCAAGCGCGAACAAGTCACTGGCGGTGTTGCATTCCTCGACGCCAAGACCGATATCAGCGACGGTAGCTCCAGCCCTAACGGCGGCAGCAACAAAGGCGACATGGTGCCCTTCACCTCCGTACCTATGGGCTTCTACGTCAAACCGATCGATGAACATTGGGCATTTGGTCTGGGGGTTTATGTACCGTTTGGCCTGATTACCGACTACGAAAAAGGGTTTGCCGGTCGTTACTTCGGCAGCAAGTCCGAAGTACAGGTCATCACCTTTCAGCCAACTGTCAGCTACGCCTTCAACGACAAGGTGTCGATCGGTTTCGGCCCGACCATCAACCGCATCGACGGCACGCTGGAATCCAACCTGTCGATCACTCAGGCCCTGCCGGATGGCAAGGTCAAGATCAAGGGTGACGACACCGCACTGGGCTACAACATCGGCGTGCTGGTACAAGCCACCGACACCACGCGACTGGGTCTGACGTATCACTCCAAAGTCGACTACAAGCTTGAAGGCAACACCAAGGTCAACTACGGCGCATTGGCCCTGGCAGGCCTTAGCGCCAGCCAGAAGTACGATGCTTCGCTGAAGATCACCACGCCTGAGTCCATCGACTTCTCGGTCACCCAAGCGATCAACGACCGCTGGAACGTCTATGCCGGTTCCACCTGGACCCGTTGGAGCCAACTGGAAAAAATCACCGTCAAGAACTCCGGCGTACAGCCTGCATTGGCCGGTCAGTTCGGTGAAATCACCGAAGACCAGAACTGGCACGATTCCTGGGCTTATGCCGTCGGCACGTCGTACCAGTTGAACAAGGAGTGGGTACTGCGTACCGGCCTGACGTTCGACCAGTCGCCGACCAACAACGTCGACCGTTCGCCACGCATTCCTACCGGCGACCGGACGATCTTCAGCATCGGCGCTGGCTGGAGCCCGACCGAAGACCTGACGATCGACGTCGCTTATTCGTACCTGAAGGAAGAGTCGGTCAAGATCCGCAACGAAAACGATCGCGGCCAGACCTACAACTCCAAGTATGAAAACTCGGCAAACGGTTTCGGTCTCGGCGCAACCTACCGCTTCTGATGCTGTCAGGCGAGGCTAACCCCTCGCCCACTAAAAAGCCCCGCCTCGGTAAAGAGCGCGGGGCTTTTTTATGGATCAGGGTTTCAGCGGCTTTGAGGCAATGGCTTTCTCGATCGCGGCGAGAAACTCCGGATCATCCGGCTTGGTCAGGCTGGAGAAATTGGCGATCACTTTGCCTTGGCGATCCACCACGTATTTATAGAAATTCCACTTCGGCGCACTGCTCTGCGCAGCCAATACCTGAAACATATGCGTAGCGCCATCACCCCGAACCTTCTGCGGCTCGGTCATGGCGAATGTCACGCCGTAGTTGGCATAGCAAACCTTGGCAGTCTCAGCGCTGTCCTTGGACTCCTGCTTGAAGTCGTTGGAGGGCACACCGAGCATTTCCAGACCTTGCGCCTTGTAGCGCTGATTGAGTGCCTCGAGGCCTTCGAACTGTGGCGCGAAACCACAGAAACTGGCGGTATTGATCACCACCAGCGGTTTGTCGGCGTACTGCTTGCACAGATCAATGGAATCCTTGGCACGCAATTTCGGCAATGAGCCTTGCAACAATTCCGGACAGTCAGCGGCCTGGGCCAAGCCAGTCAACGCCATCAGCAACGCGGGAACAGCACACCAGCGCATCAGCATTTCGAGCATCCTTGAGCAGTCGTCAGAGTTCGACGTTACTCGCCAGGCCTGTTTCTAGCAAATACTCATGCCCAACTGCATCAAGGCCAGGCCTCCCTGATGCCAGCCCCACCACACCAGCGCCAGCAAGGCGACGCCGAGCGCGGTGAGGGCAATTCGTGACCACAAACGGCTCATGCAGCGCCAGCACTGGTTTGCAGGCGTGCGACAGGACGCTCGCGCACCGGCCAGTTCAACGCCGCCGCCAACAGGCTCAGAAGTATCGCCACTTGCCAGATCAAGTCATAACTCCCGGTACGGTCATACACCACCCCGCCCAGCCACCCTCCGAGGAACGCACCGAGCTGATGGAACAGAAACACGATGCCACCAAGCATGGATAGATTTCGCACGCCGAACAAGGTCGCTACCGTACCGTTGGTCAACGGCACCGTCGACAGCCACAGAAAACCCATGGCCATGCCAAACACATACGCCGATGTCGTTGTCACCGGCAGCCAGAGGAACAACACGATCACCACCGCTCGCAGCAAATACAACGCTGTCAGTAAACGTGGTTTGGACATGCGGCCACCGAGCCAACCGGCGGTGTAGGTGCCGAAGATATTGAACAGTCCGATCAGCGCCAGCACCGTGGTGCCAACCGTGGCCGGCAAGTGTTGATCTACCAGATAGGCCGGCAAATGCACGCCGATGAACACCACCTGAAAACCACAGACGAAAAAGCCGAAGGCCAACAGCCAGAATCCAGAGTGCGAACAGGCTTCACGCAGGGCTTCAGAGAGTGTCTGTTCATGACCGAGTACTGGCAATGGGTTGTCTTTGAGCATGCTTACCAGCGGCACAATAAGCGCCACCAATAGACCCAACACCAGCAGTGCAGCCGACCAACCGAGCCAGCCGATCAGACCCAGCGTGCCCGGCAACATGGCGAACTGGCCGAAGGAGCCAGCAGCGCTGGCAATGCCCATGCCCATGCTGCGTTTTTCCGCGGGCACCGCGCGACCGACTACGCCCAGGATCACCGAGAACGAGGTGCCAGACAGACCAATGCCAATCAACAGGCCAGCGCTCAGGGACAGCGTCAACGCCGAATCCGACAGGCCCATGCACACCAGCCCCGCGGCGTAGAGCACGCCACCGACCAGCACCACTTTCGCCGCGCCGAAGCGGTCAGCCAGTGCGCCGGTGAACGGCTGGGCGAGGCCCCAGATCAGGTTCTGCAAGGCGATGGCAAAGGCGAACACCTCGCGCCCCCAACCAAACTGCGCACTCATCGGCGACAGGAACAGACCAAAACCGTGCCTTATGCCCAATGACAACGCCAGGATCAGCGCACTCCCCAGCAACACCCAACCGCACGTACGCCACATCGATGTCATTGTTGTTCTCCATTCGCGGGTATATACCCGCTTGAGCCCGAAAAAACCGGCGCTACGCCAGTTCGTCGAGCAATCTGAGCAAGGTTTCACGCTTCTCGGCGCCCAAGCGATCAATCAACCGCTGCTGCGCCGCTTCCCAGGCCGGCAATGCCGCTGCCAGTCGCTGTACACCGGCCTCGGTGAGCCGGACGATGCGGTTACGCATGTCCTCGCCTTCGGCCAGCGCGACCAATCCCTCGCCCTCCAGCACGCGCACATTGCGTCCCAGGGTGCTGCGGTCCAGGCCCATGGCTTCGGCCAGTTCCGAGATGCTCGGTTGCTCCAGACGCTGCAGATTGCACAGCAAAGAATACTGGGCAACGTTGATCCCGAAGCCGTCGAGAGCGCCGTCGTAATGCCTGCTGACGCCACGCGCGGCGCGACGCAGGTTGGTGCACAAACACTGAGAAGGAAGCATGGTGCGTGTATATACCCGTGACTGTGTTAAATCAAGTTACACATCAGTTTATCAATACGGTTTGTGCCGCGTGATAAGCCAGCCATCTGTCAGACCAAGACCAACCCCACCAACACCGCCATCTCCAGCAATTCAAGCAACGCCCCCGCCGTATCCCCGGTCGTCCCGCCCAGCCGTCGCATCATCACTTGCCGCAGCCAGAAAAACACAACGAGCGCTACAACCAAAGCAACCATCGCTTTGAATCCGGCGATCAGCAAACAAGCCGCCGTACTCAACCCAAGCACCTGCCAACCCGCCTTGCGCGGCAGATGATCGGCCAGCGCTTGCCCCAAACCACCGGCGCGCACATAGGGCGTGGTCAGAAACAGCCCGAGCAACGCCGCCCGCCCAAGCAGCGGCACGATGATCAGCGCCATCGCTTGATGCTGTTCAATCAACGCCAGCAAGGCCGAGAATTTCAGCAGCAACACCAGCACCAGCGTCACCACAGCGATCGGCCCGCTGCGCGGGTCTTTCATGATCGTCAACGTACGTTCGCGATCACCAAAGCCGCCCAGCCAGGCATCGGCACTGTCGGCCAGCCCATCAAGGTGCAAGGCGCCGCTGAGCAACACCCAAACCGCCAACAACAGCGCCGCGTGGAGCAGCAAGGGTGCACCGGCCAACGCCAGGTTCAGCGCCCAAAGGATCACGCCGAACAGCAATCCCACCAGCGGATAGAACAACAGGGAGCGCCCAAGCTGTTCCGGCTCTGGCATGCCCGGCAAACGAATCGGCAGGCTGCTCAGAAATTGCAGGGCGATCCACAGCGGCAGCATGTCAGTGACCTTCCTTGAGCAAACCGTCAACCTCGACCGTCAGCGAGAACAACGCGCCGTGACCGACTTCAACATTGAGCAACTGTTCACGCGGCAATCCTCGCGCTTGCGCCAGCAACAGGCGCATCACGCCGCCATGACTGATCAGCAGCACCCGCTCACCCGCATACGCCGCTTGCAGCCGCGCCACCGCCGTCAACACCCGCGCAGAAAAATCACTGACCGGCTCGCCCTGCGGTGGCGTAAACCCATACGGGTCAGCCCAGAACAGCCCTAGCGCCTCGGCATCCGTCTCCATCAGCGCCGCCGCGCTCTGCCCTTCCCAAGCGCCGAAATGCAGTTCTTGCAGATCCTTGTCCAGTTGCACCGGCAGATTCAGTTCTTCACCGAGTTCAGCGGCAAACCGCGCGCAACGCTGCAATGGCGAACTGACCAAACGATCCCACGGTCCGCCCGCGACAACAGCTTCACGCATCTGTGCCCAACCCTTTTCGGTGAGCGCGTCATCGAGACTGCCGCGCAAACCACCGCCGAGTTCGGTCTCACCGTGTCGCAGTAAATCCAGACGCAACGTCATGCCGGACGATCCGCCACCGCAGCCTCAGCGAACGTCGCCATCTGTCCGTGCAGGTCGCAGGCCAGACGCAGCAGTGGCACCGCCAGCGCGGCGCCACTGCCCTCGCCAAGACGCAGGCCGAGTTCCAGCAACGGTTCGGCGCTCAGGGTTTCCAGCACATGGCGATGCCCCGGCTCGGCACCGCGATGCCCGAACAGCAGCCACTCGCGGCAGGCCGGATTCAAGCGCACCGCGACGAGCGCGGCGACGGTGCAGATAAAGCCGTCGACCAGCACTGCTACGCCTTCCTGCGCGCAGGCCAGATACGCGCCGACCAGCGCGGCAATCTCGAAACCACCAAGGTTGAACAGTGTCTGCAACGCATCACCACGCTGTGCGGCGTGCAACGCCAATGCGCGCTCGATCACTTGCGCTTTATGGCTGACACCTTCGGCATTCAAACCGGTGCCGGGGCCGGTCAGGTGCGCCACCGGGCAATCGAGCAACGCACAGGCGAGCGCACTGGCAGCGGTGGTATTACCGATGCCCATTTCGCCACCGATGAACAACTGCGTACCCGCCGCTTTGGCACGCAACACGCTGTCGCGACCGGCCAGCAACGCGAGTTCGCCTTGCGATTGAGTCATCGCCGAACCCTGAACGAAATTCGCCGTGCCTGCGCCGATATTCAAGTGACGCACTCCCGGCAGATTCAGCGTGGGCGTTACCGTGCCCAGGTCCACCACTTCCAGTTGTGCGCCGAGCGTGCGCGCCAGCACGCTGATCGCCGCGCCGCCGCTGACGAAGTTGAGCAGCATCTGCCCGGTCACTTCCTGCGCAAATGCCGACACACCTTCAGCCACAACACCGTGATCACCGGCAAAAATCGCAATCCAGACCTGTTCAAGCGTCGGTTTCACCTGCCCTTGCAGACCGGCTAACTGCACCGCCACCGACTCAAGCCGCCCCAGAGAGCCGGCTGGTTTGGTCAATTGCTGTTGCCGCGCCGCCGCTTGTTCAACGATATCGGCGCTCACCGGTTTGCACGGGTTCAGCCACCAGGTTTGGGTCATAAGGCAGGTCCTTTCAGGGTCAGGGGCAGGCCGGCGACGGTCAGGACGACACGCTGACAGCGCTCAGCCAGAGCTTGATGCAGCCAACCGGCTTCATCGACGTAGCGGCGAGTCAATTCGCCCAGCGGCACGACACCCATTCCGGTCTCGTTGCTGACAAAAATGATTTCACCCGGCAGTGACGCCAGGCAGTCCAACAGAGCATCGCGTTCGGCGGTCAGCCGCTCGGCGTCGTCGAGCATCAGCAGATTGGTCAGCCACAGGGTCAGGCAATCGACCAGCAGGCAACGCTTGGCACTGGCGCTTTCGCGCAGGACGCGGGCCAGTTCCAGCGGTTCTTCGATGAGTGACCATTCGGCTGGACGACGGGCGCGGTGGTGGGCGACGCGCTCGTTCATTTCACCGTCCAGCGGTTGGCTGGTGGCGATGTAGGTGACTGACAGGTTGCTGTCGGTGGCGAGTTTTTCCGCCAGGCGACTTTTGCCGGAGCGGGCGCCGCCGAGGATCAGTTGGAGCATGGGAACATCCTGAAAGTTATGTATTGAGGCCACCGGCCTCTTCGCGAGCAAGCCCGCTCCCACAGAGAACGCGGCAGCCGAAACACCCTAGATCCCACAGAGCTGACGCAACAGATCAGTATCGAGGTGCTTCTCCACCAGATCCGCCAACCGCTCGATATCGCGCTCGCGCAACCCGTGATAATCCACTTCCTGCACATCGCTCAGCCCCGCCCAGCGCAGCAACGCCGCACTGGCCGCCGGCGATTCGAACAAGCCATGCAGATACGTGCCGAACACCTGCCCATCAAGGCTCTGCGCACCATCACAACGACCGTCATACAGCCGCACTGCGGCGTTCTCGAGCGCCGGCCCGGTCGTCACCCCGGCATGAATCTCATAGCCACTGACTTCAGCATCTTCCAGCGCCAGACGCCCGCGCACATTGCGTAATTGCTTCTCGGCCTCAAGCTGCGTTTCAAACGCCAGCAAACCGAGACCGGCACTGGACCCCGGCGAGCCTTCCAGCCCCAGCGGGTCATGCACCTGCTGACCGAGCATTTGCAGGCCACCACATATCCCCAGCAGCTTGCCGCCGTAACGCAAGTGACGGCAGATGGCCGTGTCCCAGCCGTTGGCGCGCAGATAGGCCAGATCACTGCGCACGCTTTTCGAGCCGGGCAGGATGATCAGGTCAGCCGGCGGAACCGCCTGCCCCGGGCCGACAAATTGCAGATCAACCTGTGGATGCAAACGCAGCGGATCGAAATCGGTGTGGTTGCTGATGCGCGGCAGCACCGGCACCACCACTTTGAGCACTTGATCGGCCTTGTCGGTCTGGCGCTGGTCGATGCCGTCTTCAGCCTCCAGATGCAGATCCATCACATACGGCAACACGCCGACCACCGGTTTGCCGGTGCGCTGCTCAAGCCAGTCGAGGCCTGGTTGCAGCAAGGCGATGTCACCGCGAAAACGGTTGATGATGAAGCCTTTTACCCGCGCCTGCTCGCTCGGCGACAGCAACTCCAGCGTGCCAACCAAATGAGCAAAAACACCACCGCGATTGATGTCGGCAATCAGTAGCACCGGGCAATCGACCGCCTCGGCGAACCCCATGTTGGCGATATCGCCAGCGCGCAGATTGATCTCCGCCGGCGAGCCTGCGCCCTCGACCATGACCAACGGGTACGCCGCGCTCAATCGCTCGTGAGAGACCAGCACAGCCTTCATGGCGATGGCTTTGTAATCGTGATAGGCCACGGCGTTCATGCTGGTGACGGCGCGGCCATGGATGATCACTTGCGCGCCGGTGTCGCTATTGGGTTTGAGCAGTACCGGGTTCATGTCGGTGTGCGGCTCAAGAAACGCTGCTTGTGCCTGCACCGCTTGCGCCCTGCCGATTTCGCCGCCATCGGCGGTCACCGCGCTGTTGAGTGCCATGTTTTGCGGCTTGAACGGCACGACGGCGACACCCTGGCGCGTCGCCCAACGGCACAGTGCGGTCACCAACGTACTTTTGCCCGCGTCGGAGGTGGTGCCCTGCACCATCAGGGTTGTCATTTCAATTCCTTGGAAAAGGCCTGCAGCGCTTGTTCGAGACGTGCCTCTTCAGCCGCGTCGGCAGGCAAGCCGAAACGCAGGCTGCTGTTGTGGGTGAAGAGGCGCAGAAGGATGCCGCGACGGGCCATGAATTCATGCAGCGCGGCGGCGTGCTCGGTGATCAGCCACTGGAACAAGGCGCAGCCACCCTGCGGTTGGAAACCGTGACGCGCAAGCAAGGACGCCAGTCGTTCGCTGGTTTCATCGCTACGAATGCGTTGCCGGGTGTGACCTTGCGTGTCTTGCAAACAAGCCTGACCCAGCACCCGCGTCGGACCACTGACCGCCCAAGGTCCGACTTGCTCGGCGAGCAATTTAAGCAACTTGCGCTCGGCCAGGACAAAACCCAGTCGCACCCCGGCCAGACCAAAAAACTTGCCGAATGAACGCAACACAATCAAACCGACCTGATGGGTATGTGCTGCCAGGCTCAACTGCGGGGTGTTGTCCATGAACGCTTCGTCGACCACCAGCCAACCACCGCGCTGGGCCAGCCGTGCATGCCAGTCGAGCAGCCGCGCCGGGGTCAGACTCAGGCCGGTGGGGTTGTTCGGATTGACCACCACCAGCACGTCAAGGCTGTCGATAAAGAAGTCGACTTCCTGTTCCAGCACTTCGCGCACGATGTAGCCACTACGGCGCCAAGCCTCGGCGTGCTCGGCATAGCACGGCGACAACACGCCAACTTTTCCAGCCCGACGCAAGCGCGGCAGCAACTGGATGGCCATCTGCGAACCGGCCACCGGCAACACCTGCGAAGCGCCGTAATAATCGCACGCGGCTTGTTCCAGACCGTCATCGGCCTCCGGCAATCGCGCCCAGGCTCGCAACGCAATGTCGGGGATCGGAAACGGCCACGGCGCCAGACCGCTGGACAGGTCCAGCCAATCCGTTTCGGCGATGCCGTAATCGAGTGCAGCCTTGCGCAGCCGGCCACCGTGCTCAAGCATAGAATTCAGCCCCCACGCAGAGAATCAGCAGCCATAACCATACGCCGCGCTGAACCAATTGCCAGCCGCGGTCGATCGAATCGGCATCGGCCTGAGCGCCCTCGCCCAGTTGCGCACGCTCATGCAGTTCGCCTTGATAGATCGCCGGGCCGCCAAGCTCGACACCGAGCGCGCCGGCCCCTGCCGCCATCACCGGGCCGGCGTTGGGGCTGTCCCATTTCGGCGCCTGGGTGCGCCAGCATTTCAATGCCAGTCGGGTTTTACCGAGCAGTGCGTAGGTCAACGCCACAAGGCGTGCAGGAATGTAGTTGAGCACGTCGTCGATTTTTGCCGCGCACCAGCCAAAACGCTCGAAGCGTTCGTTGCGATAGCCCCACATCGCGTCGAGCGTGTTACTCAAACGGTAGAGGACAACGCCCGGCGCACCCGCCACAGCAAACCAGAACAGCGCGGCGAACACCGCATCGCTGCCGTTCTCCAGTACTGACTCGGTGGCCGCACGGGCGACGGCGGTGCTGTCCAGTTCACTGGTCTGGCGGCTGACCAGATAACCGACACGCTTACGCGCCTCTTCCAGATTATCGGCGCGCAGCGCCTGGGCCACCGGTTCGACGTGCTCGCCGAGGCTGCGCATGCCAAGGGCGCAATACAGCGCGAGGATCTCGACGACCCAACCCACATACGGTGCCCAGGACAATGCGGTGGCCAGCAAGGTCAGCGGCAGCACCGCGATCACCCACGCGGTCACGCCGTGGCTGCGCCAGCCCCGGCCACCAGCGTTGAACCGTTGCTCGATGCGCCCGGCAAAATTGCCGAACGCTACCAGCGGATGCCAGCGTTTCGGTTCACCCAGCAGCGCATCCAGCGCGACCGCGGCGACACTCAACAACGCCACACTCATTGACTCACTCCCCAATAATTTTCATACAGCAACTCATTGAGCGGACGCGCCTGCGCCCACCCTTCGAGTACCAGCATCGGCGCCGGATAGAATTCCTTGACCGGGCCCAGGCACAAAACCGCCAAAGGCTTGGCCCCGGCCGGCAGTTTCAGCAGATCGGCCAGTGCTTGCGGCTCGAACAACGAGACCCAGCCCATGCCCAATCCTTCGGCACGGGACGCCAGCCACAGATTCTGAATCGCACAGGACAACGAAGCCATGTCCATTTCCGGCAGCGTGCGTCGCCCGAAAATGTGTTTATCGCGATCATCCATCAGCGCCGCGACCAGCACTTCGGCGCAGTCATTGATGCCTTCGACCTTGAGCTTCATGAACTCGTCACTGCGCTCGCCGAGGGCTTCAGCGGTGCGGATGCGTTCTTCTTCTACGAGATTGCGGATCTGCCCGCGCAGTGCGCGATCACTGACCCGGATGAAACGCCAGGGCTGCATCAAGCCGACACTTGGCGCTTGATGTGCGGCGTCCAATAAACGGCGCAGCAACTCGGGCTCGACGGTGCCGCCAGTGAAGTGGCGCATGTCGCGGCGTTCGGCGATGGCTCGATAGACCGCTAGGCGCTCGGCCTCAGTAAATGCGTTGTCGGTCATGGCCCCATCGCTGGCAAGCCAGCTCCCACAGTGGGCGGTGTAGTACCTGACGAAACACAATCCCCTGTGGGAGCTGGCTTGCCAGCGATGGCGGCCTCAAGGTCCGGCGCAAACAGCGCGGCAATCGCAGTCGGATTCGACGGGAAATAAAAGTGCACGTAAGAAGCCGTCATCCGCCCTTCCCGATAAACCGCCTCCGCACCACGCCCGCCATTCGGGCTCAGGCCTCGGGCAATCGGCGTCAATTCAGTCGTCGTCAGGGAATGGTGATAGGTGTGGCCACGCAACGTGCCTTCCGGCAGATCAACCGCTTGCAGCGCCAATGCCGCCAGGCGCTTCTGCATCACCGCATCGCCCGCGAGCAAGCCGACCAGTTCGGCGCGACTGCCCTCAACATCCGTCAAAGAGTCGAGCAGATACAGCATGCCGCCACATTCAGCGAGCAACGGTTTTCCCGCCGCATGATGGTCGCGGATGGCGTCGAGCATTGCGGTGTTCTGCGATAACGCAACGTGGTGCAATTCCGGGTAACCGCCGGGCAGATAGAGGCTTTCAGCCTCTGGGAACTGCGTGTCGCGGATCGGCGAGAAGAAACTCAACACAGCGCCCATCGCCCGCAACAGGTCGAGGCTTGCGCCATAAGTGAAGGCAAACGCTTCATCGTGGGCGACGGCGATTCGCACACCTTTTAATAAGGGCTCTACGATGATGACTTCAGGCGCGGCAAATTCCACGGCGGGTGGCAGCGCTACCTCGCAACTGCTGGCAAGCGCTTGTGCAGCGGCGTCCAGGCGCATATCGAGATCATTGAGTTCGCTGGCCTGAACCAGACCAAGATGACGGCTTGGCAGTTCGATGCCAGTCTCGCGAGACAATGCGCCATACCAGCGCAAGCCTTCGGTCAGACTGCCTTCAAGCAATTGTGCGTGACGCAACGTACCGACCCGGTTGGCCAGCACGCCAGCGAACGGCAGATCCGGCTGATATTTCGCCAAGCCCAGCGCCAACGCACCAAAGGTCTGCGCCATCGCCGTTCCATCAATCACACCCAGCACCGGCACGCCGAAATGCCGGGCCAGATCAGCGCTCGACGGCGTGCCGTCAAACAACCCCATCACGCCTTCGATCAGAATCAGATCGGCCTCGGCTGCGGCCTCCCACAGCAGACGACGGCTTTCCTGCTCCCCGACCATCCACATGTCCAATTGATAGACCGGCGCACCGCTGGCGCGCTCGAGAATCATCGGATCGAGAAAGTCCGGTCCGCACTTGAACACGCGCACCTTACGCCCTTGATTGCGGTGCAAACGGGCCAGCGCGGCCGTGACGGTGGTCTTGCCCTGACCGGAGGCCGGCGCGGCAATCAGTACCGCCGGGCAATGACGTGACTGATTCAAAGTTCGACGCCTTTCTGCGCTTTGATGCCGGCCTGGAAGGCGTGTTTGATCATGCCCATTTCGGTGACGGTGTCGCCCATCTCGACCATTTCAGGCTTGGCGCCGCGACCCGTGACGATCACATGTTGCATCGGCGGACGCGCCTGCAAGTCGCTGAGCACCTGATCGAGATCGAGGTAGCCGTGCTTGAGGGCGATATTCAGCTCATCCAGCACCACCAGGTCAATCGACGGATCGCGCAAAAGCTCTCGGGACACGGCCCAAGCGGCTTCGGCGGCGGCGATGTCGCGTTGACGGTCCTGGGTTTCCCAAGTGAAGCCCTCGCCCATCACATGAAAGCGCACCTGCTCGGGGAAGCGACGAAAAAACAGCTCTTCGCCGGTGCTGAAGCGGCCCTTGATGAACTGCACCACGCCGCACTGCATGCCGTGCCCCATGGCACGGGCGAGCATGCCAAACGCCGAACTGCTTTTGCCTTTGCCATTGCCGGTGAGCACCAGCACCAGGCCGCACTCATCAGGCGAATTGGCGATACGTTCATCGATCACGGCTTTTTTGCGCTGCATACGCGCCAAATGGCGTTCGTCACGCTCGGGGGAATCAGTCATGGGGGAGCTCTCCGTTGAGGCTGGATAACGGCGGGCAGGCACAAGAATAGAAGGCAAAAAAGCCTGGCATCGCCCACCGTGATGCCGTTGGATGAATCAGGCCGGTCTCCGGGCTCATGAGCGGCGAATCGCCTGGCTGCGCGCCTTCCCGCTTTGAGCAGTGGCATTCGACGCAGTTTTCACTCATTTACCGTTGCGGGGGCAGCGCCGGGATCGTGGTTGTGCTTGCTCTGAAGACAACCCTCACCGGCTTCCCTGTTTCACTCTGTCGACGCACGTCACAGAGCACCTGAAACAAGCCGCGAAGGTTAGAGGGTTGGGGATGGAGCGTCAATTAAAGAGGGGGCTGTCGGGCGAATAACTGCCGTCGATCAATTATCTGACGCCAATCTTGTGCCACACTCTCAAGAGTGATATCAAAGAGCCACAATCTCACATCACACAAGAATAAGGTGAGCCACATGCAAGGCATGATCATCAGCAATCCGCGCCTGGAATTTCTGCGCCCGATGCTGGAACGCTGGTTTGACTGTATCGACCGTTACAACGCCGTGCGCGGCGACAGCGACACGCCCTACTGGCATGACGAGAAAGCCAATCTCGGATTGCTTTCCGCTGCGGCCTGGATGGCCGAGCTGGTGACGCTTGAGCAGACCGCTACCCGCAAGCAAAACGAGGATGGCGAGCGCAATGCCCGCGCCGACCTGTTCCTGGCCGGCGCCGAAAATCGTGCGTTCATTCAAGCCACCCAGCGCTGGCCACGCGTGAACAACCTCAACCTGACACAAGCCCTGCTGGAGATCACCAGCGACGCCAAACGCATCAGCTTCGCCAGCGACCTCAAGCTCGGCTGCCTGTTTGTCGCCCCGCAAAAAGCCCAGCACAGCGCCACCCCCGAAGAGCTGCAAGACATGGTCGACGACCTGCAAAAAGAACACACCTGCGCCGTGGCCTGGTATTTCCCTTATGCCTATCGCAAATTGCGCAGCGATGCCGGCAACTATCACCCGGGCATTGCCGTGCTCTTCAAGGAGGCCCACGGCTAAGCGGTTGAACCATCGGGCTTGCGCGTGCCTCTATGATTAAGAATGCATTCATAGGGAAGATCAGCAATGCGCAAGATCCAGCTCGCTCTCGTTATCGCGCTCGCCGGAGGGCTCGCCGCCTGTGGTGAATCCTCAAGCCTTCAAGTCTCCGACGGCACCGGCCCGTCACCGAAACTGCCCGAACCCAACAACACCCTGATCCCAACCGTGAATATCGCCCCGGCGATCGGCTGGCCCGAAGGCGCTAAACCGACTGCAGTGGCAGGCACGCAAGTGGCGGCATTCGCCGAAGACCTTGACCATCCGCGCTGGCTTTACGTGCTGCCCAACGGCGACGTGCTGGTGGCGGAAACCAATGCCCCGCCGAAACCTGACGACAGCACGGGCATTCGTGGCTGGGTCATGAAGAAAGTCATGGGCAAGGCTGGCGCCGGCGTACCGAGCGCAAATCGCATCACACTGCTACGTGATGCCGATCACGATGGCGTGGCTGAAACGCGTACGGTGTTTCTGCAAAATCTCAACTCACCGTTCGGCATGACCCTGGTCGGCAATGACCTGTACATCGCGGACACCGACCGCCTGCTGCGCTTCCACTACGAAACTGGCGCGACAGAAATCAAAACGCAGCCGATCAAGGTCACCGACCTGCCGGGCGGCACGCTGAATCATCACTGGACCAAAAACGTTATTGCCAGCAAGGACGGCAGCAAGCTGTATGTCACTGTCGGCTCGAACAGCAATGTCGGCGAAAACGGACTGGATAAAGAAGAAGGTCGCGCAGCGATCTGGGAAGTGGATCGGGCCACCGGCGATCACCGAATCTTCGCTTCAGGCATCCGCAATCCCAACGGCCTGGCTTGGGAGCCAACCAGCGGCGCATTGTGGACAGCAGTCAATGAGCGCGACGAGATTGGCAGCGACCTGGTGCCGGACTACATCACCTCGGTCAAGGATGGTGGTTTTTATGGCTGGCCGTTCAGCTATTACGGGCAGCATGTCGATGTGCGCGTCAGTCCGCAGAATCTCGATCTGGTGGCCAAGGCCATCGTCCCGGATTACGCCGTCGGCCCGCACACCGCCTCACTGGGCCTGACTTTCGCCGAAGGCAACACACTGCCCGCGCAATTCAAGGAAGGTGCGTTCATCGGCCAGCACGGTTCTTGGAACCGCAAGCCGCACAGTGGTTATAAAGTGATTTTCGTGCCGTTTACCGGCGGCAAGCCGAATGGCAAACCGGTGGATGTGCTGACCGGCTTCCTCGACAAGGACGAGAACGCTCTGGGTCGCCCGGTAGGCGTGGTGATCGATCAGCAAGGTGACTTGCTGGTGGCCGATGATGTGGGGAACAAGGTTTGGCGGGTGTCTTCCGCTCAATAAATCAGGGGCCGACACATAACAAATGTGGGAGCGGGCTTGCTCGCTTCCACATCTCTTTTCCCAGCGCTACGGGTTATGCGCCAGATGCTCAGGCTGCAACACCCGCTTGGCACTCAGGTACGCCTTCTGCCAATACGCTTTCGACAGGCTATCGAGTTTCACCGTGCCGCCGGTAGCCGGCGCATGCACGAAACGCCCCTCCCCGACATAAATCCCGGCATGACTGACCTGCGAGCCGCCATTGGTGGCGAAGAAAATCAGGTCGCCCGTCTGCAAGCCTTCTTTGCTGACATTCGGCGCCTGCATGACGATCAGCTCGCGGGTAGAGCGCGGTAGAGAAATACCCGCCGCATCCCGGTAAACAAAACCGATCAAGCCACTGCAATCAAACCCCGAATCCGGCGTATTGCCGCCCCAGCGATAAGGCGTGCCGACCAGGCCAAGCGCGCGGAACAACACGTCGTCAGCAGCAGGTGAAAAAGACTGAGAGGGACCGAACGCTACCGGAGCGCGAACAATCGGCGCAGGCGGTGGCGTGCGACTGGCGCAGGCGCTGAGCAGCGCTGCGAAAAACATCAATGCAAGGCGGGCCGACATGGTCATAAGCAGAACATCCTGATCTGGCTGCGGCTTTCTCTGCCGGATGGACAGAAAACAAAACCGCCTGCGTGAACACGCAGGCGGTTTGCCATCAATATAGGATCAGATTCTAGCGGCTACACGACAAACTTCAAGTAAGACTTTAACTTCACCTTGTAAAGTTTAGGTCTACTGCGTTGCCGATGGCAGATTGTCGCCGCGAATGCAGCGACAAAGGGCGGTATTACTTGCGAGCGGTGACCACGGTCGGTGCCATCGCGAGCGCGCGCTTGGCCTCGATGAAGGTCTTGCTCCAGTAGCTGTCACCCAGGTTATCGATACGAACACCACCGCTACGACGACTGCTGGAGTGAATGAACTGGTTGTCACCCAGGTAGATCCCGGCGTGACTGACACGACCGCGACGACCACTGGTGGCGAAGAACAGCAGATCACCCGGTTCGAGGTTGCTGCGCGATACCAGCGGTGCGTCAACGTTGATCATTTCGCGGGTAGAGCGCGGCAGATTCATGCCAGCTTCTTCGCGGAACAGATAACCGATGAAACCACTGCAGTCGAAACCAGCTTCCGAGGTACCGCCGAAACGGTAACGGGTACCGATCAGGGACATGCCGCGCTCAAGGATGCTGTCGGCGAGAACTGGCAACTCATAGGGCTTCTTGTTGAAGTCAGAGAGTTCTTTTTCGGTATCCAGCTCTTCCTGATAGATAACGGAAGACTGGGCAGTAGCAGAATTTTTAACCTGTTGTGACTGCTCTTGAATTGGAGAATGAGCAGCGCAACCGTACAACAGGGTGACGAGTGCGAGAGGCACGAGGGGTGCGAAGCGCTTTAGCATGGGCACGACCGTGGCTGGTAGTTGTAAAGAAGCCGAGACTATGCCCGCTATCGACTTCATTTGCAAATTCAATCGATCTTTTTGTGACTTCCCGGTTTCTCGTTTACATCTAAGCGCTTAAGCCCATTTGAAACGAAACGCGGCCTGCACAGCCTGCAGGAAAGCGGATTTTCTGGCGCCTGAAATATGCCGAGACCCAATGAAACCCAAGGTTTCACCAGCCCAAGGTTTCCTTGAGGAAAGGAATGGTCAGCTTGCGTTGAGCCTGCAATGAGGCCTGATCGAGTTGCTCAAGCAGATCAAACAACGCGCTCATGCTGCGAGTGCCGCGAGTCAAAATAAAATGTCCGACCTCATCCGTCAGGTGCAGACCGCGACGCGACGCACGCAATTGCAGCGCACGCAATTTGTCTTCATCGGAGAGAGGACGCATCTGGAAAATCAGCGCCAGGGTCAGGCGTGATTTCAAGTCAGCCAGTTTCACTGGCAGCTCACGCGGAGAGGTTGAAGCGGCAATCAGCAAGCGGCGACCGCTGTCACGCAGACGGTTGAACAGATGAAACATCGCCTCTTCCCAGTCAGGCTTGCCGGCAATCACCTGCAAGTCATCCAGGCAGACCAGTTCGTACTGCTCAAGGTTGTCGAGGATTTCGACGCCACGATCCATCAACTCGGCCAACGGCAGGTACACCGCAGGTTCACCCATCTGCTCGAATCGCAAGCAAGCGGCCTGCAACAGATGCGTACGCCCTACGCCGTGTTTGCCCCACAGGTAGATCAGGCTTTCTGTCCAGCCGGCGTCGGCTTCGCATAGGCGCTCGACATAGCCGAGTGCAGCGGCATTGGCGCCTGGGTAGTAGTTGATGAAGGTGGCGTCGTCACGCAGACGCACACCTAGGGGCAGCTGAATCGGTTTCATGCTGACTGAACAGTTCTCAAGGAACCGTTAGTGGCCTCTGTGTAAAGTTTGCGAAGTTTATACCCGTGAAGCTGAGCGCACAATGCGACAGAGTCCAAGCAAAATCAAAGGTTTGCGTTAACGCATTGGTTTTATGACAGATTCTCTGACGCTGCCAGACCCGCATCACCCGCAAGACACGGGCCAACCCGGCTATCCGCCGGGCCGCCAGCCTCGATCACAACTCGAGTTCGTCCACGCCACTATAAATGTCGGAATCCTTATACAAGTCGTGCACATGTCGCACCAGCACCATGATCACAGCGGCTACCGGCAGCGCCAGCAGTACCCCGGTGAAACCAAACAACTCGCCGCCAGCCAGAATCGCAAAGATCACTGCCACCGGGTGCAACCCGATCCGGTCGCCCACCAGCAGCGGTGTCAGCACCATGCCTTCCAGCGCCTGACCAACCATGAATACCGCGACGATCCCGACCATTGGGTACAGATCCCCTCCGAACTGGAACAACCCGGCAATCAGCGCCGCACCAATGCCGATCACGAATCCCATGTACGGCACAATCGCCGCCAGACCCGCAATCAGACCGATCAAAAGACCCAACTCCAGACCGACGATCATCAGCCCTGCCGCGTAAATCACACCCAACGCCAGCATCACCAGCAACTGACCGCGAACAAACGCTCCCAGCACCTCATGGCATTCGCCAGCCAGCGTTACCACGCGCTCCTCACGATCACGCGGCAGCAGGCTACGGATCTTGGCCATCATCAAGTCCCAGTCTCGCAGCAGATAAAAACCCACCACCGGGATCAGCACCAGATTGGCCAACCACCCAATCAGCGCGAGCCCCGAAGCCGTCGCCTGACTCAGCACCACGCCGACAATGTCGCTGGTCTGGCCCATGTGCTCGCTGATGGCCGCCTTGACCTTGTCGAATTTCCAGAAGCCATCCGCCAACCCCAGCTTCGACTGCGCCCATGGCACCGCCGTGTGCTGCAACCAGTCCAGCATTTGGGGGGTGAGTTCATACAGTCGCAGCATCTGTTTGGCCAGCATCGGCACTAAAACCAACAAAAGCGCCGTCACGATGAGCGAGAACAAGGCAAACACGGTGATTACGCCCCAGGTTCGGGACAGCCCGAGCTTTTCCAGTCGATCAACCAGCGGATCGAACAGATAAGCGAGCAGCAGCGCCACCAAAAACGGCGTGAGGATCGGGTGCAGCAACCACACAAACGCGCAAAGCAGGACCACCCCACCGAGCCAGAACCAACGCCGCGTATCGGCCATTTACCACTCCTGCTTCTTCTATATAAGGAAAGACTTACCAGCGAAACCGCAGAGATGGCGCCGCAGGTGTCGGGGCCGGAGCAGCAACCGGCGCTGCACCCTGGACCGACGCTTGCGGCGCAGCCACAGGCACCGGCGCTTCGGCCGGCAACTCCTGCAACTTCGCCAGCGACAACTGAGCACGCAACTGATCGGCACTGCCATTGACCCGATAGACGATACGATCGCCATCAACACTCTGCAGACGCACCCCATACGGCTCGAGCAACCGCAGCAGCGTCGCATAATGCTCCAGATTCATGCCCTGCACCTCCAGCGTCTGCTGACCTGAAGTGCCGGGCTTGACCACATAACGCGGCGCCAGTCGCTCGGCAACCGCCAGCATTACGGCATCAGCCACGGCGGCCTGATCGGCACCCTGCACGCTCCCCGCGTCTTTTTGATCACCCATCCACAAGTGCCATTTGGCCTGCCACTGCCCGCCCTCTTCGCGGGCATGCACTGCCAGCAAGGCGTCAGCATTGTAACGTTCCGAAGCGCCCTGCAATGGCGCAGGATCGGAACCCTCCAGTACTGGCGCGGTAGCAACCAATTGTTCGCCGAGGTCCGCCAGCGGCAAACGCAATGGCAAACCGCGATGCTGTGCAGCTGCACGCAGCGGTGCAGCAGCGGCCTGACCATCACCGACCAGACTCGAACCCTCGGTCGAGTCACTCAGCCACCAACCCAGAATCGACGGCCGACTGGCACCCCACAGGGATAACCCGGCGCGGCGCAATGCCTGCTCGGTGGTATTGGGGTCGAAATCGACTTTCAGCACCTCAGGTGGACCGGCATCAAAGCCGAACCGGCTGATGATCTGCTGCGGATCCTTCCTGATCGGCGCCAACCCGGGATTTTGCGGGGCTTTAGGATCACCGGTCAGGCGTAACACCAATGTATCCAGCGCAGCCTGGGTCGCGCGATCGCGCTCTTGCGGCGCTTGGCCGCTGACCGGCTCACGCACTTGATAAAGGCCTTTGAGGTTTTCGGCATGACTCGCCAGGCTGACCACAGACAAACAGCCCACAAACAACAATTTACAAAAACGCATGGAAAATTCCCGTCGACAGGAGCGGCTGGAACAGGCCGCGTGAACCGATTGAGCAAGGCTGTGACCACCGGCCGCTGCAAAACATTCACACAGCGCCGATAAGTTTTTGCACAGTGATAACGATAGACGGTTAATTGCAACACCTTATACAGGCACCCAGACGGCTCAATTGCAAAAAATTTCGGCCGATATGCCCCTGCCCGTCGGTGCGAGGATGGCCGCTGCCCCTCAAGCCTGATAAAATCGCGCGCCTTCGCAGACCGGCAACAGCCGGGCACCTCGAAACTCGCGTGAGGCAATCGCCCCATCGACTTCGGCGTTCCCGCTGGACTCGGTCGTTACCCCTGAATCCCCCCTAAAGGCCTGGATCATGAGCAAGCAACCCTCCCTGAGCTACAAGGACGCCGGTGTAGACATCGACGCCGGTGAAGCATTGGTCGAACGCATCAAGAGCGTCGCCAAGCGCACTGCGCGCCCGGAAGTCATGGGCGGCCTGGGCGGTTTCGGCGCCCTCTGCGAAATCCCGGCCGGCTACAAGCAGCCTGTGCTGGTCTCCGGCACTGACGGCGTTGGCACCAAATTGCGTCTGGCACTGAACCTGAACAAGCACGACAGCATCGGCATCGACCTCGTGGCCATGTGCGTGAACGATCTGGTGGTGTGCGGCGCCGAGCCTCTGTTTTTCCTCGACTACTACGCCACCGGCAAACTCAACGTCGAAACCGCGACACAGGTCGTTACCGGCATCGGCGCTGGCTGCGAACTGTCCGGTTGCTCGCTGGTGGGTGGCGAAACCGCAGAAATGCCTGGCATGTATGAAGGCGAAGACTACGACCTGGCCGGCTTCTGCGTCGGCGTGGTGGAAAAAGCCGAAATCATCGACGGCTCGAAAGTCGCGACCGGCGACGCCCTGATCGCCCTGCCATCGTCCGGACCGCACTCCAACGGCTACTCGCTGATCCGCAAGATCATCGAAGTGTCCGGCGCCGACATCGAGAACATCCAGCTCGACGGCAAACCGCTGACCGACCTGCTGATGGCGCCAACCCGCATCTACGTCAAGCCGCTGCTCAAGCTGATCAAAGACACCGGCGCCGTCAAAGCCATGGCCCACATCACTGGCGGCGGCCTGCTCGACAACATCCCGCGCGTTCTGCCAAAAGGCGCCCAGGCCGTTGTTGACGTGGCCAGTTGGACTCGCCCGGCCGTCTTCGACTGGTTGCAAGAGAAAGGCAACGTTGACGAAACCGAGATGCACCGCGTACTGAACTGCGGCGTCGGCATGGTCATCTGCGTGGCTCAGGAGCACGTTGAAGTAGCTCTGAACACCCTGCGTGAAGCGGGCGAGCAGCCTTGGGTCATCGGTCAGATCGCTGCTGCCGCCGAAGGCGCAGCTCAGGTTGATCTGAAGAACCTTAAGGCTCATTAATGTCCGCAACCTGTGATGTCGTGGTGCTGTTGTCCGGCACCGGCAGTAACTTGCAGGCCTTGATCGACAGCTCGCGGACCGGCGACAGCCCGGTTCGCATCGCTGCGGTGATTTCAAACCGCGCCGACGCTTACGGCCTGCAACGCGCCAGTGACGCGGGTATCGCCACCCGCTCGCTGGATCACAAGGCATTCGAAGGTCGCGAGGCCTTCGATGCTGCCCTGATCAAACTGATTGACGAATTCAATCCCAAACTCGTGGTGCTGGCCGGTTTCATGCGCATTCTCAGCGCTGATTTCGTTCGCCACTATCAGGGTCGCCTGCTCAATATCCATCCGTCGCTGCTGCCCAAATACAAAGGGTTACACACTCATCAGCGCGCGCTGGAAGCCGGCGACACCGAGCACGGCTGCTCCGTACACTTCGTCACCGAGGAACTCGATGGCGGACCACTGGTCGTACAGGCAGTATTACCGGTAGAGTTGCACGACACGCCGCAGAGTCTGGCGCAGCGAGTTCACGCCCAGGAGCACCTGATCTATCCGATGGCGGTACGCTGGTTTGCCGAAGGCAGGCTGACGCTCGGAGAACAAGGTGCTTTACTGGATAGCCAGCTACTCGCGGCCAGCGGCCACTTGATTCGAAACTAGGAGATATTATGCGTCGCGCCCTGCTCTTCGCTTGCGCTCTGCTCGCCCTGCCTTTTGCGCAGGCAGCAGACCTTCAACC
Organism: Pseudomonas baetica; assembly: GCF_019733355.1. Taxonomy (GTDB): domain Bacteria; phylum Pseudomonadota; class Gammaproteobacteria; order Pseudomonadales; family Pseudomonadaceae; genus Aquipseudomonas; species Aquipseudomonas baetica_A. Next base: position 25,985 of record NZ_JAIHLQ010000021.1, on the reverse strand, counting down.
GTTCTCCGCCAGCTATACCGCAGACTGGAAACAACTGCCCATGAGCGGCACTGCCGAACGCAGCCTGACCAAGGGTGCCAATGGCGTCTGGACGCTCAGCTTCAAGGCTTCGATGATGATTGCCAGCCTGAGCGAGAAAAGCACCCTGACCCTGGACAAGGACACCTTGCTGCCGCAGTCCTACCACTTCGAACGGGGTGGCCTGGGTAAAGCCAAGAAGGCTGATCTGGATTTCGACTGGAACAGCAAAATGGTTACCGGCACTGATCGTGGCGACGCGGTGAAGATCCCGCTCAACCGTGGCATGGTCGACAAATCCACTTATCAGTTGGCGCTGCAACATGACGTAGCGGCCGGCAAAAAGACCATGAGCTACCAAGTGGTCGATGATGGCGAAGTCGACACCTATGACTTCCGCGTACTGGGTTCGGAAAAAGTCGACACCAAGGCTGGCAAGATCGATTCGATCAAAGTCGAGCGCGTGCGCGACCCGACACAAAGCAAGCGCATCACCGTCCTGTGGTTCGCCAAGGACTGGGACTACCTGCTGGTTCGCCTGCAACAGGTTGAAACCGACGGCAAGGAGTACAACATCATGCTCCAGGACGGCACGGTCAACGGCAAGGCTGTCAAAGGCAGCTGATCCAGCGCGATATTGAAGAGCCCCGCACATGCGGGGCTTTTTCATGCCTGCAATTTGCGCAACAACACACAATCACTGTGAGTGGGTTCACCGTTGCGATCGGCTATCGAGTCATACCGAGAATTTGGCCACCATGCTGTTGAGATCCACCGCCAACCGCGATAACTCCTGACTCGCCGCACTGGTTTGATTAGCCCCCGCCGACGACTGCATCGCCAGATCGCGGATGTTCATCAGATTGCGATCCACCTCCCGCGCTACCGCCGCCTGCTCTTCCGAAGCGCTGGCGATCACCAGATTGCGTTCATTGATCAACGTAAACGCCGAAGCAATCTCCTCCAACGCCACTCCCGCAGCTTTGGCCAACTCCAGTGTTGAACGCGCCCGCCCATTGCTCTGCTGCATCGAATTGACCGCCGAATCGGTACCCTGCTGAATACCGCCAATCATCTGCTCGATTTCCTGCGTCGACTGCTGGGTACGATGGGCCAGCGCCCGCACTTCGTCGGCCACCACTGCAAACCCACGCCCGGCATCGCCGGCCCGCGCCGCCTCTATCGCAGCGTTAAGGGCCAGTAGATTGGTCTGCTCGGCAATCGAACGAATGACATCCAGCACCTTGCTGATGCCATGAACCTTCTGCGCCAAATCCTCCACCTGAATCGCATTATTGGTAACGTCCTCGGCGAGACACTCAATCGACGTCACGGTCTGGCGTACCTGTTCACGACCATGCTGGGCAATACGATCGGATTCGCGCGAGGCTTCGGACGTCGCCACCGCATTGCTGGCCACCTCCTCCACTGCAGCCGTCATCTGATTGACCGCCGTGGCCGCCTGCTCAATTTCGAGACTCTGCTGATGCAACCCGCGCGTAGCGTCTTCCGTGACGCAACTGAGCTCTTCCGATGCCGAAGCCAACTGGCTGGATGACTCGGAGATATGCCGAATCGTGTCGCGCAGATTGTGCTGCATGCTTTGCAGCGCTTGCAGGAGTCGCGCCGGCTCGTCCTTGCCTGCAATGTCGATCTCTCCAGTCAGATCACCTGCGGCCACCACTTGCGCCACGCCCAACGACTGCGCCAACGGCATCACGATGCTGCGGGTCAGTAACAACGCCAGGCCTATGGTGATCAACGCCGTGACGGCGATCATCACACCGACCCACACCCGCGAATTGATGAACACTAACCGTGCAGCTTCGGTAGCAAGGTTGGCGTTGTGCTTGTTCAGTTCGACCAGTTCCCGCAGGGTGACCGTGATGTCATCGGCCAACGGGCTCATCTGAATATTGAGAATCGCCGCCGCCTCCTCCACCCGATTCTGTGCGGACAACTGCATCACCTGCGCCTGAAACTCCAGGTACTTGTGCTCGGCAACTTTGAAACGATCAAACAACTGACGCTCCTCGGGCAGCACGATCAGCACGTCATATCGTTGCTGGGCTTCACTGAGCACGCCGCGCAACTCATTGAGCTTGGCAACATTCTGCTCAAGCGCCTGCCGATCACGGTCGATCAACAGGCGCATGGTCAACGCCCGCAGGCGCAGCATGTCCTGACTCATCTCGCCGACGGCCATCACGCTCGGCAGCCAGTTTTTATCGACCTCATCAGACTGGGCACGCATGTTGGACATTTGCAGCAAGGCGAACGCCCCCAGGGCAAACACCATGAGGGCCAACAGGCCAAAACCCAATCCGGCGCGCGGGGCAATATTGAGACTACGGATACTCATTGCTCTGGTTCCTTCCAAAAGCGCTGCATCAACCCTGCAGCTGGTTGCTCTAGAAGGTATCGGCCCGGCGGAAATTTGCGTAAGACCAAAACGTGATATCAAAACGCCTTAATACTCCGAACACGCGGCATTATCGATTCAGCGTGGTTTTAGCGGATTTGAGCTCCGTTCGCGGCAAGATCGCCAGGAAGTTGTCCTTTGCGACTTTATGGGCGACGTCTTCCGGTAGCGCATCGAGAAACGGTTTAAAGCTGTGCATTTCCTGACCGAGCCTGTTGAATCGCCCGACCACGTCCGAACCGAGCATGAAGCGCTCCGGATAACGCTCTACCAGTGCCAGCCATGCCGGGCGCGGCTTCCCCTGCGCATCCAGCAGATATGGAGTGAGCATGGTCCAAGACAGGTCGATGTAGAGATTCGGATAGGCCTCAAGCATCCGCGTCAAGGTCGCAAGCAGGAATTTCAACTGTGTCTGATGCCGATGAATCTCGGCGCTTGTCCCCGCGTGCGCCCAGATAAACCGGGTGTGCGGATGATTACGCAGCGGCTCTTCGATTTCCCTCAGATAAAGCGGATTTTTCTCACGTTTGGAGGTGATGTTGGAGTGCAGCATCACCGGCAGATCGTTTTCCGCCGCCAGATGATAGATCCTGGTCATCGCTTCGTTATTGGCGCGTGGCGTGTCACCAGACGTCAGCGCCGTCAGATCGTCATGGCGGGTGAACACCTCGCCGATGCCCTGCCATAGCCCCGGGTACAGATCGAGCATGCGCTGGATGTGCGCAGCAGAGTTTTTGTCGTTGGGGTTGAAACCTGAAAGGAAGGGATGGAAAAAGGGGCGTTGCTCAGGCGTTAGTTTTTGCACCGCATCCGCAACGATCACGTCGGTGGCGCTGTACCAATACGCATCGGCATCATCGCCGGCGTAATAACGCGGGCGTTTGGGTTCGTCTTCGTGCCACTTTTTGGCCACGGGAATACCGGAAATCATCACATGCTCGACGGAGTTGTCCTTCATGGCTGTCAGCAGTTTCGACATGCCGGCCGTTTCCTGGAAAAAATCCACGTAGTGCAGGTGCGCGTCGCTGTAGGTGTATTCGCGGGCACTGGCCGAACTGGCAAAGGCCAAAAGGCAGGCAAAACTCAAACGATACAGGGACACAATTAATCTCCGACAAGTAGGCATAACCTAGACCCCGCCCTGACGACAAGGGTTCATCCCGCAGGAAAGTGGAACGCGTGCCGGTGGGAATGCTCTATAACTGCAAGGTCTTTTTTGATCGAACGACTTTTCCTACTGCCAGTGAGGTTCCCATGACCGTTACCGTCAATACCGTCTCCGCTGAAGGCTTTCGTCACACCGTAAAGATCGATGACCACGAACTGTTTGCCGACGTACCGAAATCTGCCGGCGGCGAAGGCTCGGCACCCGAGCCGCACGATTACTTCGACGCTGCCCTCGGCGCCTGCAAGGCAATAACCCTGAAGATGTACGCAAAGAAGAAAGACATCCCGCTGACTGGCGTAGGTGTCGAAGTCAAACGCGACAACAGCGAAGAACAAAAAGGCAAATACGTCTTGCACGTCACACTCACCCTCAAAGGCGTATTGACTGACGCCCAGCGTGAAGAACTGCTGCGCGTTGCCGACCGCTGCCCGGTCCACAAGCTGATGACCACCACCGACGTGACGATCGAAACCCACGCACCACAAGGCTTCGACAGCCAATAATCAACACGCGGGCTGCGGCGGGTTATGCTCTGCGCATCACCCGCTCAGCCTGGAATGCACCATGGACACGCAACCTCTGATCATCCGCGCGCGAGCCGAAGACGTCGAAGGCCAGCCGATTCTGCGCCCACTGCCGTCAGCCAAATGCCGCAGCGTCGGGCCTTTCGTATTTTTTGATCACATGCTCGAGACGATTTATCCGACGGGCAAAGGCATGAACATCCGACAGCATCCGCACATCGGCCTGTCGACCCTCACCTATTTGTTTGAAGGGCAAATCCAGCATAAGGACAGCCTCGGCTCCGATCAGGTGGTCAGCGCCGGCGATGTCAGTTGGATGACCGCTGGCAGCGCCATCGCTCACGTCGAGCGCACGCCCGAGAAGTTGTGGGAGCAAAGCTTCACCATGCACGGTTTGCAGATCTGGCTGGCCTCGCCCAAGGATCATGAGCAAGGGCCAGGACACTACAGCCATCACCCGGCGGCGACGTTACCCGTCAGCGATAACCTCGGCGTGCAGATTCGGATGATTGCCGGGTCAGGCTTTTGTCTTGAATCGCCGGTACCGGTGCTTTCTCCTACGCTGTACGCCGAAGTAAAAATGCAAACGGCGACCACGCTGCTCATACCGACCGAGCATGAAGAGCGGGCGGTGTATGTGCTCAGTGGTGATGCGCAATTGAATGGCGAACCCATCGAGCCGCATGTGTTGGTGGTGTTGCCGGCAGGGCAAGAGATGAGTTTGTTTGCCGAGAGTGACTGTCATGCTGTGGTGTTCGGCGGTGCGCCGCTGGACGGACCTCGGCGGATCAACTGGAATTTTGTCGCGAGCGATCCGGCGGCCATTGATGAGGCTCGGCGCAAGTGGGCGGCCGGGGATTGGCCGACAGTGCCGGGGGAAAGTGAGCGGATTGAATTGCCCTGAGTCTTGTGCCGCTGACTAACATCTCTTCGCGAGCAAGCCTGTTCCCGCATTGGAACGCGTTCCAATGCGGAAGAAGAAGCCAGAGCAGGCGCTGCCTGAATCAGCCCCTGAACACTTCATCCAACAAGTCATGCATCGACTTGAAGGCGCGCGCAGCGGTCTTCGCGTCGTACATCATTTTGCCCGGCATATTGGCGTGCGGATCGGTAAACGAGTGCACCGCACCGCCGTAGCTCAGCAACTGCCAATCCACGTTCGCCGCGTTCATCTCATCTTCGAAAGCAGGCAATTGCTCTTTCGGCACCAAGGGGTCGGAAGCACCATGCAACACCAGCACCGAGCCCTTGATGTTCTTCGCATCCGCCGGGTTTGGCGAATCCAGCGTACCGTGGAAGGATACCGTCGCCTTCACCGGCGCACCGGTACGCGCCAGATCCAGCGCACAACAGCCGCCAAAACAGAAGCCGAACACCGCCAGTTTCGAAATATCGACCGCTGCTTCACCTTGCGCGTGCAACTGCTCGAACGCCGCTTGCATGCGCTTGCGCAGCAAGGCCCGATCATCTTTCAGCGGCATCATCGCCGCGCCAGCCTGATCGGCGTTCTGGGGACGCACCGCCTGACCGTAAACGTCAGCGATCAACACCACGTAGCCTTTGGCTGCGACCGATTTGGCGATCTCTTCGGCGCCGGCACTGACGCCCATCCAGTTCGGCGCCATCAACAGACCCGGACGCGCGTTCTTATGATCGGCATCGAAGGCCAACCGGCCTTCATAAGGCTGACCATCAATCTGATAGACCACGGAACGTACAGTGACTTGGCTCATTTCTGACTCCTGATTTGTTAAACACCAGAATGAAAAAACCCGCCGAAGCGGGTTTTTTTTGCAACGTGATTAAACCGACAGTTCAACCAGCAGCTTGTTCAGTCGGCGCACGTAAGCGGCCGGGTCCTTCAAGCTGTCGCCGGCAGCCAGGGCTGCCTGATCGAAGAGGATGTGCGACAGGTCGCCAAAACGCTCTTCGCTCTGCTCACCGTCGAGTTTTTCGATCAGCGGGTGCGCCGGGTTGAATTCGAAAATCGGCTTCGAATCCGGCACTTTCTGACCGCTGGCTTCGAGGATCTGACGCATTTGCAGACCCAGATCCTGCTCGCCGATGGCCAGAATGGCCGGGGAATCGGTCAGACGATGAGAAACACGCACTTCAGCCACGGAATCGCCCAGCGCAGTTTTCAGACGCTCAACCAGACCTTCTTTGGACTTGGCAACTTCTTCCGCAGCCTTCTTGTCCTCTTCCGAGTCCAGATTGCCAAGATCGAGATCACCGCGTGCCACGTCGACAAACGTCTTGCCGTCGAAATCGCTGAGGTAGCTCATCAGCCACTCGTCGATACGGTCGGTCAGCAGAAGCACTTCGATGCCTTTCTTGCGGAAGACTTCCAGGTGCGGGCTGTTCTTGACCTGCGCGTAGGTTTCGCCGGTGAGGTAATAGATCTTGTCCTGACCTTCCTTGGCGCGCGCCAGGTAGTCAGCCAGACCGACAACTTGCTCGCCGTCTTCGTCATGGGTCGATGCGAAACGCAGCAGCCCGGCGATTTTTTCCTTGTTGGCGAAATCTTCTGCCGGGCCTTCTTTCATGACCTGACCGAAGTTTTTCCAGAAGCCTTTGTATTGCTCAGGCTCGTTCTTCGCCAGTTTTTCCAGCATGTCGAGTACGCGCTTGGTCAGCGCCGACTTCATCGAGTCGATGATCGGGTCTTTCTGCAGGATTTCCCGCGACACGTTCAGCGACAGGTCGTTGGAATCGACCACACCCTTGATGAAGCGCAGGTACAACGGCAGGAAGGACTCGGCTTGATCCATCACGAACACACGCTGCACGTACAGCTTCAGGCCTTTCGGCGCTTCACGCTGGTACAGGTCGAACGGTGCACGGGCCGGCACGTACAGCAACGAGCTGTATTCGAGCTTGCCTTCAACTTTGTTGTGGCTCCAGGCCAGCGGGTTTTCAAAGTCATGGGCGATGTGCTTGTAGAACTCCTGGTATTCCTCATCCTTCACTTCGGTGCGAGGACGGGTCCACAGGGCGCTGGCGCGGTTGACGGTTTCCCACTCAACGGCTGGCGGCTCTTCGCCTTCGGCTGCGGTGACTTCTTTCGGCAGTTCGATCGGCAGGGCAATGTGGTCGGAGTACTTCTTGATGATGTTGCGCAGACGCCAGCCATCGGCGAACTCGTCTTCCGCCGCTTTCAGGTGCAGGACAATGCGAGTGCCGCGCTCAGGTTTTTCGATTGTGGCAACTTCGAACTCACCCTCGCCTTTCGACGACCAGTGCACGCCTTCGCTGGCAGGTGTGCCGGCGCGACGGCTGTACACGTCAACCTGGTCTGCAACGATGAAGGCCGAGTAGAAACCGACGCCGAACTGACCGATCAGGTGCGAATCCTTCTTCTGATCGCCCGAGAGGTTTTTCATGAAATCGGCAGTGCCCGACTTGGCGATGGTGCCCAAGTGGGTGATCACATCGTCACGGTTCATGCCGATACCGTTGTCTTCGAGGGTGACGGTTTTGGCGTCTTTGTCGAAGCTCACACGGATTTTCAGGTCTGCGCCACCTTCGAGCAACTCAGGCTTGGCCAAGGCTTCGAAGCGTAGCTTGTCTACAGCGTCAGAGGCGTTCGAGATCAATTCGCGAAGGAAGATTTCCTTGTTGGAATACAGCGAATGGATCATGAGGTGCAGCAGTTGCTTCACCTCGGTCTGGAAGCCCAGGGTTTCCTTTTGAGTTTCCACACTCATGGTCATCAAACTCCAATCAGATGGCATTGGCCGCGACCCGAATGGTCTGCGGCGGGTTGTCATCAGAGTTTGGGGCAGTGTTCAGGATTTCAAGGGGTCATCGATTTTGAAGTGCGCGCGGGCAGTGGCAATCGGTTCGTTTTCGGTGCTTTGCCATGCTGTGACCGCGACATTCGCGACTCGCCGCCCCTGCCGGCAGACCTCGCACTTGGCCCAGGTGTCGCGAAATTGCCCGGCTCGCAGGTAATCGAGGGAAAAGTCGATGATCTTCGGCACGCCCGGCGCACCGGTAAAAATCAATAAATGCAGGGCAGCGGCCAGCTCCATGAACCCGGCAATAACGCCGCCGTGGATCGCCGGCAATAAAGGGTTACCAATGTTGTCCTTGTTCGCCGGGAGCTTGAAAAGCAACTCATCACCGACCCGCGAGCATTCGATGCCGATCAGCCCGGCGTAGGGGATCAACTTCAGCAGCGGCGCGTAGTCACCCTGTTCGTGGGCCTGCTGCAGTTGATCCTTCAATTCATCACTCATTGACCTTCCCCCTTGATCGCACCGCCGAAACCTTTGGTGCCCCTGAGACCCTTACCCATACGCATGAACGTGCCAACGACATGGGCGATCGGCTGTTCGGGATCATCCTGATAAGCAAAGCCACGAGCGAAGATCACATCGGTCGTTACCCGGTAGCACTGAGCGAAACCATAAACATCTTTGCCGGGTTCAGCGGCGTGCATGTAGTCGATGCGCAGATCAAGAGTCGGGCAAACCTCGAACTCTGGTAGTACACACAAAGTGGACATCCCGCAGGCCGTGTCCATCAACGAGGTAATTGCCCCGCCGTGAATCACTCCGGTTTGCGGATTGCCCACGATTTTCGGGCTGTACGGCAGGATAACCGTGAGCCCTTCGGTGGAGGCGCTGTGCACCTGCAAACCAAGAACCTGACAGTGACGCAACGCCGACAGGAATCGTGTCGCACGCTCAAAAACGGGGTTTTCGGCCATTTGATAATTACTCTCGTTAATCCCATTTACCCGTAGTAAGAAACACAGCAAAAGTTCCGTGGCAAAACAAACTTATATATCTGAAACAAATGAGGAACTTAACCCTCAGGCGTGAGTTCTTAAGGCCAGTAGTTATTTTCCATAAGGAGAAACACCCCATGCGTAAGACTTTAGCTATTGCCTTGATGTTGACCGCGTCCCTCGGTCTCGCTGCCTGCGATAAAAAATCCGAGGACAAAGCTCAAGATGCCACCGAACATGCTGAACAAGCTCAACAAGACATGAGCAAAGCTCAGGATAAAGTGAACGACGCAGCAAAAGAAAATGCCGAAGCCGCCAAAGCTCAGGCAGAATCGAACGAAGCTGCAAAAGACGAAGCTGCCAAGACGCAATAAATCGCCTCTTGATGCAGAAAAAGAAAACCCGCCAAGTGCGGGTTTTCTTTTGTCTGTCACTTTTCGGTAATGCGCTGTTAAAGCAACACAGTTCTAAAAGTCGGACTAATCATCAATAACAACGAACACAATAAACCAATCCCCCAGACCAGACTGCGCAGTCGCGGCAGATCGGCCAGGTAAAACCACAGGTAGATGATCCGGGCTATTACAAAAATGATTGCCAATGTATCGATCAACCACCCCGCCGTTTGCGTGGTATGCGCCATCAGCACGCCTACCGCAAACAACATGAACGCTTCGATGCTGTTCTGGTGAGCCGCCAGCGCCCTGGCGCCGTAACCGGTGAGCTGCGCTTGTTGTTGGCGCGGCAGGTGATTGTTGTAACCACCCTGCTCTTTCATGGCCTTGGCCACCGGCATACGCGCGATATAAATCAACAGCGCACTGATAAACACACACCAGAACGGAATACTCATCAAGCAGCTTCCTTGTTCGCCTCGGGGATGGGCGCCTCTGTAGGGGTATACACCATTACATCGAGGACGTCGGAATGAAATTCGCGGCGGTATAACACCACCACGACCCCGGCGCTCATCATCATGAACAGCCAGGGGCTGACGAACCACGCCAGCATGCTCATGCCGAAGTAATAGGAGCGCAGCCCAAAGTTGAACTGGTTGGCCGCCATCGAAATCACCCGCGCCGCCCGCAAAGCAAAGGCCTTGCGCTCCTGCTCCGATACTTGTCGCTCACCGATCATGGGCGCTGAGCCCACCAGAATCGCCGCAAAGTTGTACTGGCGCATGCACCAACTGAACGTAAAGAACGCATAGACGAACACCAGGGCCAGACACAGCAACTTGATCTCTGACATGCCTTGCGACGCCTGCTGCACCATCGGAATATCCGCCAGCAACGACACCGCCCGCTCGGACGCTCCAAGCACAGTGAGAATACCGGCAAGAATAATCAGGGTACTGGAGGCGAAGAACGAGGCATTGCGCTCCAGATTACCGATCACGCTAGCGTCTGCGATGCGGTTGTCGCGCAGCAACATGCGGCGCATCCAGTCTTCACGATACAGGTGCAGCACACTGGCCAGGCAGGCGGTGTCGCGAGCCTTCCAACTGGCGTATCGGGTATAACCGCCCCAGCAGATGACAAACCAGAGTGCGGCGAGCAAATGGATCAGGTTAGCTTGGATGAACGACATGCAATTCCTTGTCAAATATGAGCACTTTATCTGGGGAAGCGGGCTTGCTCGCTCCCACCAGAATCGATGTAATCGTTCGACGTTAGCTCAGGAAAAAAGACACTGCCTGATGTCCATAAAAAATGCCCCGTATCGATTGATACGGGGCATTTCTGTTTAATCGCCCAAGACCCGCTTGTGGCGGGTCAGGAAACGTCAGGCAATGGCTTCACTACGCTTGCCCAGCACGCGATCGCAGATCACTGCAACCACCAGGGTCATTACACACGGCACCAACCACGCCAAGCCCTGCTCACTCAGTGGCAGATGCGACAGTTGCGATGGCAGCCAGTCGGCCAGGCCGGCGCCTTTCAGAGCGTCGATGGTGCCAAACACGAAGGACACCAACATGACTGGGCCGATGATGCGGCCATGCTCATGCCAGAAGTCTTTGCAGAAGCTCAGCGCTACCAAAACGATGCACGGCGGGTAGATCGCGGTCAGCACCGGAATGGAGAAGGCAATCAGCTTGGTCAGGCCCAGGTTGGACACCAGCAGCGAGAACGCCGCCAGAATGATCACCAGCGTCTTGTAGGACAGTGGCAGCACTCGGCTGAAGTATTCGGCACACGCGCAGGTCAGGCCCACGGCCGTCACCAGACACGCCAACGAGATCAGTACGGCAAGGAAACCGCTGCCCAGCGAGCCGAAGGTGTGTTGCACGTAAGCGTGCAGTACCGCGGCGCCATTGGTGGCACCAACGGCCACTTCGTGGCTGCCGGAACCAAGACGGAACAGGCTGATATACACCAGCGCCAGACCGACGCCGGCAATGAGCCCGGCGATGATCGCATAACGAGTGATCAGCGCAGGCGACTCGACACCACGGGAGCGGATCGCGTTAACGATGACGATGCCGAACACCAGCGCACCGAGGGTATCCATGGTCAGGTAACCATTGATGAAGCCCTGGGAGAACGGTGCAGCCACATATTCCGGAGTACCGCTACCGATATCTCCGGCGGGCAAGGCGAATGCAGCGATGCCGAGTACCGCCAGCGCAATGATCTTCAACGGCGCGAGGAAGCGACCTACGGTATCGAGCAGACGGCCCGGATAGAGCGAGATGAAGAACACCAACAGGAAGTAAACCGAGCTATAGAGGAACAGCGCCAACGGGCTCTCGCCAGTCAGTGGCGCCAGACCGACTTCGAACGACACGGTCGCGGTACGCGGAGTGGCGAACAACGGGCCGACCGCCAGGTAGCAAGCGGCCGCCAGCACACCGCCGGCAATCTTGCCGATCGGGCTGCTCAACGTGTCCATTGCGCCGCCGACCTTGGCCAGCGCAATGACGGTGACCACTGGCAAACCGACCGCCGTGATCAGGAAGCCCAGCGCCGCCATCCAGACATGAGGTCCGGCCTGCAAGCCGACGATCGGCGGGAAGATAATGTTGCCAGCCCCAACGAACAGGGCAAATGTCATAAAACCAAGTGCCAGGATGTCCTGACCTTTCAAAACTTTCATTAAGGTAATACCACACTACTGAATCGGAATTTAGAGGGGGATTGCCCTGTGGGATTAGGGAAATGCTGTCGATCCGTATGGGACTGACCCGTATAGCGCGTTGCATGCCTTGTGGGCGGCAGACGCAAAAATGGCGGCTAGCCTAACGAATTTGGCTTACAAACGCACTGTTAGAGGGCGAACTATCCGATACGCGACGTTTCCGTGTCGCGTTTTTGCATGTAATTGGGCGGATGCCTATAAATAGCCACCATCGACTCAAATGCCAGAAACGACAAAGGCCACCCGAAGGTGGCCTTTGTTTGGTGAAGCGTCAGTTAAGCACGAGGCTTACTTGACAGCCCAACCAGTCAGCTCGGCCAAGGCCTTGCCGATGTCTGCCAGCGAACGCACGGTTTTTACGCCTGCGTCTTGCAGAGCAGCGAATTTCTCGTCTGCAGTGCCTTTGCCGCCAGAGATGATTGCGCCAGCATGGCCCATGCGCTTGCCCGCAGGAGCAGTCACACCAGCGATGTAGGAAACAACCGGCTTGGTCACGTGTGCCTTGATGTAGGCAGCCGCTTCTTCTTCAGCCGAACCGCCGATCTCACCGATCATTACGATCGCTTCGGTCTTCGGGTCTTCCTGGAACAGCTTCAGGATGTCGATGAAGTTCGAACCCGGGATCGGGTCACCACCGATGCCGACGCAAGTCGACTGACCGAAACCGGCGTCAGTAGTCTGCTTCACAGCTTCGTAGGTCAGGGTGCCGGAACGGGAAACGATACCGACCTTGCCTGGCAAGTGAATGTGACCTGGCATGATGCCGATCTTGCATTCGCCTGGGGTGATCACGCCTGGGCAGTTAGGGCCGATCAGGACTACGCCCAGTTCGTCGCACTTAACTTTAGCGTCCAGCATGTCCAGGGTAGGAATGCCTTCGGTGATGCAGACGATCAGCTTGATACCGCCGAAAGCAGCTTCCAGGATCGAATCTTTGCAGAAAGGAGCTGGAACGTAGATCACGCTAGCGGTAGCGCCAGTGGCAGCTACGGCGTCTTTAACGGTGTTGAACACTGGCAGACCCAGGTGCTCGGTGCCGCCTTTGCCCGGAGTTACGCCGCCAACCATCTTGGTGCCGTATTCGATGGCTTGCTGGGTGTGGAAACTACCTTGCGAACCGGTAATACCCTGGCAGATAACTTTGGTGTCTTTATTGATCAGGACGCTCATTATTTGCCCTCCGCAGCTTTGACAACTTGTTGAGCAGCGTCGGTCAGGCTGGTAGCAGCGATGATGTTCAAACCGCTTTCTGCCAGTACTTTAGCGCCCAGCTCAGCGTTGTTGCCTTCAAGGCGAACAACAACCGGGATTTTCACGCCGACTTCTTTCACAGCGCCGATGATGCCTTCGGCAATCATGTCGCAGCGAACGATGCCGCCGAAGATGTTGACCAGTACTGCCGCGACGTTAGTGTCGGACAGGATGATCTTGAACGCTTCGGTCACGCGTTCTTTGGTAGCGCCACCACCTACGTCGAGGAAGTTGGCTGGCTTGCCGCCATGCAGGTTGACGATGTCCATGGTACCCATGGCCAGGCCAGCACCGTTGACCATGCAGCCGATGTTGCCTTCCAGTGCTACGTAGTTCAGTTCGAACTTGGCAGCGTGCGCTTCGCGCGGATCGTCTTGAGACGGATCGTGGAAAGTCTTCAGCTTAGGCTGACGGTACATGGCGTTGGCGTCGATGTTGATCTTGGCGTCGAGGCAATGCAGATCGCCGTCAGCCTTGATCACCAGCGGGTTCACTTCCAGCAGAGCCAGGTCGTGATCCTTGAACAGTTTGGCCAGACCTACGAAGATCTTGGCGAACTGAGCAACCTGCTTGCCTTCCAGACCCAACTGGAATGCCAGCTCGCGACCCTGGAATGGCTGAGCGCCAACCAGTGGATCGATAGTGGCTTTCAGAATTTTTTCTGGAGTGTCGTGAGCGATTTTCTCGATGTCCACGCCACCTTCGGTGGAAGCCATGAACACGATGCGACGGCTCGAACGGTCAACGACAGCGCCCAGGTACAGCTCTTTAGCGATATCAGTGCACGATTCAACCAGGATCTTGGTGACTGGCTGGCCATTGGCGTCAGTCTGGTAAGTCACCAGACGCTTGCCCAGCCACTGCTGTGCGAAGGCTTTGGCGTCTTCTTTGCTGCGAACCAGCTTAACGCCGCCCGCTTTACCGCGACCACCGGCGTGAACCTGGGCTTTGACAACCCACTCGTTGCCGCCGATTTTGTCGCAAGCTTCTGCTGCTGCTTCCGGGGTGTCTACTGCGTAACCAGTGGAAACTGGCAGGCCGTATTCAGCGAACAGCTGCTTACCCTGATACTCGTGAAGATTCATGCTTTTTACCGTCTTCGTTAGGTACTGCGCATTCGGCGCTGCGCTCTTGATGAGTGCCGCGCCACCTGTGACTGCTGCTTGCGTAGCTGTGCTACGCAAGACTGCGTCCAGCGGACATTCCGCGGTGAGACTTGCTCGCAAGGCTCACGACGGGCCGTTACCGCCGTGGTTTCTTATTGTCTGTTAACGCTTCTTGCGGTTGGCAATGTGGATGGCGCCGCCATTCACAGCCAGAGCAGCTTCGTGCAAGGCTTCAGACAGGGTCGGATGGGAGAAAACCATCATGCCCAGGTCTTCAGCGCTGGTGCCGAATTCCATACCGATCGCGCCCTGCTGAACCAGTTCTGCAGCGCTCGGGCCAATGACGTGCACGCCCAATACGCGATCAGTCTTGGCATCGGCGATGACCTTGACGAAACCACCGGTATCGTTGGCGGCCATGGCACGGCCGGAAGCGGCGAACGGGAAGGTGCCAACGTTAACTTCAACGCCTTCAGCTTTCAATGCCTGCTCGGTTTTGCCAACCCACGCGATTTCCGGGTGAGTATAAATAACCGAAGGAATCAGGTCATAGTTCATCTGAGCCTTGTGACCCTTGATGCGCTCAACAACCATGATGCCCTCTTCCGAGGCTTTGTGAGCCAGCATCATGCCGCGAACCACGTCGCCGATGGCGAAAACGCCCGGTACGGTGGTAGCGCAGTGATCATCAACGTGCACGAAACCGCGCTCGTCCAGGGTCACGCCGCTGTCGGCAGCCAGCAGATCAGTGGTCACCGGACGGCGACCAACGGCTACGATCAGCTTGTCGAAAGTGATGGTCTGTTCGCCGTTGGCATCGGTGTAGTTCACAACGACTTCGTCGCCGTTCACTTTCGAACCGGTGACGCGAGCGCCCAGCTTGATGTCCAGACCCTGTTTGGTCAGGGTTTTCAGCGCTTCCTTGGATACAGCGGTGTCCGCTGCCATCAGGAAGGTGTCCAGGGCTTCCAGGACCGTCACTTCTGCACCCAGACGCGACCATACCGAACCCAGTTCCAGACCGATCACGCCAGCGCCGATCACGCCCAGACGCTTAGGCACGGATTGGAATTCCAGCGCGCCAGTCGAATCGACGATAACGTTCTGATCAACCGGAGCCGGTGGAATGTCGATCGGACGCGAACCTGGCGCTAGAATCACGTTTTCAGCTTCGATGACTTCAACCGAACCGTCCGGTTTGGTGACTTCGACTTTCTTGCCAGCCAGCAGCTTGCCGTGGCCCTGGATCGAAGTAACGCCGTTGGCCTTGAACAGAGTGGCAACGCCGCCGGTCAGGTTCTTGACGATGCCAGCCTTGCGGCCGACCATCGCAGCGACGTCCATTTTGACTTCGCCGGTCGAGATACCGTGAACGTTGAAGCTTTCTTTCGCTTCCTTGTATTTCCAGGAGCTGTCCAGCAGCGCCTTGGAAGGAATGCAGCCGACGTTCAGGCAGGTACCGCCCAAGGCTTGCTTGCCTTCGGCGTCGGTGTACTTCTCGATGCAGGCAGTGCTCAGACCCAGCTGTGCGGCCTTGATGGCAGCCACATAGCCACCAGGGCCAGCACCAATCACTACTACGTCAAATTTCTGCGACATTCAAAAAATCCTCTTTAGCGAAAAGCTTCAAGCCACAAGCTTCAAGCCAAGCCGCCCTTTCTTGCGGCTTGTTGCTCGAAGCTTGCAGCTGCTTCTATCAGATATCCAGCAACAGACGAGCCGGATCTTCCAGCAGGTTCTTGATGGTCACCAGGAAGGTCACAGCTTCTTTGCCATCGATCAGACGGTGATCGTAGGACAATGCCAGGTACATCATCGGACGGATAACGACCTGACCATTGATGGCCATAGGACGCTGGATGATGTTGTGCATGCCCAGAATAGCTGCCTGCGGCGGGTTGACGATCGGGGTCGACATCATCGAACCGAAGGTACCACCGTTGGTGATGGTAAAGGTACCACCGGTCATCTCGTCCATCGACAGTTTGCCGTCACGGGCCTTCTTGCCGAAAGTGGCGATGCCACCTTCGATTTCAGCCAGACTCATCAGCTCGGCGTTACGCAGGACTGGTACAACCAGGCCACGGTCGCTGGAAACGGCAACGCCGATGTCAGCGTAGCCGTGATAAACGATGTCGCCGCCGTCGATCGACGCGTTCACAGCCGGGAAGCGCTTCAGTGCTTCGGTGGCTGCCTTCACGAAGAAAGACATGAAGCCCAGGCGTACGCCGTTGTGGGACTTCTCGAACAGATCCTTGTACTTCGAACGCAGTGCCATGACTTCGGTCATGTCGACTTCGTTGAAAGTGGTCAGCATCGCCATGTTCGATTGTGCTTCAACCAGACGCTTGGCCACGGTGGCGCGAACGCGGGTCATCGGTACGCGCTTCTCGATGCGATCGCCAGCGGCGAACACCGGAGCGGCAGCCGAAGGTGCAGCAGCCTTGGCAGGCGCGGCAGCCGGAGCGGCTTTCTTGGCAGCAACGGCTGCAACCACGTCTTCCTTGGTCACGCGACCGCCCTTGCCGGTGCCGGCAACGGAAGCGATGTTGATGCCGTTTTCTTCAGCCAGCTTGCGAGCAGCCGGAGCAGCAACAGGATCGTCTTCGCCTTCGGCGGCAGCCGGTGCAGCGGCAGTAGTGGCCGGAGCAGCAGCGGCGGCTGGAGCAGCGGCAGCAGCACCGCCCGCTTCGATCGAGCCCAGGACTTCGTCGGACAGAACGGTGTCGCCTTCGTTCTTGACGATTGCGCCCAGCACGCCGTCAGCAGTAGCCAGAACTTCCAGTACGACTTTGTCGGTTTCGATGTCGACGATCAGGTCGTCGCGCTTGACAGCGTCGCCCGGTTGTTTGTGCCAGGTGGCAACGGTGCCATCGGCAACCGATTCCGGGAAAGTGGGGGCTTTGATCTCGATAGCCATTATCTGTAGTTCCTTAAATTCGGTTTCAAGTGCGCGAAGGCGTTAAACGGTAAACGCGTCTTGCAGCAGTTTTTCCTGCTGCTCGGCGTGCATCGATGCGTAACCACAAGCAGGTGCAGCAGAGGCATCACGGCCCGCGTACTCGAGTACGAGAGATTTGTCGTGTTTGCCAACGATGCGGCGCATGTGGTGCTGACTGCAGTACCAGGCACCCTGGTTCATCGGCTCTTCCTGACACCAAACGATATGTTTGAGGTTGGTGTAGGGAGCCAGGACTTCAATCAAGTCGTCCTCAGGGAATGGGTACAGCTGCTCGATACGCACGACGGCGATATCGTCACGGCCTTCGGCACGGCGTTTTTCCAGCAGGTCGTAGTAGACCTTGCCGCTACACAGAACAACGCGCTCGACCTTTTGCGGGTCTTGAACATCGATTTCCGGGATAACGGTCTGGAACGAACCTTCGGCCAGATCTTCCAGCGTCGAGATGGCCAGCTTGTGGCGCAGCAGCGACTTCGGCGTCAGGACGACCAATGGTTTGCGCAGCGGGCGAATCACCTGACGACGCAGCAAGTGGTAGATCTGCGCCGGCGTGGTCGGTACGGCTACCTGAATGTTGTGCTCGGCGCACAGCTGCAGGTAACGCTCCAGACGTGCCGAGGAGTGCTCAGGACCCTGACCTTCGTAACCGTGCGGCAGCAGCATGGTCAGACCGCATAGACGGCCCCACTTGTGCTCGCCACTGGTGATGAACTGGTCGATAACCACTTGAGCACCGTTGGCGAAGTCGCCGAACTGGGCTTCCCAGATCACCAGCGCATCCGGCGTGGTGGTCGAGTAGCCGTATTCGAACGCCAAAACGGCCTCTTCCGACAGGAACGAGTCGTACAGGTCAAAGCGTGGCTGACCGTCGTACAGGTGCTGCAGCGGAACGTAAGTGCCAGCGTCTTTCTGGTTGTGCAGAACAGCATGACGGTGCGAGAACGTACCGCGGCCGATGTCCTGACCGGTCATGCGAATCGGGTGACCTTCGAACGCCAGGGTCGCGTACGCCATGGTTTCAGCGTAACCCCAGTTGATCGGTAGGCCGCCGGCTTGCATCTTCTGACGGTCTTCGTAAATCTTCGCAACCTGGCGTTGAACCACGAAGCCATCCGGAATTTCCAGCAGCTTGGCGGACAGTTCCTGCAGGGTTTTCAGATCGAAACGGGTGTCGTGACGCGCAGTCCAGGCGTGGCCCAGATACGGACGCCAGTCCACGAACAGCTCTTTGTTCGGCTCTTTGACCAGCGACTTCACAACGTGCAGACCGTTGTCCAGCGCGTTGCGATATTCGTCGACTTTCGCCTGAACACGCTCTGCATCAAGAGTACCGTCCTGAGTCAGACGATCAGCGTACAGCTCACGGGTAGTGCGCTGTTTGGTGATCTGCTGATACATCAGAGGCTGAGTGCCGCTTGGCTCATCGGCCTCGTTGTGGCCGCGACGACGGTAGCAGACCAGATCGATCACCACGTCACGCTTGAACTGCATGCGGTAGTCGATGGCCATTTGGGTCACGAACAATACAGCTTCCGGATCATCACCATTCACATGGAGGATCGGCGCCTGGATCATCTTGGCAACGTCGGTAGCGTACTCGGTGGAACGCGAGTCCAGCGGGTTGCTGATGGTGAAACCCACCTGGTTGTTGATCACGATGTGAACAGTACCGCCGGTTTTGAAACCACGGGTCTGCGACATCTGGAAGGTTTCCATGACCACACCTTGACCTGCGAATGCAGCGTCACCGTGGATGGAGATCGGCAGAACCTTCTCACCGGTCGAATCGTTGCGACGATCCTGACGGGCACGAACCGAACCTTCCACCACCGGGGAAACGATTTCCAGGTGGGACGGGTTGAACGCCATGGCCAGGTGAACTTCACCGCCGGTGGTCATTACGTTGGACGAGAAGCCCTGGTGGTATTTAACGTCACCGGAACCCAACTCGACCTTCTTCTTGCCTTCGAACTCGTCGAACAGCTCGCGCGGGTTCTTGCCGAAGGTGTTGACCAGTACGTTCAGACGGCCACGGTGGGCCATGCCGATGACGACTTCCTTGGTGCCGTAAGAACCGGAACGCTGGATCAGTTCGTCGAGCATCGGAATCAGGCTCTCGCCGCCTTCCAGACCGAAACGCTTGGTGCCTGGGTATTTGGTGCCCAGGTATTTTTCCAGGCCTTCACCGGCGGTCACGCGCTCAAGCAGGTGGCTCTTGATGTCGGCGGAGTACGTCGGACGACCACGCACGCTTTCCAGACGCTGCTGGAACCACTGGCGCTGCTCGGAATCGGTGATATGCGTAAATTCAGCGCCGATGGTGCGGCAATATGTCTGCTGCAACGCTTCGTGAATTTCGCGTAGGCTCGCTTCCTCTTTGCCGATGAACAGGTCGCCGGCACGGAAGGTCGTATCAAGATCGGCATTGGTCAAGCCGTAATGATTGATCGACAGGTCTGCTGGTGCAGGACGCTGCCACAGCCCCAGCGGGTCAAGCTGGGCTGCCTGGTGGCCACGCATACGGTAGGCCTGGATCAATCGCAGCACTTCAACTTGCTTCTTCTCGTGCTCGCTGCTCACGCTACCGGCGGAAACCGGTTGGGCGCGGCGCTGGTTCTTTGCCAGCAGCACGAAATGATCGCGAATTGTGGAGTGCGAAACATCAGTGGCAGAGTTGCCGTCGGCAGGCAACTTCTGAAAGTAGGTGCGCCACTCTTCTGGCACAGCGTTAGGGTCGTGCAGGTAGAGCTCATAAAGCTCTTCCACATAGGCAGCGTTTCCACCTGAAAGGTAGGCGCTGTTCCACATGCGCTGCATCACGCTTTCTTGCATGCTTGGTCACCCTCGGTTAGGGGAACACCATCGGCGTCAATACCGAGCAAACTTGCAGAAGTCCGAATGCAGCGACCAAAACAAGCCACTTAGGATCACGCTGATAGTCCGGGTACCAGCCCGGATGCCCCTGCTTGTCTCATTTCTTCAAAATAAGAGCCGCAGCTTATGGCTGCTGCTCTGGTTATAGCCATGACGCGGGTTGAAGCCCGCGCCACAGCCTCTACGGTGCAGCGGTTACAGCAGCTGAATCACACGCCGCTAGAAAGCAGCATGTTACGGATGTGACCGATGGCCTTAGTCGGGTTCAGGCCTTTGGGACATACGTTGACGCAGTTCATGATGCCCCGGCAGCGGAATACGCTGAACGGGTCATCGAGCGAAGCCAGACGCTCGCTGGTCTTGGTGTCACGGCTGTCTGCCAGGAAGCGGTAGGCTTGCAGCAGAGCAGCAGGACCCAGGAACTTGTCCGGGTTCCACCAGAAGGACGGGCAAGAGGTCGAGCAGCAAGCGCACAGGATGCACTCGTACAGACCGTCAAGCTTTTCACGCTCTTCTGGCGACTGCAGACGCTCGATGGCCGGAGCCGGCGTGTCGTTCTGCAGGTAAGGCTTCACCTTCTCGTATTGCTTGTAGAAGATGCTCATATCGACGACCAAGTCACGGATAACCGGTAAACCTGGCAACGGACGAACAATCAACTTGTTACCCTTCACAACGGCGGACAGCGGCGTGATGCACGCCAGACCGTTTTTGCCGTTGATGTTCATGCCGTCGGAGCCACAGACGCCTTCACGGCAGGAGCGACGATAGGAGAAACCCTCGTCCTGCTCTTTGATCAGGGCCAGCACGTCCAGCACCATCAGGTCTTTACCACCGGTATCGACCTGGAATTCCTGCATGAACGGCGCGGCGTCCTGATCAGGGTTGTAGCGATAAACACTGACTTGCAACATGGCGGTCACCCTTAATAAGTCCGGACTTTAGGTTCGAAAGTCGGAACAGTCTTCGGCGAGAAGTTAACGGCACGCTTGGTGACGCGCTTGTCACCCGGGAAGTACAGGGTGTGGCACAGCCAGTTTTCGTCGTCACGATCTTCGAAGTCTTCACGGGCGTGCGCACCGCGGGACTCTTTACGAACTTCGGCAGCGATGGCAGTTGCTTCAGCCACTTCCAGCAGGTTTTGCAGTTCCAGCGCTTCGATACGCGCAGTGTTGAACGCCTGCGACTTATCGTTGATCTTCACGTTAGCAATACGCTTACGCAGGTCGGCCAGTTGAGCAATACCTTTCTGCATGTATTCGCCAGTACGGAATACACCGAAGTAGTTCTGCATGCAGCTTTGCAGCTCGCGACGCAGGGTTGCCACGTCTTCGCCATCAGTACGGCTGTTCAGTGAGTTCAGGCGCGACAGGGCCGCTTCGATATCGGCTTCGGTAGCGTCGTCGTATTCGATGCCATCGGTCAGCGCCTTCTCGAGGTGCAGGCCGGCAGCACGACCGAATACCACCAGATCGAGCAGCGAGTTGCCGCCCAGACGGTTGGCACCATGAACCGATACACAAGCCACTTCACCGACCGCGAACAGACCAGGAATGACCTGATCCACCCCTTCGTCGTTCTGGGTGATCGCCTGGCCATGAATGTTGGTAGGAACGCCGCCCATCATATAGTGGCAAGTTGGCACAACCGGAACTGGAGCAACAACCGGGTCAACGTGCGCGAAAGTCTTCGACAGCTCGCAAATGCCTGGCAGACGGCTGTGCAGCACTTCCTCGCCCAAGTGGTCGAGTTTGAGCATCACGTGGTCGCCATTCGGACCGCAACCGTTGCCGGCGATGATTTCTTTAACCATCGAGCGAGCAACCACGTCACGACCGGCAAGGTCTTTGGCGTTCGGAGCATAACGCTCCATGAAACGCTCGCCGTGCTTGTTGATCAGGTAACCACCTTCACCACGGCAACCTTCTGTAACCAGTACACCGGCGCCGGCGATCCCGGTCGGGTGGAACTGCCACATTTCGATGTCTTGTACCGGTACACCAGCACGCAGAGCCATGCCGACGCCGTCACCGGTGTTGATCAGGGCGTTGGTGGTGGAAGCGTAGATACGGCCTGCACCGCCGGTCGCCAACACGGTGGCTTTGGCGCGAATGTAGGAGGTTTCGCCAGTTTCGATGCAGATTGCGATCACACCGACGAAATCGCCTTCCTGGTTTTTCACCAGATCGACAGCGTAGTACTCGTTCAGGAACGTGGTACCGGCTTTCAGGTTGCCCTGATAAAGGGTGTGCAGCAGCGCGTGGCCAGTACGGTCGGAGGCTGCACAAGTGCGTGCAGCCTGACCGCCCTTACCGTAGTCCTTGGACTGACCGCCGAACGGACGCTGATAGATACGGCCTTGTTCGGTACGCGAGAACGGCAGACCCATGTGGTCCAGCTCGAAAACCGCGGCCGGGCCTTCCTGACACATGTATTCGATAGCGTCCTGGTCACCGATGTAGTCGGAGCCCTTGACGGTATCGTACATGTGCCAGCGCCAGTCATCGTTCGGGTCGGCGGACGCGATAGCGCAGGTGATGCCGCCCTGGGCGGATACAGTGTGCGAACGGGTCGGGAAAACCTTGGTGATCACGGCAGTCTTGTGACCACCCTGCGCCAGTTGCAGCGCAGCGCGCATGCCGGCACCGCCACCACCAATAATGATAGCGTCGAAAGAAATCGTTGGAATGTTAGCCATGAATCAGATACCCCAGAGAATCTGCACACCCCAGACGAAGTAGGCGAACATTGCAACGCCGCATACTGCCTGGAAAAGGAAACGTACTGCAGTCGCGGACTTGCCCAGCGCCATAGGCGTCAGGTAGTCGGTCGCGATGGTCCACATGCCGACCCAGGCGTGAGCGCCCAGAGCCACCAGTGCCAGCAGACTGAAGATACGCATCCCGTTGTGGCTGAACAGGCCGTGCCATTGGTCGAAGCCAATGCCCGGGTTCACTGCGAGATAGCCGATCAGGAAAATGAAATAAGCCGCGAGAACAACCGCAGACACACGTTGCGCCATCCAGTCATAGAGGCCCGAACGCGAAAGGTTCGTAACGCTGGTTACCATATCCAAACTCCTGCCAGAACGATCAACACCACGGAAACCGCGATGATAATTTTCGAGCCCAGGCGGCCGCCTTCCAGCGTCTCACCGATGCCCATATCCATAATCAAGTGGCGCACACCGGCTACCAGGTGATACAGAAGAGCGGAGAGCAGACCCCATGCTACGAACTTGGCCAGCGGGCTGGTCAAGCATGCCTTCACCTCGGCGAAACCTTCCTCGGAACCCAGGGATTTGCCCAATGCATAAAGCATGAAGCCGAGGCCCAGGAAGAGAATGATGCCGGAAACACGGTGAAGAAACGACGTAACGCCGGTGATGGGGAGTTTGATGGTCCTTAGGTCTAGGTTTACAGGTCGTTGGCTTTTCACGGCTTTTTTTTCACACTGAAGAGCCCCTAACAATCAGGGCAAAGTTGTTGGGGAGTGCACTGGTCAGGTAACCACCACCCAGGGATGCGACCCCCAATAAAGCAGGCCCAAAAGCCCTTGGCGGTCGGTGGCCGAGTATAGACAGTTAGGCTACTAATGACAACGCAATCACCTACCCCCAATAGCTGATTGCACAAGTCGCATAAAAGGCGTAAACGGCAGTCAATTTCGAGGAAAAAGTGCGCTTAAAGCCTTCTGGAGCAAGACTTTAGGCAAATTGACATTCAAATTTATCTCACTATAGTGGTGCGGGCCCTGCGTGGGGGGTCTGTCTGATGGTTCAAGCATAAATAGGAGGCCACATGGCTGACAAAAAAGCGCAGTTGATCATCGAGGGCGCAGCCCCCGTCGAGCTGCCCATTTTAACCGGCACCGTTGGTCCCGATGTTATTGATGTTCGGGGCCTGACGGCCACGGGCCGCTTCACTTTCGACCCGGGTTTCATGTCGACCGCTTCGTGCGAATCGAAGATTACCTATATCGACGGCGACAACGGCATTCTGTTGCACCGCGGCTACCCGATCGAACAGCTGGCTGCAAAGTCAGACTACCTCGAAACCTGCTATCTGCTGCTCAACGGCGAACTGCCGACGACAGAACAGAAAGCCCAGTTCGTCAGCACCGTGAAAAACCACACCATGGTTCACGAGCAGCTGAAAACCTTCTTCAACGGCTTCCGTCGCGACGCCCACCCGATGGCCGTCATGTGCGGTGTAGTTGGCGCCCTCTCGGCCTTCTACCACGACTCCCTGGACATCAATAACCCGCAGCATCGCGAAATTTCCGCGATCCGTCTGGTTGCGAAAATGCCGACCCTGGCAGCGATGGTTTACAAGTACTCCATGGGCCAGCCCATGATGTACCCGCGCAACGACCTGACGTACGCGGAAAACTTCCTGCACATGATGTTCAACACCCCGTGCGAGATCAAACCGATCAGCCCGGTACTCGCCAACGCCATGGACAAGATCTTCATCCTCCATGCCGACCACGAGCAGAACGCATCGACTTCCACCGTACGCCTGGCAGGCTCTTCGGGTGCCAACCCGTTCGCCTGTATCGCCGCCGGTATCGCCGCACTGTGGGGCCCTGCTCACGGCGGTGCGAACGAAGCCGTTCTGACCATGCTTGACGAGATTGGCGATGTTTCCAACATCGACAAATTCATCGCCAAGGCCAAGGACAAGAACGACCCGTTCAAACTGATGGGCTTCGGTCACCGGGTTTACAAAAACCGCGACCCACGCGCAACAGTCATGAAGCAGACCTGCGACGAAGTGCTGAAAGAACTGGGCATCACCAACGATCCGCAACTCGAACTGGCCATGCGCCTGGAAGAGATCGCCCTGACCGATCCGTACTTCATCGAACGCTCTCTGTACCCGAACGTCGACTTCTACTCGGGGATCATCCTCAAGGCGATCGGCATTCCGACCAGCATGTTCACCGTGATCTTCGCTTTGGCGCGGACTGTCGGCTGGATCTCCCACTGGAAAGAAATGCTCTCCAGCCCGTACAAGATCGGCCGTCCGCGCCAGTTGTACACCGGCTACGAGTCGCGTGACATCACCAAGCTGGAAGACCGAAAATAAGACTTGTCTTGCGATAACGTCTTGAAGTTGCACCGGGAACGGCCTCTTATATAGAGGCCGTTTTTGTCTGTTTGGGGTTTGGGGGGCATATCCGTTGCCGCGGTAACGGCCTCCTATGGTTTCGCGCTTACAGCGAGTCACTTTTTCCAAACGCCGAAAAAGTAACCCAAAAGGCTTTGCCCCGGCGTACGGCACTTCGCTGAGGCTCAGTGTTCCCTCGCTACGGTGTCCACCAGGGGTCATCGCCTCCGGTTTGCTTCGCTGCACCTCCTCTCGATGCATGCGGCTTCGCCGCACGGCGCTGCGCGCCTTCCCCCTGACGAACACCTTCGCTCGGCCTGCCGATGGGACTGGAGATCAAGAACAAAAGCCAAAGCCAAAGCCAAAGCCAAAGCCAAAGCCAAAGCCAAAGCCAAAGCAGATCAAAAGATCGCAGCCTTCGGCAGCTCCAGGGAAATCGGCAACCCCTTTGGCCGGCTGTCAGACCGCCGTCGCGAGCAAGCTCGCGCCCACAGAAAATCAAAAGCCGACCGCACGCTCTTCCACCGCTCATCACAATGAGCGTTAGCTCGAGTAAAGCTCTTGATCTTAAAGCGCCCGTCGGCAGGCTGAGTGGAGGGATTGATCCGGGGGGGGGGGGAGCGCAGCGACCGTTTGGCGAAGCCAAACACATCGAGAGGAGGTGCAGCGAAGC
>NZ_JAIHLQ010000214.1 GCF_019733355.1 Pseudomonas baetica | reverse complement strand
TTCGCGAGCAAGCCCGCTCCCACAGTTAGATCCGCGTTCCTACCAGGTTTCATATTCAGGCTTCGGCACAGGATCGGCCTGCCTCGATAAAACGGACGCAACGCAAAAAAACGGTGGGAGCGGGCTTGCTCGCGAAAGCGGTGTGTCAGGTGACAACTCTGTGCCTGACACACCCTCTTCGCGAGCAAGCCCGCTCCCACAGTT
>NZ_JAIHLQ010000213.1 GCF_019733355.1 Pseudomonas baetica | reverse complement strand
CCAGCCGTGACCAGCGTCACTGACACCATCGACACCACGTCGGTGAAACTGAGCGCCACCGGCACCGCAGCAGAAGGCGGCACCGTCACTTACACCGCCACCGTGGGTGCTCCGGTCACGGGTTCGCCTGTCGTGGTGACTCTGGCCAATGGTCAGAACATCACCATCGAAGTCGGCAAAACCACCGGCACCGTGACCACCACTGCGCC
>NZ_JAIHLQ010000212.1 GCF_019733355.1 Pseudomonas baetica | reverse complement strand
TCCATCAGCAGTTCGGTGATCTTGATGCGCGGCAGTAACTGGCTGGTTTGGTCGATCAGCGCCTGCGCCCGATCCGGCACCGCCGCATCCAGCGGGGTGATTTTCAGCCCTGACTCGGTGAGGATGGCATCGGGCAGCTCGTTGTCCTTGGCCAGGCGGGTGACGGTGGCCAACTGCTCGTCCAGCAGCTGCAAACGCTCTTCCAGGTAC
>NZ_JAIHLQ010000211.1 GCF_019733355.1 Pseudomonas baetica | reverse complement strand
CGGATCTAACTGTGGGAGCGGGCTTGCTCGCGAAGAGGGTATGTCAGACACAGAGCTGTCGCCTGACACACCGCTTTCGCGAGCAAGCCCGCTCCCACCGTTTTTTTGCGTTCCGTCAGTTATTTGGGGGCGACCGATCCGGTGCTGAAGCTTGCAGATGAAACCTGGTAGGAACGCGGATCTAACTGTGGGAGCGGGCTTGCTCGCGAA
>NZ_JAIHLQ010000210.1 GCF_019733355.1 Pseudomonas baetica | reverse complement strand
CTGGAGTTGCCGCCATGAAATCCATCAAATCAGTAGTTATCAGCGTCGCTATCGTGGCATTCAGTGCGAACACCTTTGCGGCGTACAGCCAAAAAGAACAGACTCTGATTGGCCAGTCGCGTAGTGGCGTTGTGAGCGCTCCCATTTCGGAAAACGGTTCCGATCGCACCCCAGGTTCCCAGCGTGTAGCTGAAGGTGGTTCCGATCGCA
>NZ_JAIHLQ010000209.1 GCF_019733355.1 Pseudomonas baetica | reverse complement strand
GGCCGGCGCCAACCGGATGCTGTTCGACTGCTTCGACGTGGACAGCAAGGCTGCGCGGCGTAGCGTGGCGATCCTTTCCAGCTGCCTGCGCATCGAGTGCTGGGGGCGCGATGTGGTGCTGCGGGCGTTGAACTCCAACGGACGTGCCTTGCTGGCGCCATTGAGCGAGGCCTGTCCGGCCCAGGTCACCTGCTTGCGTGACGGCGACACC
>NZ_JAIHLQ010000208.1 GCF_019733355.1 Pseudomonas baetica | reverse complement strand
CCATCGCTGGCAAGCCAGACTCCCACAGGGATTGAGTACTACCGATAGAGAATGGTCGGCTGCCCCGCCGCCATCGCTGGCAAGCCAGACTCCCACAAGGATTGAGTACTACCGATAGAGAATGGTCGGCTGTCAGGCCGCCATCGCTGGCAAGCCAGACTCCCACAAGGATTGAGTACTACCGATAGCGAATGGTCGGCTGCCCCGCCGC
>NZ_JAIHLQ010000207.1 GCF_019733355.1 Pseudomonas baetica | reverse complement strand
GTCGGTTTCGCTGCCGCCACCACCGCTGAAGTGGATGCGTTCCACGCTGCCGGCCTCGCCGCTGGCGGTAGCGATGAAGGCCAGCCAGGTCCACGTGGCCACCTGCCGGGTGCCTACGCGGCCTACCTGCGTGACCCAGCTGGTAACAAAGTGTGTGCCTACACCTTTGTCTGAAACCAAGGAGTCGTGAGGTCGTTGTGAACGGAGCCTGCTCCGG
>NZ_JAIHLQ010000020.1 GCF_019733355.1 Pseudomonas baetica | reverse complement strand
TCTCGGTCACTTGCTTGACCGCTTCGATCTTGAATTCTTCGGGGTAACGCTGACGACTCATGGCACCTCCTATTTGGGCCTCATTATGAGGCTTGGAGGTGTCTACGAAACCAGGGGCGATTCAGTCTTCAAGGCGATGATCAAGCTCTCGCAGATCTTTTGCCTTCTCAAACTCTACTTTGCGCCGAGTGGCATAGAAGTTTTGCACTTCAGCTGCGGCAGCAGTATCAAAAGGCATCCACAGAGGACCGAGAGAGATTACCCAAAGCGGGATGGAGAAGACTGCGACTGCGGGATGATTAGTATAAAAGTAACCAGCGGCTGGCAGAACACCCAGTCCAGCGGCTAATGCGACTGACTTCTCTTCAACAGCAAGCCCCTTGCTTTCATACACCTCCATCTCTTGTTTCTGTCCATCTGCCAGGTGAGTGGTGCAGCCTGATGCTACGATTACCATAGAGATTGCTACAGCGATACCTGTGAAACGTTTCATGCTAAATCCTGGCGTGTGTTTTGAGCAGTCTGTTATAACCGTCGGACTGCGATTTACAAGCCGGCGAGCATAGCCCATGGCCAGATAAAGGCGATAGCCAAAAGAGGCGCTCCTTTTCCACGCGACAACACTTGATGAGACCAGCAGAGGCTCACACCCGATTGCCCGCTCCGATGCACAACGCCTGACGTGAAACTTACGCAAGGAGTTTCCAGAAGAGAGGCTCAGAGTGCCTTGAACTGCTCGAGCAGGGAGGCTTCAATAGCGCGCTGATGCAGAAGCGATGCGTCAAGGTCCGAGTTAATGCCAGCTAGCATCTTGCTTCGATTCACACTTAGCACGTCTGCCTTGTCGACCAGGTACACAGCCATGGTAGAGATGATGCCAGTAGCCGCACCAACGATGACTGCTGTAGCAGTGTCGGCAAAAGGAACAAGGAACGGAACCGCCATCATCGACTTGCTAACAGCATCTTCCAGCAGAACGCCACCTACTATGATGCCCCCACCAACTAGCACCTTCGATGCCTCATGCAAGCCCTCTCGGATCCCCATTCCCTCAGGGCGCACAATCAAAGCTTTGCAAGCTCCAACCAAGGCATTGCCACCTTCGCGGATCATACGAACAGTCCGCTTGGCAGTGGTCAGGAAAGCGTTGGTCAGCACAGTGACTAGGTTAGCTAGGAAACCACTGAGAAAGCTCCCAGCCGCGGCTGAGAGCACAGCCTTCCACTGCTTGGCTACTCTCAGTCCGACTTTCCTGAGACGACGCTTGAGCTCAGCAAATATTGAATTACCGTCGGCTCGGCCGTTTTTGTACCAATCGCTTACCTCATCAAATATCCCTGCGAACAACTCGACCAGGATAGCCCCCATTGCTGACTGAAAAGCGGCGCGGCCGCCGGCTGCGACGCTTGTCTTCAAGCAGTCATTCCGGAATTTTGGGCTGCGATAATAGGCGTCGTTGATCTTTTTCTCGTTGGCCGCCCGAGCCTTTCTATCTGCCTCAAGCAAAGGCTCCGGATTTGCCGCGATTTTCTCTTGCTCTTTGAGCTTGGCGAGTTCGTCTTTTTGCTTTTGGCTCATAGGCTCGCCGGCATCAACCTTCGCCTGTAGCTTTGCTTGTTTCTTCGCTCGGGTGTCTTTCGTCTGCTCAAGCCACAGCACATATTCAGTGGCTGTTTTGGTGCCCATTGCCGAGTTTGTTGAGTACGAGGTGATCTGCAGATTTGTTGAAGCATTCGCAAGCTCAACGCCGTCCAATCCTGCGAGAACTCTGCCGGCATCGTTGTGGATCTCTTCTGCGGCAATAACATGATCAATGCTGTGGCTATCACTCCGCTGGCTGCTCATTTGCTCACCGGTGTAGGCATCAGTCACCTTGCCTTCTACCCGATCCCTTGTGCTGTCCTGGCTCATCTTTTTGTAGGCGGGATCACGGTGGTGATAGTTCTCCTTCACCCTCTTCGTGTACTCACCCCTATCCGCATACTTCTGTTCAGCCTCATCAGTGGCATACACACCGGCCCGGGCGTTGTGGATCGTATCCACTACACCGCCGGTCTTGTCATAGGCACTGAGCATTTTCCCGACCCCAAAAGGCCCGGCGATTGCCTGAAGAGCTGATCGACGTGTGTCAGAGAAAAGACGCTCTATACGCTGTGAGTGAAAGGCGATCTCAAGCTCGGATAATCTCGCCCGAACCTCGTATTCAGGGGCCTCATTTCGCCCCAAGAGTCTAGATTCCGTGGGAAAAGCCTGGGCAAGAAACTGATCGTCCACTGGGGCATTAAGTACGCGCTGCGAATCAGCTGGGGAGGGCAGCACAACAAGTGAGGGAGCACTACGGATCTGTGCAAGCAACGCTTGGGTCTGACGGAATCGATCGGCACTTTCGCTCATCAACAAGGCCTCAACCGACGGATCGTAACAGATGCCATTCCGACCGGAATGAGGATCGGCATTGTTCGTTGGCCATCTGCTTAGATTGCGCGACCAGGTCTACGAGTTCATCGAACAGCTTCCAGTTTTCGGGCGAGCCGACCTTAGCGGCAAGTGCATAGGCGGTGTTGATAGATGGAGGTGCTGCTACGGCTTCGTCTACTTTGATCCGGACAAAGCTTGGTATGTACGCCTCGGAAACGCCGAGAAGGTATGCCTTGATCATGGCTACGTCATCATTGCTGACAGGTCCGAATGTAGCCGCGCATGCAACGCCGATCGTGACGCAGGCGAGGGTGATCTTGAACCCTTTTTGGGACTCAGCGTATTTGGCCAACATCTCTGCTGTAGCCGCATTATTCATCTGCCGCAGAATTTCCTGGCGTGCTTTCTCTTCTGCTTCACCTTTTGCCCGGCCAGCAGCGTGGGCTGTTTTATTGGCGCTGCGGTTCCACAAATACATCCCGGGCACCGTCACACATGCAGCGATAGCCGCACCGCCAACGATTAAGGCAACCCTGCCAGCAGCTTGTGCGACCATGATAAATCCGTGAAATGATGAGATGCGCAACTATCTCACCATTCAGTGCCACTTAATAGCCATTACAGGATCACAGATGCCCTCAGCCGCGCGGCTTTGACAGTCACCCTAAGTGCGATTTACGGCCAAGCACAAGCTTCCCAAGCATGAACAGTCCGACCAGCAAGGACCCTACGACAATCCCGACAATGCCATCGAACAAAGGCGCCCCTACTACAGCCAGCGCCGGCCCGGCGACTGCAACACTAGATACGGTTCCAACTACGGTCTCACTCATGACGTGAAGGAAAGGCAACCCATGTGTGTAAATTCCGCCGCCGACAAGCCACATCGCAATTGTCCCCACGACAGCCAATACACGCATCAGCACGGGTGCAAACCACAGAAGAAACCGACCTGACGCATTGCCAATGGTACGCGTGCTCGTTACCAATCGCAGTCCAACATCGTCCATACGAACGATGCCCGCAACAAACCCGTATACCGCGAATGTGATGATTAGAGAAACGACCACCAGCGTGAGGAACTGCTCAAGCAGTGGTTCACTTGCAACGGTAGCCAGCGCCAGCACTAGAATCTCGCCGCTCAGCACAAGGTCGGTTATCACCGCCCCCCGGATTTTCTTTCGCTCAAACTCAACCATGTCGACCTTCGGCTCGGCGATCGCCTTTACGCGTTCGGCCCGCTCTTGGTCAACTTCAGGATGAAGGAAGCGATGAAGGACTTTCTCAACCCCCTCGAAGCAAAGGTAAGCACCGCCAACCATGAGCAAAGGAGTAATTGCCCACGGTGCAAAGGCACTGATCAACATCGCGATTGGGATCAAGGCTGCCTTATTGAGTAGTGACCCTTTGGCGACAGCCAGTACAACCGGGATCTCGCGCTCGGCTCGCACCCCGGTAACCTGCTGAGCATTCAGCGCCAGGTCATCACCAAGCACGCCTGCCGTTTTCGTTGTTGCGATTTTACTTTGGGCCGCCACGTCGTCTAGCAACGTCGCGATATCATCAAGCAAGGCCAAGCCAGATCCAAATGCCACGGTAATTCCAAGTTTTAGAAGTGTTCCATGCAAGGTAACTGCATGATTCAAAATGGCCAGGACTCAGCGAAATGCCTGGATTGCCAAGCCTGCAGCGCCTAGAAAAATACAACCGGCTACAAGTGCCCAGGCCAAAATTCGAGTTTGTCTCCCAAGCTCGATGATGAAATGCGGCGAAGACGGGTAAGTAGCAGATCGAATCTCACTGGCTGTGGCTCTTGCGGGTTCTGAAAGCAGCTGAAGGTAAGCCGCTTTGGCCTCATCCATCTCCCCCGTGACTCTGAACAGATCTGCTTCCGCATCTTCAAGCCCCGATACAAGCTGAGCCTCACGCTCTGCAGCTTGCAGCAGATCGGAGTTCCTTCTTTCTGAAAGCGCCCCTAATTCAGTCCTGGACGCCTCCAGATTATCGGCAGCCGATGCAAGCTCATTTTTAATCGCTTCTACCTGAACGCTGAGAGCCTCACTAGCTTTCTCGGCGCTACTGCAGCGATTGATCGAATTGGCGGCGATGTCAATCAATTGGCCTGGATTCAGAAACTTCACCTTCTCCCAGTTCCAATGGGGTTTCAGCTCAGCGACCTTGCGCGCGCCAATTACCCTTACACCCGCAGCACTGGAAAGGTAAAAACCAGCGTTCCCGAAAACATTATCTATCCGCCGCTCATTCTCCGCTCTAAGGGCCGCGGGCAGGGCATCAAGCGTGATCTGCGGCAATTCTGTAGTTACAACCTTGTAAGAGCCGTGAGCAGTACCGCCAGATAGAATGCGAAGCAACTGGCCGACAATGTACGACCCGATGCCAAGCCCAGGATGACGAACGATCAAGCCATCTTGAGGGCCGAACTGAACTAATCCATTTTTGTGGTCCACAATGAACCAAGCAACGTCGTGAGTAGGGGAGAAGGCATTCGAAAGTTCCGAGTTCTCGCCGGCGAACCGAAATGAAACCCGGCCGAACAAGGCCCCCGCGAACTCTCCACCGTGATGAACAAAGTTGACCACCTGAGTAACGCCGAGGCGGGTGGAGCCGTCAGGAAGGGTGATCAGACATGCTCGATCAGACGTAGGAAGGGGAGATTTATCCAGTTTTCGAGCTAGAGTAAGTAATGCGCTATCCTGATGTATCAGCTGAGCCATAAACTGGTTTCCAAATCTGAACGGACGCGGCCGGTAGAATGTTTATTCTATCAGGCGCCCACTCCTAAATTTCCGCACATGTGCTTTGGCGGAAAAGCGTTTAATTTCAACAAGTTAACCTCATGTCAGGGCTAATGACCGGGCTTAATTATGAGTAGGCGTATTCAAACGGCGGAATACTCATCGCTTTACGTCGATAAAAGACGCACCAAAAATCAATTTTCAGCAACTCAGCTACTTTGCTATCTGCTGCCGTACCAAGAAGGGAGTCTTCTTCCTCCGACCAAATCCTTTTTTCCCCGTTAAGCTTCCCATCGGTTGATTGAGCAGGGGGCAGGTACGCCGAATCTAGCTGGTTTAAATCGCTCCAATGATCAGACTTCGGCAACTTACAAGGCCTGAAGCGTGCGATGGAGCGGGCATCGCGAGCTCGTTTTATGGTGGTCGCCGCCACCGAATAACGACGGACAAGCACAGAGTCCGGTACCAATCCTAACTGCTGAACAAGCTCTTCTGGCAGGTTGCGACCCTTGGTGTAGGAATCTAAGCCACGAATACCACGTTCTTGTTTAACCTCCTGCAAGGATCGACCGTATTGGCTTGCAAGCTCTACGTCGGGGACCTTACCAAGCAGCGCGAGGGCTTCGTCTGGAAAAGCCACATATTCAGGGCTATCCGGCTTTTTAAGCACTCTGTACCTGGGTATTGATCGATTTTGACGGGCCCGGAAAAGCACAGGCCCTGGAACACCATACTCCTCAGTCAGTTGGGCATCGGGAACCTTGCCCAATTGCTGCACCAGGCCGTCAGGGAGATCGTAACCGCGGGTGAGCGGTTCTATGCATTTCGCTAAGCGTGCTTGCTTGATGAAATAAGGACTCAATCCGGAAAGCTTGGCGAGTTCTCTGTCGGAAACCTGGCCAAGCTTGCCGGCGATTTCAGGCGCGAGTGCACGATGGCGATTCGGGGGCATGGGTACCGATCTGGTCTGTATTCACGACAAGATTAACGCGCTTATTCAGGATGTCACGCCATAAACCACACATGAAATCCGGATGAGTGACAGGTAGGAAGCGGGCAAACCATGCTATACGTAAGAAGGAGGTTTCCATACCTGCTTTTCACATTAATGGATCTCATGCTCCCGCTGAGGGAGCGAGAAAACTGATCTAATGATAGGAAGCGAATAATCGCAAGAATGAGGAACAAAGCCTTAGAAATCAGTTAGTTGTAAATTACCGCCTTTGGGAGTTGGCGGAAATTCGATGGTAGGCTTTTGGGTCGTCAACCTACTCCAGCCTCCGCCAATACCTCACTCTACTCGAATTGTAGATGATGCTGCTCAGAAGGCCTAATCTGCAAACGAGGTCAATCATTCACCGCTCAATTATCTCTGCAATGTGACTGAGGTGAATACGCCGCATACCTTCGTCCAATATCTCTGACTCGTCCCACACAGTTTGCATGTACGGCTTCAACTCCCTGGCCAAAGCCCGGCATTCCATTTTGTTCAAGCTGTGGCCGATCAGCGTCGACGTCGGTCTCGCCAAATCTAACCAGCCAGGCTGACCACCTTCTGAGTACGTAAACTCCAGCTGAGTCGCCGTCATAACGCACGGACCGTCGACGACTACATTGGCTTTCTCCTGATTCCAGAGCATGGCCAAGTATTCGACCTTGCCAGTTGTGTTCAGGTCCTCAGGCCAGCATTCAAATGACCAGCGCTCGGTGCCTTTACCAGGAATTGCCCCCAACGCCTTAGACTCGGCGGCAGCGTGTCGCGCAGTAGCTGCCTTGGCGTCATCCGAGGGGCCGCTCACATACAGCAAACCGTACGCATCCCTGTCGATCAGATCCGCCGGCGTGAATTTCGAGAAGCTAAAGGGTCCAGTGGAGCTGCAGTCCGGCCGCGTACCTCGATGCCGCTTATAAGCCACAATTGCTTTCGCGACGTCATCCCGCGTTATCACGCGAACACTAGCGGTGTTCCATAGCTGGTCGAACCAGGCTCGGGCACTTTCTACCTCTTCGATGGCTACTGTATGTACACCTGCCTCAATCCATCGGCCAGTTTCATCGCCATCAAGACCAAGGCCGTTAGCGGAGATATTGGCCGAGCCAATGATCGCCTGTGACCGGCCTACCAAAACCTTTGCATGTAGCACATCGCATTGGCGGATCTGGATGTTGGAATTCAACTCAGCTCGCTTAAGAAAGCGTGCAATGACCCAGGGGTTCGTCCCGCCGCTTAGCAGGTTGCAGATGATGCGGATAGGTTTCGTCTCATCAGGATGCACTTTCATCTCAGCACCCTTCCCCCAAAACGCCACAGCAACGTCCAGCGAAGACTCTTCAGCGACCATCCGCATCAAAGCGGCGCTGTATTGATCTGGTCCCAGGAACATGGGGCAATCCTTACTCCTAGTGATCAGTGAAGGCGTACGGGTGCATGCTCATTGAAAAACGCTGCGCCAGGATCGACCGCAACCATCGAAGCAAGCGCTATGACTACCCGTTCTGATATGTGTTTTCTGAGGCTCGTCTCGATTTGAGGGACTGTGAACGTACGCTTCGTTACGAAGCCGAGCTCCCATGCATCTGCGGCTACCAGTGAGCTGTTCATCATAGAAACGGCGAATGACATGTCTGACTTATCACCCGAGGTGGTCGCGTTGTCGACTGTCTCCTCAAGCGTACGGATTAGTGCGAAGACAACCACTCCAATCCACTTGACATCGTAGGGATTCTTTATCAATTCATCACGGACGCGCGCCAGCACCGTTTGCGCATGTGATGAGCTGCACATCTCGTCTGCCTTCATGCCGGCCGGATTGACCCTGGGGTCATCATTCGAAAGGGCCTTATGGGCATCAGCAGCGCATCGCTGGATGAAATCTGCGAAAACAGGAAGCCGGACAAATGAAGATGCGATCTTACCCGACCAATCGTCAGCGGGCGGCTCAGTCTGTGATGGAGCCCCAACTTCACCTAACGTGATCTTTGGCATCGGGCGGAAAAGCTGCGGGTGAAAAATCAGCCCAGCAGCTTGTGCCAGTGCAGCCCCAACCTGGGCTTCAGTGAATACGGGGGACTTAATGCTCATAGCCAACCTCGAACAGTCTTCAGCATGCTCACCGGAGCATTGCCAAAGTGTTAAACGAATAGTCGGCTCATCATAACGACTGGGCTCACGATCGCACAGAATTCAGAAACGCTGCGCCTAGCCCTGTTGAGTAGAACGAACTTCCACACGAGCATTCAAGTCGGTTTGACTGTAGGCCGGCCCCATTTGAAGCCTAATCAAAAAAAGCTTTCACTCTACCCCTCCTCCTTGAACATCGACTATATTGGCCGCGCCGCCAGGCATACTTGTGCGCGAGTAGAAACCGGCTTTGCACCACCAAATTCTCGTTCAACCCTCTCGCTCGTCGACAGGTCTTAAACGCGCACCCCACACTCCGTCGGCGAGCTTTGAGGATTGACTCATGCTGCTCAAAGAACTTGTATTCTCCCTGCGCCAGAACCTTGCTGAACAGACAGGCGAAAAACCTTCGGTTGGCCACACGTACGAACTGCTTTCAGCGCTGTTGGGGTATGACTCGTTTGCAAGCCTGAATAGCCAGGCATTCATCGTCTCGCTCAGCGGGTGCGATGGCAACGCAGTCGAGAACGTTCGGCTCCTTCTGGCTGGGCTTCTAGATCTTAGGCGGGCCACAGAACGGCATGTCGCACTCCAGGCTGCAGGCTCTCCACGCCTCACTGCGTTGGTGGTGGAGTCTTTTGCACAGCGCCATGAGCTGGCAGCGATTCCCCTCGCAGGGGTGCTTGGCCTATACGATGATCAGGTTTCAATCGACCATGCCACCGAGTTCGCCCTCGAGGAGCTGCACGGCTGCCTCCTTGATATGGAGCCACCTCAACTGCGGCTTTCCTTGGGGATGCTTGAGGATTTCAGCTGCAAGAACCCGTCCGCGCATTACGCCCTTTTCCGGATCTACGAGCGGCTGGTCAAGCATCATGACTCAGGGTCGGTCTACTGGCTGCTCCAGATGCGCTTAGGCCGACAACTATCAGGTTCTGAGAAACAACTTGCCGTCGAAGCTCTCTTCGAAGAGGGTTTGATAGAGCGTGCCGAATTTCATCTATCGAAGGCATCCGCATCTGGCCATCCTGAAGCTATCTTTTTTGAGCTCGACGAATTGCAAAAGCGGATTGCTGTAACCGCGGAGGACTTCGCAGTCCTAGATTCGCATGCAGGGGTGCCGGGACTCGCCGGGCGGGTTGCAACCCTCGCTGAGGCTGCAGGTTTGACTTTGTTGGCGATGTCATGGTCCCAGGTAGCCGCACGCAATGGTGACACTGAAGCGTTACACCGGTTGGTGAGCGCTGACAGAGATGCTCCGACCGTTGAAACCTGGACGTGGATTCATCTGAGCCGTCTACTCGGAAGAGATGTCACGGTCGGGACGCTGCGGGCATACCACGCCGGTGGCCAATACGCAGGAGAAGAGTTTGATGATGACCAGGGCGGCGACTTCTACGTGGATGGTGACGAAGGGCTGGATATTGCTCCGATGAGCGCAGAACTTGACCGGGATGCTCAGGCCGCGGCCGCCATTATTTATGAGCGCATTCAGAATGGACACTCCAAGACGTAGCGGGCTCACCCATCTCCGCCGCGGCATGGTAGACGGTAATCAGTGGATTCCCTACTGCCCGCCGCGCTGATGCTGTTGCGGGCGAGGCTTTCAAATATCTGCGCCGGCCTGAACACTGTTTGCATTACCAGTAGTGGTAGAATGCCAGTTCAGTCAACGGAGGTACGCGATTTGGAGCAATCGATAATTGTCCTGGACAGCTTTGAAGATCTCGCCAAGCGCCCGAACTTCACGCAATCGCTAGCGTTCCGCCCCAAAAGCGATCGCGGCTTCGACGCTGTTGTCATGCCCTACCACTTTCTCGATTCGATCCCCTGCGGCATCGAGTCCTGCCATACCCCGCATCGTCGAGGCTACCTCATCACCACTACGGATGGACTTGAGACTGGCATTGGAGGCCATTGCGGTCGCAAGCATTTCGGGATCAGCTTCACCCTAGAGCGCCAGCGGATCGACAAAGCCCTATCTCGGCAGCGCCGAATTGATTCCATCATGCGCGCACGTGAAGACATCCCTTCGCTGATCCTGGCAGCGAGCAGCCTCAAGCAAGCCCATACCGAGCTCTCAGAGCTGAAGCGCCGTTTCATGGGGGCCGTAGGCACTCCGTTCTATACCCAGCTCAAACAGCGAGCTGATAGAGGCCAGGATCGGATCATCCGTGATGAACCCATGACCGCAGATGAGGCTGCTGCCTACTGGGAGACGACCAACAAGAAGTCCAGAAAGGACTTGCCGACGAAAGAGGTGTTGGTCACCACCCTCTCGGGACTAACGTTCCTCGCCGCCAACTTCAAAGACATGCTGGTGACGAACCTAGTTCTGCCGCTTGAGCAATTCGCCACACAATCCATAGATGACATTGAACGCATGTCACCGCGCGTGCTGCAAAGCACTGCGAAATGGGTCGGACGTGTCCCGCAGGACCTGATCAAAGCCCAGGAAGTGGTTGACGCCGGCCGCGCCTTCTTCACAGTTGAAAATATGCTCAAGCTCGTTAACCTGAATGCCGATATGCAAGCGCTCGGCCCTCTAATTCAGGAACTGAAAAGCAAGCCGGCCTCGCCTGCCACTCGTATGTAGCCGCGTCGATGTTTATCACCAAAAGGGGGTTGCTGTGCCCAGCCGGTGATAGATGCATATGCCCAGCAATACTCCCAGCCCCGCCATAATGCGGGGCCATTTTTTCACATAGTTCAAGAAGAGAATCCAAATGAAATCTGCACTATTCATCGCATTGCTCATGGCGTCCATGTGCGCGTCGGCTAAGAGCGCCGAATCAGGTACATCAGAGGCTGCCGGGGCATTAGCAAAGGATTATATGGCAACTCGGTTCATTCTCGTGGGAACGCCTAAGATTGATGGCGACCACGCGTTGGTAACTGCCAAGATGCTTGGGCAGGAATGCCAACTCAATATGGTCCGCATCGGGAAGGAATCCGGCAATGAGCATGGATGGCAGATATTTGGTCAGGTGTGTGGCCCTATACCTGGTACCGACTCCGGCAAGTGGATCACTGATGAACAGGGCAAACCACAATATGTCCAGCCATAGGACTGGGTTCGCCTCTACAAGAAGTGACCCGGTAGAAACCCGGCACCGGCAAGAGCCGCGCTGGGATGCAAATCCTCAAGGATCTCTGTAATGAGTGCCACCCCCAACGTTAAGGCTGTTTGGTCGCTTACCCTCCTCGTTAGCTGCCCTGCGTGCAAGCAGGAGTTTGATGTGTTGGAAACTCACGACATTGCTGCTGAAGGTATTCAGACTTGCGAGCACGACACAGAGGCCAGCCGGGATATCGAACTGTCCTGCCCCGAGTGTGAGCACGAGTTTCAAGCAGACCTGGCCTACTGATCCAATCGAATAAAGCGGCGCTCTGCAACACTCAAATCCAGGCCAGTCGGAGCTGTGCACATAGAGACGCGACCACGCGCTCAACATACGGGGAGTCAAATGACCACAAATATCGTAACCATGAAATCCGCAACCGGTGAGGAAGCTAAGATCGATCTGGCGAATAACGGACGCATTGGCAAGGGCAAGCGCTTTCTTCCGGAATTGGCGTATCTGTCGGATCTGTTGCAGTCGGGGGCCGTTGTTGCCCTTGATGATCTTCAGGTCGAGCAGCTCGACCAGGTACTCACAACCCTTCCGGAAAAAGCTGGTGTCGCGGAACTGGTAGAGGCGTTGGCTGGGTATGAGCAGTTGGCCCAGCTTCGTGCAGCACTGCAGGAGACTCACGACCAGGGTCGCTATGCGACGGTTTTTGATCAGGCTGCCGCCCCCTTCGCCTAACCCAACGCATGTCGCTCCCACTTTTCTCTTCTGCCGGCAGTTGGAACCTATCCCGCTACTCCATTGGGGGATTCAAACGGGGCTGGGCCATGGACTGGCCACCCCAGGCCCTCAGTGATTCCGCACGTTTGAGGAAAGTTCGAAGCTCTCCCTTGGAAACACTGGGAGTTCCTTTGAGGATCCGATTGAGAAGCCCGAAAGCTTCGGTGTCACGCTGTTGCGCATGGTGAAGGCTGGACTCCAGCTCGATTTCCACTTTTTCGGCCGTTTCAGTGAGATCATTTATTTCTTGCCGCAGTCGCTTGACGACAACTCGTTGGTTTGCAAGTTGATTCAGCGCTGCATTCAGTTTGATCCCGCCCTTGCACCAGCTGACAAACGCCAGCTCAACCTCGGGATAGACGAATCTGGCATCAGAGCCTTCACCGACCCGATCAAGCACCAGATAGCCGTTCCACTCCGCGATGAATGCAGACAGCAGATCTTTGGTGAAGTCACGAGTACGAGTTGCCGCCTCAAGCTCCTGAATTGCTCTCGTGAGCACTTCCTTGTTGACTTGAGGTGTGTTGGTCCAGCTGCAGGCCTTTAATGCTTCAGCCGTGTTTGAAGTTAAGTGCTGGCCGGGATTGCAATGAATGCAATGCGCTGTCCACGGAGAGTGCTTGCCCCCACAGCACAGGCAGCCGTACTCCACCGGGACGTCTATGGTCTCGAGCAGAAGTTGTTGGATATCAAAAGCCAATTCCTCACAGCCTTTGGCGAGGAGTTCAGTAGCCGCGCGCTCAAGGACCTCTCTTGCTCTCGCATCATTGATGCGGTCATTGGACATTAACTCCTCCCTCACGAATCTACGCTCCTGAAGCTATGCCTACAGCCATTCGATACCTGAACCTGCTGGCCGCCCTCAATGCATATCAAACACTAAGCAGGGAGCAAGCTTCCGCGGTGCGAAAGGCCACAGTTTCAGCACATGACGTTACGGCCATCGACATGACAAGGACAGCTGCACACTCGCAGCTTTTCAATGACTGAGTCGTCCCAGTCGCCTACGGTCAAATTCTCGACAATTTTCTCGAGGCGTTCCTGATCAACCTCATCTTCGTTGGGTTTGAATTTCATGCGTTCTGCGCCGCAGCAACCAAGCATTGGTAATCGCCTCATCAAGGGTCGGGAGGTCTGGACCTCGGATTGGGATATCTACCCTACTGCGGCTCTAAACGGGGCACAACTCAAAACCTGACTGTGAAAGCCCGGGGCACCGTCGTAGCCTGAAGAGGGTTGATTTAGTATTTGGAAGGTTTAACGAGGGGGGCCTTCACAGGCGAGCGTTGCGGTATCGCAGTACGTTGCCTGGACAACTTGCACTACATTCAGGATCTCGCCTCCCCGACGTCACAGCCCGCTGCAAGGAAAGCCGCAAGATTGGCTTTACCCTTATGGTATATGCAGACGCGTGGTGGCTAATGGGCAAGCGTTACAGGACTGACGACTCCTTAGAGTTTGCACCTCGTGTCATGACCCTAGTCAAGTCTGCCGCACGGGATACCAGCGTGCTCTTGGCAAGCGAGCGTGGTAGCTGAAGTCCAGAATTGCTTCGAGCCGCTGAGCCACTGCTACGCAATGCATTGCTGATGGCCATCGCTGCAAATGGGACATTGAACCTGATGGCCAATGTCTCGGGGGCATCGAACCTGTATTCAGCTACGTGCTTGCGTGCCGCAACGAGTCTTCCCTGCAGGTAGCAGTACATAAGGTGCATAGCGCAGTCCAGCGCGCACTTGCCCCCGGGCCTGAAGCCTGGGGATTAGTAGCGCTGCGCTCACTGCCCCTTAATTGAAGCGCGCTTGGCATTCAGACCTTTACTCACCGTTAGCCAGTCGATACCTTCGCTTCGACCGTCTAAATTGGCCCTATGACGGACCATGTGCCGAACACGCTCCCAAAGTGCAGGATCGTAATTGGCAATTCCGGTTACGCCGTAGTGACCAGTCTGGTAAAGCTCAAGATCCGGCTTCGTTTCAAACGCTGGGGCGTGGCTAGCTTGATGACCACGGTCGGGCATAACGTGATTCCTCGTTTAGGCGGCTTATCCGGGGCTTCTACGGACTAACCCCACTTGTAACTGCGGGATTTGATATAGCGGGTCAGTCGAGCCGCGCCATTGCTTTAAAAATAGTTGCCCAGTCTACGCCAGAGCATACGGAGCCAACCAATCTTAAAGGTCCGCAAGGGTCGCTTTGCTCAACATACTCGGACTTATATGGGATGAGCTTAGGGCAGCCTTTTTGAACTAAAAGACCGGCAACGACGCACGCTGTGCTTCTGATCCATGCTTCCAAAGGAAATTCACCATGGCTTCAGACAAAGGCTTTTCCAAATCGAAGTCACCGTATCTTTGCTGAAAGTCAGCCCACCTGGTCTCTAAGAGGCCCATACGCCTGAACATTGGGGCAATCCAGATCCATTGGAGTGACCACTCTCCTTCAGCCTTTCTGGACGTTGTATGCATGAAAGCGCAAGCTCCGGCGATTTCGCCCCCGGGGCCAGCAAACAAATGGCCTCTCCAATCAGATGGTGCGCGTGTACTTGAGCCACCAGGCCACTGAATAAAATCGTAACCAAATTCCCTTCTGAAAGCTGCCGCCCTCTCGTACACCTCACCGTGCATCCACAGCGGGGCGTCCGGACCTACGAGTTCGCCGGTAATCCCGGTAACGACTCGCTTCTGAAGGCGCGCACTCGGCTTGGGATTTAATCGGCGAACCACTCGATCGTGTGTTGTCTTGTGCCGCCGCGCATCACCAGGATGATTTGTGACGTAGAGCATTCCGCAGAGGTCGCACGTCACCGCCTCCTGAGGTTTGGGCTCCCGGTATTTAGGCCCACTGATTTCCAGTGAATATGGCAGATCACCCCGCGAACAAACGGTGTATCGATTCCCGATCGAGTCTTTAAACGTCTTCTGGGTAACTGGCCCCTCAAGGAAGGTTCGATCAGCATTCAACTGGATCCGCCGTTTTCCCAGGGTATGCTTGTAGTGAAGGATGTCGAACTCAGTGCCTGTAAGAAGTTTACGATCCCCGATATGGGTAACGAGTGCTTCAACAAGTCTACTTGGATCAACCTGTACCCCAATCGCCTCCAGCATGATGAGAAGCCAGGTAGCATCGGCCGCATTCAACCCCTTCTCGCCCTCAACCTCATCACCAAGGCACTCAGGCCTGGGGTAGATGCCCTGGATGTACAGGTCAAACACAGTGGCCAGGTCTTCAACCAGTTCTTTAATGGCCGAAAACCCCCGTTTCTCATTGGCAACCAAGTGGGTTCCTATCGCGGTTAGCGTACAGACACCCTCCGCTAATAACGCATTCTCAAACCTCAACACCGTCGGAGAGGCAGTAAAGGCTCGCTGCGCCTCAGAAATAATTTCGCAAAGGCGAAGCAGGGTCTCGCCGGGTAACTTGAAGATCATGGTATCAGTGCTCAGTTTCAGACTCAGTATCTTGCCAACCGATAGCGGCCCGCACAACTAGGAATGCGTTACTACCGTATGTTTGGAAAGCTGAGGAATCGTGACACATGCACCCAGATACTGAGTAACCCAGCCTCCGGCCGAAAATCGGAATTCAGAACTTCATGATAGAATCGTGCCAAGTCAATTGTTTATTGATCTGTAGTCCGCCTGCAGTTGTTTGAGGGCTTGTTCAAAAGCAGCAGTATCTACCATGGGAAGCCCACCATTTCCACCAACTTGTATTTCCATTACTTGTTTTAGGCTTTCTTCATCAGGCGCACTCCAACAGAAACCTCTTTCACACCTCTCGTATTCAGTATGCTCATCACGCGTTACAATCCGCTGCGTTACTGGCGCCGACGCTTGCAAGGCAAGCTCTGCAACACTTCGCGAGTATGTTTGCCTATCTATGTAGATCCTGAGCCCATTATAGATACAGCCTCCCAATACTAACAAGATAGCCAAATACAAAACTACACGAGTGCCGACTGGAGATTTTGTACTAGTTTCCACCGAAATTTCCCTTTTTCAACTTGAAGTGAAAAGCTGAGAATTAATACCCTGGCCTGATTTTGAGGGTTTCTCGACGGTATTCACCCTTGTCCGAGCATATCCACAGCTTACCGCACCACTATGGCTGCGGGCTACCTTTTCTCGGTAGTTTCCTTGCAAGCAGCAATTAACTCCCAGCGCACTTGAAAAAAATAGTGGATTAGTGCTTGGCTGGACAGTTTCAAGCCAGAGCCAACTTGACTATAAGGTACTGAACTACACAACAGAAATTTGTAAAGATTATGTAGCCACGGAATGGAGCCAGCATATACATCACGTTTTCTTCTTTTTGGGTTCATGGCACTCCAGTGCAAAGAGCGCTATAAAACACAAGGCGATCACCCACCATATACTGAAATTGGCTACAAAGTACACGGCAATAGGAATGACGATTAGGCACAACACCGTTAAAAAAAGTATCACTTCAATGAGCATCATTTATACCTATATATGAATTCAAGATTTAGATAGAGCTCACCAACCCACTCCAACCGTTAATATAACGGCGACGACCTCAGGTTTCAAGTCCAAAGCAAATTACGGATTCAATCTTGACTTCTCAAATGATGATGACAACGTTCTGCATGCAGCCCCAAATTACCAACCCATCGGATGCCTTGTCCGTGCGCTCATGAACAATCAATTTGAAGCAGCGGTGCCTAGCTGACCATCGACTTTTAACACGACGGCCAGGAGTATAGGCTTGCAATTACGTCATCATATCAATGCGCTCCATCGTGATGTGGTGCATTTTTCTAGCGCATGGAAACAAATTACATCTGGTATTACACTAAGACCTAACGACCGCACTTCGCCTTCAATCCAACTCCCAACAGACATTTTGAAAAAATAGTCTGACCGTTACAGTCACCTTTGAAATCTCTATTTTTGCCTTCGAACCGCTCATGTTCTGTATTAACGCTTCAAAAGGAGATTTCACAGATAGCCGGAGCGCAGTTCAAGGTGGCTTTAACTGAAACCTGTTGGGAAAGAATCCACGGATTGGTAGACTTAGTATCTGAGACTGAAACCTAAATTCTGATCTCCGCCTCGCAATAGCACCTCCTTTTCTCACCAAAGGCGCTTCAGGCAGAA
This sequence comes from Pseudomonas baetica, assembly GCF_019733355.1. Classification (GTDB taxonomy): domain Bacteria; phylum Pseudomonadota; class Gammaproteobacteria; order Pseudomonadales; family Pseudomonadaceae; genus Aquipseudomonas; species Aquipseudomonas baetica_A. Next base: position 104,663 of record NZ_JAIHLQ010000020.1, on the reverse strand, counting down.
CAGATTCAGAGAGCTCTAGGCTGGACCACTACGGCATTTGGATCTCGAGTCTTGCCAGTAACGCAATCGTAATCATATGGAGCACCAAATGAGCCTCATCAACGAATACCGTACCATTGAAGCAAATATCCTCGAATTGGAGGCCCGTCGAGAAGCACTCAAGGGTGACCCGAAGCTTCAAAAAGAGATCGAGTTTGAATCCAAGTTGAAAGACCTACTGGCTTCCTACGCGAAAAATCTCCGCGACGTGATCAATATCCTTGATCCGCAGGCTTCCGCGAGCAAGGTTGCCAAAGCGGTGCCCGGTAAACAGGTCCAGCGAGCGCCACGCCAGATAAAAGTCTACAAGAATCCACACACCGACGAAGTTGTTGAAACAAAGGGTGGCAACCACAAAATTCTGAAAGAGTGGAAAGCTGAGTGGGGTGGTGATGTAGTCGAAGGCTGGGTATCTGTTCGTTAAAAATCTCGCGGCCACCCATACAGGCCAGGGAGATATCCCTGGTTTTTATGACAGTCAGGGCACGTAGTGATTTTCTTCGCTATTGGGCGCTCCTAACAGAGCCAAAATCAATTAGGCTGGCTCGCCACCTTCGAGATACAAGGTCTAGAGCAAACACATTTGTTAACCATGTTTTTTCCAAAAGTCACTGTTAAAAGTAAATCCCTAGGTCGATTTAGGGCAGAATTCGATCATCTATAACGGAGCACACGCATGAAGTGGATTAAAGGAGTGATTCTCGGCGCGTTTTTGCTGGTGGTCACCGGCGCTGCCCTGGGTCTGTTTTATGTTTTACCGCAATACGATGTGGTGGCCATCACCGGCGTCGAGGTAAAACGTGTGGATGATGACGGCGTCATTAATGCTGAAAACCCCGCGGACGGCCCTACCCGGGATGTGTATTTCATTAACACTGAACACCCAACATCGAAAAACGTAATGGTCTATCGCAATGAAGATACCGGGTGGAGTTTTCCGTGGTACTTCAAGTTTGACGCGGCCGATGTTCAGGCAAAGGCCCAGGGTTACTCACGAGATGCCCAGCAGCTGGCTCTCATTCGTTATTACGGCTGGCGCATTCAAATCTTGTCCGTGTTCCCAAACATCACAGACATCGAAGCCACGAACAGTCGCGAAGAGCCGTTTCCTTGGTTCAACACGATTTTCCTCACCGTAGGCACGCTGCTTATTTTGTTTGTGGTGTTTTTCCTGCGCCGGCGATTCAAGCGCAAGACCAGGGGCGAAGTACTGGGTTGAGCGGTTGAACCACTCGCCTTTTCAGCTTGGAGGATCGTTAGCCGCAGAATGAAAAATGCCAGTCAGTTACCTGACTGGCATTTTTTGTAGGTGAGATTCTTTTATCCGGCCTGGCAAAAGCAAGCCAGTCAGCGCTTTACCATTTCACACTGACGTCGCAAGTCGTCGTTTTTGATGCTCCCGCAACTGCCATTGCCAGTCTTGGCGTAGCACAAGTATCGCTGATCGTCGTCACGGATACTCGCGCAACTCCCGTTGCCTGTTTCGACGTAGCAGGCGTTACGCAAGTCGTCATTGTTGATGCTTGCACAGCTTCCGTTGCCCTCTTTCACGTAGCAGTATTTGCGTTTGTCATCATCACGGATACTCGCACAACTGCCATTGCCGGCCTCCACATAGCAGGTAGCGCGCAGATCGTCGTCCTTAATGCTCGCACAGCTCCCATTCCCCTCTTTGACGTAGCAGTAGGCGCGTTGATCGTCGTTGTTGATGCTGCCGCAACCGGCGTGAGCGAAGCCGCTGAGCACCAGCAGCATTACCAAAATAAACCTCATCCCACCCTCCATGAATTGCCAAACGCTACCTCGAACTGTCCGTAGCAGCCGCGTCGATTACCGTGGTTCGGAGCAAATGAAGGTCAGCCGCGGGCATCCTTTCGGAGGTCGTCCAGTTCGTCGACAATGTCCTCATCGCGATCCTCGAACGCCTTGGCCATATCACGCTGCAGATCCACCTGGACGTCCATGGATTTTTTTGCCAACTTCATGCCGTCCTTAGAGCCCATGATAATTTTCATCGCCTGATCCGGATGTTTGTTGGCCTCGATCATCAATTCGAGTTCGTCGGCATCAAAGTGATCTGCGTAGACCTGGACCAGGGTGTCTTTCAGTAGGTCCTGGGAAATGTTGTCCTCGATCACGGCCTTGATTTTTTCTGGCGCGACTTCGCGATATTTGGATGCATAACCCGACGTGGCGACTTGCACTACCATCTTGTATTGGACGTCCATGCCCATCAACTTGACCAGTTCTTCAGCTTTGTCCTGGCTTGAACCGCAACCGGCCAGCAGCACCGAGCAGAGCGCCGTGATTGCCCATTTGGAAACGTTCGTCATGAAATGCCTGCCTTTGTCTTGAGATTTTTTTAGGTGACCGTGGAGTACGGCGGACCGCACTCCAGGCTCTAGGAAATGTGGTGATCAGTTCGTCTCAAGCGTGAAGCTTTTGCTCACGAACAGGCCGGAAAATAACGACTTGTCTTCCTTGAAAATGTAGGACTCTTCAAACTTGGCATCGGTGGCCAGCTTTTGAGCGATCGCGCACTCCGAATCGCTGTGATCCTTGCCCTTGACTCCAAAGTCACTCTGATAACCTGATAGGCCTGTTTCATTGCAAAAGCCGGTGAACTCCTCACGCTTGGTAGCGGCCTTGAATTCGTCGAACGACTCCTTTAACTGGTCGAAGCCCTTGTAGGTCAGCGAGTAGCTGGCCACCTTGGTCTTACGAGCAAAGTCACCTGCGGCTTCCGCAATTACGGCCTGGCCCATGGACGTACTGTAAGCCCCCATGATGAAGCCACTTAGCGCGCTCTTGAGTTGCGCCTGGACATCGTCAAGCTCTGGGATGGACGCAAATTTAGCCTCGCGCACAATCCGGCCAACTTCGCTGCCGTCATTACGATGCACCACTACAAACTCGACCGAGCCTTCGCCGTCGCTGGAGCGCGTGAGCTTGAAGTCCAAGTCAACTTTGGTGCCGAACTCCCCTGTAGCGCCGGTGATAAATGCACCAGTGAACGGCAGACGTTGGACGATATTGCTACCCCACGAGTAGGGCGACTTGACCACGCCTCCGTACTGATCCATCTCCGCGCGCGGCTGGATCTCATCCGCTACTTCCGAAGGCAGGACCACATCTGTGCCTTTGTGCGACAGGTAAGGAGTACTCATGTCCATGCCCAACAATTGGACATGAATCTCGCCCTTCTTGTTATCACCTTCGCGGCTAACCTTGAGGGCGTCGGCCTTCAAGTAAACGCCACCGGCACGACCGCCACCAGTACTGGACGAAAGCAGATACCGTGACCATTCGACCAGGGCAGACTCTTTTGCCCCGGAGTCCATTCCACCGAGCAGCCCCATAATCCCTTTCAGGAATTTATCTGCGCCGTTGGTCTCTGCTGCAACCAGGCGGATTTCTGGTGTTTCAACGGTGACGTTTCCCGACCAGAAGGAATAGGAAATATCTCCCTCGCTCAGGACGTTCTCGAGGAAGTACTGTTCCTTCATCTCATCGTACTGACGCAGCGCTTGCTTCTTGCCGGAGCTCGATAACCCCACACCAGCCGCAAGAATCGCAATACCGGCGACCGCAGCGGCGATGAGGATGTGCTTCTTGTTCATCGTTTTCATAGTCGGTTGCCTTACTGAATTTGAGCAGATGCTTGCTGCCAATCAATCACGTGCTGCTGAGAGACTGCAGGCGTCCAGTTGAAGTCGATCCCGGCGCTAGGAAATTCCTTGGCCAGTACGGCACCAAATGACACTCTGTCAGCACAGTGGTCTTGCTTGCAGGCCTCAGCCGCGCCAGCGGTATACACGCGATACGTAGGAACGGCGCGACCGTCTTCGAGCGGCAGGAAGGGTGTCATGTTTGCCGCCGGCAGCACGTACCACTGGCTCTCCAGTTCAGCATCAGCCTGTACACGCCCCTTACGTGGGAAGTCGACCTCGTAGAAGTCGCCGCTCTTTCCGGTGACGTGAATCATCATCGGCACAGCGGACTTTGAAGAGCTCGGGTCCTGCATTGCGATCGGCGATGGGAAGGTGACTTTGATACCGGCCATCTGCGCCAGCGCTTCAGCCTCCCGACCTTCGAATTCCTTCATCCCGGATTTGAGTTGTTCGTAACGCTCCAAGACGCGTGTGTGCAGCTCAGCCATTTGCTGCTGCAGGCGACGTACTTCTCTCATGCGGATCTCCTCGCGACGCAGGGCGAAGTTATTGCCTTGGCGAGCATCGAAGTAAAACTCACCACGGTTCTCGCCCATACGCGTTTTGAGAATGTTGTCTTTGGTTTCCGACGCGTATCCCTCGGGGTAAAGCGCTTCGAAGTTCTTGGCGAAGAAGAGGTTCGACAGGCCGACGGTCGTTGGCGACGTTGCCTTCACCAATTGGTAGACCTCAACCACAGCGCGCTTCAACTCAACCGCATCAAGAGCAAATGCCTCATCTGCAGTGATCACTACGTAATACGGATCACTGGAGAACGGCGACAGGACACGGTAGTTGGGGCGCTCAAAGGCCAAATACACCTTCATGTTACGCGCAGGCAGTTCACCCACCTGAAAGAGTGCTTGGTCTGCCCGGCTATTCAGGAAAGAAAGCGCCTTGCCTTTCACCGCTGGGACCAGTGCCTGGTTGAACATCAGACCGCTCGGGTGCACGGTTGTTTTTGACCAGGTATCACCGCGATAGGTGTTCGGTACCGCCCAACGCAATTTGTCAAAGGACCCCTCGGCATAGCCTGATGCAGAGCAAGGCATGGCGGGTGTCGACGCAAAGGACAGACTTGGATCGGACTCATCAGTTACCGACTTACTGATAACCCATTTGCATCCGCTTCCGTCGGTAATCCCCATCAGGTTCTGGTTGGCCAGCACCAATGAGCGGCCGAAGTCACCGGTAGGAACGGCGGCAACAGCGGCCGGCGCTTCAGCTGGAGCGGCAGGCTTAGGGGCGGCGGCTGAAGCTGCCTCCACAGGTACTGTGGCCACGGCAGCTACAGGAGCAACAGGGGCAACGGGCGCAACCGTCACAGGTACTTGAGCCACCGGCACCGGTTGCACTGGCGCGGGTGAAGCCTCTGGTGCTGGTTGTGGTATCACAGGTGCCGTTACAGGCGCTGGGGCCGGTGCAGCAGCCACAGGCGCTGCGACGGCAGGCTCAGTAGGCGCAGCGGCGGCTGGTAGTACAGACGCAGCCGCCCCAGCTGCTGGTGGCGTAGGAGGAGAAGTCACGGGGGCTACCGAAACAGCGGGCGCGGCAGCGGCCGGAGCGGCAGGCGGTGAAGTCAGCGTGGCCAGGCCCAGATTGGTCGCATTGCCCGCACCGGTGGCGTAAACCGCCCCCTTTGCGTCGACTGCTTTCCAGGTGACCTTGGCCGTCGGGCATTCCTGTCCGAGAATATACGGGAGCTTCGATAGAAGCGTGTTCAGCGGCTTCTGGTCATCCCACGTTGGACGCTGCATGGTGATGGCCACTTCTGGTTTGCACCAGGTGGTCGCCTCACCATCGACGTTCACCTGGATCTGTTCTGTCTTCGAGTAGGCGAGCTGGTGAGCCCAGGCTTGCGGCGCGATGCCGCAAGCACCCACTACAACGAGAGCGAGTGCGCGGTTTTTCATGAAGATCCCTTAGATGAGTTCCCAGGTGCCGTTGGCTTGTTTGCAGAAGGTGTTCTTCTCCTGCTCAGTGTTTCCGTCGGCCGCTTTGAGGCTCACTGTCACCGGCCGGCAAGACGTTTCAGCAGCGACCTGCTGAGTTGGCAACGTCGGGATCGAATCCAGATCGAAGGCCTTTGTTTCCTTGTCGGCAGCGACGTTCATCTCGTCCAGGTTGGCCGCGAGCTTCACACTCTTCGCAACGGCTACTGATTTTGGTTCAACCAAATCTTTGTGGACGTAGCCGACAGTGACACCCTTGCGGCCGACAAGAATCCAGTCGCCTGTCGAACCAACGGCAGTGAACTCGGTGCCGGGTTTCAAACCACCCACTTTGTCTGCGCCTTTTTCAGGCGCGGCGCGGACGTTCGAACTGCTTTTGGTGACGTACTGCTCGTTAATGAGTTTCATCGAAGGGACGGCAACGATCTTAGGTGCACGTTTCACTTCAACCGTTTTGGTTTGGGTGAACTCTTGGCCCTGAACGATCTCCGCCGAAGCGCCGGAATGCGCCGATGTCCAGGACACAGGCAAACTGGACCCGCTCGGCGAGGCGTTCAAAGCATCTTGCGTGCGTTGCGCCAGGGCCTGTTGATCCTGCTCATCGAGTTTTGCACCGATTTTGTTACCGATGTAACCGCCCAGTGCACCGCCGACCAGGGTTGCCACGATCCGTCCGTTGCCTTTCCCGATGAACTGCCCGATGACAGCGCCAGCGACGACACCCACTGCGGTACCAGCCTGTTGCTTGTTGATGCCCAACTCAGCGCAGCCAGAGGTTGATGCTGCGATGGCCAATGCCAGTACTGAAACGAGAAACTTTTTACGCACGGTGACTCTCCCTTTGTGTAGGTCACTCTGCTTTCAGCAGAGGCCTTGTGATGTTGTAAAGCATTGCTTCTGAGGACATGGCCCAATGGAAAACGGTGGCAAGCACAACTGGCTGTTTGCCCAAGCTCCTGAACGCATCTCTATAACCGGGGCTATCGACAATTGCGTTGCCAACAACGAGAGGCAGCATAACGATCGAAATCACGGCGACCGGTCGAACGAAGCGAATTCGCCCGGGGAGGCTTCGAAGCGCCTCAACACCCGAGATGATCAAGACCACAAGACTGATGCCGCCGAAGAACAACCCACTAAGAAGGGAGAAGGGGATAAACCACATATTCTTGAGGACGTTCAAACCTTCAGCCCCGTGGATGTCGGTGTGAGCGACGTCATAGGCCATGTTGTCGGCAATGCCAGGCAGATAAGCCTGGTACTGCTCTCGCGTAGCCAGAAGGTTCATGCCCTTCACATAGAGAGGACCGAGTTTGGTCTTCGCCATGTGGCGAACCTCGGTGGTGTTGGCCAGAGCATCTCGTGTCCGCACACCGGGATTGATTGACCGGGCGTACTCGTCAATGGTCGGCTGGTATCCCAGATCTTCCCCTGCATTCGGCCATTTGATCGGTCGCCACTCACTCCCCGAGATGCCTCCCGCACGAAAACCTTCAAGCTGTGCATACGCCCTGCTGATGTCACTGATTGAGGGCACGACAGTTTCTTGCAAGCGCTCGTATAACGCGTCTCCATTACGGACGGTGTAGCCACGAAAAACAGCAGCTGAAAAGCCTTGGAAGTTCCTGTCGATGCGCTCGACGTAAGAGCCTTGAACACTCATCAGAACGCCGAGGTTTGCTATAAAAGCCTTCCCCTCTCCCTGATCCTTGTAAGCCTTATAGGGGATCTGCGGAATAGTCAGGGAGTCATAGAGCAATCCCTTTTTGGTGACGTATGCGTAGAGGCTACTGACCCGTAGCGAGCCGGGGAACTGCTCTGCGATCCAATCCGGTGCCGCACCCTGAAACCACCACGTCAACGGCGTAACGACAAGTGTCGATGCTCCGAGCCAAACCCACAGCACCCTCCCCTTGCCTTGGTATCGTCGATAACAGATTCGCCATACCAGCAAGCACATACTCGTCGCCGCCAGGATCTGGCTATAGGTCTCAAGGACTTCGAGTTTTCGGAGGGGGATATCAGCGCCAGCCATGTTGAGCAGCTCGGCGTTGAACAGCAGACTGCAGATCAAATAAAGGGCGTTCAAAACCACAAGTGCGATTAGCATCCAACGGGTCCTTGTCAGAAATTAAACGCCAGACCCTGGATGATGAGGGGAGCGCAAATAGATGTAGCATATTGCCATCTAGCAGGAGACCGCACCACTCAAAATGCCGTGTCGAATTCCGGTGCAGAACGCCGGGCAGATGTTTTTGTTTCCTACGAACAGAACTTAACGGGACTGAGAGGACTTTCAATGTCGCGCACAACATTCCCTCTCGTACGTTCCAAACTTGGGTTTCAGACGGTGTGTAAATGGAGAATGGATGTCGCGGCGGTCGCCGGCGGCCAAGCCGTTAAACTGCATCAATGCGATCAGCACCAATGAGGGATGTTTCCCCATTGGCCGGCCTTCGCGCTCAAACAACAAAAGCGCAGCGCATGAACAATGCGTTACGAAAACCCATGGAATAGGCGGCATGAATTGAATCAGTCACTCAAACCCGGCGAGAACACAACGATCTTTTCCTCCCAAGGGCGGGTGGAAGTTACCCATGCGGCAGGTAACAACCTAGACGTAAACCTTACTGCGTTTTTGGTCACCGACACTGGCAAGGTAGTGGATGACAGCGGCATGGTTTTCTTCAATGCACCAGAGCACTCTTCAGGCGCGGCGACATTCGCGCCCCCGGTCGCTCGTGGCGACACGGTGAGTCACAGCATCAGCTTCGACTCGTCTCGACTGCCGGCCAACATAACGAAGATCGCTATTACTTTGACGCAAGACGGCAGCGCCGGCGGCTTCGAAGCAGTCAAAGACCTACGCGCTATCGTCATTGCCGGGGACCAAACCCTGGAACTGGCCCCTGAGCCCTTCTCACAAGAGACGGGCATCATCGTGCTTGAGTTGTACGTCCGGAACGGCCAGCTCAAAGCGCGCTCTGTATGGCAAGGTTTCGCCTCAGGTCTTGCCGGACTTTGCGGGTTTTATGGCATCGAAGTTGAAGACAATGCATCCTCCGGGCAGGCGGTAACACCTGCACCGCCTCCGAAGCCCGTCAACATCGCTAAGACCGTAGTAAAACTGGACAAGCCTGGCAGCAGCCACAAGGTGTCACTCGAAAAAGGGCCGTCAGCTCCAAAGGTAATTCGCGTCAGCGCTACGTGGGTTGATAACGGCGACGGATCTGACAACGACGACCTCGATCTGCGAATCGGCATCCTTCGTCCCGATGGGCGAATGTCCATCATCCAGGCACCTGATAAGCGTGGGGCTTTTGACGTCGATCCCTTCGTTTTCCATACCGGCGACGTGATCAGCGCCAGCGCCTCCGCTCCTGGTATTGAAACCGTCGAAATTAACCCAGCAATCTCGCAGCTCATGGGCGGCAAGGTAGCGCTGGTCTGCAGCGTTTATTCAGCAGTAGATAACGGTGCGATTTCGGTGGCATCGCTGAAACCTAAGATGCGGATGGAGTATGGCGACCAAGTCGTGGAATGCGAATTCGAGTTCAAGTCCGGTTTTTTTAGCTCAATGGTGTATACCTATGTGATCGGGCAGATCGAAATTTCCCAGGACTTTGTCCTGCTTCGCCCGTCCGGAGTTACCTCCAAAGCCGGCAGCGAAGCCACCCCGTGGCTGACTCGAAAGGGAGACAAAATTGAGCTGACCATGGACGGCCCACACGTATTTAAAGGCCACCCAATCGAAAGGAGCGGCAAAAAACAGTATGTCTAAGCTTTCGTGCTAGCAGGCGCTTTCAGCAGATTCATGCTTGACAAGTACTCCCGCGACGGCACACGGCCGCCGCTGGATTTCTATTTTGGTTGTATGCAAGCATCATCGGCCTCGTCAACCCATGATGAATTGCCCCGTGTCCTCGAGAGAATGAACAGTTCTTCCCATAGGAATTTCCCGCTGCGACCTCATTGGCCGTATAAGACTTGCAGAAACGTCGAGCGCCGTTAAGTTTAAGCCTACGGATATACCAGCCACTCTTGTGAAACGGCTGTATCACCTTGGCCGTTTCATAATCAGGCGCTCTAATCGTCACAAGGAACCATGCATGCAGATCACCCAAGGCCAGCGTATGCCTCTGGCAAATATTCTTCCCGGTCTCTCACTCACTCTCTCGGTCAACATCGAAAGCCCCAGCGCAATCGACTTCGTCTGTTTCGGTGTCGACGAACATGGCAAGCTTTCTGATGATCGCTACATGGTCTTCTTCAATCAGCCTTTCACGCCTTGCCGCAGTTTGGTTCTCGCCACCGGTGGCCAGTTTGAAATTAATCTAGCCACCCTGCCCGCCTCTATCGATCGCTTGGTCTTTACAGCCTCCATCGACGGTCCCGGGGCGATGAATGACATCCAGAATGGCAACTTCAAAGTAATCAGCCCAGCTGGTGAGATAGGAGCGACCTGCGCATTCTCAGGGCTCACATTCACAACCGAGAAAGCGGTAATGATCGTTGAGCTTTACCGTAAGAATGGGGAGTGGCGGTTGGCCTCAAACCTTCAGGGGTTTGCCGAGGGCTTGGACGCTCTCGTGAGGCATTTTGGCGGCGAAGTTGCTGGAGAGGCTGCACCGGCCCCATCTCCCTCCACAATCTCTCTGGAGAAGCGTGTAGCTGCTGTCGCGCCGGAACTGGTCAGTCTGGCCAAGAAGGCACAGGTTAGCCTCGAGAAAGCCTGCCTGGTTGGAATGAAAGCTCGCGTTTTGCTTGTGCTCGACGTCACCGACTCGATGAGAAATCAATACAAAACCGGCCGGGTGCAGGAAGTACTCAATCGACTTGTGCCCATCGCCGTCGCAATGGATACAGACGCCGAACTTGAGTGTTGGACATTTGCCGAACGGCCGTTGCGACTCTCACCTGTGACACTGAACAACTACCAGAACTTTGTCGCGGCCGACAACAATGGCTGGACCAAGTGGGACGTGGGTCGACGCTACAACGATGAGCCGAGAGCGATCCAAAAAGTGATCGAGTCCTTCGAAGCGTCTAAAGACAAAACCCCAATGTTTGTCGTTTTCATTAGCGACGGTGGAGTGTCTGAAAACCGCAAGATCACGCAACTAATGGTGGATGCAGCGAAGCTGGGAATCTTCTGGCAATACGTAGGTTTAGCAGGCCGGAATTACGGCATTCTTGAGAAACTGGACACCATGCCCGGGAGAGTTGTGGACAACTGCGGATTCTTTGCCCTGGATGACCTGCACGACATGACGGAAGAGCAATTGTACGACCGGCTGATGCGGGAATTCCCGATGTGGATCTTGGAAGCAAAGCGCGAAGGAATCATTCGCTAATCCACTCCCGCTCTGCCCTGCCCCACACCGCGGCGGCTCTAGCCGCCGCGGTTATCTTCAGTTCAAGACCGACATATCCATCGGCGTCACCTCAACAAAACGCGCAGAGCGGTCTAGCTTTACCACTGCGCCACACGCGTTCAAGGTCGCTGCAGGATCGATCGTCTCCAGACGATTAAAGTCAATCGCATCCCACTGATCCCGGCCTACCAAGACCGAGAGCACATAGTGGTCATCCACCGCACCGGTAGCAGGGTTGTTACGCTGAATGTAGCCAGACACCAAGATCTTCTGGATCGCCGGCAGTAGAGCAAATACCTCTCCTATAACTCGAAACAGAGAGCCATAGCACAAGGCGACAAAATCCCTACGCACCTGGGCGTCCGAACGATTCTTAAAGGTCAGCTTGCCATTGCCTCTGGCTTCAGCGCTGCGCTGCGGGATATCTCCCTCATCAGGTAAATCAACATCGAGCGCGACGCCGGTAACGTCTTGCGAGAACTCATAGGCCACTTGTGTTTCTTTTGGCCAGGCAATGCCGCTCAACACATAGTCCAGAGCACGTTCCATCTGAGCACTGAAGCCCTTTGCCGCCAGCCGGAATGCTTTCTCGATTTCGGTGCGTTCAAACTCATGGGCGTCCCGCGTTGCCTCCCAGTTCGCGAGGTCTTGTCGATACTGCTCTTCCGCCGACTCGGCCTCACGCTCAATCTTCGAGCTGCGCAGTAGCATTCGATCCATTAAGCCTGGCGTTTGCTGAGTAGGCCTCGTGGGTTCTTCAATGGCGAAAGGAACTGGGATTACCGGCATGGCCCCCGGCCGAGGCGTCAGTAGGTGCACACCTAGGCATGATTCGAGATCCTGATTGACCTTATCAGCTGCTTTCGTCAGCAAATCCTGAATGGAATCGGCCATCTCGGATTTGACGCGTTTGATGACAGCAGCCGGCAACTCGATGTCATCCATATCCGTAATCAACAACGTGCCATCGTCGTTTACTTTCACCTTTACCTGGCCAGAGTATTCGCTTCCGGCAGGGCCTGGTTGAGAGCTACTCGATCTGCTGGGCCGGTCGATCCTTTCACGATATGAAAGACCAGTACCGGGTAAGCCCGCATTGAGATAGGTGCCATTGCGGCCCATCGTCATACTCAGACCACGAGGCCCAATCGAAGTACTTACCCCTTTTCCACTGATGTTAAGGCGTACGCCAGGCACAATCGTGATTCGCTTGCTGAAACGAAATCCCATGACTACTCCTTGATCCTTCTTCCTGGATTCTTTGTTGTTTGAAATGCCGGCTTCGGTCGGGCCCCTTAAACTGGCCCGACGTCCATTTACATCGGTGGTCGCGCATGTGGCAATAGCGCGACCTCCGATATGTCACTTATGCCCGTCCGGCTATGTAATCGTCGATCGAACTGAATTGCCGATTCCGGCACATCCAGCCTGAGAGGAATACGAATACGGTCGTGGCAAGAACTGCCCAGCCGCGCCGCCGCCGGGCCTCACTTTTGGTTCGCGCACCGCCGCACAGCAGGAGGGCCATCATCAGGAGGTAGAAGGTCAGCAGAATGACCTTTGCGAAGAGGGATAAAAGAAAAAACCAGATGCTGTTGCTTCTGTACGTTTGGATAAGCACCTGCAATGACATAAGACCACCAAGGACACAGGCAGCAATGATGGAGTAGTTGCGTGGTACCTCGAGCCAGGCGCTCGCGACGAAATACGCACCAATCCCCAAGATCGGAGTCAAGGTTGTCCAAAGCGCGTCGGTGTAGTCCTGATAGATCGTAATGGTCCCCCGACGGTGCAGGTAAATGCAGACCAGCAGCAACATTGCCATCACGAACAGGCCAATCTTCAAGTTCAGGATCGCTTGATGATCATCCGTGGCATTTCGCGGGGCTGCCGGCTTCACCACGGCGGGGACCATCGGAGAAGTAGCGGCCTTTGAAATCACATTCGTTTCAGATTGATCAACCCGGGTAGCGGCAACGGAGGTTGGCGCTTTAGATGGCTGATCCACCTTGGTGCGTAATAGAACACTGAGCCGATCAGTCATCGAAGCGGTTAAGCAACTGGCGGTCTTGCAGTTGTCGCGCAGACGCAACCAGTCTCGTTGATCTTGACGGACCTGGGCCTTGTTCGGCGCTACGTCTAAAGCGCGGACATATTCGGAGTTCATCTGCTCATCCAGACGACTGAGTGCAGAATCTGTGCAAATCGATTTCTCAGCAAAGCTTGCAGCTTTGGTGCAATCAAAGCTGGTGGCATTGGAGTAGGCTGATACCAGGGTGAGCAACATGACGAAAAGGCCAGAGCCGATGTTGAATCGCGACATATTCGATTTTTCCTTCATTTTGTTTGCTCCAGCGTTTCGCCAGAGCCCTGCCTAACCGCGCTCGTATGCACACGACTAGGTGCCTGAAGCCTGGCTCTTACTTACGACGTTGGGGCTTGAAGAAATGTCGTGCCGTCCCACTTGTAGTTTTCGGTGCTCTGAACACTCGGGCAGCAATCCGCATCATCCGGACCGACGGAGAGAACCGTCAGTCTGACGGTTTGGGGATCAACTACCTGAATGTCCTGGACACCATTGCCGACTACAGCTTTTCCACGGAAGTCCCAACCTGCCGAGTTGCCAATGAACGCGGCAAGGGTTTGGAAGTAGCCATTACCGCCACCTTGACCTTCGATCGTGTAAAGCACCACGGCATCCTTGATGCCGTCGTTATTCAGGTCAGCAAAAATAACCTGACGGCCCTCCTTGTATTCATCCCCGCCATCCTGGGCGATTTCACTCGCGATCATCCGATCTGCAGATGCAGCAAGGTCGGATGGCACTAATGCCTTTGCCTGAACAGTCGGTTCGACGGCCTGAGCTGCTGGTTCCGCCGGCCGGGCAGTCGGGGTGACCTGAGCCTGAGTCGGTGCTTGAGGTACCTTGCCTAACAAGATTGCCTCAGTCTCCGTCATTGGTTCATTAGGCTTAGCAGATGCTTTGCTCGCTTGAACACCGGCGCTGATCTTTTGAAGCACTGCAGCACGCAGTTCTTGCATGTCTGAAATGTCAAAAAGTTGGTTGCGGGTATTGCCGAACGGTTGACCTTCACCTAGGAACCATCGCGCAAAAAAACCTGGACGCTTGTTTTCCTGTTGATCGACCAAGTGGTCAATTAGCTCATTGGCAGTTTTTGAGAAACGATCAAATCCATCTTTGCCGACGACTTGCACGATCGAGTCCTTCTCCCGCTCGATGTTGCTTCGTGCGAGCTCGAGCATGACAATGTTCGTGTCGACCAGTTTGCTTTCGCACTCATTCGTATAATTTCCAAGGCATGCCTGCCTGTATTCTTGAACTGCATTGTTTGCCTGGAAGTCGTTGTAGGCTCCGCAGCCTGACATAGACACCAAAACACCTGCAGCTACAACCCCACGAAACATGCCCATCCAAATATCCTTTTAAACCCGAGAACCGGTGGACTGCCGTGGCGATCGCCAGCAGTCGCTCCTAGTGATGAAGTAGTCGAAACCGCCTACAGGACCAACTCCGTGGTCTTTCTGTAGGCAAGAAAAAGCCCCCGTTTCGCGGGGGCTTTCTCAACCCTTGCGGGTTAGCCGATGTTCACGCCCATCGATTTAGCCAGAGGCGCCAGGCCACCAGCAAAACCTTGGCCGATCGCCTTGAACTTGAATTCGTCGCCATTGCGGTACAGCTCGCCGAAGATCATGGCGGTTTCGGTCGAAGCGTCTTCACTCAGGTCGTAGCGCGCCAGTTCTTTGCCGTCAGCCTTGTTCACTACACGGATGTAAGCATTGGCAACCTGGCCGAAGCTCTGCTTGCGCGCTTCAGCGTCGTGAATGGTCACTGCGAAAACCAGCTTCTTCACAGCGGCAGCCAGACCGTTCAACTTGACGGTGGCTTGCTCGTCATCACCTTCGCCTTCGCCGGACTGGTTGTCGCCCATGTGTTCAACAGAACCATCAACCGATTTCTTGTTGTTGTAGAAAATGAAGCTGGCGTCGTCGAGGACTTGGCCGCTTTCACCCAGGATGAAGATCGACGCGTCGAGGTCGAATTTCGAACCATCGGTAACTCGTGCGTCCCAACCCAGACCTACAGTGACTTCGGTCAGGCCTGGAGCCTCTTTAGACAAACTAACGTTCCCGCCTTTCTGCAGAGATACGGCCATTTTCGATTCCTTTTAGTAAGGTAGACAAGGCCTTTAGATCAAGGCCAGGTAAAAAAAGATAATTAGATTAACGGCTTAGGCGTTAAAAATTCATGCCGTAGTTATTGGCCAGAGCTTTCAGGCCGCCGGCATAACCCTGGCCAACAGCCCGGAATTTCCACTCGCCGCCGTTGCGGTACAACTCAGCGAACACCATCGCAGTTTCAGTCGATGCGTCTTCTGCCAGGTCGTAACGAACGACTTCCGCATTGGTCGTATCGTTAACGATGCGAATGAAGGAGCCGCCGACCTGACCGAAGCTTTGCTTGCGTACTTCTGCATCGTGGATGGTAACGATGAAGACCACTTTGTCCACGTCGGCCGGGATGCGGCTCAGGTCTACCTTGATTACTTCGTCGTCGCCGTCGCCCGCACCAGTGCGGTTGTCGCCTGTGTGCTCAACCGAACCGTCAACGCTTTTCAGCTGGTTGTAGAAAATGAAGTCGGCTTCCCCGCGTACTTTGCCATTTGCGCCCAGCAGTAGCGCACTGGCGTCCAGGTCGAACTCAGCACCATCAGTAGCACGCGGGTCCCAGCCCAGGCCTACCAAAATTTTGGTCAGGCTCGGGTCGGTTTTGGTCAACGAAAGATTGCCACCTTTCTGTAGGGTCAACGCCATGGGTATTACTCCTTGTGGTATGGGCTATTACTCAGCGGTTTCAGTTTGAGCTTCTTCCTTGCCTGGAAAGACAAGGCTTGCAACTACACCAATCACCAGTACAACCATAACGATTAGCAGGCTGGTGTTTGCATCGATTGTGTAGCCATGGTGAAACATGTGGTCGGTAGCGTTCAGGCCGAGCTTAATGGCGATGAAGAACAGCAGGGCGACTACAGATTTTTCCAGGTGAACCAGGTAGCGTTTCAGTGCTTCGAGCACGAAGTACATGGTACGCAGTCCCAGGATCGCAAACAGCATGGCAGAGTAGACGATCAGGGGCTCACGGCTAACGGCGATCACCGCCGGCACAGAGTCGAACGCGAACAACACGTCAGAAACTTCGGCCACTACAAGGCAGAGGAACAGCGGGGTCGCAAAAACTGTTCCTTTTGCTGCAAGGGTCATGCCTTTGTTCTCAGGCTTCTGGAGTTCCACCTCCAGCTGCTTACGGCTGACGAAGAAATTATGGCCGTGGAGTTTCGGCCACACAGGGAACAACTTCTGTGCGAAGCGGTAAGCCATGTGCTTGGAGTAGTCCTCTTCCTCTTCATCATCGCCGCCGGCGCGCAGCATCATAACTGCGGTCCACGCAACGATCACGGCGAACACGATTTCGACCCATGGACCGAAAGCCAGCAGACCGGTACCAATGGCAACGAAGATGCCGCGGAACACGATCGCGCCAATGATGCCCCAGTACAGCACGCGGTGACGCATGCCATCCGGCACTTTGAACCATGCGAAAATCGCCATGAACACAAACAGGTTGTCGACGCTGAGAACTTTTTCTAGGGCGTAGCCAGTTACAAACAGGCTGGCAACCTCCGGGCCATGCTGTACGTATAAGAAGCCGGCGAACGCCAACGAGATAGCGATCCAGAAGATCGACCAAATCGAAGCCTTAGCCAGGGAAATTGGCTTGTCACCGCGGTGAGTGACCATGTCGAGGAGAAGCGCGCCGAGCGCGATCCCCACGAATACCGCCATGGTCAGCGGAGGGAAACCGATGTGAGTGTCCAAAGTACCACTCCTTAAAGTTCAAAGTCAGCTGGGTTAAGGCCCAGCTCAAGGCAGACCAAGCGGCACGCCGCTTTTTCTTTGTCATCGAAGTCGCCGTCAGACGCACCAATGGCGCAGCCGACTCGAACCAAGAGCCGGGCAGCGCCAGCATCGTTCTTGATCTTGCCGATAACCTTCAGTGCTTCGGCCTGGCCAATCTGAAAGTCGAACTCAAACTTTTCGCAGTGTGCGTTGAACGCCTTGATTACGTCGCCCATGTCGAACACTTTCAACTCAGGCGAGTTTTGAATGAAACCGGTCATCTTCTGTTTTTCTTCAGAAGAGATACCACCTGACGCAGCCGAGATGAGCGCGCAATTCGCAGTCATCGCATCAAGAAACTTCTGGTTCTTGAACTTTGAAACTTCAGTAGTCAGTGCTTCACGCGCTGCAACAGCGTTTTGTTTAAGCCATGCAAACATGTTGTGTTCCCTCAAGGGCGGGGTCGGCAGACCCCGCCAGATTTTCTATTTGGAGCCTGCGCGCCAGTTCATGCCCCAGCCGTAAGCTTTGTCCATTACTGCGTGACCTCGATGGAAGTCCACACGCCGAGAGACCTTAACGGCGCCGTTCACATTTTCAAGCATCGCAATGGCACACATTGCGTCACGACCACCCTCTTCATTGAGACGGACCTCAATTTCGGGTTGGCCAGGGATGAAAATCGTCACAACACCATCGGTTTCTTTCCAGTTCGGAGCACCTTCATAGATGAAGGCGAATACCAAGATCCGGCGGATGTCACTCCACTTCGCCCCGTTGATGTGCAGCCACTCACCACCAGCGACAGAGCCCGTACGGTCATCACCCATCAATTGGATGAAAGGTTCCTGGGTGAGGCTGCCGAACGATCTTCCGAGGGCTTGAACAACCCCCTTCTCGCCGTCTTGCAGCTCGTACAGGCAACCAACGTCCAAGTCGACGGATTGGCTTCGCTTAAAGAAGCCGCCCGAGCTGCCTTTGTTCCAGTTCAAGTTCACCTTGATTTCGCCGAAACCGGCTGCCGTCTTTTCAAGACTGATAGACGATCGTGTTTTATCGAGGGTGACCTTGTTCAGGCTAATCGTAGATTTAGGGGGCGCGGCCGGAGCAGGCGGCGGCGTTTGTACCACTGCCGCTGGGGCCGGCGCTGGTGCGGCGACATCTACACCGAAGTGCTTGGCCAACGGCTCAAGTCCGCCATTGAAGCCCTGGGCCACACAGCGGAATTTCCAGTCACCATTTCGGCGATAAAATTCGCCGAGGATGAGTGCTGTTTCCTTCATGCCGCCAGTAGGGATTTGAGCTTCGATTCCTCCTGTCACAACAACCGAAAGTTGTGACACACGCTCAAAGCTTGCCTTGTTTTCGTAGATAGTGGCGGTAAGGGCCACTTTCTCAACTGAAGACTCAAGTCGACTCGTATCGAGGGAGAAGACTGCGCGCCCGGCCGAGGACTCGGTCAGCTGAACAGCGCCACCCAGAATTTGAGGCTGGCCATAGAAACACATGTCACCATCGCCTCGGACTTTGGCCGAGTCGCCCAGTGCGAAGGCAGAGACGTCAATGTCGGCCCCCGGGATTGGCGAGTAATTGATATCAACGCGAAGCTGGCCGCTGGCAACCGGCGCATTACCCCCAGGGACGAGATTAGCCATTAGCGCAGCGCCTGAACGGCCAGAGTGATTAGGTCGTCGGCAGTTCGGCCATTCGTCGTCGTACCGATTGCCTTGAATTCCCAATCGCCATTCTCGCGGGTCAGGCTCGCCATGACGATTCCGGTGTGCCCACCTTTTTCCGATAGGTTGAAGCGAGCTAGCTCATTGTTGTTGCTGCCATTCACAATACGGCAATAGGCCTTTTCGACTTTCTCAAAAGTCTGTCCCGTAAATGAGTTTACCGTAAAAATCAGATACTTGACGGAGGCAGGCAAGCGCTGCAGGTCGACATTAATGGTCTCGTCATCACCATCGCCTTCGCCGGTACGATTGTCACCGGAATGTTTGATCGAACCGTCCTGAGACTTCAGTTGGCGAAACCATACCAGGTCGATTTTTTGGTAATCGCTGTTCAGCAAAATGCAGGAAGCGTCGAGGTCGATCTCGGCACCGCCACCAAACATCTTGCCGAGGAAACCGCCCGCCTTGACTGGGTCCCAACCCAAACCAAGGCTGATGCTGGTCAGCGAACTACCGGCCGTTTTAGCCAGGGAGATGGATTGCTGTTTTTGCAGGGTTAGTGCCATGGTTACGCTCCTTGTTGG
The DNA here is from genome assembly GCF_019733355.1 of Pseudomonas baetica. Lineage (GTDB taxonomy): Bacteria > Pseudomonadota > Gammaproteobacteria > Pseudomonadales > Pseudomonadaceae > Aquipseudomonas > Aquipseudomonas baetica_A. Next base: position 85,411 of record NZ_JAIHLQ010000020.1, on the reverse strand, counting down.
TCATCAGTGTTCGCGTGTCGATCAGGGTTGATCGTCACTTGCAGGTTGGCTTGCGCGACATTGCGCACACCCGAATTCCCGCTTCTATTTGCCCGCAGGCCTAGACGACGCCATGCGGGATGAAAGTGTCGCCAGTGTGCTTCTTGGGCCGCAGCCAACAATTCGAAATCGCCGCGGGTATCACCCCATGCTTTAACCCGGAACAGGTCCAGTGGCCCGTACACAGCCTCAAGCCTGAGTACTTTGTTCTCGCATCTGCAGTTGTTGCCAGTCATGCGCCCGGTCAACAGACCGTCTACTACCTCAAGCTCGGTGCCGATCAACTTGATGCCAAGTCGATCCGCAAACGGCTTGAGAACCAACGCTGGGGACGCGGAGCAGAGAGTAACTACTGCTCCCGCCTCTACTTCGGCGGCGACAGATTTTAAACCTGAAGGGCGCATGAGCTGTCCCCAAAACAACCCGCAGAATTTCACGGCCTGCTCCTGCATCCATTTCGTTTCTACGCCTGTGAGAAACGTGCTGATCAGCTGTGCTTTCAACTCATCACGATTCAAACGCCGAGCCAGGTATCGAACGCTTGGCAGGGCAAGCCGCAAAATACGTCGATTGAATTCCCGGGTTCCAAAGGCAAACTTCAGGAATGGAACGAAGCTATCGTGCCGGGTCAGCGTGCCGTCGAAGTCAAAAACCGACAGCACATGACGCCTTTGCCCGCCAGCATCGTCATATTCCATTGTCATCCCACGGCCTCGGCCAAACGGATAGGGGCCTCAATGGGTCCTACATCTGCTTGCCGAACCCCGTGCCACTTCGCTCGTTCAAGGATGTTGACCGCCCACTTGTAATGGGTCGCAGGTTCGCACATGGCATCGTTGTGCTTGAACACTGCCGGAGCAGCGTCACTGACAATCATCTTCGCGCAGTTGAGGTCTTCGAGGCTTACGCGCAACGTGTCCTGGATCGTGCTGATCTGCGATGGATGAATCGCCGTCTTCCCTACCAAGCCATGGGCGATGTCGAGTTCAAGCTCCTCCATCAGCAAATGCGGTGTCGCGAGTTGCTCGAACACTGGTGCCGTCAGTGCGAAACCTTGGGACCCCATGACGCCTGCCAACATTGGGATCACGTAGCCCATTGGGGTGCTATAGAGCGTTGTTGCAGGATTCCGACGAAGTCCAAGACTTCCCATCAGGTCGTTCCCACCGATACGTAGGGCGATAATCCGCTGATTTAGGTTCGCCTTCAGCGCCTGGCCCAACTCGACCATTGCACCAGGGTTGAACACGTCTGTGGTTTCCAGCGTCGGCATAAGGTACAGCGCCGGGTTTGTAACGGCGTGTTCCCATTCCCCGAGGTTGCGCAGGGTCAATTTCGGCACAACGAACCCATCAACGTGGGCCATCAACGACCAATCATTCAGCACAGCAGCCATCACCGAGTCTCGGGGACGAACAAACAGCAGTGGACCATCGGACGGACGCCCACCGCGCTCGTTGATTGCGGTAAGCAGTCCATGCAGATTTCTCAAAGCCGTGTCGACGTCAATCTCCGCGACCGCATCCTCAAGGCACACGACCAAAGAACGCAGTTCTGGCAGTTTTGTGCGGAAAACCACATCCAGCAGATCCGGACGTGTGGCCGGCATGTAGAGCGTTGCCCCCAGGGCATAAGGAGAAAGGACTTTCATCAGCTCACACTCCGAATGATGGTTACCGCCCGGTAAGGGCCTAATGCAGCACCCACTTCTTCCACAGCGACCCCAGCGCCCTCAGTCAGGTGCATGAGCAACTGAACATCACTGTCGCTACGGCTGCGCACCAAGACGTGATCAGGTACGCGACGCAGTACCGCGCGTGTTGCTTCGGCAATACCAGGCTTTACTCGATTGAGATTGGTAATGCCGAACTGGGAGGCCAGCGACTTGACTACGTGCGAAGCTGCACCCTGCAGTTCAAAACGCTGGGTATCGGTCCATGGAGAGGCTTGAGGAGCCGTCCCCAACGCCTTTCGCTTCTCTTCGATCTGCTCGATGAACTCGCGGGTGACATCGTGCTCACGCAGATGGTCATAAACCACACAACCATGCAGGCCTCCATCTGCGGGCCATATGGAGCGCGAAACCAGACCAGACACCGTCGCACCAAGGATGCCGGAGGGGATAACCCAGTCTTCAGCCGACGCGGACAACCACGCCCGGCCGCAGGGATCTGCCAGTACTACAAGCCGGGGTTCCTCAGGGAAGCGCGAGTCGCCATTGAGGCTGCGCTGAATCTCGCCAGAGATTGCGCCCTTCCCTGTCCAGCCATCGACGAAGACGATGTTCTCGGAACCATGTTCCTGAATGATGGCCTCGAGGGCGACTTTGTCGATCCCGCGATCTCGGACAATGCTGATTCCGTAGTGGTGCGCATCTCGACCCATGTCGAGCAGGGCCCGACGCAATAACACGCCGAGCGGCAAGCCAGCACGAACGAAAGACACAAGAACAATAGACGGGCCCGTGCATGCCTCGCTCAGCGCCAGCGCCAGGGACTGAACGTCCATGGCCATGCGGGTACCGTTTTGTTCGAGTGCGCGCTCGTAGAGGGCTTTGTGCACGTCAGTCGGCGCACTCTCAAGGCTGATCATTTCGGAGTAGTGCTTCTGCTTCGACTGAATCAGACGCTCCTTCTCCAAGACATCAGTGGTCTCCATCTGAACGGCCTGCAGCAGGAACTGAACATCATCTGCTGCATAGCTGCCGCTCCCCACGGTAACCAGACCCGCAATGGCCTTAGTCATGGACTTTCCCTCCAACGAGCTTGGCCAATTGGCTACGCGCTGGGGTCGCCCACATATGGCACTCCTGCATGAAACCGAGGTCAGTGATGCTGTCCCCAAAGCCCAACACCGGACGCTCACCATTGGCCTCACGATCACGGCGCAACAATTCTTGAACAGCCACTACCTTCGACAGGCCCAGCGGCAAGAACGCGAGGTTGTTGGAATTTCCGTGGATGTGCATGCCTTCCAATAAACCGCGGGCCTGAACTTCAGCGAGAACCGTTTGCAGGACTTCATCATTGGATTCGTTGTGCTTGGTCACTACGTAGTGGCGCAGGCCTTCTTCCTCGACAACCCATCCGCGCAAGGAAATGCCAAGCTCCTTGCCAATGGCGAGGGTTGCTTCACTGAGGCCTGGCAAGCGAGCCTGATAGTCAGCAAGAACATCGCTCATGCGTGCTTGCCATTCCTCGTCAAGCTTTCCATCAGCACCAAGGATCACGCCGCCATGGGAGCAGACGGCACCGTGCATAAAAGGCAGTTTCACACGACTGAATGCTTCAACGCTGCGCGCTGTAACTGGGACCACGTCGGTCGTGGACAGGAGCCATTGTGCGAGGGAGTGTTGGACCGTACTCATGTAGCCATTGGGCTGACCCTCGATATCGAGAGTCGCAGTAATCCGCTGAGAACCTTCTGGCATTTTGCGAGCAGTCTGGAACAGGGTGTCGTCGAGATCAACCAGGGCGAGGGGGCGCTTATTGACCATCGACAATCACCTCCGCGCTCAGGGATTCAATCAGGGCGGCGGACACAGCCTGCTCAGGTGTTTCCGAGCAAATAAGGACACGATCAAATTGCCCTGGGCTGACATTGTAGAGGAAGTTGGGGATACCGAGACCGTAGTTGTCCGCGAACGACAACGCGTGACCGATGGCATGGCCCAGTGCGATTGGTGAGCGACTGGTCGAACTGAAATGCACATCAGCACCAGCACGCTCCAAGCGCTCGGCGAGCAAAAACGGACGCCAGACGAATTCGCTGGTACCAACCACGAGTACGCGCTCGCCCGCTTTGACCTTCAGATCGAGAGCCAAAGTGTCTTCTACACAACGAATACCATGGCGCCCCCAATCGCTTTCCGCCGACAACGGCCACTCTCCGGGCTCGATGCTGCCCACGGCCGGCATTTCCGGCAGCGGCGCATCAGCGTCCTCGTGGAAGGTATACGCCCCCTGCAACAGCGAAACCTGTTGAGCAGAGTCACCGATGGTTTTGCGCACCGCATCGCCGGACCAATCCGTCAGTACGCAAGTCACCACGCGCTCGACCCGAGTCAGGCCGGCATCGACCAGCGCACGGTGAAGATTGATGAAGGTTTTGCCCGTTGAGGCTTCGTCGTCGACCAGCACTAGCGAACGGGCATTCAACATCATTTCCCGAACGTCGGCATCGATCGGCAAATGAATGAGGTGCGCACTGGCGTGACTATGTTCTTCTTCAAATCGGGCGAACAGGTCATTGCCAGTAGGGTGGCGTGTGCTGACCATATAAACCGTGTCCGGGCGCGTCGCGCTGTATGCGCGATGCACACCAGCACCCAGGCCAACTGCTGTTTCAGCCATGCCGATAACGAGTACGGGCCCAGGCAGGTCGTCAGGAATTTGTGCTGCGAGGCTATTGAAGCTTGAATTCATGATCGAAGGCCGCACAGGTATGTGGCGACCAAGTACTTTGGACACGAAAAGAAACGCACGCTTTGGATTACGGCGCTCGGCAAAACCGAACAAGGAGTCCGGGTCGATATGTGTGGCATCGACAGTGACATCGAGACGCCCGCGCATCAGTTGTGCGCTTAGAGCTTGTTTATCTGCGTTGCATTCCATGAAAAAATTCCTAGGGTTGCGTGAGGTCGATAACCTAACGTCTCTTCCGCAGTTTTCAAGTCAAAATAGGGGCTAAAAATTCTTGGCTTCGACGCGCCACATAGATGCTTGGGCCGAACGTGCTAATTCAGCAGTTGTGAACGTCCTGCTGCTGGATGTTTGAACTGCATCAACGCGGCACGCATCCAGAAAGGAGAGGAGCAAAGACGCTTTAACGGCAAAGTTCATATTTTGAGCATCAGGCATTGTAGAAGTTACCAACCCGATAACAGCGCCTGTCGAATCAAATAAGGGGGATCCGCTAGAGCCCGGTTGAATAGCCGCAGTAAATTGTAGAAGGCTAGAATCGTTATGCAGGCCAAACAACGCCGACACGCCGCCCTGGGTCACGTGGACACCACCGCCGGCGAAACCCGACATAGGGAAACCCAGCGCGACTACAGATTCACCCAAGTCGCAGCCGGAGCCTTCCTTAAAAGTGACAGATCTGAGGACAGGCGACTCCATCACCCTGAGGAGAGCGATGTCATTACGCTGATCAACGACGACCGGCTCTGCACGATAACGACCTTCAAAGGAGGAAATGAATATATCACTCATGCCCTCGATTACATGAGCACAGGTGAGCACATGGTGCTGGGAAACAGCGAAACCAGTGCCGGTTGCGCCCGCTCGTGCGCGGTCAGCCTCCGCAGAGCTAGTGCGCCCTTTTGGATGAGCGTCATTAATATCGATCCCGATGCGGCGGCCTAGAGCGGCTAAACCATAAGCCGAACCCTCAGCCAGTGCACGAAACTTCCATTGCTGATTGCGGATGTAGAATTCGCCGATAATGATCGCCGCTTCACCGTTATCGCGAAGGTCCAACCTATATTCAATCTGTTCGTCAACAAGTAGGTGCAACGAACGAAGATCGCTTACCGGTCCTGCTGCAGAAAAAGTGTATGCGATGAGGAGTAGCCTATCGCTACCGGACGGGAGGGCTGACAAGTTCAACTTACAACCAACCTTTGCTTGGTCGCCGCTCCACTCCATCCAGGACTGAGACGTCTGAAATAGGGCAGCCTCACCAGTGGGTAGGCGCTTGTCATTTACCGGCAGTATGGCAATCGCAGCGTACTCTCCGAAAGCCGAGGAGTTCCCGCATTCCAGAGTCCATTCACTCCGTGCACTAGATACCGCGGTGTTTGCGCCTGGCGCTAGCACCATCATTCCTTTTTTACTCCTTGAGTGCTAAATCCACCGCGCCACCGGAAGCGCTCCAATGGTACCAAACTTCAGGGTTCTCGATGATTCAGGATGTCATTTTGGAACTACAGCTGCAACGGAGACCCCTTTCACACGTACGCCTGCCCGCCAAACGGTAGGTGGCTCAGGAAGGTTTAAGCGGCGCGTAGCAAAGATCCCTGCCAAATTGACGCCAGCCTCCCGGGTGTAACCGACTCCACCGGAGTAGCGAGGATTGATTTCCAACAAATGCGGTTTACCCTGTGCATCATCCTTTGTTTGAACGTTCACGATGCCATCACACTGGAAATGAGCAGCCGCTTTTAGTGCCAACTCGACCGCCGCACCTTCCTTTTCAAATAACTGATACGCGCCGGTCTTCCTCCGGCCTACAAACGCAACCGCTCGGCCAGTCTCACAGACCATATCCACCGAACACTCGGTTCCAGCCATGTAGGGCATTACAAGCATCGACGGAGGATTTTCCACCTCGCTGTATGCACGCATATAGGTCGCGAAATTCGCAACGCGGGCATCGGGATCAGCAAAGCTACGAAATGGGTCAGCACCCTCCTTGAAGCGCCAAAAGCCTTGACCATAAATGCCAACGGCAGGCTTTACGCAAACCTCTCCCGAAGCAGACAGAGTCCCGTACGCTGCTAACATTTCATCGGCATTAGTTGCGGTTATTGCCGGAACGCAATCCAAGCCCGCAAGCTCCGCCTCAGCGGTAAACCTGCTTTTGTCATCAACAAGATCGAATGTGCGCATCGATGAACCACCAGTTACCAGCACCAGGCCAGCTTCCTCGAATCGATCCCGGGCGCTTTCAAATACCGCCCCCAAGCGACCCGCCAGGATTACTTTGATTCCATAGGTGCGTGCAGTAGTAATCACCCACGAAACCCGCTCTTCAGCGCCACGGGGCTCGCAAAAGCTAATATCTGCTCCAGCCATAATTTCGGGGCGATTGTCGCGGTGCGAGGCAAATATCTTCACCTCAGGTGGCAGCGCGTCACGCGCACCTTCAATAATGTCACGCTGGCTTGACTGCCCTTCGAGAAACCAAATCATACTTTAACCTCACTTGTAGATGTGCACTGACAGTCAAACCCGAGGAAGGGGACTGACAGCATTCGATTGTTCAACCGGAACATAACGAGTCCAGCTGTAGCTTCAAGGCAATGCGGGGGGCCGCCCAAAATAGAGACGTCATTTCGACAAAAAGCCCCCCTCTACAATTTCGTTTTGCGGGTTTCAAATTGGTCGGCCTTGCTTGCGGTAACTGCGCTAGCAAAATATTTCTCGACGGTGGGTGTGGGGCAAAACGAGGTAAGGTAGACCGGTAAAATATAAACAACATCTACATTATAAGTTTCGGCACGGCCAAGACTGATTAACAATCCCAACAATCTCCCTCTAATTATGCAGAGACTCCAAGTTAGTCGTCCACAGATAATCTATTTCAGCATATGAAGGATCACGATACCCAGCTAAAAATGATTCGGTGTAAAGTGGGCCAACGCAGAACGGAGGATCAATATCAAGTCTATCACTAGATGTCAGGATTCACCGTTTCGAATTGGTTGCCCTTTTCCGTTTGCAAGCCGCGATCGGCCCAGGTGAAGAGAGCCATTTCAACATCGGCGATGCGCCATCCCGTCGCTGACGCAGCGGAGGGTAGATTGCACTCCGGGCGGCATATGCCCTTAGACTCGAGCTCGAAAACCAAACTCTCGCAGAGTGTTTGGAATTTCACGTAGCCTTCGATCATCGAGCTTTTATAGCTATCGTGTATTTTGGGAAGTAGGTCTGCTTTCAACAGTGCAAGCCTAATCCGGCGATCCAAGCTCCCATACCGGCCAGGGTCAAAAAAACGGAGAAGCTTGGAAGCATACGTCAGACCAAATCCCGGAATTTTAAGAGCAGCGTCAATAGCAGCAAGCGGCTGTTCAAGACTGGCCACTACTTGCTGGAGGATTACAATGAGAGACACGTTACCCAGCCCGGCCTCAAATTTCATCCCGGGGTCATTCTTCCCCGCGCCCCATGCAAGGATCTCGCGAAGGTAGTCCGTCGGGCACGCAGTAATGACACCTTTCGCCACAATCCTCACACCACGTCCTTCTAGCGACTGAATCCATGGAAAATCAGGAAACGTGTCCCCTGGATATCCACGAGAAGCATGATTAACGTTAGTCCAGCGATAGGCGCGAAGAAATGCAGGAAACTCAGCAACGTTGATGGCTGGCAAAATGGATCCTTAGCGCTGGACTGAGCCGGCGAATGCTTGTTCTAGTTGAGGGTTGATACGAAAGCCTGGGCGCTCGCGGAATAGCTCTGCTGCACCACGAACGTACTGTAGAGCCCGCTCGCCAGTGATCCAAGTCCGATTAAGCATTTCGGCGGCCAAACCTGTCATCGAGCGGCCACCCCATGGATCCACCACAAGGTCACCTTCCTCAGTCAAATATTTGATAAGGAATTCAGCAACGCTAAAGGGCTGGCCCGCACCATGACTAGGCAACCCCAGCGCTTCCGCTGAAGCACGAAACTGTGAGCCATATGGGCAGCGAATGCCGCGCTCCAGTACGTTCTTAGGAATACGTCCCTCAGTTTGGTTGCTGTAACTGCCAACCCGTAGCCGATAGGCACCGTCCCCATAGTTTGTTGTTCTCTTTTCGCCACCTGAATTGATTAATGCAAGATGTCGCTCAGAGTGAGGCTCGAGAACGCGCCTATTGTCCCCTTTAAAAAGCTTTGGGTTCTTTGCAAATATTAGAATTGGTTCATAGGTTGCGTTAAGAAGTTGCCTCGTCTTAGACGCCCAATGAACTGGCCCAGGCGGCTTGTTGGACTTCCATACCAAACGATCTATAAGCCCTAGACCCATGTCTTCCAGTGTTATCGTCAATCGCTCAACGTAGGTTGAGCGCGCGGGGGAATTAGGCAGGAAAATATCATTGCTGACATTGATAGCGAGACTACCTGTGTCTGCAAGCTTTTCAATAATTGGCTCAAGAATCCCCACAATGTATTTAACGATTTCCGATTGGGTAGGATTAGAGTAAGCCCGACTTTTTGCCAAAGGATAGGGAGGACTGCAAATAATTGATACTGGCTGAACATCTAAGTTATTGAAGATATACTCGCTACCGCCGAAAATTGCGACACCTAGATCAGTTCGAAAGCCAAGTACCTTGACGCCTGGCTTCGCCATGTTTAAATCGCGCTTAGCCTCCTCCGTAAGGCGCCAAATACCACGCTCACCCGGTACTCGCTCAAGGACCCCTGCCCTGCGCAGATCTTGCTGCGTCCATCGAATCGCACGCCTCTCTAGGCTATGCCGCTGCCCTGATCGGCCTACGGGTACACGCTCGTTCAATGCGCCAGCCGACAATCCGTTTCGCATGGCAACCAATCCATACAAGGTGGCATTGTCGATGTGTGCTTCCGGTTGGGATCTATAGATGGCGGCGATCTGATCTGCCCCGAAAAGCTCACCTTGCGAAGCTGGTACTGACTTGGCCTTAAAAGACTTCATTGCTGATAACTCGCCTAAAATATCGATGCCCTACCTTCCCATCGCGAAACCTGTGGCAGAAGCCTTCAGGTGGTAGGGATGATGTAGCGCGGTTAAAGTCTTGACTCCACTATGGAGATCTACTGTGACCCGCGATGAACTGGCTGCCCTCTTCGACCCTATCCAGCACTCGAACGTCGAATGCGATGGTTTTTCACGAATTGTCTTTTCCGTTTTGACGGAGAGAGGGCACAAACCAATTCTCAAAGCGGGGGCACTGTCCGCCCGCGGCGCTATCGTGCGTCCACACCTCTGGATCGAGGTATACGGCTTTATGATCGACTACCAGGCCAGGCGGTGGCTTGGACATGAGCCATGGATTCCCCATGGCGTATTCAGAGCCTCTGAAACCGAAGCTATCTACGAAGGGGTCACCATAGAGGTAAAAGTGCTCCCTGAACCGATTAGAAGGCTGATGTTGATGTCTTTTGCCGACGTCGAGTCAGAAAGCCAGAGCAGCCTGATTACGCCCGAAATAATTCGCTGAGTAGAGGGCTCGACCCACTGTTTGTGGCCGCAAAGCACTGACCAGGTAAGCCTGCACAAACGTCAGCGCTTATGGTCACTCTGCCTACAGGAACGCTGAGATGCATGTAGCGACGCTCCACTTAATGACTAAACTTCTCAGTCAGCCCATACGCCCCATCGAGATCTACACCTGACAGAACAAGCACAAACTCCTCACCACTATTTCGAGCATCACCTATCGGCTTTACCAGCCCATCTACTAAATACCTACCGCATCAAGCACGGCGCTCATCATCGAAGAGTCCCGGCATCAGCCCACCCAGCACACTCGCGGTACGGACAGTACCCACTCCGCGATTTGGAAACCAAATGCACTTATGCCTCGCCCTGGTGATTGCCACGTGGACTAGGCGCAAAGCCTCGCCGTGAGAGACCGTATCCCCCGGCGCAGAGTCACCACCCGAACTGAACCCCGCTATCTTGTAGAGCTGATTGCGGTACCAAGACGAAACACCAGTCGACGGGTCTCCGACCATCACGACGATGTCCGCTTCAAGTGACTTCGCCTTGTGGAATGAACGAACACGGATAGACCGCCCGCCTGAAGCACGATCATCTCTAATCTGGTCCCCAACAGCAGAGTCGACCCAAGCCTTGTCGACCTCGCTGTCGATGAGTATCAAAACTTTGTAGCCATCTGCCGCTGCTGACTGGCAGATGCGTTGAAGTTGATCCAGATCATCACCAACTATCCTGACAGGCTGATCCTCCCCCTTTGGAGGTCGAATAGACCTAGGGCTTCGGTTTACTCCCAAAGAAAGGTTTTGGACCAGGTTAGATCCCGCATCGATAATGGCTTGAGTAGACCGGAATGACTCGGTCAGGGTCACCTTCGTAGCCGGTACCGGACTACTAAACATATCTTCGAAGTCAAAGAACAATTTTGGAGTCGCCCCAAAACTACCGTACACCCACTGATTCGGATCTCCTGCCACTGTAATACTTGATGACAAACCCCTTGTGTATATTTGAGCTGAGTCTCTTCTACGTATCTCAATCAGTACCGACCGCACCCAAGAGGCAACCGGGAGCGTCTGATCTTCTGCACCGTCAATGAGAAGGTGGCGGCATTGCTCGAGAATACTCATAGGCACGTACCGTACGGCTGGCAGCTTACCGCCCCCAAGCGCGGCGAACAGACGACCAAACGGAATCACCGGTCCCTCTAGTTTAGAGAGGTGCCGCTCAAGGGCCTCCCAGTAAATCGCCAATGCCTCAAAGTAGAGTGCGTCAGAATCTGCAGGTAGAAAATTCATTCTGCCAGGCACAGACCCTACCTCTATGCCCAGCGAATCAAGTAAGGCTGACGTTGAATTGAACGAATCGAGAACCGGTACCGGACCTGTTTGACCTTGTAGTGCGTAAGAAAAGCTTGGAGCGGCTTGAGCGAGGTATTTCAGCCTCTCCGACAGTTCGGCAGCATCTTGATAGGAGTCCAGGTGCACCACACCCTCTGGAAAGTAGGCCTGGAACAGGGTGCGCTTGATCGCGACCTCTTTGTACAGTTCCATTGAAGCTGAAGGATCGCGGCGCAAGCTCGGCCCTTCCGACCTATCGAAGCCAAGCACCACGTGGAGTTTCAATTGTGGGATGTAGCCATGTGTTGCATAAGGTCGACCTCTGACGGTGAAGACCTTTCTAGCGGCTGTCACACCCTCAACAGGCCAGGCCTTTGCTTTGCGCCACAAAGCCTCAACAGAGTTGGTCAGGGCCTCGTCATGCTCGCTGAGCTTCCATCCCAATGAAGCGCGCCTTACGACTTCGGGTGAATCGACTTCAAGCTGAGGTAGTCTTAGCGACGAAATCCACAAAGCAATGTAAGTTTCATTGAACCGCTTATTGGATCGATAGAGAAGGTTGAGGCACTTGGTCATCTCCACCCTCTGCGTATTGTTCAATGACGCCTCGAAGGGTCGGCCGTCAGCGAGGGCAGATGTGTCAGGCGGGCTGGCTCCATAGTTCTCAAGCGGTATCACCGTGGCAAGGTCAGGAAGAGCCATCGATTGGGTTAAAAGGCATGAGCGTGGGGTCATCACTATCGCTTGACATTCGGCCGGCGAGAGCACCACACCGAACAGACCAAAGACCTCCTGTAGATCGCTGGCCATCTCTACACGAGCCTCACGGCTGAACGTGAGAATACGTATCTGAGATAGAGGGACCTGCGCATATCGATGGAAAAACAATGCCCTGAACAGCAATGTCTTGGTCTTACCAGTACCCGCACCACCTCCGAGAAGAGTCGTATTGGATGTCGAAAGGATAGCCTTCCATTGCTCCATTGTGGGCTGTGCACACTTATCTAGCCTTGCTTCACAGTCAGCGCGCATAGCTGCGCGAGCATCACTGCTGATATGAATGCGTTCGCCGCCAAACACCAAGTCATCTTTGCCTGTGACCTGATGATCGGGCTCAGTGGTTTTCAAACCGGGAATTACGACCTGATCCTGGGTAGATGACTGCTGAGCTAATGCCTTGGCCTCCATGAGACCGATACGGCGGCCAGCCTCCCAGGACTCGAGATGTCTCGCATTAAGTAGATCCAATCCAGCACCCAACACCTGGGCTGCCAAGCGATGATGAAATGGAAGCTCATCGAGTTCGTAGGGTGGCTCGATTGGTTGATTCACTGTGATCGCCTGTCGAACAAATTAATAGATCAAGTGTGTCTTCAGGATCCTCTATGTGCTACCCAAAACGAGCTCACGGAAATTACACAGCCCTCTTTTGAGTAACACCTTCCACTGAATCTGGGTATCGTCCTGCCATCTCCCAATGACCAGGTATCTCGTCATTATGGGACTTACAGATGATGGAGCGATGAATGAAACATGCCGGCAGCAGTGCGCTCCAGAAGGCAGGCGCTAATACCTTGTTTACTGCGTCGGGCAAAAGACGAAAATTTGCTCGGGGTTCGACGTTGATGAGATTCGACTCTGAGGAACCATGTGTTTTTTTGCTCACAGAAGGTACTGCGGCTATACAAGTCACTGATCATTCTCAAGTAAGCGAGCTCAACATTGCGCACCTAATTCCTGGCGACGTATTTGGAAGCATCGATCCCGGAGAAGGCAACAAGATCGAAATGTACGTGCTTGCCAAATCTGAGTGCTTTGCATACGTGCTGACTGCCAAAGAGCTGCTGCAGGCCTGTGCATCTCAGCCTCTTGCGATGTTTGGACTCTGTCGTGAGCTTTCACGCACGAGCGTTAGGTCTTTACGCAAGGTCGGCCAATTTGCCTTCTATGACGTTCGCGGCAGAGTTTCAAGCGCGCTCGTGGAACTATGCAGTCTACCCGGTGCAATCTCTCACCCAGAGGGGTACGTATTGAAGAATACACGGGTCGAGATCGCGTCCATGGTCGGGTGCACGCGAGAGATGGTTGGAAAGGTGATGAAGGAGCTTTCTCAGGAAGGTCTTATCAGCATCAGGGGAAGGCAGACCCTCGTCCATGCCAGCACCACCAGGTGAGGTGAGCTGCAGGGTGTCTTTGCGTAGTGGACTACCTTGCAGACACTTGCGCTTTAATTAGTCCAGAGCCTTCGCCGGGAGGTCGCTATCTGGTGCGACCTTACCGAGTTGGTGGACTAGTTGCCGAACTAAAGCCGCTAATTCGTCCACCACGCGGCTGAATGCTTCCTGATCGTTCACAGCTTGTTTACTCGAAAACTGTACGGTTACCTTGATGCCATCGCCGAGTTGCGAGGCAACGAGAACACGGCCGATAGCCCCCAGTATTTGATATTCACGATCGATCCTGGGAGCGAAAATCACGCCGCCCCTACGGCAACGGCCCCACGGGTTAGGCGGGGCTTGGGTGTTCCTCATGCGATTTTCTTGATGTCTACTCGGACTTGCTAGAAATAATCCCAATTGACCATCCGCTGGGGTTGCCGATGCTGTTCACAATGTATTTTTGGAAGAACTCCGCGCTAGACTCGCACTGGGTCTGCACCATAAAGAAGCGAATCATGCATTCCGAGCCGCTGTCCTGAAACTCTGGCCCTGGCTCATTAATGTCCTGTAGAGCAGTTGTTGCACGAAGCAACTTGTCGAATGAGTCCAGCGATCTGTTCAGGAGCAGATCGCGCCAAGTCCCCTCATGATGAATCTGGCCAGCGTAGGTGAACCGCTTGCCCCCAATTTCTTTTTGCTGCAAATGTCCCCAGCAGAGGAGCAGGGTATCCGCACCAGTGATCGCTTTGGCGCTCTCAAGCATCACTCGACGAACCTCATCTGCCATCTGGTCATGATGATCTAGCGGCGTGTAAGCAAGGCTGGTCAGGAAGACCGGTACCTTTTCGCTATCGGATATTTCAGGGCTACACGGCATGAAGAACGATGGTCCACCGTATTCATAATCTTCGACAAAGGTATCTTCGATCAGGTCGAAGCCCTGATCGCTGTAAAAGTCCCAGAAATCCCCCGGTTCAACCGGATGAGAAATGCGCAGGCGGTCGGTTAAGTTATCCAGATTGCAGCCTTCGAGGCCTGGCGCACCACCTAGCAAATCCTTGAGCATTGCGTTTGCTACCCGAGGATCATCAAAGCCCGGCACATAGAGGCTCAAACCTTCATCTTCAGGCGGAGAATGCAAAGTACTTCGGTTGATTGATATAGTCTTAGGCATTTTGCCGCTGGAGGGACTGAGGTTCGCGGCCAGGTGGACGGCCATCGATGGGTTTATCGCAAAGACATCAACCATCACAGCAATGTAGCTATCCCGTCGAGCCATCAACTCGGGTACTTCTAGTTGCTCGTCTGGAACACTGGGCTGCTTGTTCCCTATCGCACTGGTAACTGCATCCCAAGTTCGGAAACCGCACAGATTTGCATACATGGCTGCGGCCTCAGCACGCTCGATGCCCAAGCTCTTGCCGCAGACCTCGACCCATAGGCGAGCCAATTTGTGTTCAGTAGCTATGAATTGCGTCATGACGGTGGCCTCGTATTCAAACAACGCTGGGTATCCCGCCATCGCTGTGGCGATACATCTGCACTGCGCCACCTTAGGCTTTTCACCACACGGTGTTGTCAGTTAAACATACGATTTCACTGCTGCGCATCTTCAAACCGATTCGGGCGACGATTTCGTCCAGCACAATGCCTTCGCATGTGAAGCGGGCGTTGACCGCGCTTTGCGGGTTCACTGGGTGGCATCAACATAGATTGACACAAAGCCCCTAAATCACTGACCACTCACGTATCAACCCGGACAGCAACGACAACATAGTTTGACACAACCTACCAGTGATTCCGGGCGCTGCAGGCTGTTGCTCTGCTCCAGAGGGCGATTCATCAGCGTTTTTGTGTCAATCTATAATGCCGAGTGTCGCAATAAGTTGTCTTGTGTCGAACGATGTTGTTTGCTGCCAACAGATCGCATGGCTCGTTTTTGTTTGCAACAGTCAGGACTGTTTCCGTGGTCATTCGTGGTCAAAAATCGCCGCCTCAATCTCTCCACTGTTTTTCGAGCGAAAACTTCTCATCGCATGAGAGATTTTATCGTGAGCGATTTTGACCTTCAAAGCGTATTCGGGTGGCATACACGGCAACCCTTCGATCAGGGTGCAAACATCTGTGATCAGCGGGAAGCCGTTATTGAAGTCCGATTCACGGAGCAGGGAGCGAATATTGAGCAGAAAGAAGTCCTTATTCTGTTGGGTTTGAGAGAACACGTTCCACCCGCCAGAATATTCACCTCCCGCAATCAAACTTAGCGAGCCAAAAACAGAGTGTATGTCACCATGAATTGCCGCTAGGGTGCGGTGACTGTCGAAAGCTAAAATTTCTTCGTCACGACCGATAATGGCATCTGCATCGCGAAGTACACTAAGAAGTTCAGTTAGGACATTCAGTACGTTTTGATTGTGTTCGGTTGCCTGCTGCATTGTGGCTTTCATTGGGTCTCTCATTTTATATTTACCGTCATTCATGACAAGATGCCGTTTGCTTACCTTACTTGCAATTACCCGCCTTCCTGTAGTTGCTCGTAATCGCTTCGGCTTCACTAGCAAATACCACCAGATTCTTCTCCGAGATCATTCCGTAGGACGGGCAACCGCTGGAAAGGTGGTAGATATGGGAGCTCTTATTACCGTGCACGCTCCCGACCTGAGTATTCGAAGCGGTAGAAAGGGCACCAAGCCCGGTCGATGCGAGAGGAGTGAAGACAGAGTCATTACGAGCCGGAGCATTCACTACCTGGTGCATCAGCTGAGCGGGTCCTTGAGGATAAGCCATCTGGACAGCACTCCCCAGCCTAGCCTTCCCAAGCTGGAAGAACACTGGCGCATGATCGCTCACGGCGCGCCGCCCATCCTCATGGCTTACCTTGAGCATCGCAGGGTAATTGACGATCCCAACACCGGACATCATCGATCGCGCTGACTGGTTGGCAAACACATTGTCGTACAGATTGGCAAACCGACCGCTTGTGTTCGACAACGTGCTTGCGCCGTCTGTAACCATTGGGATAGCACGTGCTCGAAGGGACTCGAACGCAGGGTCCGAAGGGGGCATGTTGAAATCACCCATCAGCATGATGGGCTCTCCTGGGTATACCTGCTCGAGCCATTCCCAGTAATTACCGAGCTCTTTCAGCTCTGGGGTTCTGTCAGCGGCTGACTTGCCGTAAATGATATGTACGGTGGCCAAGGCGAAGGTATTGCCGTCACTGAGGGACTTAAAGCGCGCGCTATAGGGCTCTCGCATGAACACATGCTTACGATCCAAAAAGCTTACGGCGCCGTCTTCATATTGAACTGCCGAATCGCGGCTAAGAAAGCAATACTGCTCCTTATAACTGCGCGAGCCTACAGGGCTTGAGCACAGCGAGCTCCACTTTTCACGTGTCCGTTGCTCCAGTGCCAGTTTTAGGTATTGGATGCCCTCATCATTCATCACCTCCTGAACGGCCAGGACGTCAACATTGGCGGCGACTGCTGCTAAAGCTGGGTAACTTTTCTGGTCACCGTTGCCCAGACGCATTGTATTCCAGGTTCCAACACGAGCGTCTGCGGCTGCGGCAACCCCTGATATAGCAGTAGCCAACACCAACAAAGCAGACATCAATAACGTTTTCTTCAAAGGTTATGCTCCAGGCAGTTAGGCTTCATATTCTGTGGGGGGGGTCATCTGACAACGGGGTTCAAATAAGCGCCCTGCGTAGTTCCGTGACGGGTTTGAATGTCTAGATCTTTGTCGTAGGCAGAAATCCGTTCTATCAGCGCGGCCGTAGCCTTCTCAGCGATCACCTTGGCGCGAGAACAGGGCACATCAGTGCGTGTCCCGTTTATTTTTGCCAGTAGCGTGGTGGCGGCCCGGTAGGCGTTTTGCGCATGCAATGCTTCATGAGCATTGAGGGCGCTGTAAAACCGCCGCCACTCTTGCTCAACACCTGGGGATTTGGGAATCGATTCCAGAACAGGTAGGTGAATCCTGATTTTCAAGAACACCTGCCCGTTATCGAGTAGGCAGCCATGTGGGGAGGGAATCAGGTCATAGGATGCTGAGAGATTCCATATCGTGACGCCGGCGTAGTAGGAGCCCCCGTTTCGACTGGGTGTATGCTCTGCAATCGATCGTTGAATTTGATCGATGGTTTGCCCGGACACTCCGTAAGTGACCAACTTGGAATCCACAACTGGAACCGTTGATGCCACAGAATGTAAAGGCATCCAAGCGAGGATCGCTGATATAGCGATTCTTCCAGCCCAATTTGAAGCACTCAGTCGAATCCTAAGTAGCATTTGCCACCAAGCGGGTGTCGAGCTTCTTTTGAAATGCAGCGATTTCCTTCGCTTCGCGCTTGATTAACGAGCGTTTCCCAATTCCGTGCTCAAGCATGTAATCGGCTACTTGCCGCGCAAAGGCTGCTGCGTCGACATGACCATAGATCCATGCCGCGCGAAGGAATTCCAGGGCGCCTTGCAGGTCACCACCTTTGGCAGACAATTCTCCAAGCTCGTAATTGGCTTCAGGATCCTTGCGAGAGGCGGCTTCGTTCAAGAGAGCCAGACCCTCGTCTACTCGCTTACTGTCACAGAGCATCTTCCCGAGGTCTGTCATCGCAATCGGGTATCCGAACTCGACAGCGATTCGCAGATATCGCTCAACGGCGGCTAAGTCTCCAGCTCCCAAAGCCTCATAGGCCAAGCCGTAAGAGCTCAATGGGTGCAGGGCCCCAGCCTTGCTTTGCCAAAGATGTGCCGTTACATCGCTTCCATCAGCTTTTGATGACTCATAGCACCGAGCCAGCGCTACAGCAGCTTCGACAATTCCGTCATTAAAACCCTGCTCAAGGGAGGCTATTGCCTCTTTGCGCCTGGCATCTTCTTTTGGCAGCTCTGTTTGAAATGCCAGCTTAATTCGACATGCCCACAGCAACAGCTCACGCTTGGAGCTCGGCATCAGCCTAAGCTCGCTGTCCCATAGATGGCCGACAACGCGGAGATCACGTGAGTCTTCATTTTTTTGGAAGACATGACCAGTTGAAGGGTCGATGGCCATGTTGCCAAGCAATCCCAACGGGATGATCCGGTTGAAGGCTACACCGTTTATGCGCTGGCCCAGGCTCCATGACGTATGGAGTGCTCCTTCAGCACATACGAGTCTCATCGCCGTGCGTACGAGAGCGGCCTCGCAGGGATCGCCGAGCTGCTGCGCCGGCTCAACTTTTGCCAATATTGCACCCCATCCACCCTCTACCCCTAAACCGAAGGTAGAAATGCCGTATCGGTTGATGGATGGGGCCCCGCGAGTAATCGGACCGCCAAGTGGCTGCAACTGCACAGAGTGATGTTGAATCAGGAAATTCTGTGTGTGGAGGTCGACCTCGTTAAATGAGGCCGAATAAACAGGAACACCTTGCTTGGTGGACAGCGACATCGCAGTGGAGGTATTCAGAGCCTCAGCCTCGTCTGCCGACTCTGCGGCAGGGTGAACCCATATTGCCAAGTCGACCTTCGAAAAGCCGCTCTCGACTGCTTCGCCGTGGGTCAATACGCTACATGCGGGAAGGTTGAGCGCTGTCGCAAGCTTTGAGAATTCGGAGTCCGCATTCTCGTCCAGGGTATAGATGATCTCCACAGCTCCTGGAGCTCCAAGAAATTCGCCAGCCAAGCTAGCCCACTTGGACTTATCGAATCTTATGAGAGGATCTGATCCCAGCAGGAGGACACGAATTGGCTTCTCGCTCCAGCTGATACCTGATTGACGAACGACATTCGCGACTAAAGCTCCCGGGGCCATTACCGAGGCAGCGTTGTTGAGCTTGGCCTTCACCCCGAGTTCGAAAAGTTGGGTCTTCAGCAGAGGCTTGATTGTGCGCAACCAGGCTTCAGTAAGAGCGCCCAGGTTCACTGCAGATTCAAAGGTTTTTGCCAGAGACAAGATTCGGATACCCCAATTTGGTTATGTGCCAGAGTGTACCCGCGCCATAATAGAATCCAATTCAAAACGCCTAGTCGAAAATCCAACGCCCGTTAAAGTGATGTGTGGGCTCACGCAGTGGACATCTCTATGGAACTCCACCTCAGCGCTATCAGTGAAGCAATCGCAGTGGTCAAACAGCTTGAGGCCGAGCTCAAGGTACTGGTCAGAATGCTCAATGACTCACGACACCGATTGAGAGTCGATGCGATTTTTGAGATGGAGTTTCGACAAGAGCCAGAAGTAGACGAAGCTGCGCCTATCCCGGTGAGGAGGCTTGAAGGTAGCGACGCGGTCGACGCAGCTATAGACGTCCTCACTTGCATCACGATGAAGGAAACTCAGAACGCGAAGGAAACCTTGAGGAGTCCAGGGGTAGTTGCGCTGCCTGGGGAAGTGATTGCCAAAATCATCGAAACGAATGATCTGCGCAGCAAGCTGGAAATGCTAATCGGCAAGATCAAGAAATCTAACGATCGCCGGAAGGTTTGGATTAAGTTTGAGGCCATATCGCCAAAGCAGGCAATGCGTTGCACCCCGGTGCTGATGAACCCTCAGACCATTAATTTCTACTGGACTGATACCGGCACATCCGGATCAAGGCATGTGGCTTCAGATTTAGTGAAAGAGTGGGAAGACCTCTTAGATGAGCTTCACGACCGACGTCCTACCATGTCCGACGCTCCTGAGGGATCAATTGAAGAGGGCTTGCTGACCGCTATTGATCTCTTACGGAAGCTAGGCAATGAACAGGTCGCTATTCGGAGACCAGTCAAACCCCACATCCGAGCACGGGTTCGTGACGGTGATACGCCGGTGCGCCAGATCATCTCTTCCGTGCCCTTCGTTTACGACATCGATGAATGCAAGTTTGCACCCACAATTAAACCGCTACTTAGCTACGACGTAGTCACGGCACGACGCAAATCTGCCGGCCGCGAACTACTCGAGAAAGAACCGTACATCAAGAAAATGAACCTCTATCAGTATCTCGAGAACTATCGCGTCTTTGGGCCTTTGGTACAGAAAGCCGAAAGCGATTCATTTCCTGCCTCAATTGATGAATAAGGCAATAATCAGAATGCAGTCCACTGACCAAACCACCAGTCTCCGCCTGGCCAGTCTCACTCGAGATCTGGTCTCCTGCGATGAGCGAAACCGAGCGAACGCATATCGAGACATGCTTGAGCTTGCTGAAAATGGAGATGGCAAAGCAATGTTCCAAGTGGCGAGGTGTCTCAATCAAGGCATCGGTGTAGACACTGACATAACCCGCGCTGACCACTGGCTCCGGCTCGCCTGCATTGCTAAACCTGCATCGACCGACGCCCTATTCACCTACGGAATGTCCCACGTCCTCAAACAACGCGCAGGGGCCGATCCAGTTAAGGGCATCCAATACATCGAGCGAGCTGCTTCTGCCGGTTACGTTAAAGCCACTATAGAGCTCGTCAAGATCGTCGAGCATGGCATGACTGACATCAAACCAGATCTTCGCCGCGCTTACCGCTTACTGGCATCCTCGCTTAGCGAGAAGTCCGACAAAGCCCTCTACGCGGCCTACGTTGGATTCGTAGAGCGCCACCAGCCCATCACCAACCTTCTGGACTCGTGAGCATGTACAAAGAGCAATCTGAACGTTTGGTCAAGAAAATGGCCTTGGGCATTAATGCTGAAGCGGCAAATGTGATCGTTGCGCGTGCCTACGGGTACAACCGTCTGAACGCTAAAACTGGTGAACTCGAAGAGCCAATCAATGGCCTGCAGATGATCAAGACCCCTGATCAGATAAGAGCCATTTCCGATCGAAGCCTCCAGATGATGGAGTTCTTGCGAATGGCCATGAACATGGATCCCCTCAAGAATACGTTACCCGACATTCGTAAAGGGCACCCTCAGGGAACGCTCATTGCAACCATGTGGGGGTTTAGCAATTTTGAAGCGCTGAAGGCATACGCAAGGCAAGATAAGATAGATCCAACCTCTCAATCAGCGGAGGAAATGGCGAGATTCAAGGCTCGCACTGGTTTCATGCCACCCTCCCAATATTTACTGGGACGTGATTATGCCGGCCATACCCTAATCATCCATACCGAGCCCCTGCACATCTCTCAATGGATCGACCAAGAGATTTGCCTGAACCGCCTTGATGACCTGTTCGTTGCCGTAGTGCGAGCCACACACGATGGCGACAACTATCTGAACCGTTACAGCCGCGGCCATGATGTCTTCAGAAAGTCGCTTTCTGAAGATCACAGTTCGTTCATCCTGGGTGAACGTCAGAAGCATCCAGACCACCACTTGGCGGTGACGATTTTACCAAGTCGTACCTACACGCTCGAGCAGCTAGTCTCCGCTCATTATTCTGCCCTTAACGAGGGAGCTGTGCGTGGACGCACCCTCATCATCGACCGGGTATCGGTCGCGAGGGATGAGGAATCGGTCACTGCCGGTTTGAAGCTTGCCAGTAGCGTAGGCATCAACGTCGTTCTAACCATCTCTCATCCAGACCCGATGCTTTGGGACAAATTTGATAGTCGTGTCATATTTGGCTTCGACCCTACAATGGTTGCTACGGGCCATGAGCAAATGGATCAATCGCTAGTTGCTTCAGCTCCATTCATTGGCCTCAAGAAGAACAACCTGCAACTCGCCTATCATTCGAACGACACAGGAGTAATCTTCAGCATCGTCCAGCTCGTGCCGGAAACCCAAGCCCAGGCACAAGGAGCTACGCTATTCAAACGGATATTCGGCAAGCCTGCCGTCGGTTGAGCTCTCTCATTCCCAGACGCGTCCTAAATTAGCGCGTCTGTTATTGCCAAGAATCACAACCAAGTTGACAGAATTGTCGTAAAAGGGAGGTGTAGAATTCCCGCAACAGGAAGCTACACGCCCTGAAATAGAGCATTACCAGTCCACTCGGGCCGGAGACAAGAAAAGAAAAATCCTGGTTTTTTTTGAACCGATGGGCGGCGAGAGGGTCGAAGACACTTGAGATAGAAAGCTTTTCCAGATTTTCGCCGCTTTGCGAGATTTCTGAGACCGCTGCATAGGTGTCAATTTATCGCAAATTCACGGCCTTCATCTTCACAAAGCCCGGTCGTTCGTACAGAATGTGCGGAATGGGGTTCACTCCCCCATGCCAGTTTTTGACACAGTTTCTTGAGGAAAGCATAGGCTTTAGACCTCCTAACTCCTAAGTCACCCCCTTCTACATCCAAATGCCTATGGGTGCCGTTGCTTCTCCTCGACTTATTCAAGGCCCGTCCATGCAAATGGGCGGGCCTTGTCGTATCACAACCAAGCAGTCACTGCTATCGGGTCAGCGCGCTTCGGGGAAGGACTCGCCCAGACTGTGAAGAAAAATATGTTCACGAGATTCCGGAGCTTGTTCGGACAGGGCAATCCCAAGCTGGAAATTTCCGCTTCGATGATCAGTACCGCAGTTCACCACCCTCCCTTCGAATTGAAGCTCGTCACCATTCCGCTGGATCAGCTTCATCGAGATAGCATCTCCGATTCCTTTCTTCTTTTCTGTCAGGATCATAGCGCCCGCGATCGATAAATCTCGCACCCGGCAATCGGCCCAACCCAGGAGCCCTGCTACCAAACCCTTTCCTTTGATTTTTTGAGAGAGCAGCGCTCCTTCAGAGATCACGTACCGCGTGTGCCGTCGGCTGGACGCATTCATCCTTTGTTTCCTATAGCTAGTTGTGCGGATCTGTTCAGAGCGCCGTTACAGAAATCCGAGACCCCTTTTTGGCTGGTCACCTTCAAGGAACTGAATAGTATCGTCACAACATATTCAACGGCTATTCAAAACCCCCTTATGAAATTCCTCCCTAGCACAGCTTCAATTTGGCCCCGAGGTGCTGGTGTGCTCGAGTCCCGAATACCCTGGCAACTTCAGATCCCGGTGTTCCTTTTTGTTTACTTGGCTGTGTGTGTGACTCTCACATTCGCCACACCTGACGGCGAACAAATCACTTTCCTGAAAGTGCTCGAGGATCTTGGCGTCTACGTTCTATTTCTGAGCTTATGGACTGGTATCTATGCTCATTTCCGCCGTGAAATGACCTTGGGGTGGCTCGCGGCAATTGCCGCAGTTTCACTATTCCAAGAAGAGGTCAATTTTCTTAACCTGGGGTACGAAGGAATTTGCTGGATGGTCGGTCACGTACCCACCGGCGAAGAGCGCCAACGCGGAGACGTCTACACACTGGCTCTCGTTTTTACGAGCTTGATTTTGCGGTTCATCGCCCAGCGTGGGTTCCGCAGTTTCATGCGAATTCACATCACATTCTTCCTTGTGGCCTACACCACCTTCTTGTGCTGCATCCACTATCTCTTCGCTTACTACATCCAGGGCGAATTGCTGACAGAAAGGATGCGTTACCAAGAGGAACTGACGGCGACCTATCCGGGTCGGTTCAAGTATGAATGTGAGCGTCTACCCATCAAATGCTTTCAATGGGTGGGAAATGAAATCCCAGCTGAGGTTTTGGCTGCACCTTCTGCTCAAGGTATCCTAGAGTCGATCGAAAGCTCAAAAATGAGTGTTACCGGATGGCTAGAGGTCTTCCCTGCTACCGATAACGAATCCGATACCGTCCTGAGGGGGGTTAGCGCAAGCCAGAAGGTGATCATCACTGCTTACAAAAACGACACCCTACATCGGGCGGTTTTCGATGAAAAATTCCCTAGTCATTCCCTCAACGTCGCCAAGGTTGGTCTACTTTCGTTCTCAACCACATTCATAGCTGTGTGGTTTTTTGGTGGGATGCATCTGGTCTTTATGCACCAGGCCCGCAGGAAGTCAAAACCCAAGGGAGCAATTAAGTGATCCTCGACTATAAGCTTTGGAAGCAACAGGTCATCAGTCAGGCCGTCTCTGCACATGAACAGTCACTCCCTATGGTGAACCAGCTCGCCAATCCCCAGATAATGGCTCTTTACGACAAGATCCTTGGGGTTCTCACTGGGCCGCACACAATCCGAGTCCGCCGAGACCCGGGGCTGTTTGATGCACTGCGCCTAAGGAAAGCGCAGCGATCCTTCGCAAGCGCCCTCTATCATCATCAGAAAATTGCAGATCTGAACAAATAATATCGGTCAAAGTCGCTGAAATGGGGCTGTCTCTTTCCACTATTAGGGCATGAGATATTTCAAGGGCCCCGTCCAATGTACAGCGAAGCGAAATCTGCCCAAGCCTGGGATCTTGCAGATCCCAGGACCATGCGCTCGAATTTTTCCTCCGCCAGCTTCTACATCGTCATCGATGGGCTGGACCACCCTATCGTCCTGCAAACTGCCAAAACGATTAAAACTGCCCTGCGCCGCACGCAAGGGGTGAAGGTGCGAGGCCCTCTCGCGCTTCCGACTGTACGCAGACGTCACATCATTCTCCGAGAAGCCCTGTCCAATGGCTCCCGCGGTCTTTACTGCGCCAAAGCCAAACGAATCAGGAATGTCCTCCTGGTTGAATCTCCAACCTCGGAATCCATCATGTCGCTCGTGGCGTTACCACTGCCGGCGACTGTCAACATCAAGATCGAGTCGTACCAGAGCCAATACGACTTGAAGGAAGCTCAATAATGGCAAACGGTTTCTCACACGCCATGAAACACCCAAACATTGCCGTCCTCGAAACGCCCGAACCTGACTGGTTCAAAACAAGCCCTCAAAAGGGAACGTGGGCCAGTTGGCTCATCCATGGCAACCATTACGGGACATTGATTGACCTCCCGCCAAAGACTCAACTGGACATCGACCGAGGGAATTTCTTCATCGTCCTTCAAGGCTGCGTGGTTGCCTATGCACTTTCGCCAGATGTCCAGGGCAAGGGGATCTTCGTAGACGCCCTTCGGAAGGGTGACATAATCTGGCCACTTCAACCTAAGCAGGTACGGTTTGGCTACGAGACTCGAAGCCATACCTTCCTACTCGCTGTCTCAAAGTCAAAATACGATGAGTTCATGAAAGCGAACAGCTACAGCGAGACTGTTCTCATGGCCGCTGAACTGAACTTGATGACCAAGCATTCCCAGGCTGCGCAGTACCTATTTGCCAAGGACCTTGATCGCATCAAGCGGGTGATTACCATGCTGGTTGAGCATCCCGACTCACGCCCCACGGCCCGCGGTATAGAGGTCCATGCCAGCAAAGATGAAATAAGAACCCTTGCGGGGGTCGAGAGGCGGTCGGGCAGTCGCGCGTTCAAAGCATTGGAAGAGGAAGGGTTGCTGAAGTTTGATGGGTACAAGACCTTTTTCTTTCAATCACAATCTGAGGTTTCGGCATGCGCCGCAGTACGAACGTAGCTGTTAGCAAGATCGCCGCTTATGCAGAGGATCCGCGCAAGTTCGTTGGGGCCGGTGGTGGGGCATACAACCAACGTTTAGCCAAAATGGGTACCGCAGCGCATGGCCGGATCGGCGCGGGGCCAAGCAAAGGCGGATTTATTGCCATTGTGTTGGTAGCCATCGCCGCCCTGCTCTACTTTAAGGTGATTACATTCTGACATGCTGATCATTCTTGGAATTATTGTAGCGGCCCTGTCGCTGTATCTGGCCCTCAAAGCCAAGGCACCACTCGATATTTACAAGCAGTTTTCGCTGCCTGCAACTCAGTGGGTAATTGTAGGGACTGACCTAGGCAAGGGGCATCCACGAAAACGGCTCAGCGCACTCGGCGTAGCAGGTGAACCGGATGCCATTTTCCGCGGAAATCGTACAGGGCAAATTGTAATCGGTGAATTCAAAAACCGAATGTACAAGGGGTTCGTACGACGCCGGGAATACTACCAGGTGATGCTGTATATCGGCCTTGCTCGGGAGGCATTCAAAGAATCGAATGTGGTTGGGCTGCTGAGCTTTAGAGATGAGTGTGTGCAGATCCCGTTCGATGAGCAGCTATTTCGAGCTTTGGTTTCCATCAGGACTGAGGTACCCATTTCACTCAAGAACAGAAAGCCGCAAGATTCAAGGCCTCTGCATAAGCGAATGGGCATCACAGTCAAGAACCCGAAAATCAGGTTCCCTCGTTAGGCTTAGGCAACCTCTGCAAGCCGGTCGAATGCTGGGAAATACAGCACCTTTTTAACAGGGATGGTGATACCGGCATCTTTCACAGCACGCTCGTACTCATCCATTTTCGGCCGGTACCGCTCAACCTCCCGCGCAACAAAAGCGTCTTCGGACATACCCTCCGGGCAGTCCGGAGTTTTGTAGTCGCTGATCCAGTAAACCCCATCATCTTCAAAAGGTCGATCCAGGAAGCGGTGAACCCAACGTCCGTTACGGTATGCACTGACCTGCACCTCATGGCCACTGCCCGGACGCTTCTTCAAGATCCATTGCCCATGAATACTGTTTACGGTATTGGACAGCAGCCGGAGGATGCGAGCAACCGCCTGAGGAACCTCAGCAGCAGGGAAGCCTTCACGACGAAGCATCGATGCGATAGCCTGAGCCTTTGTACGCACGCGAGCTTCATCCCAGAGTTCGATACCCTGCTTACCGATCTGCTCTACAAACCAGTGGTAGACGATACCGATGGTCTTGGCGCGATAGTCGCTCCCCTCCTCCTCCCGCAATTCATCGTTCAGTTCATTTTCAGTGGGTACTTGGTCATTGCTTGCAGCCGGAACAAAGACCGTTTTAGGCAATTCGACTTTGTAGCTGGGAGCCAGGCGTGCCTTAGAGGGAACCCCAGAATCCGTAACTGCAACAATAGGGAATGCCGGGGCGACCGCTTTCACTTGGGCTCCAATAGCCGACCACAAGCACTCAGCCAACGAACCTGCTGCTGGCTTGATTTCCTTCTCTTTCTGGACCTCACCCTCGGCAGCAGGGAAACGGTCGACGCATACGAAAAGGTGGCAATCTTCTTTGGCCCGAGTCGTCCCCACGTACGCCGCCCGACATACTTCATCAGAAATATCCTTGCGAACCATGCGGCCAACGAATTTGAATAGACGACTATCAGGGGTGGTAGTGTCCAAGTCTCCGAGGTTAGGAACGACGGAAAAGACACCATCCATCTGGCGGAAGTAGAACAGAGGCGCATCATCTTTAGCCCCGCCTTTGTTTAAGCCAGGAATCAACACAATGTCGTATTCCAGGCCTTTGGAGCCGTGGCAAGTCATGACTGTTACCGCGCCAGCTTTTGGGCTTGCATATGCTTTGTCAATCGCGCGGAAAAAGGCCTGAGGGTCAATAAGGTCACCTGACTCCGTGTGTGAAGTGAGTAGCTTGAAGATGGTTTCCACATCGTCCATCTCGCCAGTATTTACCGTTGCAGGTCCGCCCAAGGCGATCCAGGCTGATTTAACAGCCCAACCCAGCTCTGAACCACGACTGGAGCGCTTCACTCCGTCCAGAACCTCCAAGAGCCTCAACACTCGGGTCAGTCCTTCGGAAGACAATTGAGCCTGCACGCCTTCGTCGCGTAGAGCATTCTCAATGACGTTATGCCCCCGGGCGACAGTCAAACAGTCTGCCCAGCTAAGACCAACGAACGCTGCCCGTAACAGTGCGATCCACGAAGCTCGATCAGCGGAATGCCAGAGTGAACGAATCAGTGAAATCACTTCAGAGACAGGGGCAGCCTCTCCAATGGGATCAATATCCTTACCGCGAACCTCAATTCCAGCCTCTTTTAACATCGGCAGAATGTGTTTCAGGTGCGAGCGACCACGTACTAGGATTGCGATCGACTTTGAAGGGTCTTTTGAAAGGGCTTCCTGAACAACCTTTGTAACTTCTTCGGCTTCACCGATTTGACCTGTGGCCACGGGGTGTACGCTCACACCGCCATCGCCTTTCCGGAACGCTACCGATGGGACGAACTCATAAGCTGAGTCTTTGAAGACCTCGGCATAGGTCGCGTTATTCCACTCAACGACGCCCGGCAAGGACCGAAAGTTGACAGTCAACCGGAGAATATCCATTTGCTTGGGCCCGAAAGCTTTCGCCTCGACAACTGACGTGAACAGATTCAGGTCAGCGCCACGGAAAAGATAGATCGACTGAAAGCCATCGCCGACATAAGCGATAGAACGATTGTCGGCCGGCTCCCAGTTCTCTACCAGCAGTTTCAATAGGTCGTACTGGGCCTGGTTGGTGTCTTGGAATTCATCAACCATGATATGCAGAATCCGGTCTTCTTCGAGCAAGGCGTCGCCGACAGTCTCACCAGCGCCGAGAGCTTGAATGGCGCGCTGAGCGATTTCAGGGAAGTCCAGTGAGTTTGTCCCTTCCATTGCCAGCGTCAGATTGGCCAACAGATACCGAAGAATTACCGTGAAGTGCTCGACCATTTTTGCTGAACGAGCTGGGTATTGAAGTTCTGGCAGGGTTGCAAGTGTGGCTAGGGCCTGAGCATATTCTTGAGAATGAGGGTTAACCTTGAGGTCAGCCAGAATTCCATTCATCTCAACTGTGCAGAAATGCTTAGCTGGGAATCCGTTGGCTACGGTTACTTTCGCCCGGAGCGTGCCGGTACTAGTCAGCATGTAGGAGGCAAATTGCCCGAAATATTCGAGCGTTTTCGCACTCGCAATGGCAGCGGGCATTTCCGCAGCCCACTCGAAACCATCAAGGGCACCGGAGGCAGATTTAAGACAAGTCATTGCACGTTCGAGATCAGATCCTGGGATCAGTGAAATAGCTTGTTGGGCAGCATGCAGAACAACTGAGCTGACCGCTTCCTGCATTTCAATAGTGTCCAGTGCCATGATACGGCCGGCCCACTGATCGCGTTTCATTAGTAGGTTTTCGAACAGTGGAACCAAAGCTTCAAATCGGTTTTTAGCGAAAGACAATACCGCCTCAAGCGCGTTAGAGAGAGCCTCAGGAATGTCGTTGTCGTTAACGGACTTGAGGGTTTCGAGAATCGCTTGACGATAGATGAGCGAAGCATCGTCGGTAGTTTTACCGCCACCCAGCCCGGACATGATTGGAGTTTTGCTTGCCAGTGAAGCGCAAAAGCTATCGAAGGTCATAATGCGCAGACGGCTAGGGTTCAAGAGAAGGTTCCAACCCATTTCCTTATCTCGATCCAGCACCAAACGAGCCAGACGGTATTGCGGGAGCTCATGGGCCAATTCAGGCTCAATGCCAGTCGCTGCCTGCTGCAACGCACCAATAACACGCTCTACAATTTCAGCAGCAGCCATGTTGGTGAATGTGATAGCCAGCACTTCCTCAGGGCGCTCCACGACTGTCAGGCAGGAAAGCAAGCGCATTTGCAAGGTAGACGTTTTACCTGATCCGGCCGGGGCCAGTAACAGTAGCGAGCGGCGAGGGTCGATAGCCAGGGCGCGCGCTTCGGCATCTGCAATGCTGAGACCTCGGATTCCAGCAAAAATAGGGTCCAGGTGCGGCAGAGCGGCGAAGGGTACGAATGCAGTCATGTGGTCAGCTCCAATTCAGATACACCCAGAATAACGTCGCCCCCGCGTGCCACCAGCCGCCAAAGTAATCTTTCAGGACGCAGGTCGGTAAACCCGGGATTGGACTAAAAGTTTTCGCATGCGGAATGTTTTAAGCTATGGGCTCCCCTTCGCTATGCATTGGGAGCCCGACTGACGCTTATCGTGCGATAGGCGCAATGTACTCGTAGCCGATTGGAAACCCCTTTCCACATAGGTCCAGAGTCGCTTCGCCACGGATGAAGCCAGCACTCATAGAATCCAACTGCCGGTTCCATGCATCCTTCTGAGCTTCCCATTTGTCCGAGGTATCGACGTCCTCTTGTCTGGCCTTCTTCCCTTCGACGAGATTGGCCGAAAAGTTTGAGCGAGCATGAAAACCGAGAGACTTTTGATTCACCTGAGCCAGCACAATGCCGTCGATTGGTTCTACTGAAGCGACACTGAGGTCGATCTTGGTCGCGTAGATTGGCAATTGAGGCTCTGTGAGGGTGGAAGCATTCAGACTGTTCATCCGCATCTCTTGGCCTGTCTTGTAGTCAAACACAACACTCCGAGAGACCGTTTGCTCTTCGTTCAAGAAGATGCGCTCCCGACGATCAAGGCTTACCGTCAAAGGTACCTGCCCAACAACGATGTCATGGCGTTCTTCAAAGCCGATAACCTCGAACTCGAATTCCCGCTTCTTTTCGAGCTCCAACCACTCAATGGTCAGGTCGACGATACGACGTTGCTCAAGCATGATCAGCTTCATGCCGTAGCGCCAGATCAGCTTGTATAGAAGGTCCTCGGAAGCCAGCTGAGTGTGGTGCTGGACCTTGGCTTTGAGCTCGGCAACCGAGAATGCCTTGAGTGCCTTGGAGGTCACCACCTCAGTCCAAAATTTTTCAAGCACAAGGTGGATCATTGTCCCTTGGATTCGAGGATCAAGGCCGATGATTGGTTGCGGAAACATGTTGGCTCGTAGGCGATTGCGCACGAATGAAAAGAATGGGGACTCTGCATAGTCCTTGAAGATGCGAACTCCACCCTTGATATCAGTTAGTTCGATATCGCTGACAGCTGGGGCCACCTCTTGCTCGTAATTATTCCTATCCAACTGGCCCATCAGGTCATCAAGGAAGTCACCCTTTGTTTCCAGGGTAGGTGCAGTTGCGGGCCACGTGCCAAACAACTCACTGGCCCCGATGGCCGCCCCCTTTTCGTTATGGCTGGGGCACGACACCGTGACGTCAGCGCTAGAGCTGAGGAGTGCGCCCACGACACTTTGAGCATATGCGAGCATCCCTTCGCTAGAGGCGTCAGAAATCCCCGCATCAATCTGAAGATCGGTAGGAATGAAGGGTGATGGCTCAGCGCGGCCCGGCAATACGTTGTTCGATGCGCCAACGATCCATAAGGCGTCGAAGTTGAGGCCGATAGCATCCTCATAGCCCAAGATCGAAACTGGGGCCAAATGGCTGATACGGGGCTGGAATTGTCGTGTGTCTACGACCTCCCTGAGCCACATGAATGCTCGCTCATACTGAACAGTCCCGAGTTGAGCATCCAGTGTGCGGAACATTGCAAGCGCCTCAGCCCAAGCATTAAGTGTCTGGAAATTGGCACTGTCCAGTTCGCTCTGACCGGGCCAGCCCATATCGTTCAGGGCTTCGGTAAAATGGTCGGCCCACTCAGATGGATATCGGCTTTGCTCGCCGGACACCAACTTCTCAAGAAGTCCACCAAAGCGCTTTCGGAAATCAGGAACTGCATCCCCCTTGTATGCCCCAATAGCCCGCAGAAAATCCTTGCCACCCATGTTCAGGCCTAGGTTGTCACGGAACCACAGATCCAGAAGGGCACGGGTCGCAGACTCGCCCACATGGCCAGCAATCCAGCGAGAGCGCAGCACACGGCTGAAAGTCTCGGAATCTGCCTTGTCGGGCGTGATGGACAACAGATCCATAGCCGCACGGATCATGGGGCGGCTACCCAGCGTTGCACCACTGGAAATATCCCACGGCGCGCGTGTTTCACCATCCGGACCAGCAGGCATTAATGATCCTGGGCTCGTATGCAAGCTCAGCGCATCAAGCAAGGGGCCTTTGTAGGAACGGATGTCAGGTACGACGATGGCGAGTGAAGGTGCAGCATGAGGGGCGTCCACGAAGGGCAGCAGGTGATTTGACACCCATTGCGCGACCTCTAGCATTTCGCTTGCATTATTGTGGCTGCGCACAAGACGCGGGGTCGTCTTATCCCCCTCTGCTGAGACGATAATTACATCAGTACCGAGATCCTCTAAGGCATCGAACACGGCCTTTTCTGCTGGGTTCAGGGACATCATGCCTACGATAATCACCCGCTCCGGGGGTTGAACATCGCCAGCCTTGATAGCCTTAAGCAGAAGCGTAGGGAGGTGAGCACGGAACACATACTGTTTTGCGCCGCACACGCTATCGAGTTGAGTCTTCCATTGGAGGAAGGCCTCAAACTCTTCTTTGAATCGGAAGCGATCACTATCCATCCCAATCAGGTACTTGTTTACCTGCGAGTACGCCACCCCAACTCGGCGAGCTGCGTTCGTGGAAGAGATCATGTTTGACGGCAGTAGGTCCGACTGGTCAATTACCGACTTCACAGTGGCCAACTCCTGAACAGGGTTGAGGGCTTGTTCGTCGGGCATCAGCTCCAACCAAGTGGTCTCAATCCACTTCGTGATGGTCATAATCTGCCCCTGGGTGAACCAAGCCTTCTTCCCACCTACCGCCTGGAGCAGTGCTGCTTGTAGCTTAATGTGTCGCGCGACACGCTCTGTCGAGGCCAGGACAACTGTCCCGTCTGTGATGTTTGAGAGGTGGCTGAGGAATTTCATTCGGGCAGATCTCCGTTATCGATACACCCAGAATAACGGCGGTCTTTAGTGCCACCAGCCCAGACCAAATGAATCATTTCCAACGGAATGCGGCAAATGGGGTAGTGAGATCCCACTATTAAGGTATCCGCTCAATGCTTGGTTGCGTCATATGTCGATCCAGAGGTTATCCCAGACTTCGCCTTGGGCACATGAGGGATCAGTGCCCGTAAGATTCAGCCTGGCATACCAGCCAGTCTTCAGTGTCATGGATGACCAAAGATCAGTAATAGCCTTTGAGTCCTTGCTTCGGATTTCTGACAGCACTGGGACTCAGGGGCCAGCTGCGCTTGTCGCGCGTGCAGAGTCTGATGGTTCGATTGTCGATATCGACCGCTGGGTTCTGGCCCAGGTGATCAATCAATTGAAATCCCGGCCGAGGCTTTCTGTCTGGATCAACACAAGCCAGTTGTCGATCGCGCACCCATCCTTCGTCGGAGATGCCGTGCAGGCCCTCCTTGCAGCGAATGTGATGGGCAGGGTCACGTTTGAAGTGACTGAAACTGCAGACGTTGATGCTCACCTGCTTGCGAAGCGTCTTGAGGCTCTTCGTTTACAGGCGCTGACAGTGATGGTCGATGACGTGCGTGATGGTTACGCAAAGCGCTCGCTCTTGCTTAGCGACTCGGTTGTTGGCTGCAAACTCTCACGCGAGTCAACCATGGAACTCATGGTGTCTGAGTCAGCGCGGGCAGAGGTGCAGCGTCTGGTGAAGCTTTGCCGTCGGCGGGGTAAGCAGGTTGTGCTTGAGGGAATTGAGACTATAGACGAGTTGTCACTGGCCAAGCATTTGAATATTGACCTTTGCCAAGGGTACCTGCTTGGTATGCCGGCAATCCCCTCAGAATTACAACACTTCGCCGAGATGCGCCCCTGACTGAGGGGCGCTACAGCGTATCAATACATTACCGAACGTAGTCCAGTTGTGAGTCGTTGATACGACCACGTGTCTCAAGCCATTGGCGAAGTTCTTCACGTGTTGCCTGATTCTTGCTTACCCAAGCTGTCGCCGACTGGGCCATAGATACACGTTTCTGAGAAACCATTTCGTTCATCAACTGAGGCAACTTCTCTGGGCCGTCAGCAATGATCTGACGTACAGAGTTGGTTACATACAGCGATTCGTAAATGGGAAGCGGCTTGCTTTTCCCGTCACCGCGTCGATAGACATGCTGCCACCAAAGTCCGCGTAGAACAGATGGCAAGATCCGAGCGAGTTTGGGATCGAGCAGCGAAGCCATGCGCGTTGGGATATCGATGGCACTGTCCGCATGGAGGGTACCCACAACACTGTGACCGAGGGATGCGGCGAGAACCGCTGCGTCGGCAGTTTCTGGGTCACGAATCTCACCAACCATAATTGTGTTGCGATACTGCCGGACGAAGTCACGGATCGCTTCTGCGAATGAGTCAACGTGCGTACCTACTTCACGCTGAATCACTCCCCCGCCCCGGAACTCAACTTCAATAGGATCCTCCACCGTACCGAGGTTTCCGCGTTTGCGCCCCAACTGCTCGATTGCTGAGATCATCGTTGTCGATTTACCTGACGACATCTGCCCCGCAAAAATGGTCAAGCCCGACCCCTCAAGAAGCGGACGTATCGCGTTCCAGTCCAACCCTAGATCTTTCTCAATTCGCGGTATCGAGCTCATGAGTTTACGCATGGTAATGACCTGGCCGCCCGAGGAGTCAGCCAAGATGCAGCGGTAACGTTCCCCGTTGAACGGGGTGGTGAAGTTTGCGGCCTTACGCTTGTTACCTCTACCCTTCTCAGAGAGCATTTTATCGAAGAAGTCTTTCCACGCTCCTGGAGGCTTCATTATTTCGAACCGACCGCTGTTATCTTCAGCCTCAAGGCTGTCCTTGGTCAGAGTGATGTTAGTCGCGTCCTCCGGCCTCAAGGGTTTGTCATTAAGATGACTGGTTGTGAGCACAGACACCGGGTTTCTCCTAGTACAGTTGAACGGGGCCACTGAGGCGGGGATCTAAGGCGTTGCGATTGATGGCATGTGCCACAAATCGCTTTGCGCCGAAGCACTCATCGTCAGGCTTGTTTGGTTTTGCGAACTCGAGAAGGCATGCGTTACGAAATTCGCAGGATGCACATTCAGGATTGTTGTTCCTACGCATCTGCCGACGCAGGTACAGAAGCCGCTCTCGCGAACAGAGGATGTCTCGAAAAGTCACCCCCGGCTCAAGGATGTTCCCAAATGAGTGCAGGTACTCCTTCCAGCCATCACGGTAATTGGGAAGAACCATGTCGCCATCGGGGAGGAGGAACAGTGTTTGGCCGGCCATGTTGCTCATGGCGTTGCCTTTGATCTTTTCCACGGCAAAGTGTGCTTCGCCGATCGCAGGAGCATTGACCCCACGCTCCTGCAGCTCGTACCAGTAGTCGAGCATTTCGATCATGAAGTCATTGAAGGCTTTCATGGTTGGGGCAAGTACTTCGTATTTGCCGGGCACGTCGTTCTGCTCATTGAGCATGAACGGCAGCCAACCCGACTCCTGAATTCCCATCTCACGTAGCTTATCCAGAGTGTGCCTTGGGCCCTGGGTCAGGAGGTCCGAGTTGACCACGCTGATGGTACCGACATTCAGACCTCGCCTGATCGCCTCCCGAACCTTGAGTTCCCACTTGCGTACATAGTTACCTGAACGCATATCGCCATCGTATGAGGTCTGTACATAGCCATTGCAGTGCTTCTTCCACAGCGGTTCCCATACATCGAGGTCGACACCAAGCATTGAGGTCAGCATCACATGACGTACTTGGTAGCCCTCTGCTGCTGGGAACTCTTCAGCCATCATCTGAACGTAACCTTCGAAATATTCAGGCCCGGCGGCAGTTGGCTCCCCACCGTAGTTGTACGCAATGATGGTTTTCTGATCCGGCTGCTGCTCCTCGAAATAGTCGTAGATCTTGCGACAAATGACCCGCAGATCATCGAGGGACATAACGCTCTTATCTGCTCGCTGCTCCTTGCTCAGATAGCAATGTTTGCAGTTATAGGGGCAGTGCAGCGTCGGCATTATGGTGAAAACGAAGTAACCATTTTCAATCGTGTCTGGCCGAAGGGCTGGGCCCATGAGTGAAAAGCTATCGCTGCCGGACTGCACGCAGCACCTCCTCATCGATAACGAATCGGCCTTGGCCAAGCTTGTTGGATTCCTCAATGAGGGATTCAGCTTTTCTGAAATACGGCGAAGAGGCGTCCTCTACGTAAATCGGGGTCGACTCAAGGTGGGTCTCGAATTCAACCTCTTCAGGCGTGCGCTCGCCGCTGCCCTGCCCTTGCTTTTTCTCCAGGGCAACGAGGGTTTCGAAACTCAGCAATTTCTTGGCAGCGCGGAAAATTATTCGAGCCAAGAGAGGGAAAATTGAGAAGAATCCTGGTGTTCTAGACTCGTCCACTTTCACCCCACCGCAATCAAGTTATTTCCCATCGCGCGCTCACGCTCGAGAACAGACTTTGGAAGTACGCCTTTTTCCTCGACCAGATGGCGCACGTACTTTATGAAGGTCTTGAAGCCCGGGCATTCGTCTTTCTGATTCCACTGCTCATGCAATACACCGCAGTTTGCCTGGCACAGCGTTCGCTCATCGCAGGTACGACATATCTCTGGCAATCGCCGTGCCTTCGCGACCTCTCGCAAATAACTTTTTGAAGTGAGAACATCGTGGACGGACGTCGTAAACTCAACTTCGGTAACACCACCCTCCCCAATGACCTCTCTCGTCTCAAAGACATTGCCGTGGGAAACGTAGTCGTTAGTGCCACCCTTTTCGATACAGCTGATCGTACGGCCGTCAGAGTCGAAATCCAGAGCGCCAGCGACGATTGGACATACCACGTCGTCCGAGGGGACGTTCCGGAACACAGCTTCAAGCCATGACTCGCAAGGATTGATCCAGAGGTCATCGATGTGATCACGCTTGGCCAGGTACCAGTCCATCAGTTCCATATAGAACTTTGAGGTTGCCGCGTGCTTGGGCTGAATGAGTTTTGCATTAAGATCCCCATCGCCCGATGGGATGAAGAAGCCGAAATGGACTTTCGTGAAACCCAATTGGTACAACTCTTCCATCATCGCAACGGCGCCGGCTTCGACAACAGGCTTAACTAGCGCAGTCGTGACAGCGAAATCTTTGGGGCCGTAGATTTCTGGTTGTCGGGATTCATTCATGAGCGTGGTCACATTGTTTCGCCAGATCTCTTCCTGCCTACCCTTCGTGAACCTGGTAGACCGCTCATAGGATGTTGATATCTTGTCGAACAGCCGGGCGACATCAAGCGCCTCTTTTGTCACAAGGTTGGTCACAATCGAGAATGAAACTGCTTGTGGGATCAGGGCAAGCAATGCCTTAGCTTTAGGCAATGCGCTTTCATAGAATGGGACTCCAAGCATCGAGGGTTCACCGCCGATGACGTGGATATCGACATGGTTGTAGCGCTGAGCGAAATTATGATCCGCCTGCATGTGCTCGACGATCCCAGCCACAATGTGGAGAAACTCCGTTTCGCTCATGTCAGGACTCTTGTCCTTTTTGTCGGACAAAATGTAGCAGTGTGAGCAACGTAGCTGGCACCGGCGAGTGACGTTGATCTGAAACAGGAATGTGCTGCGCCCCGTTTCGCCGATTGAGGTCAAGCCTGGCTGCATGGGGGCGTTCCTTTAAATAAGACTGATCGGAGGTCGTCGATTCGTCCGTCGCTATCAACCACCTCGGGTTTGTTTAATCTTGCTTGGCCAACGCGCGTGTAAGCACTCCCGCTTGAGTCAACGAACGATGACGGGTGGCTTGTCAAAACGACGTTGCGGGCGCTGATGAATTCGATCTCATCGTGGTTGATGATCGTTCGGTGTAGACGTCTTGAGAGGTATTTCCAGGCAGGGTTGATTCCCGCTGCATCCCGCTCTCCAGGACGTACCGGAAACAACACTTCACGACCTGGCTCACCACGGATATGTCCGTGACTAGTCTGAAAGGTCGCACCATCAATCAAGGTGACCCGGCTAGTGGCCATGCAAGCGCTGCAGAGAAATGAAAGGCATTCGGCCATAGAGACCCCGGAGGGTAATGACGGGAATCGACTGCGGACTTCCTCGGCGATCGCTTCATCCCAAGAGTTGAAGATCGCGACCGCATTTTTGCCATAGTCAGGATTGGGCCATGATTTGGCGTCCAGTGTGTCTGGGAGCATGACAACTTTTTTGCCCTGGTCGGCCAGGGAAAGGGCTGCACAAATCCCCACGAGGGGATCATTTCCCATCACAATCGTGTCGGGACGTAGCGACCCGTAAATCCCGTCCACAAAGGCATCAAGAACACGTAATACAACTCCAGTACGCGTTAGCGAAACCGGAGCCGTTATTAGTGCATCCCTGAATTGAAGCCGCCTCAGCGGGAGGTGAACACTGCTCAACGCCAATCATCTCCATATCTCTTGCGCGGGTAAGCACGCATTACATTCTCTCGATAGCCGAATTGGCCAATCAGTGTGTAGCGCGCCTTGTCGCAAAGGATCTCAGACACGCTATGAACCCATCTCGGGTTCGTGTTAATCAGCCATACGGCTGTGCCATGGTTGGGCGACACAGCTTCTTTCACGACAACCTTTGATGGATCGACAAGCGCTCCCTTGTCGTCAATGTCACCCTCACCCAACAACAGCTGCCCGCCGTCTTCAGGAGTCCAGATTTCGTCCGATAGGTAGATGATCACCACCATCTGCATGGGGTCGTAGGAGTCGTGGTGCCATCCCATCGAGTCCCCACGCTTACCACGCTGGAGCATCACGTTAGTCCGGCTCCAGTCGCCCATATGGGCCCGGATGTGCTCTGTCTCTTTGCCCAGACCAATCAATTCCATGGGCCCCAGGTAGTCCAGCGGTACTGACAGGCTTCGCGAGGGATCATCTTCTTCCCACGACACCACATCAGGGCTGCCAGGCTTATCGGGCTGGAAATCATCCGCCTTCGCGGCCTTCAGAAAAGCGTCAGCAATGTGCCTAGGGATAGAGCTTACAGCGAAGCCATCCCTGTAAATCGAATTCAGGTGCTTCAAAATTCAGCC
Source organism: Pseudomonas baetica (assembly GCF_019733355.1). Taxonomy (GTDB): domain Bacteria; phylum Pseudomonadota; class Gammaproteobacteria; order Pseudomonadales; family Pseudomonadaceae; genus Aquipseudomonas; species Aquipseudomonas baetica_A. The sequence continues at coordinate 46,575 of NZ_JAIHLQ010000020.1, read as the reverse complement.
TCCACCATTGCGGCCAGTTTGGCCCTATCAAGACCCGCTGATTTGGTGTTCGCGTGCCGCATGTCGATTCTATGAAGCCAATCAACGACCTCACCTAACCCATGCTCGGCGACGCCTTGATCGATCAGTGAGAACAGAGACTTCCAACTTGTGCAGTGCTGGCTTCTGCCGTACATGCCACGCCCTTGAGCTGCTGACTCGAACATACAGCCACCCTGGCATTCAGTGAGATACGGACACGAACGACAGTTGTCGTCGAGACGGTTCGGCCGCTCACTGAGCATTGCAACCATTTCAGCGTCCCAAATGCTTGTGAGGGCATTGCCTAGCTTCCCTATTCCGCCATCGGCCATGTCTTGGCATACATAGAGATCACCATTCGGCTCAAGGGAGAGTGACCGCTTGGTGCAGTCGGACTGAAACGCACAGGCAGCGCCTACAGCTTGCTGCTGGCCAGACAGCGTTCGAACTCGTGCCTGAGTGAGGTAGAAGTAAGGCTCTACGATGATGGGTAGTCGCATGAACCATTGGCGGAAACCTGTTACAAATGCGTCCCTTGTAGCCTCTGCCCCCTGCAAAACCTGGCCTGGAGTGCCCCCCTGGAAGAGCGGGCGGAGAGTCAGCATTCTTTGATCTCTGGCAGAGAGCATCATTTGTCGGGCTACGCCGTTTAGGCCAGATTCATCAAGGACATATACGGCCCCCGGCACACTCCGCTCACGCCGAAGAGCGGTATCAGCCTCCTTCCAAATAAGACGGTACTTTTCTGGCGAACCAGCAACGGTCCGGACATCACTCATGTCATCTACAGAAGTACCAAGCCGACCTTCAAACAAATCGTAAAGTCGTTTTGCCCGGGCGGGAGAACCAATCAGATTACTCTGGACACCATCTACAAATTGAATCCCACGTGAGGCTGCCATGTCGCGCAAGTAGGTGACACACTCCAATAGCTCTGCGTGAGGTACCGTCAAAATCTCTCCGCCGATGTACTGGGCAGTGAGATGTGTCGGAGAAATACCGAGTTTTTGAAACCCTTCCTGGAATATGAAATCGATAGAGCGCTTGAAGTCATTTGCGGGCATTCGTGTCGACTGCGATTCCTGCCAGCTACTGCAATACCCGCAATCGGCATTGCAGGCCTTTGTCATTCGAATATGAAGCGTGAGTGGTGAGGGAATCATGCTGCTCGCTCCCGCATCTGAATCACCTGGCTACAAAATTGGATCATCTCCTCATGGCTTCCACCGATCGTTTCCGCTCCAACTGGCAGACAACCCTCAAGCTCCTGAATCGTCCGCATCATCAGCTTGGACAGATACCATTCGCCGCGGTAACGAATCTCATTGAAAACGGCGACCGGGTCGAACTCGAGGAAATGAAAATTGCCATAGACAATATGCCGATAGAGCTCTTCTCCACCTTCGTCGGCGGCTTCAACGTACCAGCCCGGATAGTCATCGATTTGGGCACCAATTGCATCGTAGAAAAAGAGCCGCTCTACCCACCTTTTTTCGAAGAGCTTTCCAGGCTTCATTGCTACTAGCCTGGCCCGGTCGAACTCAGTGAAATACTTGTCGTAGTTACCAGCAACGCAGTCCTCAATGAGTGGCACATCCTTGCCCTTGGCCACAGCAGTCGTAACGAGCCTCTTTGTCATTCCCCCCTGGCGCCGGCGAGCTTCTGTTCGTCTGAGATAGCCAGCTCGGTCCAACCTACCTACCGTGGTTTCATCTGCAAAGTCCCACACGCGCTTCAAACCAGCACAATCGCCAGACGCAATGAGCGATGACATATTTGGATCGAGATCCTTATGCCACGCCCACCCTCCTGAGCAGGTGATGGCGAATTTGCACGTCCCGCATGCTTGATAAGGCATCCGATGCCGAGAGACGTACTCAGGAGTGTTATTGAAGATGGCCTTCGCTGAGAACAGTGGATCGTGCACGGATAGAGTCTGGGTCGGGAAAATTGACTCATTACCGGTGTAGCTAGAATTGAACGTGACCTGCCCATTGGGCTCGATTTCTATGTCGTATGAGTCGTTGCCTGGATAGTGATAGTGCTCGCCTGATCGGGAAGCGGTTCGCATCTCCACAAGCGGGCTGATAGTCACACCCTGTGGAACCAAGGAGTTGAGTTCAAGCAGGTAGTCGGAAACATCTCCGTACGTACAGGTCTTCAAGAAATAGCTCTTACCGCTGCCGGCCGGATACAGCATGTCGCAGCTGATGTCAGTTATTCCACGGCTGACGAACTCATCGACGATGAATTGAGGGCCGCGCTCAATGACTCCTCGGCTCATAGTGATACACAGTGTTTTCCGTTTGATACCGGTAATGGCTTCAAGCGTCGCGAAATACCGAGGAAGTAGTTTGTCGTTTTTTAGAAACCTGTTGGTGTCGGGCTCCCACGGGACAAAAATGTCAATCCCGTAGCCAAACTCGGTTCCGACAGAGTTGAGGAGGTCAATGTAACCAGGGTCTTTGAAGATAAGATTTGTGCACCAGATCAACGCTGCCTCAGCGTCATAAAGGGTTTCCCAGGCCTTCATAGTCTTGAGGGTCCACGGCAGGTTCCGCTCCCAGAACTGGAGGGGCATCATGGTCAACTCCCCACCCAGCAGCTCCACGTTTATCTTGGTGACCTTTTTGTCGCGACAGAACAACTCCTCGATCCGCTGGAAGGACTCGCGGTAAGTACCTTCATCCATCATGCTTTTGTCCCGCAAAAGGGCGGGATCGACATAGCAATGGGTGCAACTGAGGTTGCACAATCGGGTGGGCGCTATGCACACATTCAACATGTCTAGGGCGTTATGCACAAAACACCCCACCTGTAGGTTCAATTCGAATGGTCTTACCAACTAAATCTGCACCACATTCCACGCCCACAACATGCGGAATGTCTAGCCTGCGGGCGTGCTGAAGAAGATGCGATAGCGAGGAGCCAGATCGGACAACTAGAGCACCTGCTGTCGAAATCATGGCAAGCTGGGACATGTCCGTCGTTTCCAAGTAAACCGCTGTGCCTGCAGCAAAGTTGTCAGGGGTTGTGAGTGTCAATTCGAGCCCCGGGCGAGGTACGCCCCAGGCAATAGGCTTGGTGCCCGCCTGCGGATGGTGCTGACCATACTCAAAGAATTTGCGGATTTGCTTGGGCACTTCATCAAAAACCGGGCAGTTACCGGATAGATCGCCCAGGTATGACGGCAAGATGTCTAGCAGAAGGTCGGCGACCCCGCGCCGGCAAAGTTCATCAATTGCAGGACTCAGCCTTCCAAGTTCAACCATCATCATTACTGCGCATTTGTCCTTCATCCAGGCAAGAGGGGAATCCACTACCTGTATAACGCTTGATACCAGCTCAGCGTCTAAGCAAGGTTCGGCAAACGGAGCGTATGAGGTAACACCTGCATACCCTGCCACTGATGCCATTTCTACAGTCTCGTCTGGGCTGAACTTGCTGGCCTCATGCCCGATCAAAGTGGAGGTCAAGGCCCGTTCAAATCCCTGACTTGGGGATTCAATCTTCAGCTCGATCGCGGTCGTGGCTATTCGACTAAAGCGGCCGTAAAGGCGAGAGACGACAGCAAGCTCACATGCAATAGCTTCGGCCAATGCGCGATCAGGACCGCCAAGCGAGATTTGGCGGGTCCGGCGATCGCTATCACGCTTTCTGTCAGCCAATTCAAAAGCCTTCAACAGGAGAGCTCCTGGGACGCGGGAGAATGCAGATCGAGGCAGGGACCCAAGTACCGAGGTGATATCGGCCAGCTGAAGTGCCCGAGCACTTACGAAACTGCGAACCCGAGCTAGACGCACTCCCCCAACCGAGAACTGATCACCAGGTGCCGCCATAGCGGCCACCACCGCGGCACCTACGGAGCTTCCATGGTCTACTGGTAGTGCAACGAACCTAGATGATGTACGGCCATACCCGCTGGTGCCTTTCAACAGTTTTGAAAGACCGGGTCGCCCAAGGGTATCTGTACTGACCTGGAGGATCGTGAGAACTCCATTTGCCGACACCGCCCACTCAATCGAAGTTGCCCCCATATCCCGGTGCAGATTTAGAAGTGCTGAGCGAACCTTTTTCGTGTCATTCGACAAGCCAGAAGTTTTCCAGATAGGTATCGCTACACGCTCTGTCTTCCCTGTGCCGGCAGTAGCAGCGTCGCCCACCCCCCCTTCACAGATGAACAGATGACCGTCACCAGCAGTGCCAAACATTGCTACACCGAACATTCTCGCGGTGATAAATGTCTGGATAAGTGAAAAAGGGACTTCGCCGGCGGCAGTGATCTGCGCATGAACAGTCTTCAGTGCTGCCTTTACCTCAGCCTTGCCCTGGGCAGGTATCGACTCGAACACCCCGATTGTTTGAGCAGACGAACTCTCTGAGGAAGCTGCGGATCGAACCAGTACACGCGCTGAAGTTACCCAGTGCGGAAACCTGTCGAGGTCAACGTTTGAAACCACGTACCCCTTCTGCACGTTGTAGCCAAGCTCCGCAGCCCGCTGCAGAAGACCAATTTTCGCGGGTAGAACATCAATGACAGCGTCAGTTTTGAACTGCCGGCGGGCAAGAAAGTGCTTGGCTGCAATCCAGCCTGACAAGGCACCCAATATTTGCGAGATTGAAATGAGATCATCGCTAGCCCAAACCGGCGTTGTCTCAAGATACGCGAGCCAGAGAATGTAAGTGGCCACTGTACCAACGAGAGCTACGGCGACCTTCATGGCCGGATGTCGTGGGCGGGCAGCTAAGAATGCACCAATAAAACTGATGGCCAGGTTCAAGAAAACAACCCATGCAGCTGATCCAGGAACCAAACCGAACACGCTTCCAATAGCTCGGATGCTTCTGCCCTCGATACTTGCGTACATCGCCGCTTCCGGGTCGATGAGATCGTCGTCAGTAAGCACCGCTCGATTGAAGAGGCCGGGCTCTGTGTTGATACCGAGCCATCTAACTCCGCCTGCCGACAGGATTTCGCCCGCAAGGATGGAGTGATAAAAAGTCCTTCGATCGTATGCCAGCCCAACGTAAGCTTTGCTTTGATCCAGCCCGGCAATAGCTTGAGTAAGCCCACCTTTGGCCACGATTTCCATGTCGATATGGTCAGTGCGTGGTAACTGGTTCTTTGTTCTGGCCCAATCATCAGCAGACTGGAAGTCTAGGAATCGAACGTCTTGGTAACCCAACACGTAGTCGAACGATTGGGCTGCTCCGAAGTATCGATCTGCGTTTTTGTAAGCCTTGAAGTATGCTGGCTTGATCAGCAACTCTTCTCGGGTTGGCTGCATGAAGTAGGCATCGACACCCCTAGCTCGAAGCATATCGAGCAAAATCCAGGTATCACCCGAGTAATGACTTTCAGCCGCAGTGATGAGAACGGTCTTGCCATGAAGGGCTTCGGCAATAGCATCAGCCCCTGACAAGAACACAGGAAGGGTCACCGTCAGCCCATGCAGCCAGCCATAGTTCAAAAACTCATCGGGATTGGTCGTACTGATGATGGTTGGGTTCCGCTGCTCCTTGAACGATGGAATGTCTGCTGGCAACACCGCATGATCATCACCGAGCTTAGCCAAGTGATCCCACGCATAGTCATTGAGAGCATTGGCGCCGCCCTCCAAAAATTGTATGTGAACGCCGAATCTCTCATTCAGATCCTCAGCTATCGCAGCTGCTGTAGTCCCCCTCTCATCGACCAGGACCACTTGTTGGTTTCCCTTCTTAGCTATCCCTAGCAGTGGCTCAGGATTATTGTGGATCTGCGTCGCAGTCGCTCCAAACCCGAAATCCTTGAATAGCTGAGGGCCAAGGTCGACGCGGATGACACGAATCTTGCGATTAGAGACCCCTTTGTAGAAGTCATCTGCGGTAATGCGCGACCCTGATAATGCTTGGGCAGCATCACTTACATAAGGGTATGGGATGTCAGTAGTGCGCTGTGAGGGGGCTCCAAGGCTCTGTGTGTTAGCAAGGATCGCTTCACGATTCGCGTCAGCCCACTGGATGCAGACGATCGCGCAAATGAAAAATCCAGCCAGGGAACAAATAATCAGGGCAAGTCGGGGGAGCTTCCAGAGCTTGACGCCGAAATATAAGGCAAGACCAATTCCCAGAAGTGGGAGGAATCCCGCACCCAGAGCCAGGGCACCAGCTCCACCCAAAATCACTGGGAATGCCTGTGCCTGAGCACTGACACCAATGAGCAACAACAGCCAAATTCGATTCATGCGGCACCGTCTAGCGAAGGTTCGTTGTGATCAATGCCGAGTTCACGACCGCCAATCGCTCTTGCGACTGTTGAAATTCGACGAAGGAAACTGGCTGACTCTTCAGTTATCACCGCCGGCCGCCGAGCGAAGGCCAAGGCAAGAATGTCAGGCGGTGGACGTCGGAACAGGGCCCAAATGAGCAGATCCTCGAACTTATGGGAAACCTCTAGGCCGGAGCTTTGCCGGGTGCTACCGCCCAAGACGTCAATAGGAAGTTCTGCCCACGAAGAGAGTGATAGAGCGTCGATGACATAGCGGGACAATGGCGTCGTGGGACCTGACCTGAGTGCCGCCCATACCAGCTCGTCACTGAATGCAATCGAGTGGTAATTACCTGCCAGATGGTGAGCCAGAATCGAATAGCGCTCATCGAAACCATCCAGGCTGCCGTCCGGCAGGAGGATCTGTTTCTGCAGGCGATCGTAGAACCACAAGCGCTGGCGGGGGGTGCAGCCGAACATATCAATCGGTTCCAGTAGGACTCGAGTCGCCCCCTTCACGGCCTCGAAATAACCTTCGTAATCGCACGTGTAGTCAGCCTCGCGCAGCGGAGCAGAGTTATCCGCAACAGCTTGCTTCCTGAGTTGAGCTCGCTTAATACGGCGGACGTTGGCGTACTTGCTTACACCTAACGGATCAAAATTCTCACTCGCCTGTGACTCCCAAAGCTGGAAAAAACCTGGGCAGCTGAAGCTGTCATCTGAACTCTGCATGAACGACCGAACGGTTTCAGGCGGTAAATCCTTGTGTGGATACCACCCGGAATTACACGCCTGCAGGTATTGGCAGTCACGGCAGAAGTCGTGCTCGTAGCTGAGCTTGTTATCGAGCTCACTGTTGTTACCCCAAACAACTTTCAGTGCAGCATTCGCATCGTGCGCATTTAGATTTATGTAGGGCTTGAGCGCCTCTGTGCCGGTCTGATTGGGATTGAGCGAAAGCTCCCCTCTCTGGTCCCAGTGGAACTCGTAAGCATCGTTAAGCGTGTTCTGGGACCGTGACAGCGTACGTAACGACTTTTTCATGTCGTCCAGGTGATCGACCGTCAATCCATATTGCTTGCCCAGCCGAGCCAGTGTCGAAATGTACTCGGCAACGTCCTGGTACTGAGGTTGGGCTCGATCGAAATACGCCTTCCCTGAACCCCATGGAAAAATCATGTCGCAGGTTGCGTCGGTAACGCCCCGCTTCACGAACGTTTCGATGATGTACTCAGGCCCAAGATCAATTAGACCCTGCCCCATTACAAGCACCAGGTTGAGCATGTTGCAGTCGCCCAAGGCTTCTATACGCTTGAGGTACTTAGGCAGGATGGCCATGCCTCTTCCGAACCGCCCACTCTCAGGTCCCTCAAAGGGGATCGCAATATCCATTGCGGGGTGCCCCTTGAACTCACGAAGGAGACCTAGATACCGATCGTCCTTCCACATCAGATTTGAACAAAAGGTGAATTCTGTCTGAATACCAATCCTGTTCATCTCATCAATCTGGCCAAGCACCCAAGGGAGGTTTCGCTGCCAGAACTCAAAAGGCATGAGGGTGGCTTCCCCCCCAAGTACGTCCAGGTGTAGGTAGGTAACGGACTGATCTAGATGGAAGGCTTCAATGATGACCTCCACCGCCCGCCGAAAGGTCGCTTCGTCGATGTACTCTTTACGTCGGAGCAGCTCTGGCTGGATGTAACAGTGTTGGCACGCCAGATTGCAATTGAGGTTGGTCGATATGGTCGTCGACATCATCTCAATTGAGCGGTTACGCGGAAGGGCGAAGGGTTGGATATTCATACCCTAATAGTGGGAGGGGACTGCCCCATTTCGGCCGTTCTGCAAAAAAAAACCGCTCCATTAAAGCGGTCTAGGTTCAGCTAAGGTTATGCCGACGCCTTGCAATTCTGTCTTTGGCTCGTGCTTCAAGCTGAAGGTGGTGCGCGAGCTGCTGTACGAGTGGGTGCCGCTCATTATTCGACTCGCCAGAATGCGAAAGGCGCGGGTACTTGAGCACCCAGCGGACAAGTTCGGTATTGTGTCCGGCCACCAATATGTCTGTGTGGCACAGCCCGCTAGACTCTAGGTCAACCTCAGCTCTTGCAAGCAGGTCGGCCAATGGATCACCGCCATTGGCGTCAACCCAACTCCATAAAGCCTCTGAAGGTACCGAAACCGCGGATAGATCTTGATACACCAGGTGCTCGAAGAGCACGCGCTGCTCCGTAGCTGTTAGCAGGTGTATCTCAGCCTGCTGGATCATCGTGGCCGTCCCTACACCTTGATAAGCCCACAGTCGCTGGATCAACGGCTTATCGAAACTGCTCGATGCACGCACGTTTACTTTTGCTCCGCGGGTTTGCTTCAGCCAATCTGAGAATGTCCCTGCAACCCCTACCGCCTCCTCATGGAAGACTTCAGAAGGGGGCTGAGCCTTAGCGCTCATCATCATCGATTGCATTTCCGAGCTATGCCTGGCCTGCACAGGATCAAACGAACCGTGTCGATCCTTAACCTTTGTCCATAACTGCTTGTAGCCTGGACAATCTCCTTTATCCCATGGCCGGACATCGGCTGGCTCGGCTACCCTGTAGTGGTACCAGCCGCCAGCACACGCAGAGTGGAATTCACATTGGAAACAATAGCTGTGGTACTTAGATAGCTTGTTATCTAGCTCTTGAGTGTTGTCTGCAAGGACCCGGTAAGCCCAATCATCATCACCAACATAAATCTTACGCTCGCCAAGGGCTGCTTCAGCTGTCGTTTGATTAGCGTTGAATGTAGTCAACCCGTCAGGCTCCACAGCTAAATCGTATCGAAAATTGCCGATGCACTGATAGCTTGTTCCGCGGAAAACGGCTCCTGACATTTCATCGGCGGGGGTGAAGGTGATTCCGGGTGGCGCAATATCAAAGAGTCGACATAGGTAGTCACTCATCTCCTTGAAAGACACCATATTTGGCTGCCAAAAAGCCCTCCCCGAGCCGTAAGGGCTTATCATCTTGATGCTGAAGTCGGTTATGCCGAGCGGCAGAAACGTTTCTAGTAAGTAATCTGGACCCATCGCCACGGTGGTCTTCGTAAGAATCACATCGAGAATCTTCTGCTTGGCTTTGATCGCGCGCACAGTTTCAGCCCAGGGCCCCATGAGCTTCATGTTTTTGCCAAAACGATTTGTGTCGGGTTCCCAGGATGTATAGATCGCCATCTCTGGCCAGTCACCATAGGTGTTGAACAGGTCGACGTACTCGCTCCGATGCTTATCGTTGGCAAATATCAGATTCGTCAGGACATTGATAGATCCTGGCGTTTTGAAGCCAGCATTGAATTCACGGCACTTATTCAAAGCATAGGGAAGGTTTCGCTCCCAGTATGCAACGGGGAGCTTTGTAATCTCCCCCCCGATCAACTCCCACTCCACTTCCTCTAGACCAGTATCCAACGCAACGAGCTGAGCAACACTGTCAAAGACAGATCTGAATACAGCCTCGTCCATTTGCGTCGGATTTCCCAGCTCAGCTGGGTCGATATAACAGTGGGTGCAGCGCCGGTTACACCACCTGGTCGCGGTGATGCTGATGTTTGCTTGGTTTACACGAGACGCCTTATGCACTTTGCATCCTCAACGAAGAATTCCAGATGCTGAGTCCGCCGGCACACTCGCCCGAGCCATCAAAAACAGGCACATGCGCCGGTCCGCCACCGCAATAGCTGACATGCTCACACCCGTGACAAGCCCTAATTCTTCTGCGCTCATGGGAAATTCGGGATAGCCGGTTTCGTGAAATAATCATGGAGTCGAGCGAACTAACGTGCAGATCACCGAGTATGGTGCCTTCGAGGTCAGAGTACAGCGGGTTGGTAGTGACTGTGCCGTCTGGATTCAGGGTTAGGAACCGATCCTCGGAAAGCACATTGAACTGAAGGTTGCCCGCATCAGGATTCTGCTCGAACACACCAATTGTGATGCCGGCCCGAGTCAGCCGTGCATAATGCCGCTCCCTTAGATCTGCGAGGAATGACCAGGCTTTCTGGTATGGAACAGTGAGCGGTAATGCCGGCGTACTGGCGGGGTGATATACGGGTGTCTTCAAGAATGAAGCGAAGTCGACAGAAATGTCGAACTCCCATACCTTGCATTCACTTTGAAGCATGACATCCACAAGGGCATCCGCTCCAGCCTGAACCGTCTCTGCATTGAGCTCAACGTTGACAACGCAAGGGACCCCAGCGGACCAGAACTTGTTGAGGCCGGAAAGAAACCGTTCCTGATAGATGACTTCAGATCCGGCCAGGTTGAATTTGTTGCCAAGTGCATAGGTAGTTTCGACCAGCCCATCAAACTCTTCATGAACCATTGCCAATAGCCAGTCTGGCACTGAAAAGCAGTTTGTAACCATGGTCTGCCTTGCGCTTGGCAGCAGGCGACGGGCTGTATCAACTAAAAGTTGCATCGCCTGCGGCCCAATCACTGAAGGCTCGCCACCCTCCCAAATGAGGGTGCAGTCTCGGTCTGCCCAAAATGATGACTGGAGGAATTGCTGGAGTGTGGCGACCGGCAACCGCTCTTTAATGGCCCGGTGCTCCTCAGTGAGATAGCACCGCTTGCAGTCAACATTGCACTGTCGGGTTACGTTGATGAATCCGATAGCTTCTGAGCGCATGCATGCCTCATAGGCTGGCAGCTTACTGCTGCCAGCCGGGACTTAACCGACAGCGATCAAGCCACTGGGTGGGGTGGGCTTGGGCGTGGCAGGTGGTGGTGGCGGCTCTATAGCACCGCCAGCTTCGAGAACAACCTGAAGAAGTGTCGCAAGCTCACCTGCAGCCAAGGCAGCGACCTTTGGTGCAACACCAAGAGCATCAGCTACACGACCTGCAGCCAAACTTGGGAGGGTGGTTTCACGGTCAAGGTTGATCCGCTGATCGAGCTGAGTCGCAGACTCGATGGAAGCCCAAACAGCTTTGAGAGCGTCAGGGCCTCCAGCAACAGAACTAGCCATCAGGCACAAAGCTTTGGCCAAATCCGCTTGCTTGGTATTAGGAGCTCGAACGCGCATACCTGAATCCTCTGCAGGTACTTTTTCCTCTGGGTCGACCTGCTGAACTCCATCTGCATTCTTAACTTCAGCACTGGAGGCGGTGGAATTTTCGGGCTCTGGTTCTACTACTGGGTCAGATGGTAGGTACTTATCGAGCACTGTGTGGATTGCGTTCTTAAGCTCGAACAGTAATCCGGCCGCGTCGGCACCGCGAAGCCCCGTAGCCTCAGCCAGGATGCGAATCATGTTTGGAAACGGAGTGCGGGTATCCAACTCAGCTTCAAGGATACTGGCCCGAGCTTCCATGAACTGTAAATCCTTCAGGTGCAGGGCTTTTACAGTGTTTACAACGAGGTCTTTCATGAAGTCCGGGCCTAGGACTTCAATCACGACCTCCGCGATGCACGCTTTAACATGATCCATAACGACTTCGGGCATGGTATCGGTGTAGAGCAAGTTCATCATCTCGTCGGTGGAGATGACCTTTGGTTTGTAGCCAAGCTCTGCGTACAGCAGGTACTCCATGTAACCATCGATCGGCGACACCCGGATATTGCAGCTCTGGCCATGCAACGAGATCCGACCGTAATCACGAATGAGGTCACAATATGCCTCAACCTCGGCATTAATAACCGTAGCGTTCGCCGGGGGAAGTAGATTAACCCCAAAACCAGCAGACTCAGCCTGGTAGAGGATTTCACGCGTATCCACCGACGTGTCAAAAGGCACATCAATTGTGCCAGGCGATGACGATCCCATAGCGAGGATAAGGCTGAACTCAAAGTTTTCGCTCAGCATTGCAGGGTTTTGGTCATCAGCTTGAACAAGCAGGCCAATGGAGCGGGCGTCAAGTGGAATCTGATTCAACTGCTCGTCACAGATCACAGATTGATAAGCAACGTCGCGTTTTGGCTTTTCAGCACCCTCCTCCCGGATCTGACGATGCTGCTCCTCGAACAGCGCACGAAGCTCAGACACCTTCTTGTTGAACACAAGGTTGTACCGAAATTCTTCGGGTATCGATTCGTCAACCTGGTCGTCGCTGACCTGGGTGGGTATGTCTACATTGTCAGCCACAGTGGTTGCAGACTCCGGCAAATGAGAGCCCGTCAGGGCAGCTGCGTCATCAGTTTGGGTCGATTCAGGGGGGGTCATGTTCATATTGCCTTAGCGCCAGCCTCGTGCACCGTGACATGCACCGTGACATGCGCCATGGCATGCACTATGGCAATAGCCCCAATTGCCGACGTTCGTGGAGTCCATGTCCTTGGCGGTTGCTGTAGCGGCCAGAAGCATGTTGTTGATCCGCGGGACGGCCTCGTGCTTAACGACGCTGTTCAGAGTGTCAGCATGCCGCTCTACCATTGGCTTGATCGGGTTCATTTCGAGCAGCTTCCGCATCTGGGCGACGTTGTGGTCAGCTTCCAGTTCGGCCTGGGTCTCGTTGATTGTGAATCTGGTTTCAACGCTGTTGAACGCCGCTACCGCGATCGCGCTCACGGCCAAAGTAGCCAGCACCCTGTTGGGAGTAAATTTACTCATTATTCGCCTTCTCTCCAGATTATCAACGCGGCCCATACGGCACCGACTACTCACCCATTGCCGATGGAACCGGACTTGGATGTAGCAATACTTCAGAGGTCCTGACCATTCCCGACCAGAAGTCTCGCCCAGCTCACCAAGCTAATGGTGGACGTGGGAGTACATCGGGATAGTACATTCAGGTTTCCCAATCACGAAGCCAAAACGACACTACCGAATTATTCAAGATCCCAAGGGGTTCTATCCCGCGACTGCAATCAGCGATGGCTGCTCAGCCAAAGCCATTTGCTCGTTGATGAGCTTGAACGCGGTAAACCCACCGGCACACTCTCCGCTCTCATCCGTTTTTGGTGTCGCCATGCAGCCTGAACTGCAGATTGGCTTGAATTGACAGCTATAACAGTCAATCTGGCGATCCTCGCGCATCTCAACTAGTCGAGTCGGCTGGGCATCAGATCTGCCTATGGCGTTACGGTTATTTGATTCGGATGTGAGTGCAGTACAAGCTTTGTAGTAGCCGCCATCGTCAAAGGTGTGGAACCGGGTATCACAAGCGCCAGACAAGCATCCATAGCCTCCACGCTGCCCACTGCGAAGCCTCCGGACGCTTTCAGTCAAGCCGTCTAGTGGGGATATGTGAATATCCTGGTAGTGATCTCGAGGAGTCGCGATATACCGAGAATAAGCCATAGCGAACCGGGCGATCCAAAGACTGTATTGGCGGTTGGTCACACCGATACGATCCCAATTGGTGATTGCATATCCGGTCCTAGTCAGCCTCTCAAAGTGAACGTGACGGATTCCTTTCGAGCGAAGGTAGTCGATTAGGTCTGAGGGGTTTCTGAACCGTTGCATCAGGATCTTGGTGGTTGTAATCACCATGTACGGCTCAAGCCCAGCGCTCTGCAGGGATTCCATATTTCGCCAGAACCGCTCCTCGAAATCTACATTGGACCCAGGCTTGCTGGCCTTGGTACGACGAATAACCGGATCCCAAGAAACGCCTACAACGCCGTCAAAAAAATCTCTGTAGAGGTCGGCCCACCTGAGGTCGAAGTTCATCAGATTTGTTTGCAGTGAGAACACGACCTTGAATCCCTCAAGATTCGATCGCAGGTATACAACAACTTTACGCATCAACTCGACACCTACGAGAGTTGGCTCCCCGCCATGCATTTGAAACAGGATGGTGCTACCTGGAACAGCGAAGGTTTTGACCTTAGCCGGAATTGCTTCAATCTGCGCCCAACTCATCCGCTTTGGATTGTTTGGGATAAAGCAGTGCTCGCAATGTAGGTTGCAGGCCTCGATCAGTCGCACGTAAACCATGTGATCGAAATCAGGTGCGCCGATGCTCACTGAATACGCTCTATGCCGTAGGTGTAGGGGTCGTACCCGTATATTCCAGCTGCCGCTAGATATGAAGAAGCCAGCCGGACTCCATCCGCCGAGCTCAGAAAATCCTGGACATGGTTTAAGTGCGATCGATATCCAGCGCACTCACCCAGTCCTGAATGCACCTGATGCGCAGTGATCGGGCAGCCGGACTTGCACCAGCTCCGGAACTCGCATTTTCGGCAGTGGTTTTCGACGTGCTCGATATGCTGGACTCTGATCCAACCCTTGCGCGCAGGGCTAGACTGAAATGCATCGATACCATCAGAGGCCTTAGGCCAGGCGTCGACTTCATACTCCATCCTGTCAGGACATGAGTTGAGAGAGCCGTCCGGATTTATTACAAGAAAGTCACGCTGGCAAGTCCCGCCCCAACGCTCTCCTGGCTGCCCGTTCAATACACCGGCTATCGAGGCACCCACAGCATTGTTGGTAACGCACGAGCCGAACTGACGTAGGTCAGCCATCGAGATGTCGAATAAATCACGGAGAAATGTTGCGTGCTCACGGTTATCAGGGCGATTCTCATCACCGCCTTGGCTGTTGTAGCGTTCGATGTTGAAATGTTTGAAACCATTGCTCTTGAACCATGCGTAGATCTCGGGCGCCCTGCCTAGCTCGCCGCGGGTCGGCACCATGACAGGTCCAACCTCGAGGCCATTGTCCCGGGCCAACTGAACCTTATCCATCCAAAGGTCTACGTACCGGCTGCTAGAACCATTGATAGTTCGGCCAGAAAAGTCGATGGAGGAGCCAATGAAGGCGCCGCAACGCTCACGCAAAAAAGCAATGTGGCCCGGGCGCAGAGGGATCAATGAGGTTTGGATAGATTCTTGTACTTCAAGCCCAACAAGCCCCTGACGCACGGCATCAGAGAATTCGAACAATACTTCTGAGGCCAGAGTAAGAGGCTCGCCACCATGGTAGAGGATCGATACACGGTCGTGCCCCTCTCGTGCAGCAAGATCCCGGATCAGCTGCAGCGAGTGCTCCAACGTCTCCGTTGTCATTCGTTTCTTATTGGACCTGACTTCATCAGGCAGGTAACAGAAATCACACCCAACATTGCAGTAATTTGTTGGCTTCAAGTAGACCTGGAGCATCAGGACACCTTGCTCAGGTCTGAAATGCGCGAGTGAGCATCCGCAGGGGTGATGCCAAGCTTCAAAAGCAGCTTATCAGCCTCGCCGCTTGCCACTGATTCCTTGAGCCTGGTGAAAACCATTTTCCAGCTCTCACAGTATCCAAACTTGCCACCCATGCCGCGCTCAAACAAAACCGAATCTCGGGCGCAACCACCTTCACATTCGATGAAATGATCACAAGACCGGCAGTCGACCGGAAACTTTATTTGACGCCGCATAATCTCTTTGGACGCAGGCGACGCAGCTAAGGCAGAAACGATCTCGGCCGGCGGGTAGAATTTTACCTCTACAGGAGTGGAACCTTGGACCTCACCCGTCAGAATATTGCCAAATCGGTAGCGCTCATCACCAAGGTCACTGAACTCACTGCAATTGAATACTGAACCGTCTGGATCGATGGTTAAAAACTTACCGCCGCAAGACTTCGTCCAAGGGCACAGAGTGCTTCGGTAACCAGCAACCTTCTGGAGCATCTGATCCAGAGGCGTGATGTTGAAAATAGGCAGATCCTTGACCCAGCGATCGTACAGATCTACCAGCATCTGACCATACGTGTTTGGTTTTATCAGCATGCCAGAATCTCTGACCCGACCGGCCGGATACGCGTAGTTGAATCGAATGTCGAAGCCGTATACACCATAGGCCTTAGCTCGGTCATACATCTCCATTGCAGCCGGGGCAGCACCTTCGTCATACACACCGATGACAAGTGGACGAAACCCATCGCCAATCGCCGCATCCATAGCGCGCCAGAACAATCTGTCGTATGTGTCAGCCGACCCCTTAACAGTGCGGTAGCGCTTATAAGGGTCATAACTGGTTGAGATACGACCTTCAAAGACGTCTTCAAAGACATCTTTCCAGCGCGAGGACTTGTAGGCCAGAAGGTTGGTCTGAATAGCAAACTTCACACCAGGGTGGCGCGCCCGAGCGTATTCAGCACACTTGATGTAGAACTCAGGCTTCATGAGCATCGGCTCCCCGCCGTGCCAGATCCACTGCACGTTAGGGGTGAAGGAATCAACAAGCCGATCGAACATCTTCCGGAAATCGTCGAAGGTCCACCCTGCATTGCCGTCGGGAGGCGCAGAACAGTAAGTGCAATCTGCATTGCAGTCCTTTGTGGGCTTGGCGATGATGACTGAGTACGGCACTTATCAGTTAACCTATAGTGGCGAACGCCTCTTGTGAGGCTTAGGGGTAATAGCAGTACACGTCTACGAGCGAGTCCAGCTTGTTCCGCTCTTCCGCGGTCCCCCAGATATCCGTCTGGACAACCCACATGCTTCCGTTGTCGATAAGCCGGTACACGAACCCGAAAATACCGCTACCAGTGACACCAGGGTCGTAACCACCAGACATCATGCCAGGCCGTAACGAAGCCCTAGGGAGACCTCCATTCGAGCAAGTCGGCTTTATAACGCCCCAGCCATGTCTGACAAGGTATGTGCCTTTCTGAACATAGTTCGGTAGCAGATCCGAAAGGAGAGCGTTATTCCTCGACCTAATCTTAATATTGTCAACTGTCAGAATATTGTTAGTCGCGATGCTTACGCTTCCCGAGCCGGATGCAAGCTCTAGCTCCCCATTCAAAGCGGTAACCTTAGGGTTGACCTTGGAAAGCTGAATATCACCACCTTCTGCAATGGTTTGCTGCCCCATCAGGAGAGCAGTTTTCATTCTGTTGTCTTCGGGATCACCAGTTGCGATGCGACTCAATTTCGAATCAAGGGCCGGCTCTGTACCTGGGACACCAATAGTTGTCCTAACAGTATGGCTTGACGTATTTGTGATAGTGGTCGCAGGCAAACCGTTCGCAACATCCCCATCCCAGTCCGCAATAATGTTTTGAGAAATGCTGAAGGTGTAAACGGTGCAAGAGGTGTTAATGGCTGAGTTGAATTTGTTCTTGTTGGCAACTCCCGCGAGCATCGGTGGGGCCGTACCTTGAAGCACGATCTGGGCGTCTGTGCAGCTTGGACTGGCCGGCCAGACCCCATTCTTCATTCGATATGTGCGCACAGCATCCAAGAAAGTTTGCGTCTCTTGAATAGTCAAGCTGACGCGCCTCTCGTTGATCGACTCCATAAGCTTAGGAACCGTAAACACAGCCATAAGCGCGAGAATTGACAAAACTACTGACAGCTCGATGAGTGTGAAGCCCGCCTGAGCTTTGATTCTACTGCGATCAGCGTGTTTCTTCATCGTGCAAAATCCGTTTCTGATTGACAACCCAAGATGGGTATGAGGAATTCTTGATTCGCGTGGTGACTATCACCCGAGTCTTCCCACCTACAGTTTCGGTTGAATAGCCACCGTAGTCGCTCTGTAGGAACGGTAGGTCAACTGCCACGTAGCACCTGGCCGCGTCGAACTTCACCAGGATCTGGGAACCAAGGGCATTTTTTGTAGCCAGGTCGTAGTTGGTGGTCAGCTTCGACTGAAGCACCGTGGTCGATGCCCAGTTATCTAGAGAGCCATAGGTATGGGTGTATCGGCCCCGGGCATCTACAGATGTAGCCAGAACTTTCGTTCTAGCGATCTCGCAAATCTGCAAAATCATTTGAGCTTGCCCGATAGACCCCTCTACCTTTGCCTCGGTGATCCGCTCAAGTACTGGGGGCAAGATCGCAGTGCTGAGGATTGCCATGATAGCCAGCACGAAAATGATCTCCAAAAGAGTGAAGCCCGCTTGGGCATCGCGAGATCTCACATCTGTTTCAACGCTGAGTTGAGGTTTACAATCGGCATGTAGAACCCGATTGCGAACATCATGATGGTGAGAATCATCATTGCAAAACCGAGCATCGAAGCCGCTCTACTGACACGTGAGGAATACTCGAGGTAATAGGCACGCAAGGCTTCGTTGAGATTCGAGAGGATCATATCCCGGCCGCTGGGGCCCTGTTCCTCGAATCCCTGCAAGTTTTGATGGACAATCGTGGGCCATTCCGGACTGTCAAACACATCAGAGAGCTGACGGCCTTCAGTCAACCGGTCAGCCGCCTCTAGGTAAAGGCGATGGCTAAGCCCCTTCGATCGCACTGCGAGAAACCGAAAGCTCTGAAGGTTGTTGAAACCGCTACCCAGTAACAGCTGGTAAGAGGTTACAAAATCGAGTCCTCGGGAGATCTTCATCCGGTCGTTGATGAATGAAAAGATCGGCAGCGTACGAATGTTGTCCCAGATTTTCTCCCGGAATACATAGGTAGCGGCGACTGCAGCAATCAAGAAGACAAAATACTGGGTGTAGACCATGTACAGAAACATGATCATTTTACTCATGCTGTTGAGTTTAAGCGGAATGCGTTGAACCTCAATGAAGTCGTGCATTGTGCCGCCAGCCCATAGCGGGATACCAATCATGAACAAGCATCCCAGGACCGTATAGAGGAGGCCTTGCTGCATGGCCTTACCGAATTCTTTCTTGGCGTTAATCCGCTCCTGAATAGCTTTTGAAGCTCTGAAGAGCGATTCGGATAGCTTTCCTGCCTTCTCGCCGGCGTCCGCAACCAAGATTGCGGTTTCATCAAACCGCAGCTTGGTAAAATATTCTTTGGGGGTTTCGCACTGATCTAGCTCGGCGTAGGTAATGCCAAGACGCTCATGATCGACCGACTCCTTGATTGCCTTGCCGATTGTTTTACCGCTCGCCAGCTTTGAACCAATTGCAGAGAGAATCAGAACCTGTTCAACAAGTTGGAATCGTTTCTCAAACGTAGCCTTTACAGCACCCAGGTGATCAATCTTTACTTGCTGGATGAAGGCCGGGGGGCGACCGGAGAGAGTAATGGCTTGCTCGCGACTCTCTGCTTTGATTGACGAAGAAGTTTCGATGGAGCCGGACTCTCCGATGTAGCGAATCTGCCAGTAAGCCATTATCTCATTTCCCGATCAGTTGCAGCGGTAAGTGACAGCGATCCGGGTGTTACCAGAGGCAGTTGCCGACTGCACGTTGTTATTCGAGGAAAGGGCGGTTGCCATATCAGAAGCGGTTTTGGCATCCGTTGAATCGATGGTGTAGTTGATGGTGACGGTGTTCGAGGTCACACCAGCGACACTCCAGTCAGTGTTCCATACGGTGGTGGTCGGCAGGCCACGCGCGAGCAGCAGCTGTTTGGTGATCGAGGTGCTGGAGCAGGTATTGGTACGGGATACCTGACGCGTAATGGCGGACGGGAAGTCTTTCTCGAGCTGTGTCAGCGCGGTGCTGTACTTGGCGTCTTCCTTGTTCTGGAGCAAGCCAGGCAGAATGTACGCAGCCAGCATGGCCAGGATGGCGATTGCGATTACGATTTCCAGAAGGGTGAAGCCCTTCTGAACTTTCAGCGCTTGGTTTGAAACTCGGTGTTGGTGTTTCATCTCGGAGTTGCCTCGGTTTTCATGACTGTTTGTAAACGCAGATGATGTGAGCTGAATCTGCTGCTAGGTGCTACTGGTACCGCCGAGGCGGCCGTCCATGACAGAGCTAAAGACCTCATGCAGGACAGGGGTGAATCGAAATCCCCCATCCGAATGCCATCCATCGCCCTGTTTTCCGGGAGATATCTGCACTGCAAGATTGTCTTGGATGTTGTGGGGACACGCTATCCAAAACACCCTTCCCAAATTCCATAGGTGTCGCCACTCAGTAAAGGTCAGAGCTGTGGCTGAATTCGAAGATGCGAAGGTGTTTGTTGCCCGGCCGGATGTGACAAGCCCTTGGCCCCATGCTGACTTGCCCGGCCTGCACTTAGGCGGTCAGTCAAATAAGGACGCAGATGCTTTTCGAGCTCTTCGAAGCTGGTGATGCCGGCCTTGACCAGACGCAAACCATCGTCCCAGAGATCGAGGAAGGAGCCGTCCGCAATTGCGTTCCTGCGCATGGTGTTAGGCGGCACGCCAGCCAGGATTGCTTCCTGGATATCAGGCGTGAACTCAAGGATTTCCAAGATGCCAGCCCTGCCTTTCATGCCACCCGATTCATGCCCGCACTTCTCACAACCCTTGGGGTTGGCGCGATAGAGGCAGACATCGGTGTCCCCATTGAATATCTGGTTCAGACCATAGAGCGAAGCCTGGGCCGCAGAATCTTTTAATCTGTACTCAACCTTGCAACCGCTGCAAAGTCGGCGTACTAGCCGTTGGGCTGCAAACGCAGAGGTGTTGGAAGCGATTATGTCCAGCGGGATGTTCATTCGCTCAAGTCGACCGATCGACTCGTGGGCGTTGTTAGTGTGCAGGGTAGTTAGCACCAAGTGACCAGTTTGAGATGCCTTGAATCCCAGATCAGCCGTCTCCTCATCACGCATCTCACCAACGTAAATAACGTCAGGGTCTTGCCGCAAAAGGGCCCGAAGCGCGTCAGCAAAAGTCAGATGTTTCCCGCACTCAGTATGCGACATCCCCTCATGCTGAATTTCAACCGGCTCTTCGATGGTGTGGTAGTTACGATCAGGGTTATTGCGATATGCATCAACGAGCACAGCGCTGAGCGTGGTTGTTTTTCCAGAACCAGTCGGCCCGGTCATAGCTATGAGACCGTTAGGCTGGTTACCTAGCCGTCGCAAGATGTCCTCGTTGCGCTTCGAAAGGCCAAGCTGCGGAAGGCTAGAAAGCTGGGTGTTGTTTCCGAGAAGACGCAACACTAGCTTCAGCGCTTTATCAGAGCCGCGCTGGACGGGCAAAGAGCTCAACCGTAGGTTGATTTTTTTATTGCCCGTCAAATCGAAGCTGAATTTGCCGTCCTGGGGAGTACCTGTTTCAAGAATCAGGTTGCTTCGAGTTTCAATCGCCACCCGGCAGATAGAGTCATGAAGGGTGTTTAAATAGGTTCTTTGGGTTCGAAGATCACCATCGATGCGATAGCGCACCTGAACCCGATCACCCTGCGTGGGCTGCAGATGGATATCGGTAGCGTCCTTCGATGCAGCTTCACGAATCATGTCGTCAATACGCTTGGCAGCAAGCTGTTTAGCTTGTTCACCATCTGCGGTGATGACTTCATCATCATCGATAACGGTGTTGCGTAACCCGTCTAGTTTGGCTGCACCAATGACGCCAACACGAAGCTCGCTATCGGTCTTCAGCTCCCCTTCGTTCTTTTTCTGACGGGCCCAAGCCAAAGCTCGTGAAATGGACCGCTGATCCAGAGGATTGGTCAGAAACACAATGCCATCGTAAACGCAGTAGTTTTCAGAGGGGCCCGGTAGGACAGCTTTCCGCCCCTCTTCAACCTCGACAAATGCAGGACGACTCAATGCTGTTGCTACAGCAGCAACTAATGCGTCCTCGTTATTCGTCATCCGAGCAATGTCTGGGATGATCGACTCAACGGACTCAGACGGCGGTAACGACTGAGCCTGTGAATTGGTGATCTTCCCCTCGGAAACTAGAAGATTGAGAATTTTCTTCTGTTGAAGCTCAATAGATCGTATGTTTTCAGAGCTCATAGTCAGTCGTCCGCATAGCGCTTGGAAGATGTCCAGTCAATTGAAACTACCTGGGTTCCCTTAGGCCCCTTCAAATATGCTTTATCAACTGAGAAGCGAGTCAGAGTGAGGTCATAGACCTTCTCACCAACACGGAGGATCCGGTCGCCGTCATTGGTTCTGAGAATGATTGAGTCGCCGCGAACTTCTTGGAGAGAAAGGATCTTCTTATCGTCGTCATCAGATGCCGGCTGCTTTTGTGGTTCTGGACGCTCTTGATTCGGCAAGGGTGCCTGTTGTAGACGCTGCTGATTGCCAAAAGCGGAATTCGGCGTGCTGGGTACGGCCCCGCTCATGGTCGGCTGATCGAGCATGAAGGGCATCGCATTGGGGACGATTGGTGAGCCAGAACTCTGGAACGGGTTGACCTCGGAAACTCGGCCCTGCTTGCGCACCTCTACGCCCAGTTTCTGGATGCTTTCCACCCCAAGTGGATTACCTTCATTATCAACAATGAAACTGGCATCGGACATCTTCTTATAGGTTTCAGCCATGTCGGCTTGGATCTTCAAGAGGTCGCGCTTGTATTCCATTGCACTGAGGGTCTTCTGACGGTCAAGTACCTGGTCAGCATCATCTGCGAAGATCGGACATGCAACAACAGCAGTCACTGCCATTACCAATAAGTTAGGAAAGAATTTCATCTCAGGTCCCTACAACAGTGATGTTTAACTTCATGATTCCGCCTGAGATCGTGTAGTCATACAAGAACGTCGGAACCTCAGATTGGATTTTTTTCACGGCTCCAAGTACAGCCCGCGGCGAGCCGCTTACTTGAGCCGTCCAGTTTCGGAGAGGCCCAGAATAAGTATTGGCTTGTTCACTTTTGGCTTGATCATCCAGAGCTTTGAAAGAAACTCTGTGGATCGCAGCGGTAGCACTGGCCATTTTCCATGAGCTTTCAAGCTTCGGCAGTACCGGAAGCTTATTAATGGCATCAATTTCGTTCTGTAACCCGTTATTGACACGATCTATCTGCTTGTAGTCATTAGGTAGCTTTCGGTCTTCACTCAGCGACATCGTCACTTTGAGACTGATGAAAACTACAGAAATCATCGCCAAGTACATGGCGCCGGTGAAGAGAGGCTCACCACGGGTGTTTTTGCCCTTGGCCCCAAATCTTTTCCGGAAGGATTGAATATTAATACGCTACCTCCAGTGCATCAGGAGATACAGTCAAGAGATAGGACATTTGGGGCATCAACTTTGATGTAACACCTGGAATCTTTCCCGAAAGATCCACTGCAAAATCAGGCCGCGTCATAAAAACATGCCCAGCTGTAAAACCATTTGTGTGCCCGGCAGCAGTAGGCGTAGATATCTTGGGATCGAAGGCAAGAACCTGATCTATTCTCGAAATAACGACGCCATCATTTGGTATGGTCTGAAGCCGTTCTTTCAACAGGCCCGCGACGCGCGTATCCAAGTCGCTGCTTAACTTCTTTTTGGTTGTGTATTCGGCCATATTCATCGTGAAAACCGCATACATTGTGTAGTTGTAGCCAACGGCGGCGACAGCAGCAACGATGCAAATCGCTAGAGCGAGATACCAACGCTTTGTACGTTCGTGTTGCTTTTTGGAAAAGAGCTCAACTCGTGTAAACGCTGGCGTCGATGGAAGGATCAGGTCGGTGATGTCAACGCGGATTCTTGGCGCTGCGAGCAGATCATAGCCATATAAGTCCGCAGAGTAGTTGTCGATATACTCAGAGGATCGCTTGATATTTGCAGGACTGTCATAGTCAGTCCCATTCTGCATTTGCAGGTATACGCCACCTGCTTCGCTGGTAGGGAATACAACAACCTCGTGCCCCAAGGGCACAAGGTTGTTTGCAAATAAGAGCTGCCAGAGGCCATACACGTTTGTGCCGGGAAAATCCTCCCTTAACGTGCCGAGCTCATTCTCATCAATATAGATTGGTGGACGACCATCCGGGCCGGCATGCTCAATGACCGTGAATACTTCAGCATCACGGCCAGTTGCCAAAGCATCGGTACCGATAGCGTCACGGAAGATGATGACTTCTTCACCACCTATCTTGATCGGTATCCCAAGCTGAAGTTCTGCCATTACAACGCCCCTTGCACCAATGTTGGGGTTACGACCAGAACCAGTTCACGCCGCTCCAGAGAGTTGTTAATGCCTTGAGTGAGCGGATTAAGAATCGCTTTGGTCACCAGGTTCTGCCATGGCAACTGGCGCATGGCTTCGTTCATACGCTTTGTGATCAAACCACCAAGGTGCACTGACTGGCCCGAGGAAGTAATCAACTGGGTGCTGAACTCTTTAAGATTCACTCTCGGAGTATTGAACGAATAATCACCGATGTTGATTGTGTCCGGGTCATTCAGGTTGGAAATCACAGGCCAGACATCAACAAGCAACTGGTCATTATCAAGAACACGGACAGTAACGCTAAGCGTTACACCAACCTTCAGTCGGCCAAGCTTAGGGGTCACTGTTACGTTTCCGCTCTCATCCTGAGATTGTTCAACATCAACGATGTAGGTCAGTTCCTCACCGGCGTAGATTTGAGCTGGGACGCCATTGCGGACAGTGATGTTGGGTTGATCTTTAAGCTCAACACGGCCGTATTGCTCGAGGAATTTAACCAGAGCCGATGCCGTTACCTTGGAGGAGGTGTAGGTTCCTTGAACGTTCCAGAAAGGGTCGTCGCTCTTAGGAGACGTGTTAAAGAAATTCAGGCCGAGGGGGTTCCCGCTGACCGTAGAATTGACCAACAGATTCCAGTCGATCCCCTTTTGCTTGCCATCTGTCAGGAGGACGTCATAAGCCTCGACCTGAACGTTCACAACCTTCGTGGACTCTTCGATTGCACGCTTAAGATATCGATCAAGAACCTTCATCTTTGAAGGCTTGCCGCCGGCAGTAACGATGCCTACAGACCGAATGCCCTCGATGTACGCAGGTGCTTCCTCAGAGTCACCCAAGCCGCCAATCATAGCTGGGAGTTGAACGTCGAAATTCAACCCAGAACTTTGTTGGTTCGATGGGCCAGTGGGGGAGTTGCTACCGCGGCTTCCAGATCCAACGCTCGTACTATCTGCAGTACCCATTGAGCGCGTAGAGCCGCCTTTATCCGAGGCGGCACCGATGATCTTTCTGGCACCTTCCATGATTTTGGTCCACTCGTCCTCAGACAGGGTGAAACCAATGATGTTGCCAGTGGACGTGCCGGTTTCCTTGGTATTGTCTTCACTGTCACCCGCTTTGGCACCGCGGGTTTGAGTAGACGCAATCACGTTGTTTACGTTACGGGTCGAGGCAAAAGCTGCCAAGTTCCATTCACGCGTAGAGTAATTGCTGACAAAAATTCGGTTACCTTCGATCTTTATGTCGAGATCACGAGTTCCCTCAATGTACTCGATGAAATCCGCCATCTGCATGCCGTCAGCGGATACGTCGATAGTGTCATTCAGATTTACCTTACCGCGCGGGATAATTGAATAACCCGGAAGTGTTTCAGCCAGGACGGAGCGCAGGGGAATCCCCTTCTTGCTCAGGAACACCGGCTTACGCCTGGCGGCATCCTCCGTGCGAATCTCACGCACATAGGTATTGCCCCGAAGAGCCTGCATTTTCTCTTTAGCATCGGGCCGCAGGGCACCGTACTGAGTTTCAGGGGAGAATTCGAATTGGCTCTGGCAACCGAGCAACCCGGAGGCCAGTGTCAGTGCAAGTACAATATGCTTGAGCTTCATTAGCTGGCCTTACGTTACGGGCGATCGGTGAGGAGGATCATTGGAGAAGGGTTGCCACCGGCATCCTTCAAATCCCAAAAATATTGGTAACGGACTTTGGCGTCGCGAACCGAGGCCGTAAGACTTCGGAGTGCGACATCCCGAGCATCCGTGGAAACGAATTCATAGGTGCGAACCTCAAGTTCTGGCTTACGGCTGAAGTCAGTCTTCACACGCCAGCCATTCGGCATGATGCCGGTTACGATTTGCTTGATTGTTGCTGCCTGGTACTCAGCGGTAACCGTTTCGTTCATCACGACTGTGGGATCGATTCGCTCCAGGATCACCCGCTTATGGGCAGAAGACTCAATCACTTCAGCATTGTTTTCGGCCAGCATTAGCAGCTGGTCGCTATGAGCCTTGATATTGGCCACTGCTGCGACTTGCTCATACTTCAGGCGTTCTGCTTGTTGCTGAGCTTGTCGGTTAAGCGCTAGCGCTTGCTGAATCTCTACCTGCTGCGCAAGCAGATCGGAACGGCGCTTAGCCGCAGTTGCTTCGGCGGTAGCTTTAGCAGCCTCCAATTGGCGCTCAGTTTCCTTACGCGCATTCATCAGAGACTGCTTATTTGTTTCAAGGTCAGCCAGGGTTTGCCGGTACTTACGCTCCGTTTCAGTTTCCTGAACGGAAATCACTGGATCATCAGCAGAGAGATCGAGTTGAAGGCCGTGTGAGGGCTTAGTCTGCTGGTAGTCGACGGGTTGGTTGATGTTTTGCGCACGACCGGCCTCATAGGACCGATCGAACGGGGACAAGGCTTCGTTGCGTGCGAGGGCGCTGTCGCTGAACGCGCTATTCGCCGCATAAGCCGCTTGGCAGCCGATCATCAGTGCCAGGATGGACAGGGCATGCTTCACAAACAAAATCCTTTGGAGGTGACTGTTACCGTAATAGTGGAAGGCCAGTGCTCCAAAAACGCGGTTTTGGTTGGAACTTTTCGAAAAAAACCGGCACCCTTTTTGAGTCCCCGCTTTTGGTATGTCAAAAATGAGCTCTTCAGCAGCATCGAGCACTAAATCCGCGATGTTCCCATTGATCGTCATGTTGGCTTTGGTGATCGGTGGATACGCGGCCTACCTCGTCGAGATCGGCGAGGAACTCAACTACCAGGCACACGCGCTTGCGCCCGTCTGGTACATGTTCAAGCCACACTTGGTTACGCAGGTGATTTCGGATGGTGGCTACTTGGGTACCCTTGCTGCTGTAGGCATGAATATTGTCCACGCCTTATTGTTCTCGGCGGTGGCTTACTCCCTCGTAACCATAGGCTTTGCGAAAATCTATGCTCCACGCAACGATCAGCCCAAAGCTGAGGAAATGGAGGAACCAGATCCAGCGGTAACAGGCATTTATCCTTGTGACATTCCTGGTTGCACGATGATGGTAATGATCCCGGATAGCCGAGATGCCAGCACTGGGGCAGTCATTCCTGGTGTTAAGGATACGGACCCCTTTGAGCAATACTATTTGCGATGCGACCGCGCACCGGTCGCCACTGCTAGGCCGCCAGAATCGCCGATTGAAAAGCTCCAAGTTGCCATTCTTGAGTTACTCAAGGCTCATCCAGAAGTTCCGGCGAGCGTAGGACATCACCATGCTGATGCATCTCTCGGGGACCACTCCATAGCAATCTCTAAATCCGTTGCTGATTACATGCGTGCCAAAGGTTGGGAGGAGCCTCTTGCTCGCGTCGCCGGCCTGGCTCACGACATCGACAAGCTCCTCGCGTATCAGCAAAAAGGCCCTGGTGAATGGGTCAAACGCAAGGACGCGACCCACCACAACACATTCAGTGCTTATCTAGTCCGGCAACAGCCCGAGTTCAACTCGCTTGCCCCTGAGGACCGCTTCACGCTCACGATGGCTCTGCGTTACTACCACCACCCGACCCATCTGCCCACTAATGCAGGGGACCGCGTAGAGCGGCTCATTAGCGCTATCCGGCATGCCGACGGAAAGATTATTCAGTCTGAGAAAGCGGCAGGTATCGCTGCTGCTCAAGCTGCCTCAAATACGGTCGATCTTGTTGCTTCGGCAGTAGAGAAGTTCTTGAACGTGGCAGATATCAATGCTTACCGTGGCGGTCAAGATGCAGGCTGGACGAAGGATGCTTTCGAGTATGTGATCATGCCCATGTCACGCTTGATTGAGTCCCTTGATGAATTTTTACCCAACGCTCTTGCTCGTCAAATGCAGTTGGGCGTGGACTCACGAAGCTTCAGCCACCCGTCGATTCCCGTAATCAAGAATGCACTCGATTCACTAGGCCTTCTCATGTGGAAGGTCAAGGACATGGAAAGCCCCACTGCGATGTTCGACGTAAGGGTTGGTGTGAAACCATGGAAGGCCTGCGTGCTTCTCAATAAGGATCGAATCTCCGAATTGCTCCCAACAACAGTGCCTAAATGGGGAACCACCAAGTACGGAAACGTCAAAGTGCTACGTCCAACACTCGACAAAAATGAAGACGACAACGAAACGCCGGATGCAGACGCAACCAGCTAAAAGATTCTGCATGCGGAAACTTTTCCCCGGGGCAATCCCGGGGAAAGTGATCTTAAGGGGTGCTCAAAATCCGAAGGGCTGCCTCAGTTCTGACAACCCTTTCAGCACGATCTATCTCCCCCATTTCGTTCCAGCAGTGATAGGCCTCTTCGTACTTTGCTTGTCGCTCTGATATGCGGCACAGGGTCGTCTGATACTCTGACCCGGATAAGTAATCTTTCGCGAACTGCTTCAACGAATCGTCGCGACCGGTCTCCCAGAGAAGAGTGGCTACGGTATCGATTGCATGCTTTCTGTTTTCGCCACTGATGCCGAAGTATTTCATTCTGAGTTGACCAGAATTATTGCGGCTAACGTATTGGGCAAGCATCCGCTCAGCGTGCTGGTACTTACCCATTAGAACAGCCTGGTCCGCGCCCGAGAGTTGGCTCCGATCCTGCAATTCAGATTCAGAGGGTGCGAAGAAAGGCTTCTCGTCGTGAGCACAACCCGACATGGCAAGGACAGCCATAGCCAAAATGGAATAGCGCTTGATCATCACAATCACCGGAAATGGTTCACGAGCGAGTATGGACCTCCGGTACCGAACAAAAGGTTCTCGCGCGGCAGGAGAGATTTCAGCAAGGTCGGACGAACACCAAACAGCTTCGTTATTTCTTGGTACGAGGCATCAGGGGTCTTGAGCAGGAAAAACGTTGCAAAGTTCTTGAGCAGATCTTTGGTGACCTGGTCGGGCTGCTGCACACCACACCAGACGCCAACACCATAGCCTCGACCTTCCGTACCGATTCGGTTAAACGGACTTATTGGAGAGACGGAGATTTCCTTGATGTGTTTACCCTCGTCCGCAATGAGGATGTGAGCTGGAAATTTAGGGTTGAAGGCGTTGTTACGCTTGGTCTCCATTACCCCCATTGCGAATACCTGGCTTGCGATAATCCGCATGATCACTTGCTGGTGAGCTGGGCTCAGAGCGGTGAGATCATAGCGGTTGATTTTTCCCTGCCTCGGCTTAGACGGATTGCCGGTGAACAGCCTGCTATCAACCATCCCTTGGATGATTGCTTTGAGACTGTATAGAGTTTCCTTTGACCAATGTTCCCAGTCGCTACGGGCGCCATTTCGATTTGTGAGGGCATCGAAGTTGATAAGCTTTGAAGCATGACCTTTTAGCGTGTCCTCAAGGGTCGCTCGAATTTCGTGAACTCGCTCCTCAATTGCTGAATTAGGCTCCTCATCGATCTTCATCTTCCGGATGTCTTTTTCAGCCTGGTTTTTGGCCTGGCCAAAGGCCTTAAAGATGTCCGCAACGGTGGTGGTGTCCATTCCCCCAGTGAGGGCATTAAAGATCAAATCGATCTCACCAAGCACGTCGATCAAGGTTGGAGATTGCCGCGCCCAAGTCTCAGGGTCATCGTGGTCGATTCCTGACTTCGTGTAGACCGTCTTTAGAATCTCGATGAGGTAGTTCAGCTGCTTCGGGCCTGCCTGCGGGTTGAAGACCTTAACAAGCTCTTTAACGTACTCAATTGTACGCACGACTCCCCCACCCTCCTCTGTCCGCGGGACCTGCAGCGGATTGAGCGAGCAGCCGTCTTGGTAGTAGTTGAACTTGATCTCATTAAAGTCTTCAGGGTGGAGCATATGCCCCAAGCCCGTAGCCTCAAAGTTCGAATGCGCGAAGTCACCCTTAATGTCGATAACGTGTAGGGTCGTACCTCGCACATACACATTTGCTGCCATGTGATGGATCGTATGTGTCTTACCGGCACCCGACCCCCCAAGGAAAATGATGTTGAAATTGGTGACCGACGGATACGACCATATTTTGGGTTCGCCAGTCTTCGCGTCCACACCGATATGGATGTCTACGAAATGGTCCAACCCACTCCCGCGAGATACGCCTTGTGCTAACGCTGAAGGTGCGTGTGCTGAAGCTTGATGCATTTGATTTTCTCTAAGAATTTTAGGTCAGCGGCGATGCGCTGCGGAATTGAATCGCCCTGAAACCGGACGTAGGGAAACTTGCAGGTGGTGCACTTCAGCTCTTCGTTACGCAATTTGGCTGAATTACCTGGGGTGTCGGCAATCACATCGATTGACTCATCATCCCCGCATTCACACTCAACCAGGATGCCGCTCTTGCTCAACCGTACTGCTCGATCATCAAACTCACCCCGAACCTTGGCCAATGGCTCAATGTCCTGATCGAAACCACCTACGAGGTCGATGAAGATGTCGCTCCAAGCCTCGTCATGTGGTTTCTGAATTTCGACGCCATCAACCTTGGACTTCACACCATGTAAGACGTGAGCTAACTCATGGGGGATAACCTCTCTGATCATCACCTCGAAGTCCTGCATCAAGAATAAGGCCTGCAGGTTGAGCTTCACGATACCGTGGGGCTGCCCCCGTATCAGCATGACGTCTAGGTTTGATGAGGAGTGGTCGCTCAATGAGTAGTCGAACCGGAGATCGATCCACACGTCCTCACCAGGAAAGCCAACCTTCTGCAAAAGCCGACTAACCTCTTTGGCCGCATGTATCTCCCGGGCGTACTCAGCGTTGTGCTGATAAATCAGTGGGAATTTCAGATTCTCGTTCATACCCCAATAGTGGGACTGGACTGCCCCATTTTGGAGAAGTCACCTGGTCGAGGGGTGAAGCAAGCCGTAAATCTTGTCCCACTCAGTGAAGTCACCAACGTTGCCGGCTTTCACAAAACGATCCATGGCATCGACTGGACCATTCTGAATGTGCTCGATCGTACCGATGTCTTTGCGTGGCCATCTATTCTTTCCAACTGCGAAAACGGCCTTCTTGGCCTTCTCAATGTCGACCTCTAGGAGACACTCACCATTGGCAGGAATAGAGCCCAAAGGAGGCTCTGCGGGGAGCTCAGTTGGTTCGGGAACCACATTGACATGTGATGGTGTGCCAGTGGTCGTGGTGCATGAGGTTGGGGTCCTCATGCGAGGCTTCATGTGCGCTAGAAGAGCAGTATCACTCAATGATGGATAAAGCAGCTTGGCTAGCCCCAGGCAGTGCAGCTGCAGATGGAAAATGTCGGTGTCGGATAGCCCAACCAAAATAGACCTAGCACTACCATCCGAGTCATTTTCGAAGGCACGTATGCTAAGTGGGAATTCGAGGTCTGTCTCAAAGCCGGTCACCTGTTTCTTGGGAGCACCCGGCCGAATAATCTCATAGGTGAAATTGGGGGTATCGCCGGCTAACCATGCATAGAGTGATCTCACTCCACCCATGTCGAGAGTTAAGGAGATTTTTTGCATATCATCTTGCAAAAGAAACGTGCCCTTAACCTTCCGACTGAACACAAGCTTCAACCCAACGTGAACCTTAATTGCACGGCCCGCCTCGAAATCGTTCCTCAAGTAGAGGGCAACTCCAAGCCCGGCATTACTGAAAACCTGGTGGGTGCTCAGATGTCTACCTGTTCTAGGCTTTGCGGGGTTTACAGGGTTAAAACTCCAACCGGCCTCATCCATTGAACCCTTGAGGTAAGTTCGATGGACTGTCTCGAAGTCAATCAGCAAAAGACCTCCTCCTCGCGAAGCGGCGCTTGTGGAACCACAGAAGCCCAAGCGCCCCGAAAAGCCATACCGAGTGTGCTGCTGCACAAAGGATGTAGAAGGACCTCAAAATAACGGTATGGGCGCGGACACCATATCGACTGTCACCGATCACCCAGAAATGGCTGCCCTTCTTATACACAAGCACCGCCATCGTTCCATTAGATACAAGATCATTGTCGGAGCCAAAAGTCGTACCCAGCTCGGCTATCGGTTCTGACTTAAGCATCTCAATGCGCGCCCTGACTTGATCCCGAATGTAGGGATTGAATGCTGACGGCTCAAAGGTATCGCCTTGCCAGCAAACTAGACTACTTTCGCCACAGACCCGATCCATCTCAGAGGGCACCGCTACTGCCGCAACATTGCCCCAGGCAATGCTGAAATTCCAGCCTGGCAGAATTGTCTGCACAAGCAGCATGTGGAACAAAAGCGTTGTCGCTACCACGGTGCATTGAGCACTGAAAATCATGATCCGATCAAGCGTGCGCCATTGCTTCACAACCACCGTAACGCCGACCCCGAGTAGTGAGACAGCAGCCAGGCCGAGATTGAGGAACTGTGGGTTTACTGAAGGTCCAAAAATCAAATGGGCAAGCGTGTAGTTTTCACCTTGATGCCATAAAAGCAAGACGACAAAAAGCGCACCGAGTCCGCTTTTGGCGTTCAGTGTCCGACGAAAAATCATGGTTATCGATAGAGCAAAGGATAGGTAAATCAAGAGGTGAGAGTAATCGACGATCCAGTCGAAAATGTTGCCGGTGAACCAGTCACGGATGTAAGTGAACGAGAGGGAGAAATGGTCGAGATCAATGCTGCGGTCAGAGGCATCCTCGGTCCACATGATCTTGAAGAACTCTCTGTTAGACATTGGCAAGCGGCTTCTCAGTATGGGCGGTCACCTATGCTGCCGGTGAGGTCCTAAGATCGCTAGTCAAAATGGGGTAGGGAAAGTACAGGAGGCGTAAGGGCCGACTGCTCGGCCCTCGGTGCGTGTCCAGGTACACGCACGCCGGATGAGGTTGCGCCAGCAGAAGCAAGCGAGGAAGTAGGCTCACTTGCTTGAATACTGGAGCATCGAACCGCCAAGTATCGGCGGTAGGGTCTCGTTCTCGACGTTGCCCATAAATGAGTTACAGAAACTGATGTCCGCAAAGAGTACCAGTACGTGGTACCCAGGGTTGGCCATCTCGTCTTCTTGACTGAAGGCATAGTACCCAGTTCCTGGATGGTACCCGTGCAGCTCAATATTCCATTTCTCCATGGTATCGCGAACGAATTCAAGCGGCAGGGAGTCTTGGAAGTAAAGCTTGGGTGCCTCAGGCCGAGCAAGAATGCACTCTGCGCCGTAGCGAAAATGGCCCTCGAACGAAAAGCCTAAGTCTGTAACAAACTGGGGGGAATTGTCGCTAACGTGATCGTACATCGTGACACCTCATCGTCTGATTTCTGGGGCGGGCGCCACCTCCAATCAACCTCCAGAGGAAGATGCTTGGAGGTGACGCCCGCCCCTTCCGTCAGTCGGAAGAAGCGGGTCACCAATCAGTTAGAACAGCGCAGCCACGGCAGCTTCAAGAAAGCTCAAGGCCATCTGAAAAATGCCGTACACAACGCCCCCGATAGCTAAGTACCAACCGAGTGCCCGAGCCGTACGGCTAGAAGCATCAACGTCTTGATACATATGATAAAACTCCTGGTCACCGAGGTTGGCGGGGCCAACAAACAGCTTGAGTTCGGTCTCCTGGTTTTTAGGAATACCCAAAGCCTTTTTCGCGTCATAGTTCAACGCAATAGAGTCTTTGGTCAGCTGCTTTTCACCAGCTATGGTCGGTACGCCCTGGGCTCGGATCATCAAGAACTTACCGTTCTCAGCGTTGTAGATCTTGATCAGACCTTTACGGCTGACCAATCCAGTACGCCCTTTCCCAGTGCTACTACCAATGTGCATGTTTGAGAGCCGAGCAATACTTAACTCAGCATCAGCACCGCGTAGTGAGAAGCAATGCGTGACCTCAATGTTTTGAACCGGCTTACGAGCAGCAAAGTGCGTCTGAAGTGGACGTGGGTCAAAGACCTTCATGACCAACCAGAGGAATTTTGCTGCCTTGAGCACAGCTACGTCGAACATTGGGACCAGCTTAGCTTTGATATTTGCTTTCATGATTTTCTCCTACTGAGGGCCGGACCTCAGCTCGCACACCGTTTGGTGGCTAATGAATTATGGAGAGGACGCCGGCAGCGCCCCTCGAACATCAGTTAGTCAAAATCGTAAGAGAAGTCGTCAGACTCGAAAGCATCCATAAGAGCTTTAGATACTGGTTTTCTTCTCCCGCCCTTACTCGCAATGACTTCATCTGCTTCGTCGTCAAACTCAGCGAGATCTGCATTGAGCTCAGGCTCAGGTACGAATTCGTCTTCGACCTGTGCAGGCTCTTGCACGTCATCCACCGCCGGCACGCAACTGACCTCAACTGTCACGGAAGCAGGAACCACAAGTGGCTCGGCAACCTTGACGGGTTTAGATACAGCTTCGATCGGAGGTAGACCCTTTGCAGCACGTTGCTTGGCACGCATTTCACGCATCTGATCCCGCTTGGTAAGAGACCGGATGGTGTCCCCCGTGCGGGTGTTGTCGATGAAGTCGTGTTGGGCAAGAACTTGAAGGAAAGCTTTGAGGCAATATTGGTGGTCCTCATCGGCGTCCATCATTCTCAACCGAACGTCTAGGACGATAATTGAGTTGATGACCAACCAGGAGCAAGGGTCATGGAACAGCGGTTCGATTGCAGACCTCGCGGAGGTCAGCACAAGCTGCTTATTCAGATCCCGGAAAAGGCTGCCCTTCTCCCCATAACGTTTGGCGCCTTTGAATGGCTTACCAACGCGCCGGTATTGAAACCCGAACGTGTCGTTTAACCACTGCCCATTCTTCACGAGAGGTTCGAGCCCTAGAGCCTTTTCCAATCGCTCAATCGTTGCGTTGTCAGATCGAGTATCAGATGTGGCCATAACCTCAGCCACGTTTTCCTTATCAACCTGAACAGCACCGGGCAGATATCCAGAGGTCGACCACAGAGCCTTACGATCAAAAACCAGCCGGGTGGCGGTAGCTTTTCGGTCGGACTGTTTTCTAACGGATGGTGTGCGAATTACTTCGCCGAACAGATCAGTTTGCATAGCGCGCTCCAAATTGGGCGCACCACTCCCCTAACGGGTGTGGTGGCCCGTCAGGGGTGGGAAGTTTCGAAATTTAGAAGTAGAAAGCGAGCGAACCGGGGTTAGCGGTTTGCTGGGCAGATACGCTTGATTCAACGGCCGGGACCGCCTGCTCTAGCTTCACATCAGCAGCTTGTGCAGCTACGGCTGGAGCCGCAGCTTCTTCAACAGGAGCAGCCACAGAAGTGACTTCAGTTGTTGTCGAGGCAACCGCGGGGGCGGTCGCTACATTTTGCTGTTGAGCTACATCGCCCTGGACAGGTGCGCTTGCAGTGTTGCCCTGGGGAGCCGAGGCACCCAACAAGGTTTGCTGCGCTGTACTCACAACAGAGATCAATGGCAAGCCTTTGGTCAGGTGATCAACGACTTTCCGTTGGTCACGTAATGCAAGCAGGCACTGTTCAAAGTTGGTGAACTCAGGAGCACTCATGAACCCAGACTCAGGCAGCTTTTCCAACTCAGCCGAAAGGGCGTCGTGGAGCGGCTTGATCAGCGGATGAATGAAGGCCAGCGGAACCAGCTTTTCAGTCATCGCTTTAGCACGACGAATCGTGCGAGGGTTCAATTTGATCTCGCCAGTGCTAGTGGTCCGATCCTTACTGTCTACAAGCTTCCAAATTGCATACGCTTCAGCACAAACATGCTGAACGCAGGCACCCATCACCCCTTCACGAAGAGCCACAACGCTGTCGCGCTGGGCCTTGTAAAGCTTGGTATTAAAGTTCGCATCGTCCAGCTGGATAATGTGAACGCTGTACGCAAAGGTGAGGTTCTTAGCTACTTCCTCCCACGTTGGTTGACGCTTGACCAGTGCTGCCATCAGTTTCGAGACAGTGAGTTGATCTGCGCCACCTTTAATTGCTTTGGCACCCAATTCGAGCAAGTGCTTTTGGCACATGTCGGTGTAGCGCGCCTCATCAGTTGCCAACAGCTCATCCCATTTAACTTCCAATGCATCAAGTTCTTCTGCCTTCTCAACTGCCGAAGCGATGGTGTTAATACCGCCGAGATCAGTTTTGATGGAGCCGAGCTTGTCCAGCACCTCTTCCGCTTGTTCGCGAATGCGGTGGTATGGACGCAGAAAGTCCTTAGGGAAGATTTTCTCACAGAGCAGTTTACGTGCCTCCTTCGGCAGCTCTCCAACCACAACGTCAATGTCTTTCATGTCGATCTGACGATCTTCAGAAATGCACTTGATTTGATGATTTAGAACAGCAACCTCAGTTTCAGCAGTTTGAGCAACGATCTGAACAGAGCTGTTTACGTTTGCAATAGTCATGGTATTTCTCTCGCACCCGCCGGACCACGGGGCAAATTTAATTAACACCCGGGGCCGGAGCCGGGTGTGTATCGAGCAATAAACTCGAGCAAACACCCGGCGTAAGCCGGATGTTTGATCCAGCTCACTAGGAGGAGAAGAGGCCCGATATCGGGCCTCCCTGACTTATTGGCCGAAGCCGAATTCGTCAGGTTTAACGGTATGACTAAAGCGAGCCTGTGCGTTAAGTCCG
Source organism: Pseudomonas baetica (assembly GCF_019733355.1). Classification (GTDB taxonomy): domain Bacteria; phylum Pseudomonadota; class Gammaproteobacteria; order Pseudomonadales; family Pseudomonadaceae; genus Aquipseudomonas; species Aquipseudomonas baetica_A. Next base: position 10,120 of record NZ_JAIHLQ010000020.1, on the reverse strand, counting down.
ATCGAGAACCACTCGGTGAGGAGAGGGAATCGCTCGAACTCTGGTGGGGTCAGTGCTCCCGGAGGGGCATTGAATCCAGCATTGCACGCTGCACAGATAGCGGCCTTTTCATCAGGCGCGCCACCGTTAGGAGCTATGTTCGTTAATGCGCTTACAGCGGTATCTACTAGGTCCATGATGGATCTCACTCCCGCCGTGTCGGGGTATTTGGTTTTCAAACACCTGGTCACGGGGCCAGGTGGAATCGAGATCGATGTCTCGAAAATCACCCAGCTAGGTCTGCCCGAAGGCCGTCCTGGTTGAGATAAGGCTCTAGAGAGCCTTCAGCTTCACTTCGCGGATTTCTCAGCGAGACGCTTAGCTGCTTCTTCCTTTTGATCGCGCTCACAAGCGGCTTTCCACCCAGCATTCCAGCCTTTCAGCAGAACAGGAGTGGTTTTAATCACGTCCGGTGCACCCCATGGATAACCATGGAAACCAGCTGAGTAGCCGTGACCCTCTACTGTTTCCAGAGAGATTTCACCGGGCTCTAAAACGTGATCATTGAACGCCGAAATTGCTACTTCGACGTAGTCGTAGTTGATTAGACCGGACATAACTTCCTCGCACCCTAGTTGGGGCATTTATGAAAAACGCCCAGGGCTACCCGGGCGTTCTGAGGCAAGACCTCGGAATACCCAGGTGGGTACAGTGATTGTTACATCAACAGTTTTCTGGCTTCAGCCAGTAGAACAGGTGTTACCTCAACACTCGAAGCTGCTACTGCATATGGGATACGAGCCTCAGTGAGCCAGTCTGTACGGACCTTTTCACCAATGACCAGATACACCACACGAACACCACTGCTTTCGCAGAAGCGGGTCATTTCAACAGCCTTGGCAACGTTGCCAGGGGCACCATCCGTGAGGACAAACATCACCTTACGGTTGGCTTCGTGGCACACCAGTCGACGCCCTGCATGGAATACAGCCTCTCCAATAGGGGTGTGACCGCCGCCCGCCACTTTCCTGAGTCCGCCAATGCGGTTGATTGCAGTTTTAGAGGAATCGCCGAAGCAGCGAGCCATAGAAATCAGCTCGCCGCCTTTAGGTGCGAACCCAAGAATCTCGCGAGGGCAACCGATCTGGTCGAAGACCTTCTCAAGGAGCATCACGGATTCAAGGATCGAACGAAGAGTGCTTGGAGCCTCAGCGGCCTCAAACTGGTCCTTCTCACCTTTGGCGAAATCTTTATCGGCTTTATCCTGAGTAGAGCTGGATAGGTCGACAACAATTGAGATTGCGGTAGTAGGACGTTGAGCTTCCTCACTTTGAGTGAAAACGCGAACATCGCCCAGGCCTACACGGTAGAGATGGTTTTGCCCCAGCTGACCGCGAGTAGTCGTAAACGACTCTGCTTCCTGCTGTTGCATCAGTAAGCCTTTCAGCTTACTAGCTAGCACTTGAGACCTACGCCCCAAACGCTTTTCCATATCGCGGGCCTCAGAAATGTCTTCGGGGCATACCGTCATCCCGTCGACCTTCTCCTTGTTGCCAGCGCCTCCACCGAAGCCCTTACCTGCTTTACCTGGTGCTTGATCCAGTTTGCCGTCAATGACGCAATCAGGAGCCAGCGATTGGCCTTTGTAGTCAGGGTTGGTACCGCTTTGTACAGACTTGGAGACAGACTTGACGGCGTCACCGTCGTCAAATACTTCTTTGTCGCCGAGGCCAGTGGTATTGAGAATCTCGTCAACGATTGATTTCAGGGAGCGACCATCAGCCGCCTCTGAACCGCCGGTTTGACCCGCATTACCATCAGTTGTACCAGCCTGTGCACCAGTTTGGCCATCAGGCCCAGTAGCGCCGTTACCTGGGGACTGCTCATCACCATTGCCTTTCCCGCTGTCAGCACCATCACTGTCCTGAGACTGTTTTGGGTCCTGGCCGCCGTCTTTGCTTGGTTCAGATGGATCCTCAGGTTCCAAATCGCCAGTGGTACCTTCAGTGCCACCGTCCTGTTTGGGCTCCCCATTCGAACCTGAATCGTCAGCAGGTGATGATTGCTCACCTCCCTTCGACTCCTCAGGTTGACCCTCATCCTTCTTCTCTTCATCTTCACCAAGCGCTTTCAGCATCGCAATGATCCGCAGCGTCAAGCTGCCAGCATCTTGAGTTGATTGCACATTTGGGAATTCGTTGATCAGAATTTCATTGAGATTGCCACGAACGTGATCAGCATGAGCACCGAAGTGCTTATTGAAGTTAGCCTCGATTACCGCGAACGGGTCACGATACTCACTCCACCGATCGGTACGTAAGTAGCAAAGGGAATAGCAGGCAACCGCTTCAGCAACAGAATTGCTGCCGTCACGGAATCGCTTGCGTTCAAACAGGATGCTCGCCTTACGCCGGAAATAGATTTCGGCTTCTCGGGTCGCTTGTGCTTGTTTGTACTCCATGTAGACGTCGTCCAATGCATTGAGCAGGAAGCGGGCGAAATCGCCATGCTTCGCAGCAAATGCCTGGAAGAAAACCACATCAGAGAATTGGATGTGCCCAACCTCGTGGAAGCCAAAGGCTTTCGTAAGGTCAAGATCATCTTTAGTCAGGTTCATAGGCAGGCTTGGAAGGTAGACACGTCGACCGTCCGTACGGGGTTGCTCATCCTTACCAAAGACGAACTCGATCCCCGAGTTTGAAGCCAAGACCCGAAAGAACGAGATCCAGCCTTGAGTGATTGCATTTTTGCTGAAGTTCATCATTGCAGACATGGTCATTCTCCGATTCGGATTGCTTTAGCTTTCTGATCGTGCAGCACTGCGTTGCCACGCAGCTTCGCGATAGAAGCTGTGGGAACGCGGTGTTGCGTGTGAATGACAAGATCGGCGTGATGAGAAGCCAGCTTCCGGTATGCCAGAGCCATGCGGCGGTGGTAACGGATCATCACGAATTTGGAAACAGCCTGCGCTACGGTTTTGAACAGTTTCATGGTGTTGCCTCGCACCCGCCGGACCTCGGGGCATAAAAGATCTACACCCGGGGCCGGAGCCGGGTGACGTTGAGTTCGAAGAACTCGACAAACACCCAGCCAGAGCTGGATTTCAACTCTCAGAGCAAGAGGCCGCCCGTTAGGGCAGCCCGTAAAACTGTTAAACCTTACCCTGCAGCAAATCAGCTTCCAGCTTGTGACGGAGAGCCTGGTGGCTCACGTAGTCAATCCGCGGGTGCTCAACTGCTGCAAGGGCCAGACGCTCAGCCAAACGGCTAAAACGTGCGGCCTGCGCTTCGTGATAAGTACGCAGAACGATGCCAATCCAGAACAAATCCAGAGCAGCGTCAACGCGAGTGATTGCTTTCATCAATGCTTTCATATTTGGAGCCTCTTACCTGCCGTGCACAGGAACAAATTTGGTTTCAACCCGGGCACGGTGCCGGGTCGTGTGAGCTCAGTGAACTCGAACAAAAACCCGGCGTGAGCTGGGATTTTGGTCCAACTCACTAAAGAGGTGCGGTCCATTGAGGACCGCATTTTCAACAATAAAAATCTACTGCACTGAAGACTTTCGTCGCCTGTACAGGGATCGTTTGGTCTAGCTTGAGAACACTGCTGAGAACTTCAGGGTGATCCTGATACCACTGAAGATGTTTCACATCAGCGGCAATGAACGGATTCGATTCGAGAAAGCGCCAGTTCTGATCAGATGTAAGCTCGATCACCGCGCCCGCCTTGATGGCCCCTTGCAGAAATGCTCGGACGTACACATCAAGAAAGGTTTCGCGAGTGCGCAGATGCAACAACCCACGCCCATCAGGGAGAAGGTAATTGTCATCCAGCATTCCGCGGTTCTCGCAAAGCTCCTTCGCCTTCGTGGTCATGATTTCCCATAACCGTTCAGGCACAAATCCAAACCTGATGATTTGAGCCCCAAGGCGCATCTCAACAAATTTGTCATCGTCATAGCTCTGTAGCTGGACATCAGCATGTGACAAGACCTCATGAACTGCCCGCAACCTGGCAAGCCCGGCTGCGAACTGATCTTTGGCCATAGTCTTCACACGTGCGTAAAAGCCTCTCAACACCAGAGGGAATTCCTCATGGTGAAGATCTGCTGGCACCTGCAATTTGCTGGCAGTGAATGCAGTGTCGAGATAACCGTCAGCTCTCGCCTCAGAAACCATCTCGCACATAAATTCCCATGCATCGTGAGAGCTGCTTGCAGCTCCCTCCAAACGCTTAGTGATCTTAGGTTCGCCTTGAACCATTTGACCCTCGAACATGATGCTTTCGCGCGTCCCAGCCGGCAGGAAGCCGGCCAGGAAACTTCCATTGGGGTTCACAACGTAAAACATGGCGAACTCCTTTGGTTAGGCGGCTGCTGCTTTTGAGGCAGCTACACTTTTGGTGATGAAATCGTCCGCGATCGACGTAACCGAATAAGCATGCTCTTCCGGCAAAATCAGGTCGCGGCTGAATGTTGACTTGAACAACTCAATAGCCAGCACTCGGTCGGTTTCTTCAAGATTGGTGTAGATAGAATCCACGAAGGACTCATCAGTATCGCCGTACATCATCCACTTGTAAGCCCAACGCTGAATCTCGCGGAACGAGATATTGTCGCAGGCTTCTTCCATGGCGAACGCTTTACGAAAACGGAAAGCGAACTCTACGAGTTGATGGATGAACATGTCATCCATTGGGGTCAGTTCACGCTTGGCAGCGTAGGCATCTGCAGCACCTTTGAGGGCTTTCATTTCCTCTTCAGGTGTCATGAAGCCCACCTTGAAGCTGGTCATGCGACTACGAACAGCAGCGTTCTGAGCGTTGACACCGGCGAACCGGGCATCGCTCTGCTGCTTACCACCAGTGTTATCGGTCGCGAACAACCGGAACATTGGGTGTTTAACGATAGTCATCCCGCCGTCCACGTTCAAAAGATCACGTGGGTTGAGCGTAGGATCAATACCGTGGTGTTTCAGGTTGATTACCCCGTCACCTTGAAGGATGTCGTTGACACCAACCATAACACCGGGACGCAGTGTGCAGATCTCGTCGATGAGGCATGTCAAGCCAGTGCGATACGCATAGCTCAAAACACCATCGAACTCTTCAACGTCACCACCCTTGATGGTTTTGCAACCAAGCAAGTGAGTGTCGTCGATGCCATTGCTGCCAGTGATAGCGATCATCGGCTTGTTCAGGCGATTGTGCATCTGTGTAACCAAGGAGGATTTACCTGTCCCTTTGTCACCTACCAGCATAAAGCTGGTATCGCCACCCTTCATGCTCAACAGGATCCGGCGAACCAGGCTCTTGTTGAAGACATGATCATCGTTACCCTTCGGCACTAGAGGATGGTCCCCAACGAAGACAGGCAGTTGCCCTACTCCCTTGAGTTCCTCAGAGAAGCCAAAAAGCTCGTGAGCCATGACCATTTTAACCGGCTGCGAAGCCAGGGATTCACGGTGCATCGCTTCGATATCAGCAACAGTGCGAGCAGCTACGGTGTTGGTTACAGCGTTAGTTACGTTAGTCATTTTAAAAGCCTCTCACCCGCCGGACCACGGGGAATCTTTAAGTAACACCCGGGGCCGGAGCCGGGTGCGAATCGAGTAGTGAACTCGAGCAAACACCCAGCGTGAGCTGGAGGTTTGATCCAGATCACTAGGAGAAAGGACGCCCGGATAGGGCGTCCGAATTACAGAAGAATGAGATGTGTACCCACACCCAATTGGACCGGGCATGAGTAGTCGCCACCTTCAATCTCAGTGAGATCGAAGGAGTGCAGTTGACCCATCCATTTCAGCTTCAGCGTAAGAACGTTGCCGTTCATGCTCAGCTGCGTGCCGGTGTACATAGCAACCTCTTCAAGGTACTGCTGGAACTCAACTTTCGAGATCCTGCAGCCCGTGGAAGCGCGACGAACGTTCAGCAACGTTTCGGTAGCGATACCAGTAAAACCTGGTAGCCATTCGGCAGATATAGACATTTTGGTTCCTCGCCGGCAGTCGCCGGGATTCAAAATCCAGGCGAAATGCCAACGAGCTAACCGTCTGAGATTTACTCAGACTGGTTGAGCAGACCAGATATAACTTGGTGGTAAATGACGAAGCTGAGTGGTCACTTCATCGTAAGATCCCTTTCGGTGATACTCACAATTCGAATTCCCATCCCATACTTTAATCAGCCACATATTTATTTCCCTTACCTACTAAATGCATGCGAAAGCACACACGGTCGAATGTTTAAAACATCCGGCAAGGCCGGATGCTTTATCCAGCCCTAATGCAAGGGTTACCCCGCTTCGCGAATTCCCAAAGGAATCGCATCCTCATCCCAGAAGTGATGAAGGATCATTCCAGCGCTTAACTGATCCCGAGAAACACCCAAGCGCGCAGCAAGTGCGAACTCAGACATTCCACCGACAGATAATCGGTTAGCTTCGGCCCAGAAGGCCCTATCAGGTAGGTGCTGCACTTCCATCAGAGGTAGTGAAACTACAACTGAAGCATTGATGGATTGCGACACCGCCGGAGCGTCATGCGACACCCCATGAGCAAAACCTTTCGCCCATTCAGCATGGTTGAAAGTGTTTGTCTCAAAAGGGTTGCTGGTGAAGCCCTCTTTGAGGTTAGCAGCCTGGCGGCCAGCCTCCCAAGGAGTGACTAGATCGTTAGCGAGGGCGATAAACCATACGAGGTCACCGCGAAAATTCATGTTGTTCATTGCAAAACTCTCCTACCCGCTGCAGACGGGAGATTAAAAAAAACGCCCGTCTGCAGACCGGGCGTGGAATTGCCGACGCCCGGCAACAGCAAAGCTGTGCCGGACGTTTTCACGACCAGACAGCGTTAGCTGTTTAGATACCCGTAGTGCTTCATTTCCATCTCTGCAGCTGCGACAGCTATCGAGAGAATTTCACCGGTCATCACGCTAGCGACTGAAAGCCACCAAGGTAGATGGATACCGTTGAAAAAGAGGATATAGAGCGTAAAACCAGTCACCCCCCATTTGAAAACCTTAGCCAGCCATACCGACACGAATGTAGGTACAACTAACCAGTGCCTCATAGGTCGCTCAGAAGTGATCGTCGATGCAAGAAGCACGAAGACCAGGACCAAGCGGTACTGATGATAGATTTTAATCAGTGCTTTCATAGGAGCGAGCCCTTTCTGAAATCCTGATAAACGAGTTTGTTGATTTTTGCAGTTTTGATAAAACATATATTCACCATTATTATTAGATTTTGTTTTTATAGAGTGCTGCGCCCTCCCAAAACCTAACAACCCAAAGGGGATTGTTAGGGCCCCTGGGCGGTGAATCCTTGCAGCTCCCTCAGTTACGAGGGGTGTGTCTGAACGGAATAAAACGCTTTCCGTTTGCTTCGCAGTGATCGCAACGTAACCATACTAAAAAGCCATGATCAATACCGCTATGATTGCTGTGGAAGACATGGTCAGTTCCTTAAGTGAGTTAATGAAAGTTTTCATCTCACCATTACACTTAAGGGCCATGACCTTTTCTTTTCTTGCCGCGTAGGGACTTACGCTTACGCGCTCTCCGCTGCTGCAATTTCATTTTTCTGCTCTTCTCCTTTGAGGAAGTTGAAGACTTGGTCAGCATTACTGCGACCATCAGTACCGAAATCAGAAAAACAATCTTCTGTTCCTTAACAGTCCACCCTTCAAACAAGGAGGCAGAGACAGTACCCATGATAGCTGACACAATTGCCAGCATCAGGTTTTTGATGTATGACATCAGTACCTCCAGTGACGCCGTCGCGCGTTAGTTGATAACACTCCCGGGGCGTCCCGCCGGAAGTATTTACTTCCGGCCCGAGGGCTGGATTTAGCCCATCGTCTGATGGAAAACTATTTAACCGACATTAGCTTCAATGAAGTCTATAGCAAGTTGATTCTTTTGATGCTGACGCACGGCAACTCGTCTCTCCAGTCTGTCACGCAATGTAGTGCGTAGCGCTTCATACTGATGAGGACCTACCTTACGAACCCAAGAACTAAGGTAATGCTGTCCTTCGAACTCCTTCCGAAGTTCGGATGATAGGAGTCTATGGGTCAAAACCTGTGAATTGGGACACCAAACCACGTTGATCCCTTCCGCACCGTCTGAACTTTCGATCAGTTCGGTGTGTTGGGATATGTACATTTGCCGCTCCATTTGGCTCATCTTTTGCAGTGCCTCACAAAGATGATCACCTTGCGCAAGATATTTGATCAAGACAAACTGACCAATCTTGCGGTTAGAGTCTTCCTCTTTACGGCGCTTATCGACGGCACGTTGAGCATACCGCTCCATACGAACTGACTCTTTCATTTGTCACTCCGAAGGGCAGCATTACCCTGGGGGCAGTTGTGCCCCACTAGGTAGGATGATTTAGACCAGATCAGCAATTGTTAGCCCACCTGGTATTCTGTAGCCACGCTTTGAACCTTCCAGACACAGCCCAGCGAAATCACAACGAGTTTGACTATCACAGGGAGAGTTGTAAGCAGCACCAGACGTTCGATGAAACTCACCACGTCTAATACGGCCAGCAACTACACGAGCGTAGTCGAATGCTTCTTCAACATCACTACGTGTACGCTTGGTCCATTGCACTGGCTGCCACATGGCTTTTACAAGAGACTCGGAATCAGGTTTTGACATACTCGGCTTTAGCCCTGAGGCAAAACCACACGCTGTCGGTTCCTTAATCCCAAGAGACTCACACGCTAAACGTACAGCTTCCCAGTAAAACGTCAGTTGCAAAGCGATGCCTGCAAATAAAGCGCCTTCCTTAGTAGCTGCCGTTTTCCAGTCAAGAATGACTGTATCCCCTTTAGATGCGATAAGAACACCATTGAAAATGATGTCCCTTTCCGCAACACCAACAAAGTCGATGACCAGGTTGATGTAGGTATTGTGTGAAATCCTTAGCCGAAAAGCTCCCTCAATGATCAAAGGTCGAAGACCCAGATTCTCGAAAAACGATGGGAACTGATCTGCTAGACGCTTGCCGATTGCTTCGTTAACCTCGCGCGTCTTTGACTTTGCCATGCTGATTAAGCCTGACATAGACAAACGGAAAAACTCATCTGAGAAGTGCTTTCCCATTTGATCGCGGTCGATATAACCTTTGATATAACCTTCTATTACCCAGTGCAAGGCAGAACCAAACACAAGATTCAAAGGTGTAGCCATTGGTTTTATACGAGCTCGGTAATAGCCAAGTGAACGTTGGCAGACCTGAGATTTCAAAATCTGCGTAGGTGACATATCAACAACAAAGTCATCAGAGACAGGGTTGAAAATATATGTCGGATTAAGATATGCAGTCATGCTCTCACCTATTTACGGCGCACACGACTAACCCAAGGGCAGTGTGAGTGCCCTTGAGGGAAATAATATTTAGTTAAAAAGGAGAATCGTCAGACTCTTCCTTTTCATCCTTCAAATCAAAATTACCTTCGTGTTCGTGCGACAAAAAGCGTGCTTTCGCTTGCTCAAATGAATCGCCTGAAGGTGTCCTCCAAATTGGAGGGACACTCACGAGTTCAACTTCGTTCGACATGAAGAACCTCCTATATCCCTGACTGCACCAGGAATAAGCTCATAGAGATTACCCGTGCAGGGGAGTTGGCATGAAGCCGGAGGAGCCATTATCAGAGCAAGAAAGCGCTGAGATGGCAGAGATACAAAATCCTGGGACAAATCTACTGAAGCGCGAACGCAGCAGGAAATGCCTAGTACCTCGAATATGGAAACGTCAAAAGACGGGTCCAAAATGGTTCCAGCAATGTCTGTGCTCAACAAGCCAAGAATTAGCATGACTTGAATCACACCCTGAAAAACCTCATAGAAATGCTACGACGTAGATCAGGTTAGCTCTCGAGGAGGGCTAGTAGGACGGGTTAATGCTGACTCACCTCTGATCGGCCGTCAAGCCAAAATGACAGCATAAAAAAACCCTCTGGCAGCAATAGCTGGCCAGAGGGTTGTTTTGTATGCGTATTTCGGCCTATCGTGACCGCCCGTTTCGGTACATCGTGACCGACCATTTCGCTAACGCGTGACCGCTCATTTCGCTAACAACGTGACCGATTTTCCGCCTGTTCCGAAACAGCCGGTCACGCTCTTACCG
>NZ_JAIHLQ010000206.1 GCF_019733355.1 Pseudomonas baetica | reverse complement strand
ATTTTATCATTATATTTAATCTTACTCCTATCTTTACTTTCTAGTCCACATATACATCGTGCAAGTGTTGATTTCCCTGCACCGTTATCACCAATAATAGCTATAACATTATTTAAGGGAAACCGCAAATGTTCTATATCAAGTATTATTTTGTTTTTCTCATAATAAAATTTCAAATTTGATAAATTAACAGCTTCAGTTCCCATCAGTCCTCTAGGCTC
>NZ_JAIHLQ010000205.1 GCF_019733355.1 Pseudomonas baetica | reverse complement strand
GGCACCGTCACTTACACCGCCACTGTTGGTGCTCCGGTCACTGGTTCGCCGGTCACCGTGACTCTGGCCAACGGCCAGAACATCACCATTGAAGTCGGCAAAACCACCGGCACCGTGACCACCACTGCGCCAAATGACGCACTGACCGGCCATGCGCCGCTGACGAATGCGATCACCGGCGTAACTGGCGGCAACTACGAAAACCTCGTGGCCGACAAAACACC
>NZ_JAIHLQ010000204.1 GCF_019733355.1 Pseudomonas baetica | reverse complement strand
ATATGGCGCAGCGGACGGGACTCGAACCCGCGACCCCCGGCGTGACAGGCCGGTATTCTAACCGACTGAACTACCGCTGCGTATCGCTTTGAGCTTGCGCTCAAGTAACTCGTTTTGACTGAAAGCTTCGGTGCTTTTCAATCTCGAACCAGACAATGCCTGACTCGTAAAATATGGCGCAGCGGACGGGACTCGAACCCGCGACCCCCGGCGTGACAGGCCGG
>NZ_JAIHLQ010000203.1 GCF_019733355.1 Pseudomonas baetica | reverse complement strand
CAGCCGACCATTCTCTATCGGTAGTACTCAATCCCTGTGGGAGTCTGGCTTGCCAGCGATGGCGGCCTGGCAGCCGACCATTCTCTATCGGTAGTACTCAATCCCTGTGGGAGTCTGGCTTGCCAGCGATGGCGGCGGGGCAGCCGACCATTCGCTATCGGTAGTACTCAATCCTTGTGGGAGTCTGGCTTGCCAGCGATGGCGGCGGGGCAGCCGACCATTCTCT
>NZ_JAIHLQ010000202.1 GCF_019733355.1 Pseudomonas baetica | reverse complement strand
ATGGTGCACTCGACAGGATTCGAACCTGTGACCGCTCGGTTCGTAGCCGAGTACTCTATCCAGCTGAGCTACGAGTGCATTTTGTGTTTTTAGACCAGATCACAACTGGTTGAAGCCAGATCACCTGCATTGCTGCAAACAACCTTAAAATGGTGCACTCGACAGGATTCGAACCTGTGACCGCTCGGTTCGTAGCCGAGTACTCTATCCAGCTGAGCTACGAGTGCATTT
>NZ_JAIHLQ010000201.1 GCF_019733355.1 Pseudomonas baetica | reverse complement strand
CAGCAAGGAAGATTGAGCCCACAACAACGAGGGCATCATATCCCATCACTATAAATACCGGTGCTAAGATTGGATAGAAAGCAACTGCCTCTTCTTCGAGTCCACAGGTCGTACCACCTACGATCATGAAGAGAGATACGAAGAGGACAAGCAAAAACTCCTTGCCCTTCGATCTCGCAGTGAGTCGACCACGGCCAGCCTCGAATGCGCCGCTCGCTTTCACTACCCCAATG
>NZ_JAIHLQ010000200.1 GCF_019733355.1 Pseudomonas baetica | reverse complement strand
CTTCAATGCGGTCCTGCATTACGCCTACTTGAAGGTCAAGATGCCTAGTCCGCGTGGCGTAATAACAATCAATGGAAAAATGGAGCGCTCCCTCCGTATTGAGGAACATACGGCAGTCGTTATGGCCGAAGTACAAAGCGGCCTTATCAAGCCGCACACCTCCTTGGCTATCAGGCAATCGGACTCCTCCGCGCAAGACCGATCAGTTCCACATGCCGGCAGTCCGGCAACTTC
>NZ_JAIHLQ010000199.1 GCF_019733355.1 Pseudomonas baetica | reverse complement strand
GAATTGGCTTCGCGTGGTCCTTGGGGTTGATGCACTCGGTGGCACCGAAACTGCGAGCCAACTCGAACTTGGCCGGGTTGGTGTCGATGGCGATGATGCGGCCCGCCTTGGCTTGGCGTGCGCCTTGGATCGCGGCGAGGCCGATACCACCGAGGCCGAATACCGCCACCGAGTCACCGGGTTGCACCTTGGCCGTGTTATGCACAGCACCGATACCGGTGGTCACGCCGCAGCCCAGC
>NZ_JAIHLQ010000001.1 GCF_019733355.1 Pseudomonas baetica | reverse complement strand
AAAATCTCACGGCGGGTTCGCTTACGTTTACCTGCGTACTCGGCATCGGCGAAAGAAATCTGCTTCATGGGGGGATCAACCGTTCAGCTCATGTGATGGGAGATATTTCACCAGATTTTGAAACCTTTTTCAGAGTTTCCCTAAGGCCACCGTGAACGGTCAGCCAATGGCCCGAGAGTATGTCGAGACTTTGTTGTTGCCCCTATTGGTGGCAGCACACGGCAAGAACTACTCGGGAATCCTTCAGGTTGCTCAAGTATTTGCCGCTGCTGGTCTGTCCCTGAGTGCATCCCCTGAGGCCGCTCGTAGTTATCGAGAGCATATGGCCGAGAAGGCAGCACTTGAAGCCCGTCAGATTGCTGAGGCTAAGGCCAACGCTGAGCGGTGCCGTGTGCCGACCGCACAGGAAATCGCAGAGAAGAAGGCCGAGCGTGCACGTCAGGCTCAAGCCATCCGTGATTACGGTGAGCGTCTCCGTGCCCAGCTTGGCCGCTGATGGCAACCACACCCATTCATAACCTTTAGGAGTTACAAGAAATGAAGCCTTTTCAATACAAGGCCCCTGAGCGGGTCTATACCCAATCCGTGAAGTCCCTCGGGCTTACCCAGGCGACATTCCACAGTTCGGACATTCGGGCCGAAGAGGTGGCCGCAAGCGACCCAGCGGTCTACGCCTTGGCAATGCAGGAAGCCGCCGATGAGCACCTGAATGGCGAAGAGTGGCGGGAGGACATGAACAATGCTTTCCCGTCCGAAGTGCGCCCTTATGGTTCGATCCCAACGTGCCCCCAAGTCGCCCTGATGGCTGATCGGTCAGTGACCTTCGATCCCCGGCAGACCTACGATGGTCGCACAGTGACCAAGGGTGTAGCTCTGGCAGGCTCGCTTGTGTCCATGGAGGCCCCTGAGGTCGGCGTGTTGGTGTCGGCTCGAATCTCTATCCTCGACCACACCGTCCAGTTTGGTTTCACTGAGCGGAGCATGGAGCAGACCGCCAATAAGGTCCTAAATGACCTTGAGCTGACCATGGCTGGTAAGATCGCTGAGAGCCTGGAGAGCCAACCCTCGGTCTCTAAGGTCTACGTTGGGCCACTCACTGGCACACCGGCTGCCCAGGCTGAGGACTTCCTTGACCTCATCGCCACCCACCTGGACACCTACTGGGGTCGTGACATCTCAGAGTTTGGCGTTCTGATTCCCGTGAGTCTTCGCCCTGTTCTTAATCGTGCCGCCCAAAGGGCAGGCTTGGAGGACATCGACGAATTGGTGGGCACTCGTGTGCAGGTCTACAGCGGACCAGATCGAGGCATCTTCTTGGCACCCAAAGCGTTCGCTCTGTTGTCCTTTCGTGAGAACCGTGAAGGCGACGTGTGGCGCATTGAGCTGAGCCGCAATAGTGCCTCGCTGAGCTGGGAGCTGGAGGTCAGCGCAGTGGTAGACGTAATGGCTACCGCTATGGTCGAGGTGAAGGTAAACGGTTCTGACTGGGAGACCACCCCAGTGGCCTTGCCTCTCATCAAGCAGATCGTCCTTTCGGATGCGCCTTGAGGGACCCGCAAGTAGGGCCTAAAGGGTCCCCTCAAGTCTGAGGGGGCCTCGCTGGATTCCATCAATCAACGAGTCCAAATCTGGACCGGTTAACGCCCGTCGCTGGGCATTCATCAAACACAGTCTTTCTGTTTGCTCTCTGTGCCATCGATCAGAGCCCGTCATGGGGCCTGTGTGCTGGTCTGTGGGAGCGAACTCAGAGAGCAAACAAAAGGAAAACATGAACATGATCGATATCAAACACAAGCACGCGGCCCACGTAATCATCATTGAGGGTAAACCTTTCAAGGCTAATGACTCAGGTATGTGGGACCTGACTGACATCTGGCGGACCCTGAAGCTACCCAAAGGCAAACAACCGGGTAAGTGGGTAGACACCAAGAAGGCCAAGACCTTGGAACAAACCGGAAATATCGGTTCGTTAAACAAGGGGCGAGCAGGCTCCGTGACTCGGGCCACCAAGCGGGCCACTCTGGCATATGCCGGATGGGTCTCAGATGAGTTCGAGGCAATGGTCTATGACGCCTTCGAGGCGATCCTTGAGATGCCTGAGGTCGCCTTACTGGTGGCCGACAAGATGCGCAACATGGGCAATGACCATAGTGCTGCAATCCTTGAGCGGTCCGCCTTCAATGATCGCTGTGACTGGAGGGCTCTCAAAGCTCCCCACAAGAACACCCAAAAGGGGCTGAGGGCTGCTGTAGCCAAGGGCAACCTGTCCCTTGAGCGAGCCATTGGTTTAGGCCTCAATAGGTCCCCGCTTAGAGCGTGAAGTTGCTATGCTCAGCCGCTAAACACTCCAACGTAAGGTCAGCCATGAGCTTCACGCTGTGTTTCACTTACAACAATAAACGAGTGGTCACGAAGGTGTCAGTCGATCATCTGACCCCATATGCGGCTGTTTGTTTTGCCCTGCTTCAGTCGGGAGCCACCAACGACTCAAGCCGTGGAGGCTGGCCTGACTCCTATGAGGGCATCCTTGAGGTTGCCAAGCATTACGGCCTTACAAACTTCAGCTTCCACCACTCCCTGAAATCATAGGTGACCTCATGGACCGCTTGCAGGCCCTGTACTGGGTCTGTGTGGCTGTCCATATGGCCTTATGGTGCGTCAATGCGTGCCGTTGGCTATACGGGCACCTCAAAGACCCTTGATGAAAAACTGACAGAAAAATCTGAGACCCCATTCCACACAATGTCTTCCCAGGCTTTCCCCCGTATGCCCCTCCCTGGAGACCCCGGACGAATGAGCCGAGGACTGGGACAAAGGTGGAACAAAGGTGGGACAAACCTGTTGCAAAACGGGGTCTCTCCTCGCTAACCTGAAGGCTCCTAACGTGCCTCAAAAGGTCGGTGTGAGGATCGTATCCTTCGCCTCTGGCAGCATCTTCGGGTAGTCCAAAGTGTAGTGCAGGCCCCGAGATTCCTTGCGTTCCATGGCAGACCGGATCATCAGTTCTGCTACCTGAGCAAGGTTCCTCAATTCGATCAGGTCCCTACTTACTCGGTAATTGCTGTAGAACTCGTCGATCTCGTCCAGCAACAGGCGCACACGGTGCTGTGCCCGTTGCAGGCGCTTGTTGGTGCGCACGATACCGACGTAGTCCCACATGAAACGGCGCAGTTCATCCCAGTTGTGCGCAATGATTACGTCTTCGTCGGAGTCGGTGACCTGGCTGGCATCCCACGCGGGCAGGGCGCTTGGCGCTGTCACATCATCGAGTTGCGCCAGAATGTCTGCCGCCGCCGAGCGGGCGTAGACGAAACATTCCAGCAGCGAGTTGCTGGCCATGCGATTGGCGCCGTGCAGGCCGGTGAAACTGGTTTCACCGATGGCGTACAAACCCGGTACATCGGTGCGGCCGTTTTGGTCGACCATGACTCCGCCACAGGTGTAGTGCGCGGCGGGTACGACCGGGATCGGTTGTTGAGTGATGTCGATGCCGAAACCGAGGCAGCGTTCATAAACCGTCGGGAAGTGACTTTTTATAAAGGCTTCGGGTTTGTGGCTGATGTCGAGATAGACACAATCCACGCCCAGACGCTTCATTTCATGGTCGATGGCGCGTGCGACGATGTCACGCGGTGCGAGCTCGGCGCGCTTGTCGAAGCGGTACATGAAGCGTTCGCCATTGGGCAGCTTCAAATGCGCGCCTTCGCCGCGCAACGCTTCAGTGATCAGGAAGCTTTTGGCTTGCGGGTGATACAGGCAGGTGGGGTGGAACTGATTGAATTCGAGATTCGCCACCCGGCAGCCTGAGCGCCAGGCCATGGCGATGCCATCACCACAGGCGCCGTCAGGGTTGCTGGTATAGAGGTAGACCTTGGCAGCCCCCCCGGAAGCCAGAATCACGAAGCGTGCGCCGTAGGTATCGACTTCGCCCGTGGCGCGGTTCAGCACGTAGGCGCCAAGGCAGCGGTCGCCGTCCATGCCCAGGCGACGTTCGGTAATCAGATCGACGGCAACTCGCTGCTCCAGCAGTTCGATGTTGGAGCGTTCTTTGGCTTGGGCCAGCAAGGTTTTGAAAATCGCAGCGCCGGTGGCATCGGCCGCATGGATGATGCGCCGGTGGCTATGGCCGCCTTCGCGGGTCAGGTGGAATTCGAAACCGCCGTCCTCAGTGCCGGACTGCTCGTCGCGGGTAAACGGCACGCCTTGATCGATCAGCCATTGGATGGCTTCCCGGCTGTGCTCGACGGTGAAGCGCACGGCGTCTTCATGGCACAGACCGCCGCCGGCGTTCAGGGTGTCATCGACGTGGGATTCGACAGTGTCGGTGTCGTCCAGCACAGCTGCGACGCCACCCTGGGCCCAGAACGTCGAACCGTTGGCGAGATCGCCCTTGCTCAGTACGGCTATGCGCAAATGACCCGGAAGGGTCAGCGCAAGACTCAAACCGGCAGCACCGCTGCCAATGACCAGAATATCGTGTTGAAACTGTTGGCTCATTTCAGGATTCCGCTCAAAGCGACCCGGATCGGGGGTGGTGCAAGACAGCTGGATCGGCGAGTCAAGACAGCCACACAGCCCACTAGTATATAGAGGGGTGGGGCGGCACAATAGCCGGGCCTATATGGCATTGTGAAACTACTGTGACGGAAAAAGCCGTGTGTTTCGTCGGAAGAATTTCCATAAGTTTTGTGGAGAGACGACTGTATCGGCGATGAAACAGACTTTTTCTTCCCGGGGTTGCCCAATGTGGGGTGGGGGCGTCTATAAATAATTGGAACTTTTGTCAAAGGCCCAAGATCAATAGACGGTGCCAGAAACAAGGGACAGTGTCGGCTTGCGTGCGGAATCTGCGGTTGGGTTCCTGCCGGTGAAACCGATGA
Source organism: Pseudomonas baetica (assembly GCF_019733355.1). GTDB lineage: Bacteria > Pseudomonadota > Gammaproteobacteria > Pseudomonadales > Pseudomonadaceae > Aquipseudomonas > Aquipseudomonas baetica_A. The sequence goes on along the minus strand of NZ_JAIHLQ010000001.1, from coordinate 352,107 downwards.
CAAGATTATTCGCGCAGCCGGTTTATCCCGCGCTGCGTTTTTCGTGCGTGCCAAAACAGAGCCCGCAGGAAACTTGCTTGGAGGGGGAGAACTTTTGCGAAAAGCCCGAGTCTATGGTTGCAAGTCTGGTCATTTAGTTATGCAAGTCTCCTCCGGGCTTATCGAGGAGTGTTCATGCTAACCCAGGAAGAGGATCAGCAACTGGTCGAGCGCGTTCAACGTGGCGACAAGCGAGCTTTCGATCTGCTGGTGCTGAAATATCAGCACAAAATTCTCGGGTTGATCGTGCGTTTTGTGCACGACACCCATGAAGCCCAGGACGTCGCTCAGGAAGCCTTTATCAAGGCGTATCGAGCACTTGGAAACTTTCGCGGCGACAGTGCGTTTTATACGTGGCTGTACCGTATTGCCATAAACACGGCGAAGAATTACCTGGTTTCACGCGGCCGCCGGCCGCCAGATAGCGATGTAAGTTCAGAAGATGCAGAGTTCTACGACGGCGATCATGGCCTCAAGGATCTCGAATCACCAGAACGTGCACTGCTGCGGGATGAGATCGAAGGCACCGTCCATCGAACCATTCAGCAACTGCCAGAGGATTTGCGTACGGCTTTAACTTTACGCGAATTCGATGGTCTGAGTTACGAGGACATTGCGAGCGTCATGCAGTGTCCGGTGGGTACCGTGCGCTCTCGGATTTTCCGCGCCCGGGAGGCCATCGATAAAGCCCTGCAACCGTTGTTGCAGGAAAACTGAGACAGCGGCGACAGCCAAGAGAGGAACGCCATGAGTCGTGAAGCCCTGCAGGAATCGCTGTCCGCAGTGATGGATAACGAAGCGGACGAACTGGAATTGCGTCGAGTGCTCAATGCACTGGACGACGTTGAAACCCGTGAGACCTGGGCTCGTTACCAGATCGCTCGGGCAGCCATGCACAAGGATTTGCTGCTTCCGCGTCTGGATATCGCTGCGGCAGTGTCTGCTGCACTGGAAGACGAAACGGCTCCGGCCAAAGTATCTCGCAGCCCATGGCGCAACCTCGGTCGTCTGGCTGTTGCGGCCTCGGTAACTGTTGCCGTTCTGGCCGGTGTTCGCCTTTACAACCAGGATGAAATTGCGGGTGTTGAACTGGCACAGCAATCGAACCAGCCAACCCTGGCCACTCCACAAGTGAAAGGCCCGGCTGTTCTGGCAGGCTATAGTGAGAGTTCGGAAGCTACTGGCCCTATGGCCAACGGCGTACTGCAAGGTCAGCCGGGCTGGCACGATCAGCGTCTGCCGGGTTACTTGCGCCAACACGCTCAACAGGCAGCACTGAAAGGTACTGAAAGCGCACTGCCATATGCGCGTGCAGCGAGCCTGGAAAACCGTTAAGGAGGATCATGCGCGCCATACCTCTACTCTCGCTTCTGCTCAGTGGCTGGTTTGTTCTTCCAGCCCACGCCGACGAGGCCCAGGACTGGTTGACCCGTCTGGGCCAAGCCGAACAGCAGCAAAGCTTTAAAGGCACATTCGTTTACGAGCGTAACGGTAGTTTTTCTACCCATAACATCTGGCATCGCGTCCAGAATGGCCAGGTTCGCGAGCGTTTACTTCAGCTCGACGGTTCTGCGCAGGAAGTCGTGCGCATTGATGGACATACTCAATGCGTCAGCGGCACCCTGATTGCCGGGCTGGGGGATACTCCCAACTCCGCCGCTCGTCCTCTCGATCCGCAAAAGCTTAAAAACTGGTATGACCTTGCCGTCATTGGCAAATCGCGCGTGGCGGGGCGAGACGCAGTGATCGTATCGCTCACGCCTCGTGACCAGCATCGTTACGGGTTTGAGTTGCATCTGGACAAGCAGACCGGGCTGCCGCTCAAGTCATTGTTGCTCAATGACAAAGGGCAGTTGCTCGAACGCTTCCAGTTCACCAGCCTCGATACCGACGATGTGCCCTCTGATAAAGACCTGCTGGCCGACGCCGACTGCAAGCCAGTCAAGCTCGACAGCGACAAGGCTTCTGCCGTGAAAACGGCTCAGGTCTGGCATTCAGTGTGGTTGCCCCCAGGCTTCGAACTGACCAGCAGCGCCTCGCACAAAGATCCCGAAACCAAGGCGCAGGTCACCAGCCTGATGTATGACGATGGCTTGGCGCGCTTCTCGGTTTTCCTTGAGCCATTGAATGGCGCTACCGTTACTGATACTCGCACCCAACTGGGCCCGACTGTCGCCGTATCCCGTCGGTTGACCACGCCGGAAGGCGAGATCATGGTCACCGTGGTGGGTGAGATTCCAATCGGCACTGCCGAACGAATTGCTCTTTCGATGCGTAATACCGATGCCCCAGCAACCAGCAAGCAGTGAGCTGATTTCAGTCATTACCCTTTCTTCGTTCAGACGGAGATGAAATGTTTGTTGAGCATTTTCATTTGCAAATCACCCGGAAATTTTTTATAGGTCAGAGCCTCACGGCTCTGGCCTTGTTTGTTTTTCCTGGAAGAAAAATACCGGTGTGTGGTTTCCGGTGTTCCTTGTTCCATATCGCTTAAACCTGCTCGTCGTAACGGGAGCTGTATGTCGATACCTAGCTTGAAGTCTTATCTCTCCATTTTCGCCACCGTGCTGTTGCTCGGTCAGGCCATTCCTGCTGCGCAAGCAGCCGATCTGCCTGACTTTACGCAACTGGTCGAACAAGCTTCGCCGGCCGTGGTGAACATCAGTACCACCCAGAAATTGCCGGATCGCAAAGTGAACCAGCAGATGCCTGATCTCGAAGGCCTGCCACCAATGCTGCGTGAGTTCTTCGAACGCGGCATGCCGCCTCAGCAGCGTTCTCCGGGCGGTGGTCGCCAGCGTGAAGCGCAATCGCTGGGTTCGGGGTTCATCATCTCTCCAGATGGCTATATCCTGACCAACAACCATGTGATTGCCGATGCTGACGAAATTCTCGTACGCCTGGCTGATCGCAGCGAAATGAAAGCCAAGCTGGTCGGCACTGACCCGCGTTCCGACGTGGCCCTGCTGAAAATCGAAGGCAAGGATCTGCCGGTGCTCAAGCTCGGCAAGTCCCAGGATTTGAAAGCCGGGCAATGGGTGGTGGCAATCGGATCGCCTTTCGGCTTTGACCATACGGTGACCCAAGGCATCGTCAGCGCCGTGGGTCGTAGTCTGCCGAACGAGAACTACGTGCCGTTCATCCAGACTGACGTGCCGATCAACCCGGGCAACTCCGGTGGCCCACTGTTCAACCTGAACGGTGAAGTGGTCGGGATCAACTCGCAGATCTATACCCGTTCCGGCGGCTTCATGGGTGTGTCGTTCGCGATCCCTATCGATGTGGCAATGGATGTGTCGAACCAGTTGAAGAGCGGTGGCAAGGTCAGCCGCGGCTGGCTGGGCGTGGTCATTCAAGAAGTGAACAAGGATCTGGCCGAGTCGTTCGGTCTTGATAAACCGGCCGGTGCGCTGGTTGCACAGATCCAGGATGACGGTCCGGCGGCCAAGGGCGGTCTGCAAGTAGGCGACGTGATCCTCAGCATGAATGGTCAACCGATCGTCATGTCCGCTGACCTGCCGCATCTGGTTGGTGCACTGAAAGCGGGTGCCAAGGCCAATCTGGAAGTGATCCGTGACGGCAAGCGCAAGAATGTCGAGCTGACAGTCGGTGCTATTCCTGACGAAGACAAAGATCTGGATGTTCTGCCGAAGTCCGGAACTGAAACCAGCAGCAACCGCCTCGGTGTGTCGGTGGGCGAACTGACCGCTGAGCAGAAGAAAACCTACGACCTCAAAGGGGGAGTGGTCATCAAGGAAGTGCAGGACGGTCCTGCGGCGTTGATCGGTCTGCAACCAGGTGATGTCATCACTCACCTGAACAACCAGGCCATCGGCTCCACCAAGGAGTTCGCCGAGATCGCCAAGGCGCTACCGAAGAATCGCTCGGTGTCGATGCGTGTTCTGCGTCAAGGTCGCGCGAGCTTCATTACCTTCAAACTGGCTGAATAAGCAGGCTGACGGTTAAAAAAAACCGCCTCGAAAGAGGCGGTTTTTTTATATCTGAAGCTTTTATATCGGTGGTATGACTCAGCCCATCATGTCCTTGACCATGCGTTCCTGCTCCATCAACTCGCGTTGGCGTGCGTCAATGCGCGCGGACAGCGGGAAGTTGCTGCCCGCCTTGCGTTTGGCAAAATCGAGCTGCTGGATCGCCTGACGGTAATCGCCGACCAGCGCGAAATACTCGGCGCGTGCCTGGTGCAGGCCGATGATATTGCCTGACAAACCACGGGTTTCGGCAACCTGATACCAGACGTCCGGATCATTCGGGCGTGATTTGAGCAAGCCTTCCAGCGCCTTCTCGGCATCGGCGGCGCGATTCTGTTTGAGCAGCAGATCGACACGAACCTGGTTCAGTGGATAGTTGCCAGGATACTGCGTAAGCATGCGGTCAACCCGCGACTGTGCATCGGGCAGGCGATTGTTGGTGATGTCCAGGTCGACCTGAGCAAGGTTGTAGATGATCTCGTTTGGCGACTTGGCCAGCAATTGCTTGAGGTTCTCCCGGGCTTCATTCAACTGGCCACCCTTTATCTGCGCGATTGCCAGACCATAGCGCGCCACATCGTTTTTCGGATTCTCGTCCAGTTGTGCGCGAAAGCGCTTGGCGCCTAACCCCGGGGTTCCCTCGTAGATCAGTTGGACGCGGGCGCGAATCAACTGATAGCGCATGGAGTCTTCGATGCCGCCGGGCTTGGCCTGTTCGGCACGGTTGCGGGTGTCGGCGATCCGCGATTCGGTAACCGGGTGGGTCAACAGGAATTCTGGTGGCTTGGCATCGAAACGATACTGGCGCATCAAGCGCTCGAACATGTTCGGCATCGAGCGCGGATCGTACCCGGCCTTCTCCAGATTGAGGATGCCGATACGGTCGGCTTCCTGTTCGTTCTGGCGGGAGAAGGTCCGTTGCGACTGAATCGCAGCAGCCTGAGTGCCCGCGATGGTTGCAATGCCGGCGTCACCGCCACCGGCCGCGGCAATCACGATCCCGGCCAGCAGCGCGGCCATCATCGGCACCTGCATCCGCTGTGACGCCTCGACACCGCGGGCGAAGTGGCGTTGCGACAAGTGAGCCAGTTCGTGTGCCAGTACCGACGCGTATTCGCCCTCGGTCTGCGCATTGAGGAACAATCCACCGTTGACCCCGACCACGCCGCCAGGTGCCGCAAAAGCGTTGAGCTGCGGGCTGTTGATCAGGATGAATTCAAGGCGCCGGTCAGTAACCTGGCTGGTCTCCACAAGCTTGTAAACGCTCGATTCAACGTAGTCCTTGAGTTGTGGATCGTTGAGCTGTGAAACCTGACTGCGCAACATGGCCAGCCAGGCGCGACCGAGTTGGTATTCCTGTTGTGGCGAGACAATGGCAGAGCTGGCGTCGCCGAGTGACGGCAGATCGTCGGCAAAGCCCGGTGAGGCGAGCAGGCAAGCGAGCGTCAGCAGGGTAGGGCGCAGAAAAGTCATGCACAAAGCCTTAGAAGACAAAGACCTTACTGTAGCCGGACACCAGGCCTGCGACCAGATATTCTAGGTCGCTCGACTGACCTGATCCGGAGTGACGCAATGACTGACGCTGTAGCCCATGATGTGGAACTGGACGCCAGCGGCCTGAATTGTCCGTTGCCGTTGCTCAAGGCAAAAATGGAACTGAACAAGTTGTCCAGCGGTGCGGTGCTCAAGGTGATCGCCACGGATGCGGGCTCGCAGCGCGATTTCCGCACCTTTGCCAAATTGGCCGGTCATACGCTGCTGCGTGAAGAAGACGAATCGGGCGTCTATCGTTACTGGTTGAAAAAGGCCTGAACCTGACAGCGTAAAAGACTTAAGGATTATTGATGTTCAAAGTGTTACGCGACTGGATTCAGCGTTACTTCTCTGACGAAGAAGCCGTGGTGTTGGCGGTGCTGTTGGTGCTGGCCTTTACTGCGGTGCTCACCCTCGGCGGCATGCTTGCGCCTGTATTGGCGGGGATGGTGCTGGCGTATCTGATGCAGGGCCTGGTGGTCACGCTGGAGCGTCTGCGCATGCCGGGCGGAGCGGCGGTGGGGTTGGTGTTTGCGCTGTTCATGGGCGTATTGATGCTCTTCATCGTTGTGGTGTTGCCGCTGCTGTGGCATCAGTTGATCACGCTGTTCAACGAGCTGCCGGGCATGCTCGCCAAGTGGCAATCGCTGCTTTTGTTGCTGCCGGAGCGCTATCCGCATCTGGTGTCCGACGAACAAGTGTTGCAGGCCATCGAAGTGGCGCGCGGCGAGATTGGCAAATTCGGCCAGTTGGCGCTGACGTTCTCGCTGTCGAGTTTGCCGTTGCTGGTGAACATCATGATCTACCTGGTGCTGGTGCCGATCCTGGTGTTCTTCTTCCTCAAGGATCGGGCAATGATCGGCGAGTGGGTGCGCGGCTATTTGCCTCGCGAACGGGCGCTGATCACCCGGGTCGCGCAGGAGATGAACCGACAGATCGCTAATTACATTCGCGGCAAAGTCATCGAGATTGTGATTTGCGGCGGCGTTACCTACATCGCTTTTGTCGCGCTGGGCCTCAACTATGCGGCGCTGTTGGCCTTGCTGGTCGGCGTTTCGGTGGTGGTGCCGTATGTCGGAGCGGTGGTGGTGACGGTGCCCGTGCTGCTGATTGCGCTGTTCCAGTGGGGCTGGAGCGATCAGTTCATCTATTTGATGGCGGTTTACGGCATCATCCAGACACTGGACGGCAATGTGCTGGTGCCGTTGCTGTTTTCCGAAGCGGTCAATCTGCACCCGGTGGCAATCATCTGCGCGGTGCTGTTGTTTGGTGGGCTGTGGGGATTTTGGGGAGTGTTCTTCGCGATTCCCCTGGCGACGCTGTTCAAGGCCGTGCTGGATGCGTGGCCACGCAAGGAGCCGGCGGTGGCGCCATTGCTTTAGTGGCTGATCGGTATTGTTCGGTGCGGCTCAAGGCCCATTCGCGAGTAAGCCCGCTCCCACACTGGATCTGTGAATGCCACAGTTCCTATGTGGGAGCGGGCTTGCTCGCAAAGGCGTCAGTGAAAACGACGCAACAACATCAGGCCTTGTTCAGATTCTGGGCAGCAACCAGCACCGCATCCACATGGCCCGGTACTTTCACGCCGCGCCATTCCTGACGCAGTACACCGTCCTTATCAATGAGGAAAGTGCTGCGATCAACGCCCAGGTATTCCTTGCCGTACAGCTTCTTCAGCTTGATCACGTCGAACAGTTGGCAGACGGCTTCGTCCTTGTCGCTGATCAGCTCGAACGGAAATTCCTGCTTGCACTTGAAGTTCTCGTGGGACTTCAGGCTGTCGCGGGAAATACCGAAGATTTCCGTGTTGGCAGCCTGGAACGCCGCGTACTGATCACGAAAGCCCTGACCTTCGGTGGTGCAGCCCGGGGTGCTGTCCTTCGGATAGAAGTAGATCACCACTTGCTTGCCCTTCAGGGCAGAGAGGCTGACGGTTTGCCCGCTGGTGGCAGGTGCTTCGAAATCCGCTACGGGTTGGTCGATGACAACGGCCATGAAAGTTTCCTTACATTGGGTTCTGTGGGCGCCAAGGCTCGATCAGTGCGTCGAGGTTCATCGCATCGGCGAAATCCAGGAACTGGTCACGCAGCCAACTGATCTGTGTGCCGGCCGGCAGGGTCACGGTAAATGTAGCATTGAGCATGGTGCCGCCGGTTTGCGGTGCCTGATACGTGTCACAGGTCAGGTTTTCCAGTTCGACGTTGTGATCCATGAAGAACTGGCACAGCTCATTGATGATGTCCGGGCGATACGCCGAGCTGACATAAGCCACGTACGGCAGTGCCTGCGGGCGATTTTCCAGCGCCGCGCTACGCACCACGTTGACGGTGAAAGCGTGCTTCTTGGCGAGGCCCGACAGGCTGCCTTCCAGACGCGCGAGGGCGTCCCAGCTGCCAGAGATCTCAAGGATCAGCGCGCTGCACTCGCCGTGGCGGGTCAGGCGTGAAGTAACCACCGCGCAGCGATTTTCATGGCTGGCGCGGCACAGGACGTTAGTCAGCTCCATGGGGTTGGCGCCGAGGGCACTGATGACAAGGAATTGTTCGCGAACTGTGGGGGTGGACATGCAGCATTCCTAAAGCGATGAGCGGTCGGTAGGTTTACGGTCGTTGGCCGCCGGGAGGTGCCTGTGTGCCCATTCAGGCTGTCCGTTCAAAAAGCCCCGGCAAAGCGCTCGCGGCTCGCTCCACTATAGCGGGAGCGCGTCGATGCGACGCAGGAACGGGGTTTGGGAGGCCGAAAAGGGAGGCTGTAACCCGGCGTACAAGCTGATCTGTACCGATCAAAGTCTGAAGGGTAGCGAAAACCGACGCCAAGGGGAATGGCGGCAGCGCAGTACTTCGCTTGTGCAAGCATCTTGGCGCCAGTACCATTACCGCTCTCTTTTTCCGGCAGGAGCGGTTTCATGATTGCGGGCAGTATGGTGGCACTGGTCACTCCCATGGATGCACAAGGGCGTCTTGACTGGGACAGCCTCAGCAAACTCGTGGACTTCCACCTCAAGAACGGCACCCATGCCATTGTCGCGGTCGGTACTACCGGCGAGTCGGCAACCCTTGATGTAGAAGAACACATCGCCGTGATCAAAGCCGTGGTCAAACAGGTTGCTGGCCGCATTCCGGTCATCGCCGGCACCGGCGCCAACTCGACCCGCGAAGCCGTCGAACTGACCCGCAACGCCAAAGCCGCCGGCGCCGATGCCTGCCTGCTGGTAGTCCCGTACTACAACAAGCCGACTCAGGAAGGTCTGTACCAGCACTTCAAACACATCGCCGAAGCGGTCGACATCCCGCAGATTCTCTACAACGTTCCTGGTCGTACGTCTTGCGACATGCAGGCCGAGACCGTGATTCGCCTGTCCACCGTGCCGAACATCATCGGCATCAAGGAAGCCACCGGCGACCTGACGCGTGCCAAAGCGATCATCGATAGCGTGAGCAAGGACTTCATCGTGCTGTCGGGCGATGATCCGACCGCGGTCGAGCTGATCCTGCTGGGTGGCAAAGGCAATATCTCTGTTACCGCCAACGTCGCTCCACGCGAAATGGCGGATCTGTGCGAGGCCGCGCTCAAGGGCGACGCCGATACCGCACGGGCCATCAACGAAAAACTGATGCCTCTGCACAAAGACCTGTTCATCGAAGCCAACCCGATTCCGGTGAAGTGGGCTTTGGTTGAAATGGGCCTGATGCACGAAGGCATCCGCCTGCCGCTGACGTGGCTGAGCGCACCTTGTCATGAAACGCTTCGCACGGCCCTGCGCCAGTGCAGCGTCCTGGTTTAATTGAGGAAGTACAACGCATGAAGCGAATGGCCGGACTTTCCGCACTTGCCTTGATTATCTCCAGCACCAGCGGCTGCGGATGGGTCTGGGGGCCGGAAGGTTATTTCCGCGACCGTGGTAGCGATTACCTGCAAGCGCAACAGACTGCACCGATGCAACTGCCATCGGATGTCAGTACCTCCAAACGTCTGGATCCGCTGTTGCCGATCCCGCGCAACGTCGCTGACGATACCGCCAAGGGTGAGTACGTTGTTCCACGTCCTCAGCCGTTGTCGGCCATCGCCGATGCCAGCGATTATTCGCTGCAGAAAAGCGGCGATTCGCGTTGGGTCATGGGGCAGCATCCACCGGCCGAAGTCTGGCCAGTGGCCGTGCAGTTCTTCGAGGACAACGGTTTCCGTCTGGATGAACAGCGCCCGCAAACGGGCGAATTCACCACCACTTGGCAGCACTCCGATGAACTGTCCGCTGCCATGGCCAAGCGCCTGAGCGCATCTGGCGTCGGCGCCGACAGCGAAACCCGCGTTCGTGTGCGTGTCGAGCCGGGTGTGCAGCGCAATACCAGTGAAATCTATGTGGTCAGTGCCGAGCGGCCTGCCGGCAGTACTGCAGACGTAGCCTTCACCAATCGTTCGGTCAACACTGGCCTGGACGCAGCGCTGGTCGACGACATGCTCGCGAGCATGAGCCGCACTGCCGAAAAGGGCGGTTCGGTGTCGATGCTCGCTTCGCGTGATTTCGATACGCCAAGCCGCGTCAGCCTCAGCGAAGATGGCAGCGGTAACCCGGTGTTGAACGTCGGGACCGATCTGAACCGTGCATGGGCCAGCGTTGGCCGTGCGCTGGAGCAGGGCGAATGGCGTGTTGAAGACATCAACCGCAGCCTGGGCCTGTACTACATCAACCTGGCCGAAAAAGCCGAGAAGAAAGACGACAAGCCTGGTTTCTTCAGCAGCCTGTTCGGCAGTGCGCCGAGCAAGGAAGAAATTGAAGCCCGTGCCGAGCGTTATCAGGTTCGCCTGAGCAAGGTTGGCGAGAACATTCAGGTCACCGTCGAGAAAAACATCAACACCGTCGCACCGGCTGACGTAGCGCGCAAAGTGTTGAGCGTGATTCAGGACAATCTGGGCTGATCACATGCGTTTTGCCGTTCTCGGCAGCGGTAGCCAAGGGAACGGCACGCTGATCGCCAGTGCTGATACGTATGTGCTGGTGGATTGTGGTTTTTCCCTGCGGGAAACCGAAAAACGCCTGTTGCGCCTGGGTGTGAACCCGGCGCAACTGAGCGCGATACTCGTAACCCACGAACATGCCGACCACGTGCATGGCGTGGGTTTGCTGTCTCGGCGCTACAATCTACCGGTCTACCTCAGTCGCGGCACACTGCGCGGGATGCGCAAACCGATTGAACCCGCAGGCTTTCTGGCCGGCGGCGAGCAACTGCAGATCGGTGCACTGAACATCGGGGTCATTGCCGTGGCCCATGATGCGCAGGAACCGACCCAGTATGTCTTCAGTGATCACGAGCAGCGGCGCTTCGGCCTGCTGACCGACCTGGGTTCCTACTGCGAGCGGGTGCTTGACGGTTATCGGGACCTCGATGCGTTGATGATCGAGTCCAATCATTGCCGCGATATGCTGGCTCGTGGTCACTACCCGTACTTTCTCAAGCAACGGGTGGGCGGCGAGTTGGGACATTTGAACAACCACCAGGCGGCATTCCTGGTGTCCGAGTTGGGCTGGCAGGGTTTGCAACACCTGGTTCTGGCCCATCTGAGCAGCAAGAACAATTTGCCGCAGCTGGCCCGGCAATGTTTTGTCGACACCCTCGGGTGCGACCCGGACTGGCTGCAACTGGCCGATCAAGATTCAGGGCTCGACTGGCGTCACATCGCCTAGCCCACCTACTTAGCAAGCGGAGCCCATCATGGAAAAACGTGAAGAACTCTACCGCGGCAAAGCCAAATCGGTTTACAAGACCGACGACGCTGACCGCTTGATCCTGCTGTTTCGCAACGACACCTCGGCGTTCGACGGCAAGCGTATCGAGCAGCTAGACCGCAAGGGCATGGTGAACAACAAGTTCAACGCCTTCATCATGCAAAAGCTCGAAGCGGCCGGCGTACCGACCCAGTTCGACAAACTGCTGGGCGACAACGAATGCCTGGTGAAGAAGCTCGACATGATCCCGGTCGAGTGCGTCGTGCGTAACTACGCCGCCGGTAGCCTGGTCAAGCGCCTGGGTGTCGAAGAGGGCTTGAAGCTCAACCCTTACACCTTCGAACTGTTCCTGAAGGACGACGCCAAGGGCGACCCGTTCATCAACGAATCCCACGTTGTCGCATTTGGATGGGGCACCGCCGAGCAACTGGTTCGCATGAAAGAACTGTCGCTCAAGGTCAACGAAGTGCTGACCAAGCTGTTTGACGACGCCGGCCTGCTGCTGGTCGACTTCAAGCTTGAATTCGGCGTATTCAGCGACGGCTCCATCGTCCTGGGTGACGAGTTCAGCCCGGACGGCTGCCGTCTGTGGGACAAGGACACCAAGAAGAAGATGGACAAAGACCGCTTCCGCCAAGGCCTCGGTGACGTCATCGAAGCCTACGAAGAAGTCGCCAATCGTCTGGGCGTACCGCTTTAATCGACGCAAGCATCTGATAGCACGGAAAAAATTTCGCTAGGGGGGGTTCGCAACCAGCGAAAGTGTTGTTATGATGCGCGCCGTTGGAGAGATGCCAGAGTGGCCGAATGGGACGGATTCGAAATCCGTTGTACCTTCACCGGTACCTAGGGTTCGAATCCCTATCTCTCCGCCATTACATAGAGAAAGCCCCGTAGATGAAAATCTGCGGGGCTTTTTCGTTTCTGGGCGGATAGTAAGGTCGGCCAACCGCTATTTTCCGGCTTTGAGTGCCGACTTCTTGGGTTTTCACATCGTCAATCACCGCTTTACCCATCGCAGTCAGGTAATACGCAACCCAGGCGTAACGGTCGGTGTGTCTCATGAACGCTGCGTCTTCTGCGAAGGATTTGGCGAGGCCTGGCAGATCGGAAGCTTGCGACAGCGCTTCGCTGACGCGGACGCCGGCGCTGACATGGAGCAGTGCGTTGTCTGAGTCGTAGATGAACGGGGTGAATCCGATGGTTTTTTCTTCTGGGGTTTCGGTCATTTTGCGCCTCCGTACATAGAGACGTGTGATCAGAGAAGGCTTGTATCGCGGTGCAGGCGCAGCGGGTTTAACCGGTTGCTTGTTTGTATTGTTCAGCTCCCTCGATTCCGGAGCTGCCGCATTCTGCCGACGAGTTACTTCACCGAACATGGAAGGGCCCCGCAGGATCAAACCTGCGGGGCCTTTTTATTTTTGCAGGAGCTACCGCTCCCCGCACTCAGCCACTCACGACAGCGAGTGCCCTAGCTCCTGTTTGATCAGCTCATAAACTTCCTTGTGCGTCGAGTTATGCAGCGTGTTGTCCTGGCATGCCGAAGCCAGGAAGGTTTTGACTTCTTCTTTGGCATCCGGGTAGAGGCTGGCGACGTAGTCGGCCTCATGTTCTTGGGTGCAGTTGAAGTACTTGTCGTCTTTCGCTTTGTCTCTAGCCATTGTGCGGCTCCTTTTGGGTTCAAATGATGTGGAGAAACAGGGCCTGATTGCCCCATACGTCACTGAGCGTAGGGACGTAAAAACGGCCCGCCAGTCGTTCGAACAAAAAAGGAAAAGGTTGTAGGACGCAGTCGCTCATTCACTCTCGCGGTTAAATCTCCTTCACCGGCGTCTCCCCTGTTGCTCCTTTGATCAACTCGATCACATGTAAACAATCCGCCTTGTTCACATAAGACTCACCACTGGCGATGGTCTCGTGATTGCCTGCGCGCAGCCTCCAGCGCCATTGCCCTTTGCCGGTGCTCGGGGTGCCTTTGGATTGTCTGTAAATCTCGAAATACATTCAGTTCGCTCCATGCGATTTATTTGTGCGACAGCCTTTTTGACGCATGGTCGCAAGCCTAGCGCAGACGGTTTTTTTGGCTATCGGACATTTGTTTCCAATCGTTCGCGGATGTTTCTGAAGGGGGCGGGCTAGAGCGCAGTAATCGACCTCTGGTTTGGCTGGAATGTCGCCGTTTCGTCCTTGCATCGATTTCGACGCTACTGCTTAATACGTGACGGCTCATGGCGTCGAAAATCGTTCGGCGACCGACAATCACTATAAAAAGAGCACTCCTTTGACTGAGCATGGAACGCAATAGGCCGCTCGGGTTAGATTGTCGCTGGTTGTCCCCGTTTTTAACGAGGAGGACAGTCTCGGCACGTTTCTCCTGCGTATAAACGAGGTCTTCCAGACGCAAGCGTTGATTGACCTTGAGCTGGTGTTCGTCAATGACGGCAGCACTGACACCACGCTTGAGCGCTTGCTTGAACGCCAGCAGAGCGATTCGCGTCTGCGCATCGTCGATCTGAGCCGTAACTTCGGCAAAGAGGCGGCGTTGTCCGCCGGTTTACAGATGGCTACCGGGCAGATCGTGGTGCCGATCGATGCCGATCTGCAGGATCCGCCTGAAGTCATTTTGCGCATGATTGAGCGTTGGCGAGAGGGCTTCGAAGTGGTGCTCGGTCACCGCATCAGTCGCAACAGTGACACCTGGGCCAAGCAGACGTCGGCCCACTGGTTCTATCGCCTGCACAATAAAATCGCCGAACAGCCATTGCCCGAGAAGGTTGGCGATTTCCGCCTGATGGATCGTTGCGTGGTGGATGCCCTGCTGACTTTGCCCGAATCCCGACGTTTCATGAAAGGCCTGTTCGCCTGGATCGGATTCCGCACCACTCACGTCGATTACGAGCGTCCCGAACGCGTGGCCGGGCATAGCAAGTTCAACGGCTGGCGGTTGTGGAACTTTGCTTTGGAAGGCATCACCAGTTTCAGTACCGAACCGCTGCGGATCTGGACGTATCTGGGGGCTTTCGTGTCTCTCGTATCCTTCGCCTTCGCAATTTTCATTGTCTTGCGCACGCTGATACATGGCGTCGACATGCCCGGTTATGCCTCGCTGATGGTCGCTGTAACGTTCCTCGGCGGCCTGCAATTGATCGGCATCGGCGTTCTCGGTGAGTACCTGGGCCGCACTTATATCGAATCCAAACGCCGGCCGGTTTTTCTGGTGCGTCGCGTCTACGACCCGAAGGACTGAAACATGGATCTCAAGGAAACCGACATCCTCGGTGACAGTATCGGCGAGCACTGGTATTACTGCTCCAAAGCGGCCGCCACCCGGCGGTTGCTCGGTGACGCGCCGATCAGACGGATTCTCGATGTGGGCGCCGGTTCCGGGTTTTTCTCCCACCACCTGCTGATCCGCACCGATGCGCGCGAAGCATGGTGCGTGGACATCAGCTACCCCGCCGATTCCGACGCGAGCACCGCCGGTAAGCCCGTGCATTACCGGCGCGGCATTGAAACCATCGACGCCGACCTGGTGCTGCTGATGGACGTCCTCGAACATGTCGATGACGACCTCGGTCTGCTCAAGGCGTATGTCGACAAAGTTCCGTCCGGCAGCCGTTTCCTGATGACTGTACCGGCGTTCCAGTTTCTCTGGAGCGGTCACGATGATTTTCTTGAACACAAGCGCCGCTACACCTTGGCGCAGTTCGAAACACTGGCTCGCGATGCTGGTCTGACGGTGCAGCGCGGCGCTTACTATTTCGGCGCGGTGTTCCCGATTGCGGCAGCCTTGCGTTTGTTACCGCAAGGCGCGCAGGCGTCGACACCACACTCACAACTCAAACGTCATCACCCGCTGGTGAACTCAGTGCTCAAGACCCTGTGCCGCCTTGAACTGCCGTTGATGGGCCTGAACCGTCTGGCCGGGTTGAGCGTTTTTGTGTTGGCGCAAAAACCGTGACGTCAGCCGAAAAGTCCGCGTTAATCCAGCGCGGTATACGCTTTGCCGTGACCGGTGTGTTTGTCACCGCGCTGCATGCGCTGGTCGCGGTGATGTTCATTAATTTCGTCACCCCTCAGCCACCCCTTGCCAATGGCGTGGCGTTTGCCGTTGCGACGGTCGTTTCCTATCTGATCAATACCACCTGGAGTTTCTCGGCCCGATTGCATGGCAGAACGTTGCTGCGTTTCCTGCTGGTTTCGTTGGGTGGATTTGTGCTGGCGATGTTTGTTGCCTGGGCGGCGCAAATGGCCGGAATGCACTATTTGCTGGGCATCGGGGCGGTAGCGTTGACGGTTCCTGCTTTCACCTTTGTATTGCACAATTTCTGGACGTATCGATGAAGGATTCGGCAAAACGCTTGGCGGTCATATTGCTGCCGGTACTGATCGGGTTATTGGCCTTTTTCATTGTGGTCGGCCCTCGCGCACTCAACCCACAAAACATTGCATGGCTGGGGCAGGGCGATCCAGCTACCCACTACTTGGGATGGGTGTTTTTTCGGCATGCGCCGTGGACCTTTCCACTGGGCCTGAACCCGACTTATGGGCTGGAGTTGGGCAACGGTTTGATCTTCTCTGACTCTAACCCGTTGCTGGCGTTTTTTTTCAAGCCGTTTGACGGCGTGTTGCCAGACACCTTTCAGTATTTCGGTTTCTGGTTTCTGGCGTGTTTCGTCTTGCAGGCCTGGTTCGCGTGGAAGTTGCTGGGCCTGATCACGGCGAATATCCCCCTGCGAGCATTGGGCGCAGCGCTGTTTCTGTTTGCTCCGCCGATGATTGTGCGCATGCCGGTGCATCTGTCGCTAGCCGGGCATTTCGTGATTCTCGCTGCCTTGTACCTGGCGCTGCGTCCCTACGATGAGCGCCGACGTTTGGCTTGGGGCGTTCTGTTGGGTTGTACGGCGTTGATACATGCGTATCTACTGGCGATGGTGGCGTTGATCTGGCTGGCCGATCTGGCCGCGCGCTGCTTCAAGTCGAGGCTGACGCTGCGTAACGCGGCGGCCGAATTGGTATTGCTGTTCTCGCTGGTCAGTTTCTGTTGCTGGCAGGCCGGTTACTTCTCGGTCAATGGCGCCGATGCTGTTTCTGACGGTTTTGGCCTGTACCGTGCCAACGTGCTGACGTTGTTCAATGCCAATAACTGGTCTTATGTCCTAAAGGATCTACCCAATGGTCTGGGGGATTCGGAGGGGTTCGGTTTCCTCGGTCTGGGATTGTTGTTGTTGCTGGCTGTTTGTGGGCTGGTGGGTGTTTTGCAAGGCCAAACCGGACTGGGTGTGGCATTGCGCCGGCATGTCTTTCTGCTGCTCGCTCTGGTGGGGCTGACGGTGTTTGCACTGTCCAACAACATCGCGGTGGGTGGGCTGAATTTTGTTTATCCACTGCCGGACAATATCATCGCGATTGCTAACATTTTTCGGGCTTCGGGGCGTATGTTCTGGCCGGTTTACTACGCCATTATCCTGGTCATCGTGTTTCTGGTGATTCGCGCTAACCCTCCGCGAACGGCCATCTGCCTGCTGTCATTGGCACTTGTGGTTCAGGTTGCAGATACGCGCAGTGGATGGTCTCTGGTGCGCAAGATGTTGATGGTGGAGCCGTCCGCGCATTGGGCTACACCTTTTAAGGATCCCTTTTGGCAGAGCGCCGCAGCGCACTACAAAAAAATTCGCTGGATCCTGCCGCAAAACCTCTCAGCGCAATGGCTCAAGGTCGCCTCATTCGCAGCCAGTCATGGGTTGCCAACCGACGCCGTGTATCTTGGGCGCATGGGTAAGGATCAATGGCAGCGCGCTGATCGACACACCTCTGAAATGCTTGACTCCGGGCAATACGAAGCCGATTCGCTATATCTGCTCAGCGATCGGGCATTGCTGCAGGCGGTGTCGACCGTCAATACGCGTAACGATTTGTTCGCGCGCATCGACGGGTTCTACGTGCTGGCGCCTGGTTGGAAGCAGTGTGGTAGCTGCCTGCAGGTGTCCGTTGAACAGACGCCTGCGCAACTGGTTCCCGAGTTCTCGCCTGGGCAAACTGTTCAGTTCAGTTATGGTGCGGCGGGCAGTGTGTTTCTCGCCCGAGGCTGGGCGGATGCTGAATCGTGGGGGGTGTGGTCCAGCGGGGTCGACGCCGAAATCGTCATGCGTGTCCCTGATACCGCGCGAACGCTGCGCCTGGACGCTACCGCGCTGGTGTCTGCGACCCATACCAGACAGGGTGTCCTGGCCACAATCAATGGTCTTCAGGCATTGACTACAACGTTGGAGAAAAACGACGGCAACACTTTGGAGTTGAAGCTGACGCCGGCCATGCATCAACGTATCAGGGAAGACGGTTTACTGCGGTTACGATTGCAGTTTGCCGACGCGATCAGTCCTCAGGCGTTAGGTATGGGCCATGACCAACGACTGCTGGCCTTGGGATTGAAGGCGATGACTCTCAACTGATTCAGACATTCGTAGACGGCATACCCCTGGCCTTTCTACACTGCCCGTATTCCGGGGAGCGGGGGCAGTGAATGAATCGCAATGAACTACGCAAGGCCGACATCAACCTGATGGTGGTCTTCGAAACCTTGATGCTCGAGCGCAACGTGACCCGGGCGGCGGAGAAGCTGTTTCTCGGTCAGCCGACCATCAGTTCGGCGCTCAACCGTTTGCGCACGATGCTCAACGATCCGTTGTTCATTCGTGTCGGGCACCGCATGGAGCCGACGGCCCGCGCTGAAGATATCTTCCGTCACCTCAAACCGGCGCTGGATTCGTTGTCAGTGGCATTGAGCCTGACCCGTGATTTCGATCCTGCGGTCAGTACCATGACGTTCCGCATCGGTCTGTCCGATGACGTCGAATTCGGCCTGTTGCCGCCGGCGTTGCGCGCTTTGCGTCAGGAGGCACCGAACGTGGTGTTTGTGGTGCAACACGTCGACTACTGGCGAATTCCCGATCTGCTGGCCGCCGGCGACATCACGGTCGGTATCAGTCAGACCCGTGGCCTGCCGGCCAACGCCAAACGCAAACTGTTGCGGCACATTCAGCCGAGCATCTTGCGTGCCGACGCCTGCGATACACCGCTGACCCTCGATGAATATTGCGCACGTCCCCACGTCCTGGTGTCCCACACCGCCAACGTCAGTGGTTTCGCCGACGAGTGGCTGGCAGAGCTTGGCCGTACCCGTCAGGTGGTGCTGTCGGTGCCGCAATACAGCGCGCTGCCGGCGTTGTTGGCTGGCACGGACCTCATTGCCAGCCTGCCGGATTACGCCGCCGCCGCCATGGCCACCTCCGGGTTGCTGTTCAAGGAACCGTTCCCGTTCAAGACGCCGACACTCGACCTGTCGATGGTCTGGCTCAGCCACGTCGACAGCGACCCGGCGGAGCGCTGGTTGCGTTCGCGGCTTGAAGCCTTGATGAGCGAGCGGCCCCCGACACCGCTGTAAACACACGGCATAGCCCTGTGGGACGGTGTTCAACTTGCCGGGAGGGTGTCTGCCTGCTTTGCTGTGAAATATGAATCTGGCGGAGACCTGTGCCATGAGCATCACCCGTACGTTGTTGCGTGGGCGCGGCAGTCTCGACAGTGGCAAGGTTGGCATGGTCGAGCTGTTTTTCGACCTGGTGTTCGTGTTCGCCGTCACTCAGTTGTCGCATTCCTTGCTCGCCCATTTGTCGATTCTCGGCGCGGTGCAGGTAGCGTTGCTGATGGTCGCAGTGTGGTGGGTGTGGATCTTCACGTCCTGGATCACCAATTGGCTCGACCCGGAAAAACTACCGATCCGTATCGGGTTGTTTGGCTTGATGATTGCCGGTTTGTTGCTCTCATCGGCCATTCCCAAGGCATTCACCGAACGCGGCTTGATGTTCGCTGCAGCGTTTGTGTTCATGCAGGTCGGGCGCACGTTGTTTGCCATTTGGGCGGTGCGCGGCGAATCGCTGAGCATGACCCGCAACTTTCAGCGCATCCTCGTCTGGCTGATGCTGTCCGGGGTTTTCTGGATGGCCGGGGCGTTTGTCGAGGCAGAGCAACGCCTGTGGTGCTGGTCGGCGGCTTTGTTGATCGAGCTGATTTCGCCGTCGCTGTATTTCTGGGTACCGGGCCTTGGGCGTTCGTCGCTGAGCGACTGGAACGTCGAAGGCAATCACATGGCCGAGCGCTGTGGCTTGTTTGTGATCATTGCCCTGGGTGAGTCGTTGCTGGTGACCGGTGCGACGTTTGCCGAATTACCGCTGAGTGCTGGCGGATTGCTCGCCTTTCTCGTCTCGGTGCTGGGCAGCATCGCCATGTGGTGGGTGTATTTCGACAGCGGCGCCGAACGCGCGCACCATCGCATCGCTCATTCCACTGATCCTGGGCGCCAGGCGCGGATCGCTTACACCTATCTGCATGTGCTGATCGTTGCCGGGGTGATCGTCAGTGCCGTGGCCGATGAGCTGGTGCTGGTGCACCCGGATCACGCCAGTGACGCTGGCATCCTCGCCATCATTGCCGGACCGTGGTTGTTTTTGCTCGGCAATGCGCTGTTCAAATGGGTCATGGCCGACCGGCTGCTGCCCCCTTTGTCGCATCTGGCCGGGCTGGTTCTGCTGATGCTGTCCTTCCCATTGGCGTTGAATCACTGGTTTTCAGCGTTGCAACTGGGCGCGCTGACCACGACGATCGTGATCGTGGTCGCTGTCTGGGAAACCTTGGCGCTACGTCAGACATCGTCACCCGTGGTGTCAGAAAAAGCCTCAAGGGAGTAGGGCGCAGCTGTGTTATATGTACGGCCTTTCTGCCGCCCGACTGGAGCATCCCGATGCCACACCTGCACATGGAATACACCGCCAACCTGCCGCAACTGAACGCTGATGTCGCGTTGATCCGGCTCAACAACACCTTGGTGGGTTCCGGTCAGTTCGCGGCAGAGTTCGATATCAAGAGCCGTGCGGTGAAAGTGGAAACCTTCAAGGTTGGCACCACCATGGGCCAGCGTGCTTTCGTGCATGTGAAACTGGCCCTGCTCAGCGGCCGTTCGCCGGAGATCAAGAAACAGCTGTCGCAAAGCCTGCTGACGGTGTTGCAAGAACTTTGCGAATGGCCTGCCGACATTGAGGTGCAGTTGTGCGTTGAACTGCTTGATATCGACCGTGATTGCTACAGCAAAACCGCCATTGGCATGTAAGCGTCAGGCCGCATCCAGCTCGCTGCATACCTGGATTATCTGCTCGCGGAGCCAGACGTTGGCGCTGTCCTGATCGACGTTCTGGCTCCACTGCATGTCGAGCGTGAACCCCGGCAAGCCGTTGGGCGCCTCACAGTGGTTAAACACGGCTTCGTTGGTCAGTAAACGCTGAATGCGTCGGGGCAGGGTGAGGACGAAGTCGGTGCCGGTGATCAATTTCAACGCGGCACTGTAGCTGTTCGAACGCGCCACAATCTGGCGTTTCTGGGCCTGTCGCGCGAGCCAGCCGTCGACCATGTTGGTGGTGGAGGTCCAGGGTGTCGGGAACACATGCCGGCGTTGGGTGAAGGCTTGCAAGCTCAGGCGCGGTTCCAGTGGCGTGGCGCGCTTGTCGAAGACGCAGACCAAATCATCTTCCAGCAGCATCCGAGACTTCAGGTCAGCGTGGTTGCGGTGGAAGTTTGGGCCGAAGCTGATCACAAGATCGAGGCTGCCGTCGCGTAGCTCATCCGCTGGCACATCGGTTTCAAACTTGTGCATGTTGACCATCACCGGCAAATCATTGAAGTCGAAGCGCTTCAATAAACGCGGCAGGATCAGTTGTTCGAAGTATTCCGGGGCACAGATGTTGAAAGTGACCGCTTGCTGGGTAGGATCAAACACCGGGGCGCCGGCGTGGCACAGATTGATGCTCTCGAGAATCTTCTGTACATGGCCGTACATGGTGCAGGCCTTGTAGGTCGGACGCATGCCGGTGCGTGTGTTGATGAACAGTTCGTCTTCGAAACTGGTGCGCAGTTTTTTCAGGCAATAACTGACGGTGGACTGGCTGACAAACAGCGTTTCCGATACATCGGTGACGCTGTTCTGCTCATACACGGCGATAAACACCATGAGATCCTGCATGTCGAGCTTTCGAAGCAAGTTACTGTTCAGCATCCGTTCTGTCTCGCTGTGCTCCTTGCGCTGAATCCGCGCAAACGTGTGCGAACGATCCTAGCGGAACGATGGTGCCAGGAGAAAGCCCTGTAGGATATTTCACGGACAGTTGTGGGACAGAAAGTTTTAGCAACACGACGTCGTCCGACAAAGCGCTAAAACATGGCCAGAAGCCTTCAGTTACTGCGTGCTTGCGGTCACCGGATATGTCGTTGGTAATGCCGGGGGTCGAAACGCAACACCATCAGCAGCATGACCACCATCATGGCCGTCAGCGCCCCCCAGGCCCATTCGAAGCTGCCCAGTTGATCGCGGACCATCCCGGCCAGTAATGGTGAGAGGCCGGCAATCAGATAACCAATGCCTTGCACGAATGCGGTGAGGCCACCGGCGCGCTGCGGGTTGTCGAGGTGGTCGAGGGCGACGATCAGGCTCATCGGAAACAACCCGCCAATGCCCAGGCCCAACAGGCACGGCCACAGCAGGCTGAGGTGTTGCGGGATGAGGATCAGCCCGCAGAAACCGGCGATGATCAGGCCGAGCAGCGCCATCAGTACCACGCGCCGATCACGGCTGCGATTAGCGATAGCCGGGACTATGAGTCCGGAAATGACCTCCATGGCCGTCAGAAAACCTAACAACAGCCCTGCGTTTTGTTCGCTCCAGCCTTTTTCCACGTAGTACGGTGCCAGCCAAGCGAGTACACAGGTGTAGGACGCTGTTCCCAGACCGAAGAAGATTGCGAGTAACCAGGCGCGAGCATTGGAGAAAAACGATTCGTTTCTCGCCGCCCCCGTCATGGTGTTTGGCAGTGACCTGCGTTGCGACCACCAGAACACGAACGCCAGCAGCGCCAGCGCCGCCCAAATGGCCAAGCCCAGGCGCCAGCTACCGGTTTGTACCCTCACCAGTGGCGCGAATGAGGCCGCAATCGCCGCGCCGCCCATGATCGAGGTGACATACAAGCCCATGCACAGCGCCACGTTGTCGGCGAAGCGCGATTTGATCAGCGCCGGCATCAACGCCTGAATCAGCGCGATGCCGATGCCCGCCAACATGGCGCTGACAATCAGGTCGCCAGCCGAGTCGATAAACAGTCGTGACAGCGTCGCCATAGCAATGATCAGCAGCGACAGCAGCACCGTGCGCTGTTCACCCAGGCGCTGACTGATACCGATACCGAAAAACATCGCCATTCCCATGGTCATCACCGGCAACATGGTCAGCAACGACGCGAGGCTGAAGCTCAACGGGATGTCGCCGCGAATCGCCGAAAGCAGTGGCCCGACGGCTGCCATCGACGGTCGCAGATTGAGGGCGACCAGAATGATCGCGAGCATTAGCCCGACGGCGGGGCGGGAGGTGGTGCGGATATTTTCCATCGTCAGGCCTTTGATATCAGGGCTGAGGATTAGGCGCGTGGCCACTCGGTGCGGGCAAACCAGAAAATCCGCTGCAGTATTTAAATATTCGATAACCGCGAATCCCCCTCAACGGGCTTGCTCGCGCCCACAGGGGTAGCGAGCAAAGAACAGAAGCAAATCTGAACCACTCTCAAATACTTTACGGATGTTGACTTATTACCACGCCCTAACTATTCGTTGGCGTCTTTTTCACGAAAAATTGATGGTTGCCTGTCTACAGTTTGGCAGGCCTTGGTTAATGAATTTTTCACAATTAACCGGGGCTCTTCTTTTCAGGAATAACCCACCACTATGTTGAAGTTAAATTCCGTGCGCCCGGAGTGGGTGACGTTGATTGCCAGTGCCTTTCTGTTGATCGGTTTCAATTTTGTGCTCTGGCAGCACCTGGTCGAGATCACAGCCGCAGATGGCAACGGCGTTGCCATGCGCGTGGCTTTCGGCGTGATGATCCTTGCCGCGTTCAACATCGTGCTGACCTTTCTCGCCTTTCGTCCGCTGCTTAAGCCGATTCTGACACTGATGTTCTTGATCAGTGCCGGTGTGGCTTATTTCATGAGTCAGTATGGCGTCATGATTGATGCGGGTATGCTTCGTAACTTCGCCGAAACCAATGCCACGGAAGTTCGTGATCTGCTGTCGTTGAAGTTGTTTGCTTACTTGCTGTTTCTTGGTGTGTTGCCTTCCTGGTTGTTGTGGAAAGTGCCGGTCAACTATCGTCGCTGGCATCGCGAGTTGTTCAGCAAAGTTATTGTCAGTTTCGTATCGGCTGCCGTGATCGGTGGGGTTGCACTGGCCAACTATCAGGGGCTTTCCTCGCTGTTTCGCAATCATCATGAATTGCACTTGATGCTGGTGCCGAGCAACTACATTGGCGCGTCAGCCGGTTACCTGCGTGAGCAAGTAGCCTCGGCGCACCAGCCGTTCGTCAAGATCGGCGAGGACGCCCAACGCAATCCGGACTTGAAAGTACAGCCACGCAAATCCCTGACCGTGCTGGTCGTGGGGGAAAGTGCCCGGGCGGAGAACTTCGGCATCCTGGGTTATAACCGTGACACCACGCCAAAACTGGACAAGGAAGCCGGGCTGATCGCGTTCACCGACGTACATTCCTGCGGCACTGAAACGGCGGTCTCGGTGCCGTGCATGTTTTCCAACATGGACCGCAAGGATTACGACGCCAGCAAGGCCAAGAACGAAGAAGGCCTGCTCGACGTGCTCAAGCGTGCCGGTATCGACGTGATCTGGCGCGATAACCAGTCTGGCTGCAAAGGCACTTGCGATCGGGTCACGCTGCAGGATGTCAGCAACCTCAAAGACCCGGCGCTGTGCGCCAACAGCGAATGCCGTGATGAAATCCTGCTGCAAGGTCTGCAAGGCTTTATCGATCATCTGGACAAGGACACTGTGTTGGTCCTGCATCAGATGGGCAGTCATGGCCCGGAATACTTCAAGCGCTATCCGAAGGAGTACGAACACTTCACACCCGTCTGTGAAAGTAACGCGCTGAACAATTGCAGCCGAGAAAGTATCGTCAATGGTTACGACAACACGCTGGTTTACACCGACCATGTGTTGTCGAGCCTGATCGATGTACTGCGCGCCAATCAGGACAAGGTTGATACCGCCATGTTGTACCTGTCGGATCACGGCGAGTCATTGGGCGAATACAATTTGTTCCTGCACGGCACGCCTTACATGCTGGCGCCGGAGCAACAGAAACATGTGGCGATGCTGGCGTGGTTCTCTGACAGTTATCAGAAGGCTTATTCGGTCGATACTCACTGCCTGCAAATGAACCGAGACAAACCGTTGAGTCAGGACAACCTGTTTCACTCGATGCTCGGCTTGCTTGAAGTACGCAGCAAGGTTTATCAGCCGGGCCTGGACATGTTTGCCGGTTGCCGTGGCGCAGGGATTGATGGCGTGTTGGCCAAGGACTGAGCAGTTTCGGGCCCGTTGTCCTGATACGACGGGCCTGCCTGCTTCCTCTATCAGACTATTCTTGCTGTTTGGCAGGACATTTCGTTACAGCTCTTGTCCTTCGCAGGCGCGTAAATCGCCAGTGGCGATATATACTGCGCGCCATTCTTCAAGGGAGAGCCGTGTGGCCATCGATATTCACTGGATTCGCGACAACGAAAGCCTCGCGCAATTTTGCGCCGAGTGGCAGCAACTGCCTTTCGTGGCCCTCGACACCGAATTCATGCGGGTCGACACCTTCTACCCGATTGCCGGCCTGTTGCAGGTGGGTGACGGCAAACGCGCCTACCTGATTGATCCGCTGACCATCAACGCCTGGCAACCGCTGGCCGCGTTACTGGAAAATCCGGCGGTACTCAAGGTTTTGCATGCGTGCAGCGAAGACCTCGAAGTCCTGTTGCGCCTGACCGGCAGCATGCCGGCGCCGCTGTTCGATACCCAACTGGCCGCGGCTTACTTGAACCTCGGTTTCTCGATGGGCTACTCGCGGCTCGTGCAGGCCGTGCTCGGCATCGAACTGCCCAAAGGTGAAACCCGCTCCGATTGGTTGCAGCGACCGTTGTCCGAGACACAAATCAGCTATGCCGCCGAAGATGCCGTGCATCTGGCGGAGGTTTTCGTCCAGCTGCGTCCGAAACTGTCTGACGACAAATTCAACTGGGTTCTGGAGGACGGCGCCGAGCTGGTTGCCAACCTGCGTCGGGAAACCGATCCATACGAGGTGTATCGCGAGGCCAAACTGGCGTGGAAACTGTCCCGCGCGCAACTGGCCGTGCTGCGTGAACTGTGTGCCTGGCGCGAGCGCGAAGCCCGCGCCCGAGACCTGCCGCGCAACCGCGTTGTGCGTGAGCATTCGCTGTGGCCGCTGGCCCGTACGCAACCGGACTCTTTGAGTGCGCTGGGCAAGATCGAAGACATGCACCCGCGTACCGTGCGTCAGGACGGCGAATTTCTACTTGATCTGATCAAACGCTCTGGCAGTGTGGGCCCCGATCAATGGCCGCCTGCGGTGCCGGAACCGTTGCCGATCGAAGCGGCTACGTTGATCAAGCAATTGCGCGCGCTCGGTCAGGCCGAAGCTGAACGCCTGAACATCGCGCCAGAACTGATGCTGCGCAAGAAAACCCTCGAAGCACTGCTCAAGAGCGGTTTCCCCGAGGGCCCTTACCAATTACCTGAGTCGCTGCGTGGCTGGCGCCGCGAACTCATGGGTCAGAAGCTGCTCGACAGCCTGGCCACCGCCGGAGAACAGCCTTGAAACGTATTTGCTCCATTTACCAAAGCTCCAAGCGCAGCGGCATGTACCTTTATGTGCTCAAAAGCGATGCACTTGAACAAGTGCCCGAAGCGCTGATGCTGGCCTTCGGCAAAGCCAAACATGCTTTCGATCTGGTGCTGTCACCCGAGCGCAAACTGGCCAGCGAAGACATCGTTGTGGTCCTGGAAAACCTCGAAAAGCAGGGCTATCACTTGCAAATGCCGCCGGCTGAGGATGAGTACATCGAACACTTGCCTGAAGAGTTGCTGCGACGCAACGACCCGATCTGATTGGCGGGGCCCTGTTCTGGGCCTCTGGTAACCCTGGAACTGTTTTTACCGCGATGACCGCCCGAAATACGGCGGTTTTCTGCACGGTTTGCGAAAGGTTTGAAGATGCGCGTTCTGATTGCTGAACACGACCACGCGATATACGCCCGGCTGCTGCGTCAGGCAGCGCCGGAGCTCGAAGTACTGACCAGCGGCGACTCCGCTGAACTGGCTCGTCAGGCCACCGATTGTCCGGTTTGGCTGGGGCAGCCGGATCTGCTGGCGACCCTGTTGCGTCAGGGCCATCAACCCCAATGGCTGCAATCGACCTGGGCCGGTATCACGCCACTGCTGGCTGATGGCTTGCGCCGCGATTACCGCTTGACCCGCGCGGTGGGAATTTTTGGTCAGGTGATGGCCGAATACGTGCTGACTTACATGCTCGGCCACGAACGCGAAGTGTTGGCGCGTCTGGTCAGCCAGGTCGAGCGCAAGTGGGACAACCGCACGGGCCAGAGTCTGGTCGGACGCAAGGTGCTGATTGTCGGCACCGGCGACATCGGCCTGAGCGTGGCGCAGTTCCTGCGGCCGTTTGGCGTCGAGTTGTACGGTATTGCCAGCAGCGCCCGGGAGCAGGCGCCGTTTGTCGAAGTGGGCTCGATGGCCGATTTGCCACGGCTGGTAGGCGAAGTGGATTACGTGGTCAACCTGTTGCCCAACACCGAACACACCCACGATATCTACGACGCGGCGCTGTTCAAGCAATTCAAATCGACCGGGTTGTTCATCAATGCCGGGCGCGGTGTCGCGGTGGTCGATGCGGATCTGGTGGAGGCCCTGAAGGAAGGGCATCTGGCGGGCGCGGTGATCGACGTCTGCCGGCAGGAGCCGTTGCCGCAACGTCATCCATTCTGGACGGCGTGGGGCTTGTTGCTGACCGGCCACAGCTCGGCGCCGACTTCACCAGCGTTGATGGTGCAGTTGTTTGTCGACAACCTGCGGGCGTATCAGGCCGGTGAGGCGTTGCGCGGGGAAGTGGATTTCAACCGCGGCTATTGAGTTTCCCCGATCCAATAGTGGGAGCGGGCCTGCTCGAGAAAGCGGTGTTTCAGTCACCAGAAACGTTGACTGAAACGCCCTCTTCGCGAGCTAGCCTGCTCCCACTGTTGTTTTGTGGTACCGCTTAGAGGGTGAAGTCACCTTCAGCCGCCAGTTCGCTCAGCGGACGACGTGGGCTAGGCTCCTCGCGTGCTTGCAGGTAATCGGCCAGGGTCGCCTTGTCCCCCAGCTTGCCCACCGCCACGGCGGCGTGCAGTGCGTAACCTTCTGGAATGTTCAGCTCCTGGCGGGTCAGTTCCTGATCAAAACCGGCCATGCCATGGGTGTGCCAACCGCTGATGCTCGCTTGCAGCGCCAGATGGCCCCACGCTGAGCCCGTATCGAAAGTGCTCCACAGTGCCGGGGTTTCTTCAGTCGCGCCGGGGGCGGTGAAGGTGGTTTTGGACATGACGATCACCAGCGCCGAGGCATGTTGCGCCCAACTGCGGTTGAATTCGTTGAGCAGGCCCAGATAGCGCTCCCAGTTCGGTGTATCGCGGCGCGCGTAGAGAAAACGCCATGGCTGCGAGTTGTAGGCCGACGGCGCCCAGCGTGCGGCTTCGAAAAAGCTCAGCAGGGTTTCTTCCGGGATCGCTTCGCCGGTAAAGGCGCGGGGCGACCAGCGATCGGTGAATTGCGGGTGAATGGCGTAATCGGCAACGCGAGGGTTGGCACTCATCAAGAAATTCCTGGCTACGTTTTTAAAAGAAGCGAGGCAAAACCCTACTGGGCGGCGCTTGGGCTGACAAGCGCGTTTTACCGACAGTCGCCAGCGCTTGGCCCGCAAGCCCGCTGGCACTAGACTGGCGGCCTTTTCACCACCTGATGTTGATGCTTGAGCCATGGCCGCCAAAGTCGAACCGTTCTGGAAACGCAAAACCCTCGATCAACTGGATCACGAGGAATGGGAATCGCTGTGCGACGGCTGTGGCCTGTGCTGCCTGCAAAAGCTTGAGGATGAGGAAGACAACAGCGTCTATTACACGCGCATCGCCTGCAAACTGCTGGATCTGAAAACCTGCCAGTGCAGCGATTATCCGAATCGCATCAAGTTTGTCCCGGACTGCATCCAGCTCACGCCGGGGCAGGCCGAAGCGTTCAAATGGTTGCCGCCGACCTGCGGTTATCGGCTGGTCAGCGAGGGCAAGGATCTGCCGTTATGGCATCACCTGGTGTGCGGTGATCGCGATGCGGTGCACCACGAGCGGATTTCCCAATCCGGGCGCATGCTCGCCGAAGGCAGCGTGCCGGAAGACGACTGGGAAGATCATCTGATTTTTCGGGCCGGCTAAGCGTCCACGGATTCAAGTTTCAACAAGGAGTGTGTATGGCTGTGGGAATGCGGCGGGCGTTGATCGCCGGGCTGCTGGCGTTGAGCGCGCCGGTGTGGGCGGCGAAGAAAGTCGACCTGGATTATCACGTTCGCTTGTTGCCAAAAAGCGATCAGGCTGAGGTGCGTTTGACCCTGGCCAAGGGCGCTGTTGTGCGCAGCCTCGATTTCGACCTCGGCGACGGCAGCCATTACAGCGACTTCAAGGCCGATGGCCAATGGCAACTGACGCCGGGCAAGCAGGCGCGCGGAGTCTGGCGTCCGACGAGCGAAAAGGCCAGCCTGACCTATCGCGTGCGCATCAGCCACGGCCGCAAGAACGGCAGCTTCGACACTCGCATGACGTCAACTTGGGCATTGATGCGCGGTGACGATTTGGTGCCGCCGGCCAAGCTGGACCAACAGGACGGCACCGAACTGGTCTCGCGCCTTCAATTTGAATTGCCCGACGGCTGGAAAAGCATCGAAACCGCCTGGCCACGCATCGGCAAGAACAAATTCCGCATCGACAATCCATCACGCCTGTTCGACCGCCCGACCGGTTGGATGCTGGCCGGCCACCTCGGCAGCCGTCGCACCCGGTTGGGTGAAACCGAAGTCACCGTGGCTTCGCCGCAAGGGCTGGGGATGCGCCGGATGGACGTGCTGACGTTGCTGACGTTTGTCTGGCCGCAAGTGCAGGCGCTGTATCCGCGCCATCCGGCCAAACTGTTGGTCGTCGGCGCCAGCGATCCGATGTGGCGCGGCAGCCTGGGCGCGCACGAGTCGATCTATCTCAACACGCGTTTGCCGTTGGTCAGCGAGAGTGGCAGCAGCGCGCTGGTGCGTGAGTTGGCTCAGGTGTTCGCACGAATCAATGACGAGCAGCGCAGCGACTGGATCAGCGAGGGTTTTGCCGAGTTTTACGCGATCGAACTGGTGCGCCGTGCTGGCGGCTTGAGCGATGAGCGCTATCAGAGTTTGCAGGCGAAATTGGCCGGGGATGGCGCAAAGGTCACGACGCTGCGCGGCGAACAGATCAGCCCGGCGCAGGTTTCAAGGGCGGTGGTGATGTTGCAGGAGCTCGATGGCGAGATTCGCTTGAAGACGCGCAACAAGCGCTCGCTGGATGACGTGTTGCGTGGGGCGATGCATCTGGGGACGGTGAGTACCAAGGCGTTTGTGCAACTGGCCGAGCGTGTTCTGGGCGAGTCTTCCAAAGTGCTTGATAGCGCTTTACTTCAGTAACATCGCCACTCGCGAGCAGGCTCGCTCCCACACTGGTTTTGTGTTCGACACAGATCAAATGTGGGAGCGAGCCTGCTCGCGAAGAGGCCGGTAACCTCACAGCAAATCCTGAATCAGCCCCCGGCTTTCGGCGATTTCACCGAATCATTGCCAGTCACCGTCGCCGTGCTGGTCGCCGCCTCGGCATTGGCCTTCAGCTTGCTCAACTCTTCCCCGGCACGCTCGATCCTGGCCCGCACGTTATTCATGTCCTGACGGCTTTTCTCGTACAGGCTTTTCACCGAACTGTGCCCGGTAATCCCCCGAGCCATGGCCACACCGCCGATCGCTACTTGAATCAAACCGAAAACGCCGCCACGGCGCAGGCCCTTGCCGACCATGATCACGCCGCCGGCCAGCGAGCCGATACGCTCCCAGCCTTCGACGTTCTGTTCGGAACGGCTCTGAAACGGGGTGGATTCGATACGTTCGACGCGTTTGAGCTCGGTCATGATCTTTCTCCAGGCATTGGGTAATGGATAAACAAGCTGACTGCGCGGGCGGACAGCTTGTTCCATCGGATGTGTGACGTTTTAGCGGAATTTCGGCCCGGAGCGGGTGTTCAGGCCCTTGGCCATGCGGTCGTAGAGCACGACGTTGACCGTGGCGGCGAGGTTCATGCAACCGGTGGTCGGGATGTACACGACGTCTTCGCACCAGTCGCGGATCTCTTTATCCAGCGAGCCGTCTTCAGGGCCGAAGATGTAGAGCGCGCGATCCGGGTGGGTGTATTCCGGCAGCGGACGGGCGCCTTCGACCAGTTCCACGGCGACGGGCACGCAGTTGAGCGGCAGGATCTTTTTCAGGTCATCAATGCCGATCAGCGGGATGTCGTAGTGCACGCGTTTGGTGTCGGTAACGAAGTCGGCGGCGCGATCATAGCGCTTGCCGGTGTAGAACACGGTCGACACGCCATAACAGCCTGCGGCGCGCATCACCGAACCGACGTTCTCCGGTGATTTGGGGTTGTACAAACCAATGCAGCTGTAACGTTTGTCTGCCACGAGCGGGGAGCCTTCGGGAAAAAGAGGGCGATTATACGGGGATTGGGTGGTTGTGGTCAGGTCATGGATTGGCGGTACCTGGGCGGGCGCCTTCGCGAGCAAACGCGCTCCCACATTGGATCGACGTCGTACACAAAACCAATGTGGGAGCGGGCTTGCTCGCGAAGAGGCCCGTCAGGCCAATGAAGATCTTTACTCTTCTTTTTTCATCAGCCCGGCCAGCGCCGCAAACGGGTTATGCGTCGCTTTGGCAATCGTCGGCGTGCTCAGCGAGCCTTCGCTGAAATATTGCTGGTCGGTGTAACGCGAGTGTTCGTTGTCGTGGCAGTACAGGCACAGCAACTCCCAGTTCGAACCGTCCTGCGGGTTGTTGTCGTGGTTGTGGTCACGATGATGCACGGTCAGTTCGCTCAGACGCTTGCCGGAAAACTCACGGGTGCAGCGACCGCAGACGTGCGGGTACATTTTCAGGGCCTTGTCGCGGTAGCCCATTTCCTTGTCGCGCTGGTTGTCGGCGAGGATGCGATCCAGCTTCGACGTGTTGGTTGGGGTGGACGAACTCATGGGTTCACCTTTGTAGAAAGACTGATGACGGTTATGTTCGCAGTTTAGCTCAGCCTTTGAGCTTCTCGGCAATCCAGATCGTATGGCGGGTGCCCTTGTTGCCGTGGGCGAAGACCTGCACTTCCTCAGCCTTGAAACCGGCCTTCTTCAATTTGTCGGAAAACTGCCGATCGGCGCTGGCCGACCACACGGCCAGCACGCCTTTGGGGCGCAGGGCCTTGGCGCACGCATTGAGCCCGGCGGCGGAGTACAGCCAACTGTTGGCCTTCTGCGTCAGGCCTTCGGGGCCGTTGTCGACGTCGAGCATGATCGCGTCGAAGCCATTGGGTTCGCTTTGCAGCACCTTGGCGACATCGTCCTGACGGATCACTGTGCGCGGGTCGAGCAGGGGGCGGCCGGATTTTTCACCGAGCGGCCCACGATTCCATTCGACCACGCCCGGTACCAGTTCAGCGACCACCACTTCAGCGCTCTTGCCCAAGTGCTTGAGCGCCGAGGCGAGGGTGAAACCCATGCCCAGCCCGCCGATCAGCACCCGCGAATCCGGTCGGCCGGCGACCTTGCGGCAAGGGATCTCGGCCAGCGCATCTTCTGAACCGTGCATGCGCGTGTTCATCAATTGCCCGCCATCGCCGCCCTGAATTTTGATGACGAAATCCTCGCCATATTCGAACAGGCACAGGGCACCGCCGTTTTCAGGGATCGGCGTGGTGTCGAGCAGAACGAAACGTTTCATGGAAATCTCTACAAGGGGGAAGGCAAGCAGGCCCGTTGGGAGTAGCCTGAGCGCAGACTAAGGCCAACGGAGCCCTTGATGAAGCGCACCATTCTAACGGTCATTGCCCTGGCCGCGCTCTCGATTAGTGCCGTGCAGGCGCAGCAGACCATTCCGGTCAGCCCAATGCCGCAACCCGGTTCGCCCGGCACCGCAACGCCAACACCCTATCCGCAGATCACGCCGATCAATATTCCCAAGTCTGGCGCCGGCAGTGGTAGCCCGCCGCTGGTGCCGATCGAAATGCCAAGTCCGCCGAGCAAGGATCAGCCAGTGCCGGGCATTGAACCGACCGGCACCAAAGCCAAATCTCCCGGCGGTTAGACCTGTTGCGCCGCCAGTTGACCGTCGG
Organism: Pseudomonas baetica; assembly: GCF_019733355.1. Lineage (GTDB taxonomy): Bacteria > Pseudomonadota > Gammaproteobacteria > Pseudomonadales > Pseudomonadaceae > Aquipseudomonas > Aquipseudomonas baetica_A. Next base: position 319,396 of record NZ_JAIHLQ010000001.1, on the reverse strand, counting down.
CCATGCGCAGGCGTTTGGAGAGGGAGACAGCGAGGGCGCGGATGATTTTGGCGGCGATTTTCGGTGCGTCGTTGAGCATTTTTTCCAGCGAGTCTTTGCCCAGGTTGAGCAACTGACAGTTGCTCGCCGCGATGCAGGTCGCCGTCGAGCACGGCCATTTCGCCGAATGCCCGGCCGCTGCGCAGGGTGGCCATGGTGATGGTCTGGCCGTCGGGGCCGGTTTTCTGCACGGCCACCTGGCCGGTGTGGAGGATGCACATGAAGCTGCCAGCATCGCCCTCGCGGAAGATGGCTTCGCCCTCGGCCACCGTGCTGATGCTGAAGTAGCCGGAGGCGGCGGCGAAGTCTGCCAGTTGCAACTGATCGAACAGACCGCAGTCCATCAGCCAGTCGCGGATTTCGTTGTTCAGTAAAGTGGGCTCAGACATGTCTTGGCGATCTTTTTGTTTTCACATTTTCGAGGCTGTACATCGACCTTTGTGGGGTATCGGCCTCTTGGGTCTGTAATTAAGACCCAAGTGACCGACGGAGTTCCTCAGGCCAGCCCCAAAACCTTGAAGACAAATGCATATTCGAGCGCTACGTCACGTAATCCTTGATAACGCCCGCTCATCCCACCGTGCCCGGCGCCCAATTCTGTCTTGAGCAGCAGTGGGTTGTTGTCGGTTTTGGTCGCGCGCAGTTTCGCTACCCACTTGGCCGCTTCCCAATACTGCACGCGGCTGTCGTTGTAGCCGGCGATCACCAGCGTCGCCGGGTAGTCCTGCGCGGCGACGTTTTCGTACGGTGCGTAAGCCTTGATGCGTTCATAGACGTCCGGCTCTTCGGGGTTGCCCCACTCGTCGTATTCGGTGACGGTCAGTGGCAGATCCGGGTCGAGCATGGTGTTGAGTACGTCGACGAACGGTACTTCGGCAATCGCTACGCCGAACAGATCCGGACGCTGGTTGAGCACGGCGCCAATCAACAGGCCCCCGGCGCTGCCACCGCTGATCGCCAGTTTTTGCGCTGTGGTGATGCCGTTGAGAATCAGGAACTCGGCGCAGGCAATGAAATCGCTGAAAGTGTTGTGTTTGTGTTCTTGCTTGCCGGCGCGATACCAGGCTTCGCCCAGCTCACCGCCGCCGCGCACATGGGCGATGGCGAAGGCCATGCCGCGATCGAGCAGGCTCAGGCGTGCATGGGAAAACCACGGGTCGAGGCTTGAACCGTATGCGCCGTAACCGTACAGGTACAGCGGCACCGGTTTGCCTACCATTTCGCGTTTCATCACCAGACTGATCGGCACTTGCGTACCGTCCGGCGCGTTCGCCCACAAACGCTGACTGACGTAGGCGTCAGCGTCGAAATGGCCGAGCACCGGGGTTTCTTTCAGCACGGTTTGCTCGCCGGTCGCGAGGATCAGTTGGCGCACTTGGGCCGGACGGTTCAACGCCTCGTAACGCAGGCGAATCCGGTCACTTTCAAACTCCAGGCTGTTTTGCACATAGAGGCTGTAGGCCGCGTCCGGCAATTGCACGCGATAAGGCGCCAGCCCCTGTGGGTGAACTTCGATGATCGGCAAGCCACCTTCGCGCAGGCTCAGGGTCATGGCTTGGGTGTTGAGGCTCACGTCGTCGAGCATCACGCTGTCGCTGTGCGCGATCAGGTTCTGCCAGTCGGCTTCACTCGGCGCGACGCCGGTGTCCGGCGCCTGATACAGCGCGTAATTGATGCCGTCGCGGTTGGTGCGGATAAACCATGTCCACTCGCCATCGAGCAGGCCGTGATCGACATCGTATTCGTGATCCTCGACCCGTGGCGCCAGGCAAGTGAAGGGCAGATGCGGCTGATTGGCGTCCAGCGCCCAGACTTCGCTGGTGGTCTTGCTGCCCAGCGACAGCAGCAATTGCTGTTCGGAGCTGGAGCGATAGCAATGCAGGAAGAAACGTCCGTCTGCTTCGTTGAACACCTCTTCGGCAGCGGTGCCGTCGAGGCGATAACGGAACAATTTGTGTGGGCGGTGAGTGTCGTCCAGCACGCCGAAGAACAAGGTCAGGCTGTCGTTGGCCCAGGTCATGCTGCCGTCGCAATCCTCGAAGGCCAGTTCGCTGACCTTGTCGTTGGCCAACTCCTTGACGAACAGCGTGTAAACCTCCTCGCCCGAGGCGTCGACGCTGTAGGCCAGACGCTGGTGATCGGGGCTGATGCTGAACGCGCCAAGCGAAAAGAACCCGCCATTGGCTAGCACGTTCGGGTCGAGCAGCAATTGCTCGCGGCTTTCGTCGAGGGTCAGGCTGTCGTCGGCAGGACGCGGGCAGCGGTAGTGCCGGGCGTATTCGTCACCGGCGGTGGTGCGTGTGTAATACAGATACGGCCCCCATGGCGAGGGCAGGGACAGGTCGGTTTCGAGGATCCGGCCCTTGATCTCTTCGAACAGCGTTTCGCGCAGTTGCGCCTGATCGGCGGTTTGCGTCTCTTGCCAGGCGTTTTCGGCCTTGAGGTAGTCGAGCACCGCGTCGGTGTCGCGCTCCTGCAGCCAGGCATACGGGTCGGCGCCGGCGGCCTTGTGGGCAATCGGGGCACTGATGGCGTTCGCGGATTCGGGCATGGAAAGCTCTCGGACAATGTACGGAATAGGGGGTTTCGCAGCTCTGGGTACCAGCGCAAACCCTGTGGGAGCGAGCCTGCTCGCGAAAGCGGTGGGTCAGACAACAATGTTTCAACTGACAGTCCGTATTCGCGAGCAGGCTCATCCCACAGGTTGTGTGTCTATTGGGACAAGCCTGGCGGGCGAAAAGTCGTTACTATAAGCGCCTCTTTGCCTGCCTTGCCATGGACACCATGACCGAGAACGACTATCTGATCGCCTGGGGCCTCTACGCCTTTGCCGCTGTAGGCTGCCTGTTGGTATGGATGCGCCTGACCCGCTGGATGTGGCGCTGGCTGCGCGAGCCGCTGCGTGTCTTGATGGCGGTGCTGTTGTTCAGCCCGACCATCATTGACCCGGTGAAGGAAAAGGTCGCTCCGGCCATTGCCATCACCACGCTGGATCTGGCGTTCAAGGTCGGCAACAACGCCTGGCGGGCGATTTCCGACCTGTTCATGTACGGCATGATCGCCTTTGGCATTTACCTGGTTTTCGTGCTGATCCGCTTTCCGATCGAGCGTGCTTCACGCGCTCGCCGCGAACAGGCTGAAGCCACCAAAGCCGCCCACGCCGCAGCCCGCGCGGATGAACGCGACGATGATCAGCCGTTCGGCGGTGCCGGTGATGACCGTTACGGTCGTGCGCCAGTGCCGAGCAATCCGCAGCGCATGCGGGTCGAGCCGCGTCTGTAACCCGAGAGCCCGCACATGTGTGAATTACTGGGCATGAGTGCCAACGTGCCGACCGACATCGTGTTCAGCTTCACCGGGCTGATGCAGCGCGGCGGTCGCACAGGCCCGCACCGCGACGGTTGGGGCATCGCGTTCTATGAAGGCCGTGGCTTGCGCCTGTTCCAGGACCCGGCCGCCAGTTGCGAGTCGGAAGTGGCCAATCTGGTGCAGCGTTATCCGATCAAGAGCGAAGTGGTCATCGGCCATATTCGTCAGGCCAATGTCGGCAAGGTTTGCCTGTCCAATACCCATCCGTTCGTCCGCGAACTGTGGGGACGCAACTGGTGCTTTGCGCACAACGGTCAACTCGCCGATTTCACCCCGATCAAAAGTTTCTATCGCCCGGTCGGCGATACCGACAGCGAAGCGGCATTCTGCGATTTGCTCAACCGCGTGCGTGCAGCGTTTCCGGAACCGGTCGATATAGAAGTGCTGTTGCCGGACCTGGTCGCCGCGTGCGCCGACTACCGCAGCAAAGGCGTGTTCAACTGCCTGCTCAGCGATGGTGACTGGCTGTTCTGCTATTGCTCGACCAAACTGGCACAGATCACCCGACGCGCACCGTTCGGCCCGGCTCGATTGAAGGATGTCGATGTGATCGTCGATTTCCAGGCTGAAACCACGCCCAACGACGTGGTCACGGTGATTGCCACCGAGCCTTTGACCGAAAATGAAAACTGGACCCGCTACGAACCGGGCCAATGGAGCCTGTGGCGACGCGGCGAATGCGTAAGCCAGGGCACTACCGAATAAGGATTGCACCCCATGTTGCTCAGTTATCTACGGCTGGTGTTGTTTGCGGCGGGCCTGTTGATTGGTGTCCAGGTGCCTGGGTTCATCAACGATTACGCGAAACGGGTCGAGGCGCATCTGATCGAGGCGCAGACCGGCCTGCGCGGTTTCCAGGGCACGGCCGAGCAATTCTTCAAGGGCGACTTGCAGGCGCTGGTCGCCCATTACCGCGCCAGTGACGACCCAGTGTTTCGCAGCGATGCCGACAGCCTGAGCACGTTGCTCAATCGTCAACTGGCGCTGGATAAACAGTTCCAGGCGATGCAAGGGCCTTGGTACATCCGCTTCCTGCAAGTGGTGCTGGCTGCCGATCCGGATATTCGCAAGGAAACCTGGAACGGCTACAGCTATCAGATTCTGCTGACCCCGGAAGCGATGATCTGGGGCATGAGCGGGGCGTTGCTGTTGTCGTTCGGCATTGAATGCCTGTTCCGTCTGATCGACTGGGTGGTGCTCGGTGGCAAGCGCCTGCGCCAGAGCCGGCCTATCGAAGACCGCGATGTGCGCGGGTTGTAAGGGCGCAGTCGCTGTGGCGAGGGGATAAATCCCCCTCGCTGCTCAGTCGGTCAATGTGATGTAGCGCTCGCCCACCTTGCGCGCATACCCTGCCAGCACCTGCTGACACAACGACACTATCTCCTCGACCCAATCCACGCCCACCCGCCACGACACCACCACCTGCAAGTTCGATGGCCGTTGGTCGATGGCGAGCAAGGTCAATTCCCCCCGCGTCAGTTCTTCGGCCACCAGCACCGGTGGCAGCGCGCCAATGCCGAATCCATCGCGCAACAAGCGCGTGATCGCCGACACCGAATTCACACAATTCAAGCGTGGCGTCAGCACGCCGTTGGCCTGCATTAACGCCAGAACGTCCTGATGCGGCCGAGAGTTTTTCGAGTAGGTGATGATCCGTTCCTGGGCCAGATCCGCAAGGCTTGAAAAGTCGCGGTTGTAGATCGAATGGCTCGCCACGATCCAGCCCAGCGGATGGCTGGCCAGCTCCAGACTGCGCACGCTTTCATGACGCACCAGATCGGTTTGCAGGATCAGGTCGAGAAAGCCTTTTTGCAGCTGATCGCAGAGGTTAAGCGACGTATCGGCCACCAGCTCGATTTCCACCCGTGGATACAGATCGGTCATCTGCGCCACCAGGGGGCTGAGCCAAGTGTGGATGACGGTGTCCATCACGCCAATGCGCACCCGGCCGACCTTGCTCGAACGGGTTTCGATCGATTGCTTGAGCGCGCTCATGGTGTCGAGCATCTGTTCGGCATAGTCCAGCACTTTCAGACCTTCGGGCGTCAGGCTGACCCCGCGTGAATCGCGCAGAAACAGCTTCACCCCCAACTCGCTTTCAAGCACCGCAATGCGGCTGGAAATCGACGCCTGAGTGGTGAAAAGCTTGTCGGCGGTCAGGCGAAAACTCTTCAGTCGGGCGACCCAGACAAAGGTCTCGAGAAACTTCAGGTTCATGGGCAAGGCTCGGGTGACAAGTTTTTCTTATGCCTAAGGCGGGTTTTTATTCGTTGGACGCAGCAGGGCCATGGGACGAAAAATCGGCGCATCCGGTTCCCACGATAGGCGTCGTCGGGGCTTCGAACAAGACTAATAAAAACCTGCGGAGATTGGCCATGAGTGCTCCCGACACCCTTCCAGACACACTCGATACACCCACGGCAACGGCGCGTCCGGGCCCGTTCGACTGGTATCGCAACATCAACAAGCAGGAGCGCCGGACCTTCTGGAGCTGCAAGATCGGCTACGGTCTGGACGGCATGGACACGCAGATGCTCAGCTTCGTGGTGCCGACCCTGATTGCGATGTGGGGCATCACCACAGGCGAAGCCGGGCTGATTCACACTTGCACCCTGATCGCCTCGGCCATCGGCGGGTGGGTCGCCGGGATTCTTTCCGACCGCATCGGGCGCGTGCGCACTTTGCAGCTGACGGTGCTGTGGTTCGCCTTCTTTACCTTCCTCTGCGGCTTCGCTCAGAACTACGAGCAATTGCTCATTGCCCGCACCCTGATGGGCTTTGGATTCGGTGGCGAGTGGACCGCCGGTGCCGTGTTGATCGGCGAGGTGATCCGCGCCAAGGATCGCGGCAAAGCAGTGGGCATGGTGCAATCCGGTTGGGCATTGGGTTGGGGGCTGACGGCGATTCTGTATGCGCTGCTGTTTTCGATACTGCCGCCGGAAGACGCCTGGCGCGCGCTGTTCATCCTCGGCATCGTGCCGGCGATTTTTGTGATCTTCGTTCGGCGCTTGGTCAAGGATCCGGAGATCTATCGCGAAGCCAAGGCTGCGCAAACCCCGGAAAACCCGGCGAAGTTCTACGAGATTTTCGCGCCCGGCATGCTTTTCACCACGATTCGCGCCTCACTGCTGACCACCGGCGCGCTCGGTGGGTACTACGCGATCACGTCCTGGTTGCCGACCTTTCTCAAGAATGAACGCGGTTTGAGCGTGCTCGGCACCGGTGGTTATCTGGCGATGGTGATCGTCGGCTCTTACGTCGGTTACGTGATCAGCGCCTATCTGACCGACCTGTTGGGTCGCAAAAAGAACTTCGTTCTGTTCGCCGTGGGCTCTTTCACCATCGTTCTGCTCTATACGCAGATGCCGGTGAGCAATGGTGTGATGCTGTGGCTGGGCTTCCCGCTGGGCTTCTTTGCTTCGGGAATCTTTAGCGGCATGGGCGCGTTTCTCACTGAGCTGTTTCCAACGCGTATTCGTGGTTCCGGCCAGGGCTTTTGCTACAACATCGGCCGGGCGCTGGCGGCGTTGTTTCCATTGCTGATCGGTCTGCTCAGCCAGAAAGTGCCATTGAGCATGGGCATCGGTGCCTTCGCTGCGGTGTCCTACGGCTTGGTGATTCTTGCTGCATTGAGCTTGCCGGAGACTCGCGGCAAGCAACTCGATGCGCAGTAACTGATAACCTGCGGGGACTGCCCAATCGGCAAATGTCCTACGGATAAAAAGACAAGAAGCTACAGGAGTGTTCACCGTGAGCCGCCTGCTATTGAATTGCGACATTGGCGAGAGCTTCGGCAACTGGACCATGGGTCTGGACGCCGAGATCATGCCCTTTATCGACTGCGCCAACGTGGCCTGCGGCTTTCATGCCGGCGACCCGAGCATCATGCGCAAAACCGTTAGCCTGGCCCTGAGCCACGGCGTGCAGATCGGCGCACATCCGGCTTATCAGGATCTGGTCGGGTTCGGCCGCCGTTCCATGGCGTATTCCGTTCAGGAACTGCAAGACATCCTGCATTACCAGATCGGCGCCCTCGACGGCATTTGCAAGGCGCAGGGCGGGCGGGTCAGTTATGTCAAACCGCACGGCGCGATGTACAACGACATGATGGCCAACCCGGCACAGTTGCGCGCAGTGATTCAGGCGGTTGCCGCTTACGACCAGACGTTGCCATTGATGTTGATGGCCACCCGCGACAACTCGGCAGCGCAGCAGCTCGGGGACGAATACGGCGTGACCCTGTGGTTCGAAGCCTTCGCCGACCGCGCTTACGACAGCGCCGGCAAACTGGTCTCGCGGCAATTGCCAGGGGCGGTGCATCACGATGCGCAAACAATCATTGAACAAGCCCTGATCATTGCCCGCGGCGCCTCGCTCACTGCGAGCGACGGTAGCGCGTTGTACCTGCAAGCCAACACCCTTTGTGTGCATGGCGATAACGCCAGTTCGGTGGCTGCCGTGCAACGCATCCGCGAGGCGTTGAACCAGCAGAGCGCGTCATGAACCCAAGGATTGAAGTCGTGGCGCTGGACTGTCTGATGCTGCGCCTGTTCGATGAAATCGCCGAGGCCAACATGCCGTGGATGCTCGCCGCCAGTGAGCGCTTGCGTGCAGGATTCGGCCAGCAACTGATCGATCTGGTGCCGTCCTACACCACGCTGATGGTGCATTACGATCTGCTGGCCCTGAGTCCGAATCAGGCTCGGGCATTGATTGCCGAGGCGTTGATCGACCTCTCGCCGAATGTGCGAACCGGCGGCCAGTGCCATGTCTTGCCGGTCTGGTACGACTTGAGCGTCGGGCCGGAGCTGAGCTTGCTCGCTGAGCGAAGCGGGCTGGCGGTGGAGGAGGTGATCCGTCGTCACAGTGCCCGGGAATACCAGGTGTTCGCCCTTGGGTTTGCACCGGGGTTTGCCTTCATGGGGCTGGTCGAAGAAATTCTGGCCGCCCCACGCCTGAACACCCCGCGCAAGAAAGTCGCCGCCGGCAGTGTCGGCATCGCCGAGCGCCAGACGGCCGCGTATCCGGTGGTGTCCCCCGGCGGCTGGAACCTGATCGGCCGCACCCCGGCGACACTGTTCGACCGTCATCGCGACGGCTACAGCCTGATGCAGCCCGGTGACACCGTGCGCTTCGAAGCAGTGAGCCATGCCGAGTTCATCCGTCTGGGTGGCGATGACACACCGCTGGAGGCACTGGCATGAGCCGATTGACGATTGAGGCTAGTACGCCGCTATGCCTGTTGCAGGACGCCGGGCGTTTTGGCGTGCGACATCTGGGCGTCACTCAGGGCGGCGCGGCGGACTGGCGCTCGATGAACTGGGCCAATTGGTTGCTGGGCAATGACCTGGGCATGCCGGTGATCGAAATTACCCTCGGCGGATTTACCGTGATGGCAGCAGAAGATTGCTTGCTGGCGCTGGCGGGGGCTGATCTCGGCGCGAACATCGATGGCCAGCCGTTGGCGCCGTGGCGCAGTTTCAAATTGCACAAAGGGCAGACGTTGCAGTTCACCCGGCCACTGCTCGGTGCTCGGGCTTATCTTGCGGCCCCCGGTGGATTTGATGCGCCTAGGGTTCTTGGCAGCCATTGCACGGTTGTGCGCGAGGAACTCGGCGGTCTCGATGGCATGGGCCTGCCGTTGGCCAAAGGGGCGACGCTGAGCTATCAGGGCGCAACTTTTTTGATTCGGGAAGTGCCACTGGAGCATCGGCCGGATCTGCGGCTGAATGCGCCGCTTGATCTTGTGCTCGGTGCGCAGATTGGCCAGTTCAGTGGGCAGAGTCTGTTTGATGTGTTCAACAGTGACTGGACACTGGACAGTCGCGCCGATCGCATGGGCATTCGTTTGCTGGGCACGGCGTTGCAGTATCAGGGCCTGCCGATGATTTCCGAGGGCATTCCTCTCGGCGCGGTGCAGGTGCCGCCCGACGGGCAGCCCATCGTGTTGCTCAATGATCGGCAGACCATCGGCGGGTATCCGCGGTTGGGGGCGTTGACGCCATTGGCGTTGGCTCGTCTGGCGCAATGTCTGCCGGGAGAAAAAGTGAGATTGCGACCGGTGGTGCAGGACGTCGCCCACCGCGAGCATGTCGATTATTTGCAGCGCTTTCTGAATCGCTAAAAGCATCGCGGGCAAGCCCAGCTAACACAGTGTTCAGTGGCGTTCACAAGATTTGTGTCCACCTCGATACCTGTGGGAGCCGGGCTTGCCCGCGATGGCGTCAGTCCAGACAACAGCAATTATTTCGACAGAAACCGCATGCCTTCTTCCAACCCGCGCAACGTCAGCGGATACATCTGATCTTCGATCAAGTCGCGCACAATGTTGGTCGACGAGGTATAGCCCCACGTATCTTTCGGGTACGGGTTGATCCAGATGAGTTTCTTGTACTTCTCCATGAAGCGCTGCATCCACAGATAACCCGGCTCTTCGTTCCAGTGCTCGACGCTGCCGCCCGCCTGAGTGATTTCATAAGGCGCCATGGCCGCGTCGCCGATGAAAATCACTTTGTAGTCGGCGCCGTACTTGTGCAGCAAATCCTGAGTGGAGAAACGCTCGGAAGTGCGGCGCATGTTGTTTTTCCACACCGATTCATAAATGAAGTTGTGGAAATAGAAGTACTCAAGATGTTTGAACTCGGTCTTGCAGGCCGAGAACAGCTCCTCGCAGGTCTTCACATGGGCATCCATCGATCCCCCGATGTCGAACAGCAGCAAGAGCTTCACGGTGTTGCGCCGTTCCGGGCGCATCTGGATGTTCAGCAGTCCGGCGTCCTTGGCGGTGTGATCGATGGTGCCGTCAATATCCAGCTCTTCCGCCGCCCCCTGCCGGGCGAATTTACGCAGGCGGCGCAGGGCGACCTTGATGTTGCGCGTGCCCAGCTCCACGGAATCGTCGAGGTTCTTGTACTCGCGCTGATCCCAGACTTTTACCGCTTTGCCCTGGCGTTTGCCGGCATCGCCAACGCGAATGCCTTCCGGGTTGAAACCGCCGGAGCCAAACGGGCTGGTGCCACCGGTGCCGATCCATTTGTTGCCGCCGGCGTGACGTTCCTTCTGTTCTTCCAGACGCTTCTTGAACTCTTCGATCAGCTTGTCCAGTCCGCCAAGTGACTGAATCTGCGCGCGCTCTTCGTCGCTCAGCGAACGTTCGAATTCTTTGCGCAGCCAATCTTCGGGAATCAGCGCCTGCAAGTGATCGTCGAGTTTTTCCAGCCCATTGAAGTAGGCACCGAACGCACGGTCGAACTTGTCGAAATGCCGTTCGTCCTTCACCAGAATCGCCCGTGACAAGTAGTAGAACTCGTCCATGTCCGCGAAGGTGACGCGCTGTTTCAGCGCGTTGATCAGGTCGAGCAGTTCGCGCACCGACACCGGTACCTTGGCTGCACGCATTTCATTGAACAGGTTGAGCAGCATGGCATCAGCCTCTTAGCGGGTGCCGCGACGGCTCATGAACGCCAGACGCTCAAGCAATTGCACGTCCTGTTCGTTCTTCACCAGGGCGCCGGCCAGCGGCGGAATCGCTTTGGTCGGATCGCGTTCGCGCAGTACCGCTTCGCCGATGTTGTCGGCCATCAACAGCTTCAGCCAGTCGACCAGTTCCGAGGTCGACGGCTTCTTCTTCAGGCCCGGTACCTTGCGCACGTCGAAGAACACGTCCAGCGCTTCGCTGACCAGATCTTTCTTGATGTCCGGGTAGTGAACGTCGACGATTTTCTGCAGCGTATTGCGGTCGGGGAAGGCGATGTAGTGGAAGAAGCAGCGGCGCAGGAAGGCGTCCGGCAGCTCTTTCTCGTTGTTGGAGGTAATGATGATGATCGGGCGCTTTTTGGCCTTGATGGTCTCGTCGATCTCGTAAACGTAGAACTCCATCTTGTCGAGTTCTTGCAGCAAGTCGTTGGGGAACTCGATATCGGCCTTATCGATTTCGTCGATCAGCAGAATGACCCGCTCTTCGGACTCAAACGCCTCCCAGAGTTTGCCCTTTTTCAGGTAGTTGCGAACATCGTGAACCTTTTCCGTGCCCAGTTGCGAGTCGCGCAGACGGCTGACCGCATCGTACTCGTAGAGGCCCTGATGCGCCTTGGTGGTGGACTTGATGTGCCAGGTGATCAACTTGGCGCCGAACGATTCGGCCAGTTGCTCGGCGAGCATGGTCTTGCCGGTGCCCGGCTCGCCCTTGACCAGCAGCGGCCGCTCCAGGGTGATGGCGGCGTTGACCGCCAGCTTCAGGTCATCGGTGGCGACGTAGGCCTGGGTGCCTTCGAACTTCATCTGCTAATCCTCGAACGGTAACGCCGACCTGAACGGGCAGGGCGGGGGCGAAAAATCGGATGCCCGACTATAACGCGCGGCCCGGTCGACTGTGAACGCAGACGGGTTATTCAGTCTCTGAATGGGGCGTCACATGTTGACTCAGTCTCGGCCTAGGCCCAGACAAACACCCCTGTGGCGAGGGGATTCGTCCCCGATGGCTGCGAAGCAGCCCAAATAAAACTAACCCGCATCCGGCTTGGGTCGCTCATACCGGGCATTGAACGCTTGGATAAATCCATTACGTAAAATCTGCAAGAACGCTTCGAACGCGTTGATATCTTGCTGATGGACGTTACCGCTGAGTTCGACTTTGGTGGCGAACTGATTCTTGCCCTGGTTTTTAAGCACGGTTTCAGTGCCGCCGACCAGTGCCTCCCAGACCGAACGAAAGATACTTTTGTTCTTGTTTTCCACGTCCTGCTGCCAGTTGAACACTTCGACATCGCGCAGCAGCGGCTTGATGTATCCGGTAAGTTTGGCTTTTACGGCTTTGGCCTCAATCACCACATCACCGTGGCCGGCGTTGAAGTCGAACTTGCCATAGGCTGAGGCAAAGTCGTTCATGCGCTTGAGTTCGATATCACGGGCGCGCAGGCGGAACTCAAAGTCTTCGAAGTTGCTCAGTGGATCGAAGGTCGCGGTGGTTTCCAGAGGCGCGTGGCCTAACAACAGCGCTTTGCCCTCGAAGCGTGCGTTGCGTTTACCTGCGGTGTCGACCACGTTTGTCAGGTTGTAGAGGCTGGCATCGACGTTTGTCGCATTCATGTTCACCGGCGGTTTGGAATTGAAGTTGCGGAAATTGATCCGCCCGTCGCTGATCCGCACTTCGTTAAGCGTAATCGGCAGGAGTTTGCCCAGTTGCTCACGCCAGTCGGTGCCTTTACCGGTCTGGGAGTTCTGTTTATTGCCTCCATCGACGAAGTTCACTTCGGGTTTGATGAATTGCACCTCGGCCACCACGGCATGGTCGTACCACAGCGAGTGCCAACTCACGGAAAGATCGATCAGCGGTGCATTGACGAACGGTACTGGCACCTTGCCGTCGACCTTGACGATCTTCAGGCCGTTGATTTTGTAAGCGCCACGCCACAGTGCCAGATCCACATCGGTGATCTGGCCGCGATAGTCGCCCATGTCCGCCAGCTTGCCGTTCAGGTAGTCGCGCACCAGGTAGGGCAGGGCGATGTGCAGCGCGATCAGCAGCACGACAATCGTGGCGAGGGTCCATAACGGCCAGCTATAACGACGCTTCATGGCGACATTTCCTAAACGATATAAAGCGATGGACTGTCACGCGCCGCAGACGTTCGACCCGACTGGACTGTGATGGGCAACAGGCATACCTTGGAGCGCTGAATTCAATGCTGCATAAGGACCCAGCCATGAGCCGTATTTTTGCTGACAACGCCCATTCCATCGGCAACACGCCGTTGGTGCAGATCAACCGCATCGCGCCTCGTGGCGTGACCATCCTGGCCAAGATCGAGGGGCGCAACCCCGGTTATTCGGTCAAGTGCCGGATCGGTGCCAACATGATCTGGGACGCCGAAAGCAGCGGCAAACTCAAGCCTGGCATGACCATCGTCGAGCCGACTTCGGGTAATACAGGCATTGGCCTGGCCTTCGTGGCTGCTGCTCGTGGTTACAAATTGATGCTGACCATGCCTGCGTCGATGAGCATTGAGCGTCGCAAAGTCCTCAAGGCCCTCGGCGCCGAACTGGTGCTGACCGAGCCCGCCAAGGGCATGAAAGGCGCCATCGAGAAAGCGGCAGAAATTGTTGCCAGTGATTCCGGCAAATACTTTATGCCGGCACAGTTCGATAACCCGGCCAACCCGGCTATTCATGAAAAAACCACGGGGCCGGAAATCTGGAATGACACGGATGGCGCCGTCGATGTGCTGGTGGCCGGGGTCGGTACCGGCGGAACCATCACCGGTGTTTCGCGGTATATCAAGAATACTCAAGGCAAACCGATTCTGTCGGTGGCCGTGGAGCCTATGGCATCGCCGGTGATCACCCAAGCGCTGGCCGGCGAAGAGATCAAGCCGAGCCCGCACAAGATTCAGGGCATCGGTGCCGGGTTCGTGCCGAAAAACCTCGATTTGACGATGGTTGACCGGGTAGAGCAAGTCTGCGACGAAGAGTCGAAAGCCATGGCGCTGCGTCTGATGCAGGAAGAAGGCATCCTGTGCGGCATTTCCTGCGGTGCGGCGATGGCCGTGGCCGTGCGTTTGGCCGAGACCCCCGAGATGCAGGGCAAGACCATCGTGGTGATTTTGCCGGACTCGGGTGAGCGTTATCTGTCGAGCATGCTGTTCAGTGATCTGTTCACTGAGCAGGAGAACCAGCAGTAAGCGGATTGATTCAGATCAGCCAAGGTTCAGTGTCGTTGTGTTATTGAGTGCTTTGTTGCGCAATGCTTGACACTGAAACTTGGGTTGGATGGGTTTTTCCCTTGGCCAGTAGTGTTTATCATGGCCTGCTGCCATGCAGGGTACGTGGCGTAGCGTTGTCTTTTTCCTGGGAGTTGTTGATGACCTTTTCGTTTGCCGCCAAGGCTTTGGTGTTGCTGCTGTTTGTGGGCAGCACGCTCTATGTGCATTTGCGCGGCAAGGCGCGTTTGCCGGTACTGCGTCAGTTCGTCAACCACTCGGCGCTGTTCGCCCCGTATAACGCCTTGATGTACCTGTTCTCCGGCGTGCCGTCCAAACCCTATCTGGATCGCAGCAAATTCCCGGAACTGGATGTGCTGCGCGACAACTGGGAAACCATCCGCGACGAGGCCATGCACCTGTTTGACGAGGGCTACATTCGCGCCGCCGAGAAGAACAACGACGCCGGTTTTGGCTCGTTCTTCAAGAAGGGCTGGAAGCGTTTCTACCTCAAGTGGTATGACAAACCGCTGCCGTCGGCCGAAACCCTGTGCCCGAAAACCGTGGCGTTGGTCAGTGCCATCCCCAACGTCAAAGGCGCCATGTTTGCGCTGCTGCCGGGGGGCAGCCATCTGAACCCGCACCGCGACCCGTTTGCCGGTTCGCTGCGTTATCACCTCGGCTTGTCGACACCGAACTCCGACGATTGCCGGATTTTCGTCGACGGTCAGGTCTACGCATGGCGTGACGGTGAAGACGTGATGTTCGACGAGACCTACGTGCACTGGGTCAAGAACGAAACCGACAAGACCCGCGTGATCCTGTTCTGCGACATCGAGCGACCGTTGAGCAATCGCCTGATGACCCGCATCAACCGCTTTATCAGTGGCTGGCTGGGCCGCGCGACTGCGCCCCAGAACCTCGACGACGAACGCGTTGGCGGAATCAACCAGGCTTACGCCTGGAGCAAGAACTTCAGCGACAGGTTCAGCGGTGTGGTCAAGCAGTGGAAGCGCCGCAATCCCAAGGCCTACCGCGTGATGCGCCCGATACTGGCAGTGGTGGTGTTGACGTTACTCGGGTATTGGCTGTTTGGTTGAGGCCGAACCAGAAGTGAAAAACCGCTCCTTGTGAGCGGTTTTTTTATCTCGGAATACAGGCAAACAGGACAGTCGGCAAGGAGGCTTGGTTCGTTTTCGATACTCGTCGATATGGCTTGCGAGCAATGTCTGGCCTCAGCAACGCCCTTGAATCTGTCGCTACCGACACGTTGCCCAAATCATTGCAATTCATGTCCCGCGCTGGTTATAGTCGGCCCTCGTGAGTCGGCGACTCACCCTTCCATCCCTTCAACAAAGATCTGCCTAAATGCCTGCATCCCTCATCAGCGCGGTAGTCGATTCAGCGGTCAACGCTGGCGTCGTGCCGTGCGGGAATCGGCAGCCCAAGCAGATCAGTCATTACCCTCCACCTGTCAGTAGCACACCGGTGTGCGCAGTCGTATCACCGCCGGGCGTTGGCGTTTCGGGCTGATCAGCATTCTCTGCTGACCCCAGCGCCCGCCAGAAAACTA
The DNA here is from genome assembly GCF_019733355.1 of Pseudomonas baetica. Lineage (GTDB taxonomy): Bacteria > Pseudomonadota > Gammaproteobacteria > Pseudomonadales > Pseudomonadaceae > Aquipseudomonas > Aquipseudomonas baetica_A. The sequence goes on along the minus strand of NZ_JAIHLQ010000001.1, from coordinate 303,718 downwards.
CTGAATTTCAGCCTCGGCTGAGTTGGCTATTTGCCTGACTACAGGTGGTATTCATGTTTGTCCTTTCGAAAAAAACCGCGCTTGCGGGGATGTCCACGAGCCTGTTCGTGCTGCTGTGGAGCAGCGGCGCGATCTTCTCCAAATGGGGCTTGGCCCACGCTTCACCGTTTGCGTTCCTGCTGATTCGCTTTGCCATTGCTTTGTGCGGGTTGGTGCTGCTGATTCCGTTGCTCAAGCTGAAACTGCCCAAGGGCGGCAAGCCGATGCTGTTTGCGATTGCCACGGGCGTGGTGTTGCTGGGGGCTTATCAGATTTTCTATCTGCTGGCCTTGAACACCAAAGTAACCCCAGGCGTGATGGCAACCATCATGGGCGTGCAGCCGATTCTCACCGTTGTCTTGATGGAGCGGCAGCGCTCGGCGAGCCGGATGTTCGGTCTGGCGCTGGGGTTGGCCGGTCTGATCATGGTGGTTTATCAGGGGATTGGTCTGGCCGGGATGTCCTGGGCAGGGATGCTGTTCGGTCTGCTGGCGCTGGCGAGCATGACCCTCGGCTCTATCATGCAGAAGCGCATTACCGACAACCCCCTGGGCACACTGCCGGTGCAGTATCTGGCCGGGCTGTTGTTGTGTGGGGTTTTCGTGCCGTTCCAGCCGTTTCATTTTGAACACAGCGCAGGTTTTATCGTGCCGGTGTTGTGGATGGGCCTGGTGGTGTCGGTGCTGGCGACACTGTTGCTGTATCGCCTGATCGCACGGGGCAATCTGGTGAATGTCACGAGCCTGTTCTACCTGGTGCCGGCAGTGACGGCGGTGATGGATTATTTGATTTTCGGTAATCGCCTGGCCGTGCTGAGTGTGCTGGGGATGCTGTTGATCATCGTTGGCCTGGCGTTTGTGTTCCGTAAAACTGCATAACACCTTGCGTAACAAAAGGCCCAGGAGGCGACTCACGGGCCTTTTTGCATCAGCGAATTACTGCGCGGCGGCTTGGGTAGATTTGACCACCGCCGGCTTCACCACCAGCCACAACGCCAGCGCAATCAACACCCCGCCATAGATGTGCGCCATCGACAGCGGCTCATCGAGAAACAACGCGCCCCACAACACGCCGAACGGCGGGATCATGAAGGTCACGGTCATCGACTTGACCGGGCCGATGGAACTCAGCAGACGGAAGTAAATGATGTAGGCAAATGCGGTGCAGCCCAGGCCCAGGCCCAGCAGCGACAGCCACACGCTCCAGCCGCCCCAACTTGCCGGTGGTGCGGTGATCACGCTGTAGCCGAACAGCGGCAGCAGGAACAGCGTCGCGCCGAGCATACTGCCCAGGGCCGAGAGGCGACTGTCCAATCCACCTGCCTGATCCAGCCAGCGTCGCGCGAGAAATCCTGCAAAACCGTAACAAGTGGTCGCGAGCAGACAGGCAACGGCGCCCATCAGCAATGGCAGATCAAACGCCACGGGACCGGCGCGGGTCAGCACGCCGACGCCGAACAGTCCGAGGAATACCCCCCCAAGTTTGGCCACGGTGAGTTTCTCACTGAAGAACAGTCCGCCGATCAGCACGCCCATCAAGGGGGTGGTGGCGTTGAAAATCGCTGAATAGCCGGCCGGCAATACTTGGGCCGCGACCGAATACAGGGTGGCCGGGATGCCCGAGTTGATCACGCCCAGCAGCATCACGGTTTTCAGTTTGCCTTTGAAATCCCAGCGCACGCGCATCAACCCCAGGATCACCACCAGACCGACAGCGGCAATCGATACCCGGAAGAATCCGGTCGGCACCGTACCGACCACTGGCGCAATGATGCGCATGAACAGGAAGCTCGCGCCCCAGATAGCAGCGAGCGACAGCATGCGGAACATATCGACGGGACTCACGGTGACACTCCTTCCTTTATCGGGACGAGAGTGTTGCCGAGCGCCCTGACGATGGCAACCGCTATTGGGGCATTTAACTTTGGTCCGACCGGTCCAATGTTTACGCCGGCAACGAATAATTCCTGTCGTGTGCAACCACGACGCGGTTTTGGCACAAATTGCACTTCACCTGCGGCCGGTTCCGTGGCTAAGCTCAAGCATTCCGAATGCACGCAGAGGTCTCATCTATGCCGCAGCAATGGCCAGCCCCCGACATCGCCCGCATGATCCTCGATGGCTTTGACGATTACCGCGAGCATTTCCGTCGGATCACTGACGGCGCTCGGGAGCGCTTCGAACAGGCGCGCTGGCAGGAGATCCAGACGGCATCGGCGGCGCGGATCAACCTCTACGAAGACAAGGTCGGCGAAACCATCGCCCGGCTGCGTGAACATTTCGACGACGAAGCACTGATGGACGTCAATGGCTGGCCACTGGTGAAAAGCGCCTACATCAGCGTCATCGATTTGCGCTTCGACGATGAGCTGTCCGAGACCTGGTACAACTCGATTTTCTGCGGGCTGTTCAGCCATGACCTGATCAGCGACGGCTGCATGTTCATCCACACCACCCGGCCGAGCCTGCGCCGCGCCCGGGCGGCGCAAACCCGAACCTACAAGCCGCAAGGTCAGTTGTCCGGGATGTTGGCGAGAATCTTTGCCGATTATCGTTTTGGTGAGGATTACGCCGATTTGCCCGGTGACCTGCACCGCCTCGAAGCGCAGTTGCGCGAGAACCTGCCGGACTGGGTCTGCAAGGATCCGGAACTGAGCGTCGAACTGTTTTCTTCGGTTCTGTACCGCAACAAGGGCGCGTATCTGGTCGGGCGCATCTACACCCGCGACGAGCAATGGCCGCTGGTCATTCCGCTGCTGCACCGCGAAGGTCGTGGGGTTCAGATCGATGCGCTGATCACCGACGAAGCCGACGTGTCGATCATCTTCTCCTTCACCCGCTCGTATTTCATGGTCGATGTACCGGTGCCGGCGGAGTTCATCGGCTTCCTGCGGCGCATTTTGCCGGGTAAGCACATCGCCGAGTTGTACACCTCGATCGGTTTCTACAAACACGGCAAGTCCGAGTTCTATCGCGCGCTGATCAATCACCTGGCCAACACCGACGATCAGTTCATCATGGCCCCCGGCGTGCGCGGCATGGTGATGAGCGTCTTCACGCTGCCGGGTTTCAACACCGTGTTCAAAATCATCAAGGACCGTTTTTCGCCTTCGAAAAACGTCGACCGCGCCACGGTCATCGAGAAATACCGTTTGGTGAAAAGTGTGGACCGGGTTGGGCGCATGGCCGATACCCAGGAGTTTGCCGATTTCCGTTTTCCGCTGAGCAAGTTCGACCCCGCGTGCCTTGAAGAATTGCTGGAAGTGGCGGCGTCCACGGTCTCGGTCGAGGGCGATACGGTGCTGATCCGCCACTGCTGGACCGAGCGGCGGATGACGCCGCTCAACCTGTACCTGGAGAACGCCAACGATGCCCAGGTGCGTGAGGCGCTGGAGGATTACGGCTTGGCGATCAAGCAATTGGCGGCGGCGAATATCTTTCCCGGCGACATGCTGCTCAAGAACTTCGGCGTCACCCGCCACGGGCGGGTGGTGTTCTATGACTACGACGAAATCTGCTTCCTGACCGAAGCCAACTTCCGCCACATCCCGACACCGCGCACGCCGGAGGATGAAATGGCTTCAGAGCCGTGGTACTCGATCGGGCCGCTGGATGTGTTTCCCGAAGAGTTTCCGCCGTTTCTGTTTGCCGATTCGGGGCAACGCAAGTTGTTCGACCAATTGCATGGCGAGTTGTACAACGCCGATTACTGGAAGAGCCTGCAGGAGGCGATTCGGGCGGGGAAGGTCATTGATGTGTTTCCGTATCGGCGTAAGGGCCTGGATAACGAATAACAGCCGCGACGAGCGGCAACTTACAAGCTTCAAGTCAGCAGCGGATTCAACTTGCGGCTTGTAGCTTGCCGCTTGTAGCTGCTTTTCTGCGACAATCGCCCCCCTGCGCCACTAGACGACTGAATTGCGTACCCGATGACCGAAGAATCGCCCTCCATCGACAAACTGCTGAAAAACCTCGATCACGCCATGCTTGCCGACCGCCACCGGCTGCGGCGGCAGTTGCTTGAGCTGCGTAAAAAGCCAGACGAGGCCAAGCTGGCCCAGTGGGTGGCGCGCATGCAGGCGTCCTGTGACCAGGTGCTGGCGCGCCGTGCCAGCCTGCCGGTGATTCGTTACGACGACAGCCTGCCGATTGCGGCCAAGCGTGACGAGATCAAAAAGGCGCTGGAAAAACATCAGGTGCTGATCATCGCGGGCGAAACCGGCTCGGGCAAAACCACGCAGTTGCCGAAAATCTGTCTGGAGATCGGTCGCGGCCAGCACGGTTTGATCGGCCACACCCAGCCACGGCGGATCGCTGCACGCAGCGTTGCCAGTCGCGTCGCCGAAGAACTCGCGACGCCGCTCGGGTCGCTGGTGGGCTATCAGGTGCGCTTCGAAGATCAGAGCGATTCCAACACCCTGATCAAACTGATGACCGACGGCATCCTGCTGGCGGAAACCCAGAACGACCGCTATCTGGAACGCTACGACACGATCATCGTCGACGAAGCTCACGAACGCAGCCTCAACATCGACTTCCTGCTCGGTTACCTGAAAACCCTGCTGCCGCGCCGCCCCGACCTGAAAGTCATCATTACCTCGGCGACCATCGACCTGGAGCGCTTCTCCAAGCACTTCGACGATGCGCCGATTGTCGAAGTCTCCGGCCGCACCTTCCCGGTGGACACCTGGTATCGCCCGCTGACCCTGGAGCAGGACGAGGAGGGCAACCGCGTTGAGGACGACCTGACCGTCGATCAGGCAATCCTCGCCACCCTCGACGAAATTGCCGCCTACGAGCGCAGCGAACGTCGCAGCCCAGGCGATGTGCTGGTGTTCTTGCCCGGCGAGCGCGAGATTCGCGATGCCGCCGACATGCTGCGCAAGGCCCAACTCAAACACACCGAGATTCTGCCGCTGTACGCGCGCCTGTCGCCGGCCGAGCAGCAACGGATTTTCCAATCGCACCCGGGCCGTCGCGTCGTGCTGGCGACCAACGTCGCCGAAACCTCGCTGACCGTACCGGGCATTCGTTACGTGATCGACAGCGGCACTGCGCGCATCAGCCGCTACAGCTACCGCGCCAAGGTTCAGCGTCTGCCAATCGAAGCGATTTCCCAGGCCAGCGCCAACCAGCGTAAGGGCCGTTGCGGCCGTGTCGAACCGGGCATTTGCATACGTTTGTACAGCGAAGAAGATTTCCTCGGTCGCCCGGAATTCACCGACCCGGAGATTCTGCGCACCAACCTCGCGGCGGTTATTTTGCAGATGTTGCATCTGCGCCTCGGCGAGATTACTGCGTTCCCATTTATCGAGCCGCCGGACGGCAAGGCGATCAGCGACGGTTTCAACCTGCTGCAAGAACTCTCGGCGGTGGATCGCAACAGTCAGTTGACCCCGCTTGGCCGTCAGTTGGCGCGCCTGCCGGTCGACCCGCGCATGGGCCGCATGCTGCTTGAAGCGGCGAAACTGGGCAGCTTGCAGGAAGTGCTGATCGTCGCCAGTGCCATGTCGATTCAGGACCCGCGCGAGCGTCCGCCGGAACGCCAGCAAGCGGCGGATCAGGCCCACGCGCAATGGAAGGATGTCGATTCCGATTTCGCCGGCCTGGTCAATCTGTGGCGCGGTTTTGAAGAACAGCGCCAGGCGCTGACCGCCAGCCCGTTGCGCAATTGGTGCCGCAAGAACTTCCTCAACTATTTGCGTCTGCGCGAGTGGCGTGATTCCCATCGCCAGTTGAGCCTGATCTGCCGCGACATGCAGTTGAGCCTCAATAAAGAACCGGCCGATTACCCGAAACTGCACAAAGCGGTGCTCGTCGGTTTGCTCAGCCAGATCGGCCAGAAAACCGAGGACGGCGATTACCTCGGCGCCCGTCAGCGACGTTTCTGGATTCACCCGTCGTCGGGCATCGGCAAGAAGCGTCCGCAATGGCTGATGACCGCCGAACTTGTGGAAACCACCAAGCTCTATGCGCGCATGGTCGCCAAGATCGACGCCGACTGGATCGAGCCGCTGGCCGGGCATCTGATCAAGAAAAATCACTTCGAACCGCACTGGGAGAAGAAGCGCGGCCAGGTCGTGGCCTTCGAGCAGATCACCCTGTTCGGGCTGATTGTGGTCGGACGCCGACCGGTTCATTACGGTCCGGTTGACCCCGTGGTTTCGCGTGAGCTGTTTATCCGCGAAGGTCTGGTGCGGGGCGAGATTCAGTCCAGAGCCAAGTGCCTGACCGCCAACAAACAACTGCTCGAACAGCTCGATGAACTGGAAGCCAAGGCCCGTCGCCGCGACATTCTGGCCGATGAAGAAACCCTGTACGCCTTCTACGATGCGCGGCTGCCGGCGGAGATTCACCAGACCGCGACGTTCGACAGTTGGTACCGGATCAACAGCCAGAAAGACCCGCAACTGCTGATCATGCGCGAAGAAGACGTGCTGGCCCGCGAGGCCAGTGAAGTCACCGCGCTGCATTACCCCGACACCTTGCACATCGGTGATCTGGAACTGACGCTCAGTTATCACTTCGAACCCAATCACCCCCGTGACGGCGTGACCCTGCGGGTGCCGGCGCCGTTGCTGCCGATGCTGCCGCCGGAGCGCCTGGAATGGCTGGTGCCGGGGATGATCGAGGCCAAGTGCATCGCCCTTGTGCGCAATCTGCCCAAAGCGTTGCGCAAGAACTTCGTGCCGGTGCCTGACTTCATCAAGGCTGCGCTGCAACGCATGACCTTCGCCGAGGGCTCGCTGCCCCAGGCGTTGGGGCGCGAGTTGTTGCGCATGACCGGTGCGCGGGTCAGCGATGAGGCATGGGCGGAAGCGGCGCAGCAGGTCGAAGGGCATCTGCGCATGAACCTGGAAATCGTCGATGGCCAAGGCAAATTCCTTGGCGAAGGACGGGACCTGGCCGAACTGACCGCGCGTTTTGCCGAAGCCAGTCAGGCCGCACTGGCCGTGCCGCAGAGCGCGAAGAGTCAGCAGCCGGTGGAGGCGAAAGTCTTCGCGCCGGTGGCAGCAAAAACTCAGCAGAAGATTGCCGGGCTGTCGATGACGGTCTACCCAGCGCTGGTGGAAGAGGGCGGCACGGTCAAGGAAGGGCGGTTCTCGACCCCGGCCGAAGCCGAGTTCCAGCATCGCCGTGCGTTGCAGCGCTTGCTCATGCAGCAACTGGCCGAACCGGCCAAATTCCTGCGCGGCAAATTGCCGGGGCAGACCGAACTGGGCTTGCTCTACCGTGAACTGGGCCGGGTCGATGCGCTGGTCGAAGACATTCTGCTGGCCAGTCTCGACAGTTGCATTCTTGAAGGCGAAGACCCGTTGCCGCGTGACGGTGCAGGGTTGGCGGCGCTGGCCGAACGCAAACGTGGCAGTTGGACCGAGCACGCCGAGCGCGTGGCGCGGCTGACGCTGGAGATTCTGAAGATCTGGCATGGCCTGCAAAAGCGCTTCAAGGGCAAGATCGATCTGGCCCAAGCCGTGGCACTGAATGACATCAAGCAGCAGATCAGTCATCTGGTTTATCCGGGGTTCGTCCGGGAAACACCGATGCAGTGGCTCAAGGAACTGCCGCGTTATCTGAAAGCCGTCGAACAGCGTTTTGAAAAACTGGGCGCGCAAGTGCAGAAGGATCGGGTCTGGAGCGGCGAACTCGCCGGCCTGTGGGCGCAATACCAGGCCCGCGCCGCCAAGCATGCCCAGGAAGGCAAACGCGATCCACAGCTTGAGTTGTATCGCTGGTGGCTGGAGGAATACCGGGTTTCGCTGTTCGCCCAGCAGTTGGGAACGAAAGTGCCGATTTCCGATAAGCGCCTGAATAAACAATGGACCCAAGTCGAACCCTAGATCTATCGACGAGCACAATCCCCCTGTGGGAGCGGGCTTGCTCGTGAAGGCGTAGTGTCAGATAACTGATTCGGTGACTGACACACCGCCTTCGCGAGCAAGCCCGCTCCGACATTGGGATTTGCGTTGTGCTTGAGAAAGGGGCCAAAACCTTGGGTTTATGGCAAACTTCGCGACCATAAATGCCTGTTTCGCGACCCAGAGCCTTCGGCGCGGTCACGTAACGGAATAAAACGATGCCAGGTTTGCGTCCCCCGGATGGGAATAGACCCTTTGTGTGTTGGTACGACGGTTCCAGCACTTTCTGCCTGAACAGATTAGAGAAACGACCATGCATAACGTCGTCATCAGCGGCACCGGCCTGTACACCCCGGCCAACAGCATCTCCAACGAAGAGCTGGTGCAGTCTTTCAATACCTACGTCGCGCAGTTCAACGCGGACAACGCAGACGCCATCGCCAGCGGCGACATCCAGGCCCTGACCGAATCCAGCGCCGCCTTCATCGAAAAAGCCTCGGGCATCAAGAGCCGCTTTGTCATGGACAAAGAAGGCATTCTTGATCCGCAGCGCATGGCCCCGCGTCTGCCGGAGCGTTCCAACGACGAATGGTCGGTACTTTGCCAAATGGCCATCGGTGCTGCCGAACAAGCCTTGCAACGTGCCGGCAAAACCGCCGCTGACATCGACGGCGTGATCGTCGCCTGCTCCAACTTGCAGCGTGCTTATCCGGCCATTGCCATCGAAGTCCAGGAAGCCCTGGGCATTCAGGGTTTCGGTTTCGACATGAACGTGGCCTGTTCCTCGGCCACCTTCGGCATTCAGGCGGCCGCCAACAGCGTGCAACTGGGCCAGGCCCGGGCGATCTTGATGGTCAACCCGGAAGTCTGCACCGGTCACCTGAACTTCCGTGACCGCGACAGCCACTTCATCTTCGGCGACGCCGCCACGGCCGTGATCATCGAGCGCGCCGATCTGGCTACGTCCAAATACCAGTTCGACGTGGTCAGCACCAAACTGCTGACCAAGTTCTCCAACAACATCCGCAACAACTTCGGTTTCCTCAACCGCGCAGCGGAAGAGGGCGTCGGTACTCGCGACAAGCTGTTCGTGCAGGAAGGCCGCAAGGTGTTCAAGGATGTTTGCCCGATGGTGGCTGAACTGGTCGGTACGCATCTGGAAGAGAACAAGCTCAATGTCGGCGATGTGAAGCGTTTCTGGCTGCATCAGGCCAATCTCAGCATGAACCATCTGATCGTGCGCAAACTGCTGGGCCGCGACGCCACCGAAGAGGAAGCTCCGGTGATCCTCGACACTTACGCCAACACCAGCTCTGCCGGTTCCGTGATTGCTTTCCACAAGTATCAGGATGATCTGGCTGCCGGTTCGCTGGCGGTATTGAGTTCGTTCGGTGCGGGTTACTCGATCGGTAGCGTGATTCTGCGCAAGCGTTGAAAGTGGTTTAATTTCCGCTTAATCACGCTGACCTTTCCTACATCCGAATCGGTTGAAACGCTGTAGTTTTCGGAAATGGCGGCAGGAGACGCTTCAGGCGAATCCTGCCGCTATCATTTTCGAAGTCGGAACAAGGGGATTGATGGATGGCGGTTGACGACACCCAACTGCTCGCGCGTTTGCTGGCAGGCGAGCAACAGGCTTTCAAGGAACTGGTCACGACTTATCAAAGCGCCATGCGCGCCGTCGCTTATGCGATTGTCGGCCAGCGTCACGTCGAAGAAGTGGTGCAAGATGCATGGCTGTCGGTAGTGCGCCATATCGGCAGTTTCGAAGGCCGCTCCAGTCTCAAGACCTGGTTGCTGACCATCACCGCCAACTCGGCCAAGAGTCGCTACAAGCAGAATCGCCGCGAAGTGTTGATGGATGACTTGCCGTCACCCCACGGCACCATTGATGATGACCGCTTTTCCCCCGGCGATGGCCACTGGCTGATCGCACCGTTCGCCTGGCACCAGGACACGCCTGAAGCGCTGCTCACTGAAAGCGAGTTGCGTGAGTGCCTCGAACACACACTGCTCAACCTGTCGGAACTGCAAAGCAGCGTTTTGTTGTTGCGCGAACGCCAGGGCCTTGAGCTCGAAGAGATCTGTAATCTTCTGGAGATATCGCTCTCCAATGTCCGTGTGCTGCTGCATCGTGCGCGGCTGAAAGTCTTCGCGACAGTGGAGCATTTTGAGGAGACCGGGGAATGCTGACCTGTAAGGAACAAGTAGCGCGCTCCAGCGATTATCTCGATGGCCAGCTGAGCTTTCGCGAAAAACTGATGGTGCGTCATCACCTGATGTTCTGCCCCAATTGCCGGCGCTTTATACGCCAGATGCGATTGATGCAGGCGACGCTGAAGGCGATGCCGGAGAAACCTGAAGAGGGTGTGGATGCGTTGGCCGAGCGGCTGGCGGCGCGGCGCCGGGAAGACAGCCCCTAGGGGGAGAAGCAGGCTGGCGCGCCTGCGGCACACGGATGATGGGGATCGCCGTAGCCGCGCCAGACTGTTGAAGCATCTCAAGCGCTGCACCCGGATGAGAAGCGCATCGCCTGAGATCTGTTGCTCTGGTGCTTAGAACTTCGCTTCTGCGTCCAGTTGCAGAATGTTGGTGTCGGCGTCGCGCTGAGTGCGGCTGGAGTAGTCAGCCTTGGTCAGGAAGTACGTGGCGCCGAGGGCGAAATTCTTGTCGATGTCGTAACCGACTTTGAACTTGTGCCCACGCGAACCGGTGGTGCCATTGGCGAAGTCGGAATCAGTGAAGGCGCCGACCACAGCATTGCGTTGCACGTCACGATAGTTGTAGTCGAGGTTCAAACCGAAGACTTTCGACTTGGCACCGAGCAACCAGGCGGTGTCCTGATCGGTCACGGCATCGTTGTTCTTCACATACTGACCGTAGAACGAAAGCGGCATCGGCAGGCCGCCGATGTCGATCTGGCTGAAACCCTCGTACAGACGGAATTCGTTGTTGGCCGAGTTGCCATTGACGGCCAGTGCGCATGGCGTGGAAGAGCCCGTGCAACGGCTGTCCTGATCGTTCTGGTAGGCGTAGACGCTGCCGCCAACGGTCAGTTTCAGGTTGTCGGTGATGGCGATGCGGCTACCCAACTGGCCGGAGGTCAGGCGCAGGTCGTGACGGAATTGCACGCCTTCGCCGTCGACGTTGTCCTTGAGGTTGTAGTTGCCCAGGCTGCCGAACAGTTCGGCACTGCTGCCCAGTGGGTACTTGTAAGTGACCGCCAGACCTTCCGGGTTGATGTCGCCGTCCCAGATCACGTCGCCCATGCTCACCCACGGTTGCAGCATCTTGCCGCCGATCACGTGCAGGTTCTTGATCGCATCAGGGTGGTAGTCGATGTAGCCCAGGTCCAGCCAGATCTGCTTCTTGTCGAAGTAGTTGTCCTGATCCTGGTTGGTCGAACGAGCATCATCGCCGCCGCCGGTGGCGATACGGATGCCGGTGTCCACTTGCGGGTTGATCTCGGTGTAGGCACCCAGACGTGCACGGATGCGCTGACGATCCTTTTCGCGGCCGCCGTTGTTGGCTTCGCCGTCGATCTTGACGGTCTCCTGGCGGATGCGCACGTCACCCTTGAACTGGGTCTTGGCAGCCCAAGCCAGTTTCTGGTCGAAGACGCTTTGTTCGTTGGTCTTCTTTGCGACAGCCGCGACTTGTTCATTGGTCTCTTGCTGCGCCTGCTGGGCGATTTGCTGAGCCTTCTGATCCTTGGCCAGTTCAGTTTGCAGTTCTACATACTGCGCCTGGGAAATCGAACCGTTAGCCTTGAGCATGTCGAGCAGTTTGGCGTCGACTGCAGCACTGGCCGGAACGCTCATGGCCAGTAACAGGCCACCGCACAGGGCCGCCGCAGTTTTCGTGGAAGCAAGACGCATAGCAATCTCCGAAGATGAGTGGGATGGCTGAACCATCCTGGGCACAACCGACGGTTGAAGGTCGGAAAACAGTGTCCGGGTAGAACCCGGCGCTCTAAAAACAGGCGCCAGTATCGCGATGGTTTATGACAGGGCAGTGGCACGGTGATGGCAGGTTGATGACGGTGCTTATTGGTCGTGAACTATTGATCTAGAGCGCTGTCGGCCGATGGCGGGTGTGCAATGCGGCGCAATCGGCGATACTCGCCGAGCGCTGAAACCCCGATGTGGAGAGCTCTTTGATGCCGTTGCAATGCCTGCAGAACCTGTCAGAAATCGCCCCGGCCACTTGGGATGCATTGGTGCCGGACAATCAGCCGTTTCTGCGCCATGCTTTTCTCAGTGCGCTGGAGGACAGCGGCAGCGTCGGCCCTCACACCGGCTGGCAGCCCGAGCACTTGCTGCACATCGAAGATGGTCGGCTGATCGCCGCCTTGCCGGGTTACCGCAAGTGGCACTCCTACGGTGAGTATGTGTTCGACCATGGCTGGGCCGATGCCTGTGCCCGGGCCGGAATCGATTACTACCCCAAACTGTTGACGGCTGTGCCGTTCAGTCCAGTCAGCGGCCCGCGGTTGCTGGCGGCCAAGGTCGAAGACGGTTTTGAGCTGCTCAAGAGCCTGCCGGGTTATCTGGAAATCGAAGGGCTGTCCGGCGCGCACATCAATTTCACCGATCCGTTCACCGACGCCGCCATGGCCGAGCAGCCGGGCTGGTTGCAGCGCATCGGCTGTCAGTATCACTGGCACAATCGCGGCTATCGCGACTTTCAGGATTTTCTCGACGTGCTCAGTTCGCGCAAGCGCAAACAGATGCGCAAGGAGCGCGAGCAGGTGGCGGGGCAGGGCTTCGAATTTGAATGGCTACAAGGGCGAGAGCTAAACGAATCGCAGTGGGATTTCGTCTACGCCTGTTATGCCAATACCTACGCAGTGCGTCGGCAAACACCGTATCTGACGCGAGCATTCTTCAGCTTGCTGGCAGAACGCATGCCCGAATCGATTCGTGTGGTGCTGGCCAAGCAGGGCTCACGGCCAGTGGCCATGGCCTTCAGTCTGGTAGGCGGTGACAGTTTTTACGGGCGCTATTGGGGATGCCTGGCCGAGTTTGATCGGCTGCACTTTGAAACCTGTTTTTATCAGGGCATGGACTACGCGATTGCCCAGGGCTATCAGCGTTTCGATGCCGGTGCTCAGGGCGAGCACAAACTGATTCGTGGCTTCGAACCGGTGATCACTCACTCGTGGCATTACCTGCGGCATCCGGGTCTGAAAGCGGCGGTCAAAGACTTCCTGCAGCAGGAACGCGCCGGTGTCCTGGCCTACGCCGAAGAGGCCAGAGCGGCCTTGCCCTACCGCCAAACCTAAATCTCCAATGTGGGAGCGGGCTTGCTCGCGCCCACATTTGGTTTTGTGTTGGACTCAGGTTTTTTCGTTACCCAACCAGAGATAAATCACTCCACCGGCCACCGCACCCGACAGCGGCGCCACCCAGAACATCCACAACTGCGCGAGCGCCCAGCCGCCGACCATCAGAGCCGGCCCCGTGCTGCGGGCCGGGTTGACCGAGGTGTTGGTCACGGGAATGGAGATCAGGTGGATCAAGGTCAGCGCCAGACCTATGGCAATCGGTGCAAGGCCCGGCGGGGCGCGCTTATCGGTGGCGCCCAGAATGATGATCACAAACATCGCGGTCATCACCAGTTCCGTGACAAACCCTGTGGCCATCGAATACTTGCCGGGCGAGTGCTCGCCGTAACCGTTGGAGGCAAGGCCGGCGGCAATATCGAAACCCTCCCTGCCGCTGGCAATGTATTAAAGCAGCGCTGCCGCCAGAATCCCGCCGAGCACTTGGGCGATGATGTAGGCAGGCAACTCTTTGGCCGGAAACCGACCGCCGACAAACAGACCGACCGAGACGGCCGGGTTGAGGTGACATCCGCTGATGTGGCCGATGGCAAACGCCATGGTCAGCACCGTCAGACCAAATGCCAGGGCCACCCCCAGCACCCCGATTCCCAAAGGTGAAGACGCGGCGATCACCGCACTGCCACAACCGCCCAACACCAGCCAGAACGTACCCAACAACTCCGTGACTGAACGTTTGAACAGAGACATGAGAAGAGTCCTTGATAGGCGTGCTATCGAGACTGCATCGAGTTATGCGTCCTTGCGGACTTACGACAGGTTCCCTGCCGGAACCTTGGCTGAGTACAGCACGCTTTGGATGGATTTCCAGCAGGCGATAAAAACCGCCAGCACCCGTGGTTAAAGGGCTGTGGCGATCTTCAAGGTGGTTGCAGGCCAATGTGGAAGGGGGCTTGCTCCCGAAGGCGGCGTGCCAGTCAAATGTTCGGTACTGACACCCCGCTTTCGGGGGCAAGCCCCCTCCTGACCCAATGATCAATCGATCCCGACGAACCCCCCGGTCTGGTGCGCCCATAACCGCGAATACAAACCGCCATGGGCCAACAGTTCGGCATGGGTGCCGCTCTCCGCGATCTTGCCGTTTTCCAGCACCACCAGGCGATCCATGCGCGCGATAGTCGAGAGGCGGTGAGCAATGGCGATCACGGTTTTGCCCTGCATCAGGGTTTCCAGGCTTTCCTGAATCGCGGCTTCGACTTCCGAGTCCAGGGCCGAGGTCGCTTCGTCCATGATCAGGATCGGCGCGTCCTTGAGCAGCACTCGGGCAATCGCGATGCGCTGACGTTGGCCGCCCGACAGCTTCACCCCGCGCTCACCAACATGCGCGTCGAAGCCAGTGCGTCCTTCAGCGTCCGACAGCAGTGGAATGAACTCATCGGCACGAGCCTTGTGCACGGTGTCCCAAAGCTGTGCGTCAGTTGCGTCAGGTTTGCCGTACAGCAAGTTGTCGCGGATTGAACGGTGCAGCAGTGAGGTGTCCTGGGTGATCATGCCGATCCGCGCACGCAGGCTTTCCTGGCTGACTTCGGCGATGTTCTGGCCGTCGATCAGGATGCGTCCGCCCTCGACGTCATAGAGGCGTAGCAGCAGGTTGACCAAGGTTGATTTACCAGCGCCGGACGGTCCGATCAGACCGATTTTTTCACCCGGTTTGATGGTCAGGTTGAGGTCGCCGATGATGCCTTTCTTCTTGCCGTAGTGGAAATCGACGTGCTCGAAACGCACTTCGCCGCTGGCGACGGCCAGCGGTTTGGCCTGTTCGTGATCGGTGACGCTGACCGGTTGCGAGATGGTCCGCAGACCGTCCTGGACCATGCCGATGTTTTCGAAGATGCCAGTGACCACCCACATGATCCAGCCGGACATGTTGACGATGCGGATCACCAGGCCGGTGGCCAGGGCAATGGCGCCGACGGTGATCAGCGATTGCGTCCACAACCACAGGGCCAGCGCGGTTGTGCCGACGATCAGCAAGCCGTTCATGGCGGTGATCGCCACGTCCATGCTGGTGACCACGCGGCCGGCCATTTGAGCTTTGACGGTTTGTTCTTCGATCGCTTCCTTGGCGTAGTGCTGTTCGAAATGAGTGTGAGCGAACAGCTTGAGCGTGGCGATATTGGTGTAGCCGTCGACGATTCGGCCCATCAGTTTCGAACGTGCGTCGGAGGCTTCCACCGAGCGGTCCTTGACCCGCGGCACGAAGTAACAGAGTGCGCCGATGTAGGCGACGATCCACGTCAGCAACGGGACCATCAGACGCCAGTCGGCTTCGGCGAACAGCACCAGCGCGCTGATCGCGTAGATCCCCACATGCCACAGTGCATCCACCGCTTGCACCGCTGAATCACGCAGCGAGTTGCCGGTCTGCATGATGCGCTGGGCAATGCGCCCGGCAAAGTCGCTCTGGAAGAAGTTCAGGCTCTGCTTGAGCACGTAGCTGTGGTTCTGCCAGCGGATCATGCTGGTCATGCCGGGGCTTAATGTCTGGTGCACCAGCAGGTCGTGCAGGCCGAAGAAAATCGGTCTGAGCACAAGCGCAACCACCACCATCCACGTCAGTTCGAGGGCGTGATCACTGAAGAAATTCGGGTTTGGCGTACCTTGGGCCAGGTCGATGATGCGACTCAGGTAACTGAACAGTGCCACTTCGATCAGCGCGGCGAACAGGCCGACCACCAGCAGGGCGGCGAAACTCGGCCAGACCTGCTTCAGGTAATAGGTATAGAAGGGGAGCACACGGTCGGGCGGAGATGCCGTCGGGGCGTCGCGGAATATGTCGATCAGTTGTTCAAAACGGCGATAGAGCATCAGATAACCGCCCGGAGTACGGGCTCTCCTTTTATCAGTGTGAGCGGCGCGGGATCAGGCCGGCGCCGCTCGATATGCCCTGTACAGCTTAGTCGATGACTTTGGCCGACTTGATATGCACAGGAACGGCAGGCACATCTCGCATGCCATTTTTGGTGGTGGTTTGCGAGTTGACGATGATGTCCACGACATTCATTCCATCAAGGACCTTACCGAATACGGCGTAACCATCACCCTGGTCGAGGAAGTCGTTGTCTTTCACGTTAATGAAAAACTGGCTGGTGGCCGAGTCAGGATCTGAAGTGCGCGCCATGGCCAACGTCCCTCGGACGTTGTGCAGACCATTTTTCGATTCGTTTTTGATCGGTGCCTTGGTTTCTTTCTGTTGCATTTGCTCGGTGAAGCCGCCGCCCTGGGCCATGAAGCCCGGGATCACACGGTGGAAGATGGTGTTGTTGTAGAAGCCGCTATTGACGTAATCCAAGAAGTTTTTGGTACTGATCGGTGCTTTGACCGCATCCAGCTCAATGATGATCGGACCGTTGTCGGTGATCAGTTCAACCTTGGGTTGCGGCGCAGCCATCAGGTTGGCAGCAAACAGTACGGTGCCGGCGACGAGGGCGAGTTTTTTCAGCATGGGTCAGTGATCCTGAGATTGAATATCGGCTGCGGCGAGAAACTCCAGCAGCGTTTGATTGAAGCGTTCGGGTTGATCGAGCGGGGTGGCATGGCGCGAATCGGCAATCACCACCAGCCGCGCATCGGGCAGCAGTTTTACATAGGTTTCTTTCAGTGCCACAGGTGTGTAATCACGGTCGGCACTGACGATGAGCGTTGGACAGGTCACCCGGGAAAGTCGTTCCTGAACCCCCCAGCCAACAATTGCATCGAAGCTGGCGAGATAAGCACGTTTGTCGTTTTTTGCCCAGCGTTCCGCCATTTTCTGCCGCAGATTCGCCTGTTCGGGTTTTGGGAACAGTTTGCTGCCCAGCGCCTTGCCGATGGTCGCCAGGCTCAGCACGCGCATCAGACTCCAGCGTTTGAACCATTGCCAGTAGTCGTCGCGGCTGCGCAGTTTGACTTCAGGGGCGCTGTTGACGATGGTCAGGCTCTTGAGCATCTGCGGCTGATCGACACCGAGCTGGAAGCCGATCATGCCGCCCATCGACAGACCCACGTAGTGCACCGGACCGAGGTTCAAATACTCGATCAGCGCCACCATGTCGGCGCTGAACCCCGCGATGCTGTACCGCTCGCGGGGTTTGTCCGAGCGCCCGTGGCCGCGGATATCCGGCACGATCACCCGGTAGTGCGTGGCCAGCGCCGGGATCTGCATTTCCCAATCCAGCGTGCTCGAACCGAGCCCGTGAACCAGCAGCAACGGCGTGCCGTGGCCATATTCCTCGTAGTGCAGGTTGCAACCTTCGTGCGCAAAATAGGCCATCGGTGGACTCCGTGTCAGGCTTGCTCAGGGGCGGCGAACGGTGCGTCCAGCGGCAAGGTGTCGAAGGTGCGCAACAGTTCGATGAGGATTTGTGTGGCCGGGCCCAGCGGTTTGTCCTTGTTCGAATACAGATAGAAACTCGGGTTGCGACTGCCGCCCTGATCCAGCGGTAGCAGCTTGAGCGATCCCTCTTTCAGTTCCCGTTCGATCATGTGCCGCGGTAACCAAGCAAAGCCCAGGCCGCTGCTGACGAATGTCGCGGCCGTGGCGAGGCTGCCGACGGTCCAGCGCTGTTCGGCGCCGAGCCAGCCGACATCCCTTGGCTGTTGACGACCGGAGTCGCGGATGACCACTTGCATCTGGGTTTCCAGATCCTGGAAGCTCAGTTCACGATTGAGCCGATGCAGGCTGTGGTCAGGATGGGCAACCGCAACAAATTCCACGTCGCTCAGTTCCGCGCCGAGGTAGCCGGGAATGCTCAGGCCAGTGATGGCCAGATCGGCCACGCCTTCGAGCAGCACTTCCTCGACACCCGACAACACTTCCTCACGCAGTCGCACCCGACACCCACGGCTCTGTGGCATGAACGCAGTCAACGCACGCACGATACGTGCACTTGGATAGGCTGCGTCGACCACCAATCGCACTTCTGCTTCCCAGCCTTGCTCCATGTGATGGGCAAGGTCTTCCAGTTGGCTGGCCTGTTTCACCAGTTGTCGCGAGCGGCGCAGCAACACGCCGCCAGCATCGGTCAGCACGGCTTTACGCCCGTCGATGCGCAGCAGCGGCACGCCGAGCTGATCTTGCATGCGGGCGACGGTGTAGCTCACCGACGACTGCGAACGATGCAGTGCCTCGGCCGCTTGGGCGAATCCGCCGTGGTCGACCACGGCCTGCAATGTTCGCCATTGATCCAGGGTCACGCGGGGCGCTTTCATCAATAGCTCCTCTTGTCCTAAGCTGACGGTCCCCATTGGAGACTGTCGAATGAAAAAATTCTGTTGTGTGGTGCTGGCACTGCTGCCGTTGACAGCCTTTGCGTATCCGATCGATGTGCAGAAAAATCTCAATGGCATGAAGATCGACTACCAGAGTTTCGCCACGGATAACGACATTGGCTCCATCCAGGTGGCCAACTACGGCGACGTCGACGCGAGCTGCAAAGTGGTGTTCCGCAACGGTCCCGAGGCGCCACGGACACGTAACATCGAAGTCGTGGCCGGCAAACATAAAAACGCCACGGCCAAGTTCACCCGCACCATTATCAAACTGCGCATCGATCTGACCTGTACCCCGAAATAACTGCAAATCTTCCTTGTGGGAGCGGGTTTGCTCGTGAGGGCGGTAGATCAGTCATCCATGCTCGTGCTGACACATCGCCTTCGCCAGCAAGCTCACTCTCAAAGGGTTGAGTTGCATCTAAACTAAATTTTCGATGCTTTGCAGCAATTATTTGCGCTTTTTCATCGATTCAGCTCTGTTTAACCTTCACTCCATCGACCTACAACATTCTCGGATGGAGGCTACACAACATGTCCCGCGTTCTGATCATCGAAAGCAGCGCCCGCCAGCAAGACTCGGTGTCCCGTCAGTTGACCCAGACCTTCATCAATCAGTGGAAAACCGCGCACCCCGACGATCAGATCACTGTGCGTGATCTCGCCGTGAACCCGGTGCCGCACCTGGACATCAACCTGTTGGGCGGCTGGATGAAGCCTGCCGATCAGCGCAACGACAGCGAACAGTCTTCTCTGGATCGCTCCAACGAATTGACTGATGAACTGCTGGCTGCCGACGTGCTGGTCATGGCCGCGCCGATGTACAACTTCGCGATCCCGAGCACCCTCAAGGCCTGGCTTGACCATGTGCTGCGTGCCGGCGTCACCTTCAAGTACACCGACACCGGTCCGCAAGGCCTGCTGAGCGGCAAACGTGCCTACGTGCTGACCGCTCGCGGCGGGATTTACGCCGGCGGCCCTGCTGATCATCAGGAACCCTACCTGCGTCAGGTAATGGGTTTTATCGGTATCCACGACGTGACCTTCATCCATGCCGAAGGCATGAACCTGGGTGGCGACTTCCAGGAGAAGGGCCTGAACCAGGCCAACGCCAAACTGGCTTCGGTCGCTTGATATGTTAATCGCCAGATAATCACTGGATGTTCTAGTGCTCTGGCGCAACCCCTTCAAGGTTTTACGCGCATCGAACCTCCCTTTGCACTTATTGCTCCTGAGTGCTGTAGCCCGATTGAACGCTTTAGCGAGATCGGGCTTTTTTTTGTTCTTCACGCAATCCCGGTAATCCGTGAACATAAAAAAAGCCCCGCCTGAATATTCAGGCGGGGCTTTTTATTGGCTTTTGGAATCAGACGAGGGGTTTAGGCTCGTGTTCTTTTTCCTGGGGCTCTTCGTGATGCTCGGCCGCGTCCTGAACGGAGCGAGGAGCTTCAGCGATGGCTGCTTCAACGACGACTTCTTCAGCGGCCGGGGCAGGAGCTGCCTCGACCACTTCAGCAGCAGGCGCAGCAGCGGCAGCCAGTTCAGCTTCCTTCTGCAGGCGCTCTTCTTCGCGCTTGCGACGACGCACTTCGCGTGGATCGTTTGGAGCGCGGCCGTTTGGCGTCAGCGCGCTGACCGCAGGGGCCTCAACCGCTGGGGCTTGGGCAACCACTGGAGCTTCGACGACCGGCGCTGGAGCAGGTTCGGCAGCGGCAACCACTGGCTCGGACACCATGGCTTGTGGCACTTCAGCTTCAGCAGCAGGCGCTGGCGCTTCGGCTACGGTCGGCTCTGCAACCCAGTTGAATGCAGTTTGCTCTTCGCGAACTTCACGCACGCTTTCGGTCACGGTTTCAGCGACGGCTTCGACAACCGGCTCTGCAACGACAACTGGCTCTTGGGCTACGAAAGCAGGTTCGGCAGCGATTTCAATCTGAGGCTGGGCTTCAACCTGGTCTTGAGTTTCGCGAACCGGTGCTACTTCGACTTCCGGAGCCGCAGTCACTTCCACCGGAGTGGTTGCTTCAACCGCCGGTGCTTCAACTGGAGCAGTTTCCAGTGTTGCGGCAGTGGCACGTTCGGCTTGCTCGTTGGCTTGTGCTTCAGCCGGAGCGCTGATGACGCTGCTGGCGACGGCGGCGGTAACAGCCAGGCCGGCGGCCAGATCGGCAGCGCTTGGTGCTTCAGCGTTTTCGCCGGACTCGGATTCTTCCGAGCCTTCGATCACGTTGCCGTTGGCATCACGCTGACGCTCGCGACGGTTGCTGCGACGACGCTGGCCGCGGGAGCGACGACGTGGACGATCGCCTTCGGCGTTCTCCGAACCATCTTCCGGCAGTTGCTCTTCGTTGGTGATCACTTCGTCTTCAACAATGGCGGCAGCGGCCTGCTCTGCACGCGGTTGACGCTCTTCACGCGGCGGGCGCGGTGCGCGCTCTTCGCGAGGCTGTCGGGCCGGACGCTCTTCTGCATTAACGGCGACAACGGCTGCTGCTGGAGCGGCATCCAGCGGCTCGCGCAGTTCACGTACACGTTCTTCACGCTCGCCACGAGGCTTGCGGTCTTCACGCGGCGCACGTGGAGCGCGTTCTTCACGAGGTGCGCGAGGTGCGCGTTCTTCGCGGGCGGCTGGCGCTTCAGTGCGAGCTTCGCGAGGGGCGCGCTCTTCGCGGGCCTCACGTGGCTGGCGCTCTTCACGCGGCTCGCGAGGGGCGCGTTCTTCACGCGGTGCACGTTCTTCGCGCGGCTTGCGCTCTTCATCGCGACGACCATTACGGTTGCGGCTCTGCTGACGACCGTTGCGACGTTCTTCGTTGCGGGCTGGACGCTCGGTAGCTGGTTTTTCAACCACCACCGGTGCGGCTGGCTCTTCTTTGGTCGCGAACAGGCTGACCAACGACTTCACCAGACCTTTGAACAGGCTTGGCTCTGGCACGGCCACTGGAGCAGGTGCTGGTGCAGCAGGTGCGGCTACTTCGGTCGGAACCGGAGCGTTGGCGCGGGCTGGTGCGGTCTTGACCGCGGCTTCCTGGCGAACCAGGGTACGGGTCGCGGCGGCTGGCTGGACTTCTTCGACGTCGGCAGCGGCAGCGGCGATTTCGTAGCTGGACTGGTTGGTCGCGGCTTCCGGGCTGTCATCACGCAAACGCTGAACTTCGAAGTGCGGTGTTTCGAGGTGATCGTTTGGCAGGATGATGATACGGGCACGAGTGCGCAGTTCGATCTTGGTGATCGAGTTGCGTTTTTCGTTGAGCAGGAACGCAGCCACCGGGATCGGCACCTGGGCGCGAACTTCTGCAGTGCGGTCTTTCAGGGCTTCTTCTTCGATCAGGCGCAGGATCGCCAGTGACAGCGACTCAACGTCACGGATGATGCCGGTGCCGTTGCAACGCGGGCAGACGATGCCGCTGCTTTCGCCCAAGGATGGACGCAGGCGCTGACGGGACATTTCCAGCAGGCCGAAGCGCGAGATACGGCCGATCTGCACGCGAGCGCGGTCGGCTTCCAGGCATTCGCGGACTTTCTCTTCTACGGCGCGCTGGTTCTTGGCAGGGGTCATGTCGATGAAGTCGATGACGATCAGGCCGCCGATGTCGCGCAGGCGCAACTGACGGGCGATTTCTTCAGCCGCTTCAAGGTTGGTCTGCAGAGCGGTTTCTTCGATGTCGCTGCCTTTGGTGGCGCGCGCCGAGTTGATATCGATGGACACCAGGGCTTCGGTCGGATCGATAACGATGGAACCGCCGGAAGGCAGTTCGACGACGCGCTGGAAAGCGGTCTCGATCTGGCTTTCGATCTGGAAACGGTTGAACAGCGGAACGCTGTCTTCGTACAGCTTGATCTTGCTGGCGTACTGCGGCATTACCTGGCGGATGAACGTCAGGGCTTCGTCCTGGGCTTCAACGCTGTCGATCAGCACTTCGCCGATGTCCTGGCGCAGGTAATCGCGGATCGCGCGGATGATCACGTTGCTTTCCTGGTAAATCAGGAATGGCGCGGAGCGATCCAGCGAGGCTTCTTTGATGGCGGTCCACAGTTGCAGCAGGTAGTCGAGGTCCCACTGCATTTCTTCGCTGCTGCGGCCAAGGCCGGCAGTGCGTACGATCAGCCCCATGTCGGCTGGAGCAACCAGGCCGTTCAGCGCTTCACGCAGTTCGTTGCGCTCTTCGCCTTCGATGCGACGGGAGATGCCGCCGGCACGCGGGTTGTTTGGCATCAGCACGAGGTAACGACCGGCCAGGCTGATGAAAGTGGTCAGGGCTGCGCCCTTGTTGCCACGTTCTTCTTTTTCAACCTGAACGATGACTTCCTGGCCTTCGCTCAGGACGTCCTTGATGTTGACGCGGCCTTCGGGGGCTTTCTTGAAGTATTCGCGGGAGATTTCTTTGAGGGGCAGGAAGCCGTGGCGCTCGGAGCCGAAATCGACAAAGGCAGCCTCAAGGCTTGGTTCGATGCGAGTGATTCGGCCTTTATAGATGTTGGCCTTCTTCTGCTCGCGTGCACCGGATTCGATGTCCAGGTCGTAGAGGCGTTGCCCATCTACCAGTGCAACACGCAACTCTTCGGGTTGAGTTGCGTTAATCAGCATTCTTTTCATGTAGTACCGTCGGTTTCCGGGCTGCCGGAAACGGCGTTCGGCACACACGACTTCTCACGGTCGGTGTCAGGTGCGTCGGGAGTGGTTGGCCATTCCCGTGTCCAGCGATGTTCGACCAATTGGGCCGATACCGCGACGTACGCGTCCTGCTTGCTGTGGCTACTTAAGCACTCAGTCAGGAGGAGGAATCAACCAGCGGCTGTGGACGAGATGAAGCGTCTTGATAAAGCCTATTGCTACACAGTCCAGCGGTTGTGCATCTCCACCCTACACGTATCCCTGATAATTCGGGTGCTGCCGCGCGCAGAATCCGCAGCGGGTTGGCATTTACCGTGAACTCCGAAAGGGGAGGTCACGCATCATGGCTAATTTAGGCGATGTTTCCGAAGCGTTCGCTCGGGGTCATTCGCAGCTGACTGCACTTTGTGAACTGGCCGTGAATATCTGCCTGCCGGGCGAGTAAAAACTCTGTTCGGCGGTGTAATTCAGGCCTCATGTCACCTGCGCTTGTTACAACTGCAAACTCCACCGTTACGTAGCGAAAGCCCCGTAGGACGGCCTCGCGTCCTGGTGAATTGCGTTGGTCAGGGCCGGTTTTTGACCGTGGTTCCGCTGCCCAGGCCGCTTTTGGCGGCGTTCGCGACTATAGCAGCAATGATTAAGTGCTTCAATTCCATAAAAATTGTTATCATCCGCGGCATGACAACTACTGCCCCTTCGACTCCAGGCGTTCAATTGCTTGAAGTCTCGCCGGAGTATGCCGGCCAACGAATCGACAACTTTCTCCTCGCCCGGCTCAAAGGCGTGCCCAAGACCTTGATTTACCGCATTTTGCGTAAAGGCGAAGTGCGCGTGAATAAGGGGCGGATCAAGCCTGAATACAAGCTGCAGGCCGGCGATATCGTGCGCGTGCCGCCGGTTCGCGTGCCGGAGCGTGATGAGCCGGTGCCTTTGGCCCAAGGACTGTTGCAGGGTCTGGAAGCATCGATCGTCTACGAAGACAAAGCTCTGATCGTGATCAACAAGCCCGCCGGCATTGCGGTTCACGGTGGCAGCGGTCTGAATTTCGGCGTGATCGAAGCCTTTCGTCAGTTGCGTCCCGATACAAAGGAACTGGAACTGGTACATCGTCTCGATCGTGACACTTCCGGCTTGCTGATGATTGCCAAGAAACGCAGCATGCTGCGTCACTTGCACGAAAAATTGCGTGGCGATGGTGTCGACAAGCGCTACATGGCGCTGGTTCGTGGTAATTGGGCGACCTCTATCAAGCAGGTCAGTGCGCCATTGCTCAAGAGCAACCTGCGTTCCGGTGAGCGCATGGTCGAAGTCAACGACGAGGGCAAAGAAGCCCTGACTGTGTTCAAGGTGCTACGCCGCTTCGGCGATTTCGCCACCATGGTCGAGGCCAAGCCTGTTACCGGTCGTACCCACCAGATTCGCGTCCACACCCTGCACGCCGGGCATTGCATTGCTGGCGACAGCAAGTACGGCGATGACGATTTCACCAAGGAAATCCGCGATCTGGGCGGCAAGCGCCTTTTTCTGCACGCTTACATGCTGACCGTGCCGCTGCCTGATGGTGGCAAGCTGACCTTGCAGGCCCCGGTCGATGAAATGTGGGCCAAGACTGTGGAGCGCCTGAGTGCCGCACCCTGATTACAAACTGCTGATTTTCGATTGGGACGGTACGCTGGCCGATTCCATTGGTCGGATTGTCGAGGCGATGCATTCCGCGTCCGGGCGGTCCGGTTTCGAGTTGCGCGATGACTTTGCCGTCAAGGGCATCATCGGCCTGGGGTTGCCTGAGGCGATTCGCACGTTGTATCCCGAGATCAGCGATGCCGAAATGGTTGCGTTCCGCGAGTATTACGCGGATCACTACATCGCTGCAGAAGCCGTGCCTTCGCCGTTGTTCGAGGGTGTCGTCGAGTCGATGGCATCCTTTCGCGAGCAGGGTTATCACCTGGCAATCGCGACCGGCAAGAATCGTCGCGGACTGGATCGGGTGCTCAAGGCTAATGGCTGGGAAGAGTATTTCGACATTACCCGTGCTGCCGATGAAACTGCGAGCAAACCGCACCCTCTGATGCTGGAGCAGATTCTTGCTCATTGCGGTGTGCGTGCGGAGCAGGCGCTGATGGTGGGGGATTCGTCCTTCGATCTATTAATGGCGCGTAACGCGGGGATGGTGTCGGTGGCGGTCAGTTATGGCGCGCAATCGATTGAATCACTGCAGCAGTATGAGCCGCGTCTGTCGATCGATCGTTTTTCCGAATTACATGCCTGGCTGGGGCAGCGGGCCTAATACGTTTTTGCTGGGGTGAATCGCATGACCGACGAATGGAAGGCACCGGCCAAGGCAAGTGCCGACGGCGGTGACGAGAAAAGCTGGAAGCTGTTGGAAAAGACTCTGCTCGCCGGTGTGCAGGAGCAGCGTCGCTCGCGGCGTTGGGGGATTTTCTTCAAGCTTCTGACGTTTGTTTATCTGTTCGTTGCGCTGATCCTGTTCACGCCGCTGATGGACATGGAAAAGAGCGCCGCACGCAGCACGAACTACACCGCGCTGATCGATGTTGCCGGCGTGATCGCCGATAAGGAGTCGGCCAGTGCTGACAACATTGTCGGCGCCTTGCGCGCAGCGTTCGAAGACAAGAAGGTCAAGGGTGTCATCCTGCGTATCAACAGTCCTGGCGGTAGTCCGGTGCAGTCGGGGTATGTCTATGACGAGATCAAGCGCCTGCGCGGTCTGCACTCGGACACCAAGCTGTACGCGGTGATTTCCGATCTCGGTGCGTCCGGAGCCTACTACATTGCCAGTGCGGCGGATCAGATCTATGCCGACAAAGCGAGTCTGGTGGGCTCCATTGGTGTGACCGCTGCCGGATACGGTTTTGTTGGCACCATGGAGAAACTGGGTGTTGAGCGTCGCACCTACACCTCGGGCGAGCACAAGTCGTTCCTTGACCCGTTCCAGCCGCAGAAACCTGAAGAAACTGCGTTCTGGCAAAGTGTGCTGGATACCACGCACAAGCAGTTCATCAACAGCGTCAAGCAAGGGCGCGGTGATCGCCTGAAGGATAAAGAGCATCCGGAGCTGTTCTCCGGGCTGGTCTGGTCGGGTGAGCAGGCGCTGCCATTGGGCTTGATCGATGGCTTGGGTAGCGCCAGTTCGGTGGCGCGTGACGTGATCGGTGAGAAAGAACTGGTTGACTTCACTGTTCAGGAATCGCCGTTCGATCGCTTCTCGAAGAAGCTCGGTGCAAGCGTTGCTGAGCAGTTGGCAATGTGGATGGGTTTCCACGGGCCTTCGTTGCGCTGAGTTGTTTTAAAGATCAAAAGATCGCAGTCTGCGGCAGTTCCTATGGATATCGGTGTAGGAGCTGTCGAAGGCTGCGATCTTTTGCTTTAAGGGATCTGCATTCCCTCAGTCAGCAGCATGTCGATCAGGCGAATCAGTGGTAAGCCGATCAGGCTGGTGGCGTCCGGGCCTTCGGTGGACTTGAACAGGCTCACGCCCAGGCCTTCGGCCTTGAAGCTGCCAGCGCAGTCGTAGGGTTGCTCGATGCGCAGGTAACGCTCGATGCGCGCCTGATCGAGTTGCCGCATATGTACGGTGAACGGCACGCAGTCGACCTGGCATTGGCCGGTCTGGCTGTTGAGCAGGGCGAGGCCGGTGAGGAAGGTCACGCTGGCGCCGCTGGCAGCCATCAGTTGCTCGCAGGCTTTCTCGAAGGTGTGCGGCTTGCCGATGATCTGCTCGCCGAGCACGGCGACTTGATCGGAGCCGATAATCAGATGAGCGGGGTGGTTGTGGGCCAGTGCTCGGGCTTTTTGTTCGGCGAGGCGTTTGACCAGTTCGATCGCCGGCTCGCCGGGGCGGTGGCTTTCGTCGATATCCGGCGAAGTGCAGGTGAACGGCAAGTGCAGGCGGGCAAGTAATTCGCGGCGATAAGTCGAGCTTGAAGCGAGTAATAAAGGCAGCATTCGCGTCTCCTGAGGCAGGTGTGGATTCTAGCGGAGGCGCGCAAGTGACGGACAGGGCACAATTTCCTTTGACATGGGTGGGTGCATCCCTATAATGCTGCGCCTATGTTGAATGACCCGATTCCACCTCACGTTGACCCGCGCAAATTGGCTGACCGTGGCACCACCCTTCAAGGTGAACTGCTGCTGGCCGATTTGAAGAGACTCTGCGACCCGCTTTCCGACAATGTCGGTACGGTGCAGGCGAAATTCGTTTTTGAACGAGATGAACGTAAATCTGTGGTGATCCACAGCTTTATCGACACCGAAGTCAAAATGGTTTGCCAGCGTTGTCTTGAGCTGGTCACCCTGCCGATCCACAGCGAATGCAGTTACGCTGTAGTGAAGGAGGGTGCGAATACCCAGTCGTTACCGAAAGGTTATGACGTGCTGGAACTGGGCGAAGATCCATTGGATCTGCAGTCACTGGTCGAGGAAGAGCTTTTGCTCGCTTTGCCCATTGTGCCTGCTCATCATCCGGAAGAATGCCAGCAGCCGGCGGGAGCAGATGAGCCCGAACCGAGCGAGGACGAGGTAACGCGGTCCAACCCGTTCAGTGTATTGGCGCAGTTAAAGCGTGACCCAAACGTTTAGGAGTTAATCAATTATGGCTGTTCAGCAGAACAAAAAATCCCGCTCTGCCCGTGACATGCGCCGTTCGCACGACGCTCTCGAGGCTAGCACCCTGTCTGTAGAAAAAACCACCGGTGAAGTTCACCTGCGTCACCACGTATCGCCAGAAGGCGTATACCGTGGCCGTAAAGTGATCGACAAGGGCGCTGACGAGTAATCACTTGTCCGCTCAAGTCATCGCGATTGACGCAATGGGCGGGGACTTCGGTCCCCGCAGCATTGTTCAGGCCAGCCTTGCTTGCCTTTCTGCTACACCCTCGCTGCACCTGACCCTCGTCGGTCAACCCTCCCTTCTTGAAGAATTGATCAACGGCCAATCGGCTGCCGATCGCGCGCGCCTGACAATTGTTGCGGCGTCTGAAGTCATCACAATGGACGAGAAACCGACCCAAGCCTTGCGTGGCAAGCCGGATTCGTCGATGCGTGTCGCCTTGGAGTTGGTGCGTGATGGCAAGGCTCAGGCCTGTGTCAGTGCTGGCAATACAGGGGCGTTGATGGCGCTGTCGCGATTTGTCCTCAAAACGTTGCCTGGCATTGATCGGCCAGCCATGGTTGCGGCGATCCCGACACAGAAGGGGTATTGCCAGTTGCTTGATCTGGGCGCCAATGTCGATTGCAGTGCCGAGCATCTTTTGCAGTTCGCTGTGATGGGCTCGGTGGCGGCGCAGACGCTAGGCATCGCCCGTCCGCGCGTGGCGTTGTTGAACATTGGCACCGAAGACATCAAGGGTAATCAGCAAGTCAAGCTGGCAGCCACCTTGTTACAAGCGGCGCGAGGGATTAACTACATCGGTTTCGTCGAGGGCGATGGGTTGTATCGCGGCGAGGCGGACGTGGTGGTATGCGATGGCTTTGTCGGCAATATCCTGCTCAAGTCCAGCGAAGGGCTGGCTACGATGATCGCCGCGCGTATCGAAGCGCTGTTCAGGCGCAACCTCGCCACACGCGCTGTCGGTGCCTTGGCGTTGCCATTGATGAGGCGCTTGCAGGCTGATCTGGCGCCGGCGCGACATAACGGCGCAAGCTTTCTGGGTTTGCAGGGCATTGTGGTGAAAAGTCACGGGTCGGCCGGGGTTGAAGGCTTTCAGAGTGCTATTGAGCGTGCGTTGATCGAGATTCAGGAGAACCTGCCCGAGCGTCTCCACGGTCGTCTGGAGGATTTGTTGTCTTAGGCGTTTTCGTCGGACAATGCTTAAATGTGACCGCCCGGTTCAAAGGGCCATCCAACTGTCAGTTTCTTGCGTCCCCAAGTGGGGCGTCATTATTCGACGACAAGATCATTAGGGGCTTGTTACATGTCTGCTTCCCTCGCATTCGTCTTTCCAGGACAGGGTTCGCAGTCCCTCGGCATGCTGGCCGAGTTGGGCGCGCAACATCCATTGATCCTCGAAACTTTCAAAGAAGCATCCGATGCTCTGGGCTATGACCTTTGGGCGTTGACCCAGCAAGGGCCGGAAGAGCTGCTCAATCAAACCGATAAAACCCAACCGGCCATTCTGACCGCATCGATTGCCCTGTGGCGTCTGTGGCTGGCTGAAGGTGGCGCGCGTCCAGCTTTCGTTGCCGGTCATAGCCTGGGTGAATACAGTGCGCTGGTTGCTGCAGGTAGCCTGAAGCTGGCTGACGCGGTGAAGCTCGTTGAGCGCCGTGGTCAGTTGATGCAGGAGGCCGTACCGGCCGGGCAGGGTGGCATGGCTGCCATCCTTGGTCTGGAAGACGCCGACGTGCTCGCGGCCTGTGCTGAAGCGGCGCAAGGCGAAGTGGTCAGCGCCGTCAACTTCAACTCGCCGGGCCAGGTGGTTATTGCTGGTGCCAAGGCGGCTGTCGAGCGCGCCATTGAAGGCTGCAAGGCTCGTGGTGCCAAGCGTGCCATGCCGCTGCCGGTGAGCGTGCCGTCGCACTGCGAGCTGATGCGTCCGGCTGCCGAGCGCTTTGCCGAAGCCATCGCCGCCATCGACTGGCAGGCGCCGCAGATCCCTGTGGTACAGAACGTCAGCGCGCAAGTGCCGGCCGATCTGGAAACCCTCAAGCGTGATCTGCTCGAACAACTCTACAAGCCAGTTCGCTGGGTCGAGTCGGTACAGACTCTGGCCGCGAAGGGCGCGACCAATCTGGTCGAGTGCGGGCCGGGCAAGGTGCTTGCCGGTCTGAACAAGCGTTGCGCCGAAGGCGTTGCGACTTCCAACCTCAATACCCCAGACGCTTTCGCTGCCGCTCGCGCAGCGCAAGCCTGAATCAGGAGAAGCTTGCATGAGTCTGCAAGGTAAAGTTGCACTGGTCACCGGTGCAAGCCGCGGTATCGGCCAGGCCATCGCACTGGAACTGGGTCGTCAGGGCGCTACCGTCATCGGTACCGCGACTTCTGCCAAGGGTGCCGAGGCTATCGCCGCTACTCTGAAAGAACATGGCATTCAAGGTACCGGTCTGGAACTCAACGTCACCAGTGACGAATCGGTCAGCAGTGTGCTGGCGAGCATTCAGGAGCAGTTCGGTGCGCCGGCAATCCTGGTGAATAATGCCGGTATCACCCGCGATAACCTGATGATGCGCATGAAAGACGATGAATGGTACGACGTGATCGATACCAATCTGAACAGTCTATATCGCCTGTCCAAGGGCGTTCTGCGTGGCATGACCAAGGCGCGTTGGGGGCGAATTATCAGTATTGGCTCGGTGGTGGGTGCCATGGGCAACGCAGGCCAAGTAAACTATGCAGCCGCCAAGGCCGGTCTGGAAGGTTTCAGTCGTGCAATGGCGCGTGAAGTCGGTTCGCGTTCGATTACGGTCAACTCGGTAACTCCAGGGTTTATCGACACCGATATGACCCGCGAACTGCCTGAAGCACAGCGTGAAGCCTTGCAGACGCAGATTCCGCTGGGTCGTCTGGGACAAGCTCAAGAGATCGCGTCTGTGGTCGCTTTTCTTGCATCCGACGGTGCGGCATACGTCACTGGGGCTACAATCCCGGTGAACGGTGGGATGTACATGTAAGTAAAATGTGACGGATTGCTTCAAAAAAATGTCATACGAGCTGTCTAAAATCCGTTATAAAGCTGCAATCTATTTATAGACAGAGGGCTGCAGGGTTTGAGGAGTGAAGCTTTCAGTTGAAAAGCTGAAAAGTCTTTCTATACACTTACCCACCGGCCAGCTGCCTGAATTTGTCCATTAGGAGTGAAAACAAGGTATGAGCACCATCGAAGAGCGCGTCAAGAAAATCGTTGCCGAGCAACTGGGCGTTAAAGAAGAAGAAGTGGTCAACACCGCTTCCTTCGTTGAAGACCTGGGTGCCGACTCCCTTGACACCGTTGAGCTGGTGATGGCTCTGGAAGAGGAATTCGAGACCGAAATTCCTGATGAAGAAGCTGAGAAGATCACTACTGTACAAGCTGCAATCGACTACGTTACTAGCCACCAGGCGTAATAGTTTGTAATCGTTGCTTGCTGTCATGGAAAAACCGCACTGCCATCATGGCGTGCGGTTTTTTCTTTAGGCCTGATGCAAAATCGTCATTTGAAAAAGGAGAGTGCTGTGTCGCGTAGACGCGTCGTAGTCACCGGTATGGGTATGTTGTCGCCACTGGGCACGGATGTGCCGAGCAGTTGGCAGGGCATTCTGGCTGGCCGTAGTGGCATTGGTCTGATCGAACACACCGACCTTTCTGCCTATTCCACCCGCTTTGGCGGCTCGGTAAAGGGCTTCAATGTCGAGGAATACCTGTCGGTCAAGGAAGCGCGAAAGCTTGACCTGTTCATTCAGTACGGCCTCGCTGCTGGCTTTCAAGCCGTGCGCAATGCCGGTCTGGAAGTCACCGACGCCAACCGTGAACGCATTGGCGTCGCCATGGGTTCGGGTATCGGCGGCCTGACCAACATCGAAGAAACCAGCCGTACCCTGCATGAGACGGGCCCGCGTCGAATTTCGCCTTTTTTCGTGCCAGGCTCGATCATCAATATGATTTCCGGTTTCCTGTCGATCCATCTGGGTGCACAGGGGCCTAACTACGCCATCGCCACAGCATGTACCACCGGTACGCACTGTATCGGTATGGCGGCGCGCAACATCATGTACGACGAAGCCGACGTGATGATCGCCGGCGGTGCCGAAATGGCTGCGTGCGGTCTGGGCATGGGTGGCTTCGGCGCGTCCCGTGCGCTGTCGACCCGCAATGACGAGCCGGCCCGCGCCAGCCGTCCATGGGACAAGGGCCGTGATGGTTTCGTGCTGTCCGACGGCGCGGGTGCGTTGGTCCTCGAAGAACTCGAACACGCCAAGGCGCGGGGCGCGACCATCTACGCCGAGCTGATTGGTTTCGGTACCAGTGGCGACGCGTTCCATATGACCTCGCCGCCCGCCGACGGCGCCGGTGCAGCCCGCTGCATCACCAATACACTGCGTGACGCGAAGATCAACGCCGATCAAGTGCAGTACATCAACGCCCACGGCACTTCGACCCCGGCCGGCGATCTCGCCGAAGCCAACGCGATCAAGACCGTGTTCGGTGATCACGCCTACAAACTGGCGGTCAGTTCCACCAAGTCCATGACCGGTCACCTGTTGGGTGCGGCGGGCGCTGTCGAGGCGATCTTCAGCGTGCTGGCGATCAATGGCCAAGTTGCACCACCGACGATTAACCTTGAGGAACCCGACGAAGGCTGCGATCTCGATTTTGTGCCGCACACTGCGCGCAACATGGATATCGACGTCGTGCTGTCCAACTCCTTCGGTTTCGGCGGCACCAACGGTACCTTGGCGTTCCGCCGGTTCGCAGGTTGATGGACTGCTGGGTCGACGGTCAACCGGCTGACACGCTGTCGCTGAAAGATCGCGGCCTGGCTTACGGCGATGGTCTGTTCGAGACCGTTGCCGTGCGTGGCGGCCAGCCGGTGCTACTGGATCGGCATTTGGCGCGACTGGCCGATGGCTGTTCGCGTCTGGCCATTGCGGCCGATAGTGTACTGATTCGCCAAGAGCTGCTGAGCTATGCGGCAGCGATGGGCGAGGGCGTGCTCAAGCTCATCCTCACGCGGGGCGATGGTTTGCGCGGTTATGCGCCGGATCCTGCGGCGCAGGCTCGACGCATTCTGCAAGGCAATCCTCCTGCTGCTTATCCCGCTGTTCACGCGCAACTTGGCATTCGCCTATTTCCTTGCAGCACACGATTGGCCAACCAGCCCTTGTTGGCGGGTCTGAAACACCTCAATCGCCTGGAACAAGTCATCGCCCGCGCCGAATGGCAGGACAGCGAACACGCCGAAGGCTTGATGCTCGATCAGGCTGGTCGAGTCATCGAAGGGGTGTTCAGCAACCTGTTTCTGGTGCGTGATGGGGTGTTGATCACGCCTGATTTGAAGCGTTGCGGCGTGGCCGGTGTGATGCGCGCCGAAATATTGTTTCAGGCCGAGTCTTTGGCCATCCCCACACAAATCGCCGATATCAGCCTTGAACAGCTGCAATGGGCCGATGAAGTCTTTCTCTGCAATAGCGTTTATGGCGTTTGGCCGGTACGTGCCTACGCTGCACTGAGCTGGCCGGTTGGCCCGCTCACCCGTAAACTGCAAACCATTGCCCGCGCCCTACTGGATGCCTGATTCGTGAGACGTAAACTTTTGCTGCTGCTGGAAACCGGATTGGTTCTGGCAGGGCTGCTGTTGGGCGCCAGCGCCTGGAAGATTCACAGCGCACTGGAACAGCCTCTGAACATCACGCAGGAAGAGCTGCTGGATGTGCCGAAAGGCTCCACACCGACCCGGACTTTCCTCGAGCTCGAAACCGATGGCGTCATCAAGGACGCATTCTGGCTACGGGTTTATTGGCGGTTCAATCTCGCCGGTACGCCAATCCACAGCGGTGAATACCGCATGCAGCCGGGCATGACTGTCGATGGTCTGATCGACTTGTGGAAGCGTGGGGAGGTGGTTCAGTACAGCCTGACGTTGGTTGAAGGATGGAATTTCCATCAAGTGCGCGCGGCGTTGGCTAAAGACGAAAAAATCGAGCACACCCTCAATGGTCTTAGCGACAGCGACGTCATGGCGAAGATCGGCCACAAGGGGCTGTTCCCGGAAGGTCGTTTCTTCCCTGATACCTACCGCTTCGAGCGCGGCATGTCCGATACCGAACTGCTGAAAAAGGCCTTTGATCGTCTCGACGAGGTATTGGCCAAGGAGTGGGAAAATCGCTCCGCCGACGCGCCGTACAGTGAGCCTTATCAAGCGCTGATCATGGCCTCGCTGGTTGAGAAGGAAACCGGCGTGCCGCAGGAGCGCGGTCAGATTGCCGGCGTCTTTGTGCGTCGGATGGCGGTGGGCATGCAATTGCAGACTGATCCGACAGTGATTTATGGCTTGGGCGATCGCTACACCGGCAAGCTGACCCGTGCCCATTTGCGAGAGCCGACGCCGTATAACACCTACGTGATTCCTGGCCTGCCGCCGACGCCGATTGCAATGGTAGGGCGTGAAGCGATTCATGCTGCGCTGAACCCGGTGGAGGGTACCAGTCTCTACTTCGTCGCACGTGGCGACGGCAGCCATGTGTTCTCTGACGACCTCGATGCACACAACCGTGCGGTGCGCGAGTTCCAGCTCAAGCGACGCGCGGATTACCGCTCCAGCCCGGCGCCAGCAGTCACGCCTGAAGCGGCTCCGGCTTCCGATGAAGCGAAACCTGCAGAAACGGCGCCTGAGTCGCTGCCGCCGGTATCGCCTCAAGAGGCGGCACCGGCTGCTGCACCACAAGACACGCAATGACTTTGATTAAGGACTGCCTGTGACTGGCTTGTTTATTACCTTGGAAGGCCCGGAAGGCGCCGGCAAGAGCACCAACCGCGAATACCTGGCAGAGCGCTTGCGCGCCGTCGGTATCGAGGTGCTGTTGACCCGTGAGCCCGGCGGTACTCCGCTGGCCGAACGGATTCGCGACGTGCTGCTGGCGCCGGCCGACGAAGTCATGAATCCGGACGCCGAGCTGTTGCTGGTTTTCGCCGCGCGTGCCCAGCATCTGGCTGAAGTGATCCGTCCGGCTCTGGCCCGTGGTGCAGTGGTGTTGTGTGACCGTTTCACTGATTCGACATATGCCTATCAGGGCGGTGGTCGCGGTTTGTCGCTGGAACGTATCGCGACGCTGGAAACCTTCGTGCAGGGTGATCTGCGCCCGGATCTGACGCTGATTTTCGATCTGCCGGTGGAAATCGGCCTGGCCCGTGCCAGTGCGCGGGGGCGTCTGGATCGTTTCGAACTTGAAGGGCGGGCATTTTTCGAAGCGGTGCGCGGCGCGTTTCTCAAGCGTGCTGAAGCAGATCCTTCGCGGTACGTGCGGATCGATGCCGGCCAGCCGTTGGCACAAGTCCAGCAATCGCTGGATACATTGCTGCCGCGTTTGCTGGAGCTGAACCGTGGCTGAGGCCTATCCATGGCAAGACAGCCTCTGGCAGCATCTGGCCGGACGTAGCCAGCACGCCCACGCCTATCTGCTGCATGGCCCGGCCGGTATCGGCAAGCGGGCCTTGGCCGAGCGGCTGATGGCCAGCCTGTTGTGCCAGCGTCCGACGCCTGAAGCCTGCGGCGAGTGCAAATCCTGCTTGCTGCTCAAGGCTGGCAGCCACCCAGACAATTACATCCTCGAACCGGAAGAAGCCGACAAGGCAATCAAGGTCGATCAGGTGCGTGATCTGGTCAGCTTCGTGGTGCAGACCGCACAACTGGGCGGGCGCAAGGTGGTGCTGGTCGAGCCGGTGGAGTCGATGAACATCAACGCCGCTAACGCCTTGCTCAAAAGTCTTGAAGAACCTTCCGGCGATACTGTGTTGCTGTTGGTCAGTCACCAGCCGAGCCGTTTGTTGCCGACGATCAAGAGTCGCTGCGTGCAGCAGGCCTGTCCGTTGCCGAGTGAGGCGATGAGCCTGCAATGGCTGGCTCAGGCGCTGCCAGAATGTTCCGCAGAGGAGCGTGTCGAGCTGTTAACGTTGGCGGCGGGCTCGCCATTGGCGGCGGTCAGCCTTCAGTCTCAAGGTGTGCGCGAACAGCGCGCGCAAGTGGTCGAAGGCGTGAAGAAGCTGCTCAAGCAGCAGCAATCGCCGACGCAACTGGCCGAAGAATGGAAAAGCATTCCAATGCTGCGTCTGTTCGATTGGTTCTGCGATTGGTCGAGCCTGATCTTGCGTTATCAACTGACGCAGGACGAAGCCGGTCTTGGCCTGACCGATATGCGCAAGGTTGTGCAGTACCTGGCGCAGAAGAGTGCTCAAGGCAAAGTCCTCGACATTCAGGACTGGATTCTCGCCCAGCGGCAGAAAGTCCTGAGCAAGGCCAACCTCAACCCGACACTGTTGCTGGAGGCGTTGTTGGTGCAATGGGCGGGATTGCCTGGCCAAAGATAAGAATGTGTACCTAGACTCTGAGCATCAGCAGTGGAGGTCAACATGAACGAACCTGTCAGCCCGGGGCCGCGCAACGGCATTTTGTCCCTGACCATCAAGGACAAATCCGTGCTTTATGCCGCTTATATGCCGTTCATCAAGAACGGTGGCCTGTTCATCCCGACCAACAAGAGCTACAAGTTGGGCGATGAGGTGTTCATGCTGCTGAACCTGATGGATGAAGCGGAAAAGATTCCGGTCGCCGGCAAGGTCGCCTGGATCACCCCCAAAGGTGCGCAAGGCAACCGCGCCGCCGGTGTCGGCGTTCAGTTCAACGAGGGCGACAACACTGCCCGTAGTCGCATCGAAACCCATCTGGCCGGAGCGCTGAAATCCGACCGTCCCACTCATACGATGTAAGTAGCAGCCTTTTTTATGCTCGTAGATTCCCATTGTCACCTTGATCGCCTTGACCTCGCCGCCCATGACGGCTCGCTGGATGCCGCACTGGATGCCGCTCGCGAGCGCGGGGTCGGGCACTTTCTGTGCATCGGCGTGAGTGCCGATAACGCTGCCGACGTCAAAGCCCTTGCTGAGCGTTATGACGACGTTGATTGCTCGGTTGGCGTGCATCCGCTGGACGTACAGCCTGGCGCGGCGCCAGCGCTGGACTGGCTGTTGCACGAACTCAATCATCCGAAAGTGGTGGCGATCGGTGAAACCGGTCTGGATTACCACTACGAACCGGAAGCCGCCGAGCTGCAGCAAGAGTCGTTCCGTCTGCACTTGCAGGCTGCGCAGCAGACCGGCAAACCGGTGATCATCCACACTCGTGGTGCCCGCGCCGATACCCTTGAGCTGCTGCGCGAAGCCGCGCTGCCCCAAGCAGGTGTGCTGCATTGCTTTACCGAAGATTGGGACATGGCAAAAGCTGCGTTGGACATGGGGTATTACATTTCCTTGTCCGGCATCGTCACGTTCCGCAATGCTGACGCGTTGCGCGATGTGGCGAGCAAAGTCCCGGCCGATCGCCTACTGGTCGAAACCGACTCACCGTACCTGGCGCCGATCCCTTATCGCGGCAAACCGAACCTGCCGCAGTACGTGCGCGAAGTGGCAGAGTTTCTGGCGATGCTGCGCGGCGAACACTACGAGCGTTTTGCCGAGCAGACCACCGAAAACTTCAAGCGCCTGTTTCCGCTGGCCCATGTAAAAGCCTGAATCGCAGGCAAAAAAAACCCGGGTTCTGGGGGGTGAATCCGGGTTAAGACCATTAGGAGTAAAACAAAGGCACGCGGTCCTTTGGTACCTTTATCGGCCCGGCACTTGGGGGAGATGCCGCCCGACAGTTCAAGTATTGATCAGTCTGGCGTGCAGTCCAGTTAGCTGGTCGGGGTTTTTAAACAAATTTGGAATACGTTTGCTTCAGTTGAGTTCTCATTGCACCCCAAACGTTCGCAAAATGAACAAGAAACACAGATATGGTCGGATGATCCGTGCATTTTTGTGCAAGTTAGGCATAATACGCGGCTTCGAATTTTGACCCCTACAGACCTTTTCTTATGCACAAAGAACCTCGTAAGGTCCGTGAGTTTCGTCGCCGCGAGCAAGAAATTCTCGATACCGCGCTCAAGCTGTTCCTCGAACAAGGTGAAGACAGTGTCACCGTCGAGATGATTGCTGATGCCGTGGGTATCGGCAAAGGCACGATCTACAAGCACTTCAAGTCCAAGGCCGAGATTTATCTGCGCCTGATGCTCGATTACGAGCGCGATTTGAACGAGCTGCTGCATTCGGCCGATGTCGACAAGGACAAAGAAGCGCTGTCCCGTGCCTACTTCGAATTCCGCATGCGCGACCCGCAGCGCTATCGTCTGTTCGATCGCCTCGAAGAGAAGGTGGTCAAGGGCAATCAGGTGCCGGAGATGGTCGAGGAACTGCACAAGATCCGGGCCTCGAACTTCGAGCGCCTGACCCTGCTGATCAAGGGCCGTATCAGCGAAGGCAAGCTCGAAGACGTGCCGCCGTACTTCCACTACTGCGCGTCCTGGGCGCTGGTGCATGGCGCAGTCGCGCTGTATCACTCGCCGTTCTGGAGCAATGTGCTGGAAGATCAGGAAGGTTTCTTCCAGTTCCTGATGGACATCGGCGTGCGCATGGGTAACAAGCGCAAGCGCGATCCGGAAATCCCTCCAGGCAGTTGAGCCATTCAGTTGCCTTATTGCGTCATGTTTTCGCTACATGACGCAGTACCGCAGGAATATACTCAGGCATAGGGCTTGCTAAAACTTGATTTGTGAGTCAAGTTTTAGCGGCTCGATTTTCTATCGCCGGAGTGATCATGATCGTTGACCGTCAAGGCAGGCGTTTTCGCAATTTGCGGATCAGTCTGACTTCAGCCTGCAATTACGCTTGTACCTACTGCGTGCCTAACGGCAAGCGGTTAGTGGCTGCGCAGGATGAACTGTCGGCCGAAGCCATGGCCAAAGGCGTGGCGTATCTGATCGAAGCCGCGGGTATCGAGCGGCTGCGCATCACCGGTGGCGAACCGCTGGTCAGCCCCAAACTCGAATCGTTCATGACGGCTGTCGGCAAGATGGGGCTGGAAGACATCAGCCTGACGACCAACGGTCAACTCCTCGCGAAAAAACTTCCTTTGTTGGTGGATGCCGGTCTGCGGCGCATCAACGTGTCCCTTGATACCCTCGACGCCAGTGCGTTCCGTAGCATCGCTCGTGGCGGCGATCTCGCTACCGTGCTTGAAGGGATGAATCAGGCTGCAGCGGCGGGAATGAAGATCAAGGTCAACATGGTGCCGTTGCGAGGGCAGAACCTCGATCAGGTGATGCCGTTGCTTGATTACTGCCTGGAACGCGGATTTGAGCTGCGTTTCATCGAGCTGATGCGAATGGGCCACCTGGCCAAAGATTC
This sequence comes from Pseudomonas baetica, assembly GCF_019733355.1. GTDB lineage: Bacteria > Pseudomonadota > Gammaproteobacteria > Pseudomonadales > Pseudomonadaceae > Aquipseudomonas > Aquipseudomonas baetica_A. The sequence continues at coordinate 264,680 of NZ_JAIHLQ010000001.1, read as the reverse complement.
CAATGCCTTCCTGCAACAGTTTGTCAGTCTGCAGCAACTGCTGAACCTGATTGGCGAACGCTATGAATACGCGCAAACCGACGCGCCTGTGGACGCCACGGCTGTGCGTTATGCGATTCCCGGGGTGGGCAACTTCGGTGTGATCGCCAACGAAAGCGTGCCGTTCTGCCGCACTTGTTCGCGTCTGCGTTTGTCCTCCACCGGTTGGCTGCATGGCTGCCTGTCATCGAGCAACCGCCACTATGTCGGCGACCTGCTCGACAAGCCGCGACACCAGGCATTGCCGGCGTTGCAGCGCTTACTGGTCAAGGCGTTGGACGACAAGCAGGAAGTCGCGTTTTCTGGCGGCGCGACTGTCATGAAGATTATCGGCGGCTGAAGTACCGCCTTCGCGAGCAAGCCCGCTCCCGCATTTGGAATGCCTTCCACTTGTGGGAGCGGGCTTGCTCGCGAATGCGTTGTATAACTGGACAAAGATCGTGAGCTGGCGCAAAAGCTGCATCCAACGGCCATTCGCCGGTTTTCCGTCACCGGCTTCTGGAGGATTAGGATGCGTAGCCTGGTTTTGCTGCTGGCCGTTTTGGCGCTTGGCGGCTGTATGACTGTCAGCGATATGGCCGAGGGCACTCGCTATCAGATGAGTGACGCGGGGCTGCTGGATCACAGTGACAGTCGCCGTGTGAACAACTTCCGCATTCAGCCGGACTCGTTCATCTACATCGCTCAGGGCGCGTTTGCGCCGCCGGGCGGTTCTTATCCGCGGCCGAACGTGGTGGCTGAAGAAGCCTTCAAGGGCTTTGTCGAATACTTTCCGATGGTACGCCGCGCGCGTGCGCCTGAAGGCCTCGATCAGGCGATGGGCGAAGCCCGCGATGCCGGCGCTCACTACTTGCTGTACACACGTTTCGCCAAGTCTGATGACCGTATCGGCAACTCTGATGAGTGGCTCGATCAGGAGGCGGTGGATCGCCTTGGCATCGACGGTGGCGTGATTCAGATCATGTTGATCGAGACCAGCACCCAGTATTTGATTGATACTGCACGGATCAAGAGTCGTGGCGGTTTACTGACGTTCCACGACAACAAACCCGAAGACCTGATCGGCCCGCCACTGGCGCAATATGCGCGTAGCCTGCTGGGGATCAGCGACCAGTAAATTCGAGGAGTACGCCATGAGTGGCCCGCAAAAAGCCAATGACCTGTTGGGACAGATTCCCAAAACCAAAGGCCTGCCGCCCGTGCACTTGTGGAACCCGGACTTTTGCGGCGACATCGACATGCGCATCGCCCGGGACGGCACCTGGTACTACCTGGGCACGGCGATCGGGCGCAAGCCGATGGTCAAGTTGTTCTCCACGATCATCCGCCGCGATGGCGATGATTATTTCCTGATTACTCCGGTTGAGAAGGTCGGGATCAAGGTCGACGATGCACCGTTTGTGGCGATTGCCGTGGAGGTTGAAGGTGAGGGCGAGGCGCAGGTGCTTCGCTTTACCACCAATGTCGACGAGACCGCCGAGGCGGGGCCAGAGCATGCGATCCGCGTCGAGATCGACCCCCTCACGCAAGAACCTGCGCCGTATGTGCATGTGCGCACCAACCTTGAAGCGTTGATTCACCGCAACGTGTTTTATCAATTGGTAGAACTGGCGGTTAGCCGCGACATTGACGGCCAGCGCTGGCTTGGGGTTTGGAGCGGCGGCGAGTTCTTTCGCATTGGTCTTGAGCCTTAACAAATATCCTGATGTGGGGCTTGCTCGCGAAGGCGGTGTGTCACTCGGCAACGTTGTTGGCTGACACACCGCTTCGCGAGCAAGCCCGCTCCCACACTGGTTTTCGTGTTAACTGACAAAATCTGATTTGACACCCAATCATATGATGATTAGCGTAGGCACCCATCGCGAACCGCTTTGAGGTGTCCATGTCCAGCAGCTTTCATGCGTCCACGGTTGACTGGTTGGGCAGTTGGATCGCCGCCGGCCAGGTGAAGCCGGGGCAGTCCATCAAGGTCGAGGCCGATCTCGGCGAGCAACTCGGCGTCAGTCGTACGGTCATCCGCGAAGCCATCAAAACCCTCGTCGCCAAAGGCATGCTTGAAGTCGGGCCAAAGGTCGGCACGCGGGTATTGCCGGTGCGGCGCTGGAACCTGTTCGATCCGCAAGTCGTTGGTTGGCTGTCGCGCAACGGGCTGCCGGAAAACTTCGTCGATGACTTGCTCGACCTGCGCCGCACCATTGAGCCCATGGCCGTGCGCTGGGCTTGCGAACGGGCGACCCTTGATCAGATCCAAGCCGTGCAAATGGCCTATAACGCACTCGAGCGCGCGGTCGACAGTGGCACGGATTACAACCGCGCCGACCAGTCCTTCCACGAATGCATTCTTGCCGCCAGCCATAACCAGTTCATCGAACAAATGGTGCCGGCCCTCGGCGCATTGCTGGCGGTATCGTTTGAAGTGTCCGCCGCCGACCCCGATGAACTGCGCCGCACCTTGCCGATCCACAAAGACATGGCCGACGCCATCGCCGCTCGCGATTCCGCGCGCGGTGTGTGGGCCTGCATGACCCTGATTGATAACGCGGATCTGGCGATCAAACGCTTTTATCCGCAAGTCATGGCCGACAAAAAAGCCAGCTGAAACCCACACATTCCCCTGTGGGGGCTAGCCCACCCCCACATTGAAAACAAGAATGACCAAAGGAATTGCCATGACGTGGACTGCCGTTACCCAACACCGCGCCCAACTCGGTGAAGGCCCATTCTGGGATGCCCCGACCCAGGCGCTGTACTGGGTTGATATTGGCGGCAAGCAAGCCCTGCGCCTGATCGGCCAGAATGTGCAGATCTGGCAGATGCCAGAACACATTTCCGCGTTCATCCCGTGCAACAGCGGCGATGCCCTGGTGACCCTTAGCAGTGGCGTCTATCGACTCGATCTCGACTCCCCCGGCCTTGAACCGCACCTGACCTTGTTCTGCATCGCCGACCCGCAACCCGGCAATCGCCCCAACGAAGCGCGCTGCGATGCTCAGGGCCGCTTGTGGCTCGGCACGATGCAAAACAACATCGGCGAACAAGGCGAGGATCTGCCGATCATCCGCCGCTCCGGTGGCCTGTTTCGTATCGATCCGGATAAACGCGTCACGCCGCTGTTGCGCGGATTGGGCATTCCCAACACGTTGCTGTGGAGCAACGACGGCACAACGCTGCTGTTTGGCGACAGCCTCGACAGCACCCTCTATCGCTATTTCATCCACACCGACGGCAACCTCGACACCGCTTACATCTGGTACGGCCCCGATGAACAGGGCGGCCCGGACGGTTCGGCAATGGACGCAGAGGGTTACGTATGGAATGCGCGTTGGGACGGCAGCTGCCTCTTGCGACTGACGCCTGAAGGCAAGGTTGATCGAAAAATCGATCTGCCGGTCAGCCGCCCGACCAGTTGCGTATTCGGTGGTGAAGACCTGAAAACGCTTTACATCACCAGCGCCAAGGGACCGCACAACCATCCGCTGGACGGTGCTGTGCTATCGATGCGGGTTGATGTTGCAGGAAAGCTCTGTACGCGATTTGCAGGCTAGATCCCAAAATATGGGATGAGAAATTATATATTGAGATTATTTGGCGGTCGGGTTTATAGTCGGCTCCAGCAGTAACACGCACTCACACTTAAAAAGAACAAAACAGGTGAAGTGATGCAGCGAATGTCTATTGCACTCCCATGTGGAGCCCGCGTCTCGCAACGGCCCGATACCGTTGCCTGCGCCTGCCTGTTTTGTTCCAAACGCCTTCCAGACCGGACATCGTCAGATGCCCGGTTTTTTTGCGCTTGCGAACAGGAGTCCTGATCCATGGCTGAACCACTTACCCTGCCGCCGGTGCCCGCGCCGCCGAAGGGCGAGCGTCTGAAAAACAAAGTTGTGCTGCTGACCGGTGCCGCCCAAGGCATTGGCGAAGCCATCGTCGCGACCTTCGCTGCGCAGCAAGCGAAACTGCTGATCAGCGATATTCAGGGTGAGAAGGTCGAGCAGGTTGCAGCCCATTGGCGCGAACAGGGCTATGACGTACAGGCGATCAGGGCTGATGTGTCGCGCCAGCAGGACCTGCACGCCATGGCCAAACGCGCTGTCGAGTTGCACGGCCGCATCGACGTGCTGGTCAACTGCGCCGGGGTCAATGTGTTCCGGGATCCACTGGAAATGACCGAAGAGGACTGGCGCCGTTGCTTTGCCATCGACCTCGACGGCGCCTGGTATGGCTGCAAAGCAGTACTGGCGCAGATGATCGAGCAGGGCATCGGCAGCATCATCAACATCGCCTCGACCCATTCGAGCCACATCATTCCCGGCTGTTTCCCGTACCCGGTGGCCAAGCACGGCTTGCTCGGGCTGACGCGTGCGCTGGGCATCGAGTACGCGGCGAAGGGTATTCGCGTCAACGCCATTGCTCCGGGCTACATCGAGACTCAATTGAACGTCGATTACTGGAACGGTTTCGCCGATCCGCACGCCGAGCGTCAGCGCGCTTTCGATCTGCACCCGCCGAAACGCATCGGTCAGCCAATTGAAGTGGCAATGACGGCGGTGTTTCTGGCAAGCGATGAAGCACCCTTTATCAACGCTTCGTGCATCACCGTCGATGGTGGTCGCTCGGTGATGTACCACGACTGATTGATTGGGTTTTCGCGCGGATAAATCCGTCTGAAATCCAATCATCATACGATATGACTATTTTCTACAGGCTTTGCAGGAACCCGCTTCAACCGCTTTAACGCTTTTCAAATATTGCTCAAAAAAAATAACAAGGAGTCAGCTTATGAAACGTCGTTTCGGGATTCGTACCCTGTGCAGTGCCGCCCTGGCGGTCACCGCGTTCAGTCTGAGCAGTTCGCTGCTCGCTGCCGATACCGTGAAGATCGGTTTTCTGGTCAAACAGGCCGAAGAGCCGTGGTTCCAGACCGAATGGGCCTTCGCCGAGAAAGCCGCCAAGGACAAAGGGTTTGAACTGATCAAGATTGCCGTGCCGGATGGCGAAAAAACCCTGTCGGCCATCGACAGCCTCGCGGCCAACGGCGCCAAGGGCTTCGTGATCTGCCCGCCTGACGTGTCCCTGGGCCCGGCGATCATGGCCAAAGCCAAAAGGAATGACCTCAAAGTGATTGCCGTGGACGACCGCTTCGTCGACGCCAACGGCAAGTTCATGGAAGACGTGCCGTACCTGGGCATGGCCGCGTTCGAAGTCGGCCAGAAGCAAGGCGCCGCCATGGCCGCCGAAGCCAAGAAACGTAACTGGGACTGGAAAGATACGTACGCGGTGGTCAACACCTACAACGAACTCGACACCGGCAAGAAGCGCACCGACGGCTCGGTCAAATCCCTCGAAGAGGCGGGCATGCCCAAAGACCACATACTGTTCGCGGCCCTGAAGACCCTCGACGTACCGGGCAGCATGGACGCCACCAACTCGGCGCTGGTGAAACTGCCGAGCGCGGCGAAGAACCTGATCATCGGCGGCATGAACGATAACACCGTGCTCGGCGGCGTACGCGCTACCGAAGCCGCCGGTTTTGCTGCGGCTAACGTGATCGGTATCGGCATCAACGGCACCGACGCGATCGGCGAGCTGAAAAAGCCCAACAGTGGCTTCTTCGGTTCGATGCTGCCGAGCCCGCACATCGAAGGCTACAAGACCGCCGAGATGATGTACGAGTGGGTCACCACCGGCAAAGAACCGCCGAAGTACACCGCCATGGACGACGTCACCCTGATCACCCGCGAGAACTTCAAGCAAGAGCTGGAAAAAATCGGCTTGTGGAACTGACGTAGTAACGGCCCGGGTAGCCGGGCCGTTTGATCGGTGTGATGAGGTGGCTTTATGCACGCGCAAGTACAGACACAAGAACACAGCATGAGCGCCAGCCTGCGCTTCAACGGGATCGGCAAAACCTTTCCCGGCGTCAAAGCGCTGGATGGCATCAGTTTCGTCGCGCATCCGGGACAGGTTCATGCCTTGATGGGCGAGAACGGCGCCGGTAAATCGACCCTGCTGAAAATCCTCGGTGGCGCTTATATCCCGAGCAGCGGCGAGTTGCAGATCGGCGACCGGACGATGGCTTTCAAATCGACTGCCGACAGTATCGGCAGCGGTGTCGCGGTGATTCACCAGGAGCTGCATCTGGTGCCGGAAATGACCGTCGCCGAGAACCTGTTTCTCGGGCATCTGCCGGCCAGTTTCGGTTTGATCAATCGCGGCGCACTGCGTCAGCAAGCGTTGAATTGCCTCAAAGGTCTGGCTGACGAAATCGATCCGCAGACCAAGGTCGGCCGCTTGTCACTCGGCCAGCGGCAACTGGTGGAAATTGCCAAGGCGTTGTCGCGCGGCGCCCACGTGATCGCGTTCGACGAACCCACCAGCAGCCTCTCGGCCCGTGAGATCGACCGTTTGATGGCGATCATCGGCCGTCTGCGCGACGAGGGCAAAGTCGTGCTTTACGTTTCCCATCGCATGGAGGAGGTGTTCCGTATCTGCGATGCGGTAACGGTGTTCAAGGACGGCCGCTACGTGCGCACTTTCGACGACATGAGCCAGTTGACCCACGATCAACTGGTGACCTGCATGGTCGGGCGCGACATTCAGGACATCTACGATTACCGCAATCGTCCACGCGGTGCCGTGGCGCTGAAAGTCGACGGTTTGCTCGGCCCGGGCCTGCGTGAGCCGATCAGTTTCGAGGCGCACAAGGGCGAGATTCTTGGCTTGTTCGGGCTGGTCGGGGCAGGGCGCACCGAGCTGTTTCGCCTGCTCAGTGGACTTGAGCGCCACACCGCCGGACGCCTCGAACTGCGCGGCCATGAACTGAAATTGCGCTCACCGCGCGACGCGATTGCCGCCGGGATTCTGCTGTGTCCAGAGGACCGCAAAAAGGAGGGCATCATCCCGCTGGCCAGCGTTGCCGAGAACATCAACATCAGCGCGCGCGGCGCCCATTCGGGTCTCGGTTGCCTATTGCGCGGGATGTGGGAGAAGGGCAACGCCGACAAGCAGATCAAAGCGTTGAAAGTCAAAACGCCCCACGCCGGCCAGCAGATCAAATTCCTCTCCGGCGGCAATCAGCAGAAGGCCATCCTCGGCCGCTGGTTGTCGATGCCAATGAAGGTTTTGCTGCTCGATGAACCGACTCGCGGCATCGACATCGGTGCCAAAGCGGAGATCTACCAGATCATCCATAACCTTGCCGCCGACGGTATTTCGGTGATCGTGGTGTCCAGCGACCTGATGGAAGTGATGGGGATTTCCGACCGCATCCTGGTGCTGTGCGAAGGCGCCCTGCGCGGCGAAGTCTGCCGCGAACAGGCCAATGAATCCAACCTGCTGCAACTGGCTTTGCCGCGCCACCGCGCTGACGGCGTGGCGAACTGAGAGGTGACTATGATGACAACCCAAAACGAAACCCTGCCGACCGAGCGCAAACCTTTGGATATGCGGCGCTTCCTCGATGACTGGGTCATGTTGCTGGCGGCGGTGGCTATCTTCGTCGCCTGCGCCTTGCTGATCGACAACTTCCTTTCGCCGCTGAACATGCGGGGGCTGGGCCTGGCGATTTCCACTACCGGCATCGCCGCCTGCACCATGCTCTATTGCCTGGCGTCGGGGCATTTCGATTTGTCGGTGGGTTCGGTGATTGCCTGCGCCGGGGTGGTGGCGGCAGTGGTGATGCGTGACACCGACAGCGTGTTCCTCGGTGTCTGCGCGGCGTTGTTGATGGGCCTGATTGTCGGCCTGATCAACGGGATCGTGATTGCCAAGCTGCGGGTCAACGCGTTGATCACAACGCTGGCGACCATGCAGATCGTGCGGGGCCTGGCTTACATTTTTGCCAACGGCAAAGCAGTGGGCGTGTCGCAGGAATCGTTCTTTGTTTTCGGTAACGGCCAGTTGTTCGGCGTGCCTGTGCCGATTGTGATCACCGTCGTTTGTTTTGTGTTTTTCGGCTGGCTGCTCAATTACACCACCTACGGTCGCAACACCATGGCCATCGGTGGCAACCAGGAAGCGGCATTGCTGGCCGGGGTGAACGTTGATCGCACCAAGATCATCATCTTCGCCGTGCACGGTTTGATCGGTGCGTTGGCCGGGGTGATTCTGGCGTCGCGTATGACCTCCGGGCAACCGATGATTGGTCAGGGTTTCGAGCTGACAGTGATCTCGGCGTGTGTGCTGGGCGGGGTATCGCTGAGCGGCGGGATCGGCATGATTCGGCATGTGATTGCCGGGGTGTTGATTCTGGCGATTATCGAGAATGCGATGAACCTGAAGAACATCGATACGTTTTATCAGTACGTGATTCGTGGATCGATTCTGCTCTTGGCTGTGGTCATCGACCGCCTGAAGCAACGCTGACCCCCCCCCTCATCCTTGTGGGCGAGAGCCTGCTCGCGAAAGCGTTGAACCAGTCGCCGGAAATGTTGACTGACCCGACGTCTTCGCGAGCAGGCTCGCTCCGACAATGGACCGCAACTGTCCCCGCCTTCTATCTAATCTCCTAAATTCTCCTTGCTTGTCCGAGCCCGTTTCGGTTATCACTTTGTACATGATTAGACAGGTACGATTTGACAAGAAACAACGGGTGGTCGACGAACTCGTCCGGCGCATCGAAAGCGGCCTCATGGAGGACGGCTTTCTGTTGCCCGGCGAACATCAGTTGGCTCAAGAATTCAAAGTCAGCCGTGGCACCTTGCGCGAAGCGCTCGCCGAACTGAAGCGGCGCAAGTACATCGCCACGCAAAGCGGTGTCGGCTCCATCGTCACGTTTGACGGCGTGGCGCTTGACCAGCGCAGCGGCTGGGCGCAGGCACTGGCCGACAGCGGTGCGCTGATCAACACTGAAGTGCTGCGTCTGGAAGCCGTGACCCGGCCCGACTTGCTGGCGCGTTTCGGTACCGACCAGTTCATCACCCTCGACCGCCGTCGTCGTTCCAACGATGGCACGCTGGTGTCCCTCGAACGCTCATTGATGCCGGCCACCGGCGGCCTGGAAAGCCTGCCGCGCGTCGGTCTGATCGACAACTCCCTGACCATCACTCTGGCCGCCTATGGCTATATCGGCGAGCGCGGTGATCAGTGGATCGGTGCTGAACCGTTGAATGCCGAAGATGCCGAGTTGCTTGGTCGCCCGGTGGGCACGGTATTCCTTAAGGCCCTGCGCACCACCTACGACCGGCAGAACCGTTTCATGGAATTGGTCGAAAGCCTGCTCGATCCGGTGCATTTTCGTCTGCACCTGCAGTTTGGAGAGTCGAAATGATCACGCTCAACCGTGCCCTCGGCGCTTTCTATGGCCTGGCCCTCGGTGATGCGCTGGGCATGCCGACGCAATCGCTGAATCGCGAAACGATCAAGGCCCGCTTCGGCCAGATCACCGATCTGCAGGATGCCGGCCCGCTGCAACCAATTGCCGCGAACATGCCCAAGGGTTCAATCACCGACGACACCGAACAGGCGATTCTGGTCGGCCGGTTGCTGGTCGAAGGCAACGGCCAGATCGAGCCTGCGCTACTGGCGCAACGGCTGATCGAGTGGGAAGCCGAGATGCAGGCCAAGGGCTCGCAGGACTTGCTTGGCCCATCGACCAAGCGCGCCATCGAAATGATCCTCGCCGGCCATTCGCCGGAAGAAGCTGGGCGTTACGGCACGACCAATGGCGCGGCGATGCGCATTACCCCGGTGGGGATCGCGGCGGATGTCGCCGACCCTGAACGCTTTATCGCGGCGGTGGTGCAGGCCTGTCAGGTCACCCACAACACCACGCTGGGCATCTCCAGTGCGGCGGCGGTGGCCGCGGTGGTGTCAGCCGGGATCAACGGCATGGATCTGGGCGCGGCGTTGAACCTCGGCCAGCAGATCGCTCAGCAAGCGCAATCTCACGGCCACTGGGTGGCCGGTGGGCGCATGGCTTCGCGTATCAGTTGGGCGCGCACCATCAGTGTTGACAGCGACAAGGTGCTGCTAGCCGATCTGCTCTACGACGTGATCGGCACTTCGGTGGCCTCGCAAGAATCAGTGGTGGTGTCGTTTGCGCTGGCGCAGCAAGTGGCTGTCGGTGAGATGAGCGCGTTTGATGCGCTGTGCATGGCGGCCAGTCTGGGCGGCGACACTGACACCATCGCCGCGATTCTTGGGGCAATGCTCGGGGCCTGCCTGGGCCTTGAGGTTTGGCCTGCACCGATGATCGAGACGGTGAAAACCGTCAATGATCTGGAGCTGGAACCGTTGGTGCAAGGTCTGTTGGCCTTGCGCTGATTGGGCTGGCGTCTTCGCGAGCAGGCTCGCTCCCACAAGGATCACGCTGTACCTGTGGGAGCGAGCTTGCTCGCGAATGGCGCACCGCATTCTTGAATTTTCAACCCGCAATGGATCGCACGGACAGGCCCAGGACGGCCGGGGATGTCTTGTTGTTCTGCGTCATTGCCACAACCACAAAAAAGGCAAACAGGAGCACTTTCATGAGTTCATCAAACGTCGGGCAAAGCGCCGGGCAACTGGAAACACGCGGCATCGAGCCGGTGCCGGAAGCCGAGTGCAACGGCCACCCGCTGCAATTGTTCTGGGTCTGGTTCGCGGCCAACATTTCCATTCTCGGCTTGCCGCTGGGCGCGACGCTGGTCGCGTTTCGCGGGTTGGCGATCTGGCAGGCGATCATCGTCGCGATCATCGGCGCCGCTGGCTCGTTTGCGGTGGTCGGGATCATCTCCATCGCCGGTCGTCGTGGCCGCGCGCCGAGCCTGACCTTGTCGCGGGCGATCTTCGGTGTGCGCGGCAACATCGGCCCGACCCTGGTCTCGCTGATGTCGCGTCTGGGTTGGGAAACCGTCAACACCACCACCGCCGCATTCGTGCTGCTGTCGCTGTGTTCGATCCTGTTCGGCTCGCCGGTCGAGGCAAAAAGTGCCCCGCTGCTGACGCTGATGTTCATCGCGATTTTCGTGCTGCTGACCCTCTCGGTCTCCGGCCTCGGCCATGCGACTTTGCTGGTCATCCAGAAGTGGGCGACTTACGTGTTCGGCGCGCTGAATATTCTGGTCGGCGGTTTCCTTTGCGCCACCATCGACTGGAGCGCGGTGTTCAACGCCACGCCAGCGCCGATGAGCGCCATGATGATCGGTATCGGTACCATGGCCGCCGGCACCGGGATCGGCTGGGCCAATGCCGGCGCCGACATGTCGCGTTATCAGCATCGCAGTGTCAAAGCCGTGCGTCTGGTGGCGTCGGCGGCGTTCGGTGCGGGGATTCCGCTGGTGTTGCTGATCACCCTCGGCGGGCTGTTGTCGGTGGGCAATAACGACCTGGCATCGGCGACTGACCCGATCGTGGCGATACGCGACATGCTGCCGACGTGGATGGCCGTGCCGTACCTGATCACCGCATTCGGTGGCCTGCTGCTGTCGAACAACCTGTCGGTGTACTCCGCCGGATTGACCACGCTGACCCTGGGCCTGAAGGTCAAACGCGTCTACGCAGTGGTGGTCGACATCGTCGCAATCTTCGCCGGTTCGATTTACTTCATGCTGATCGCCGACAGTTTCTACGGCCCGTTCATCACCTTCATTTCCCTGCTGGCGGTGCCGATCACCGCGTGGGTCGGGATCTTTGTGGTCGACCTGATTCATCGTCATTACTACAGCCCCAAAGACCTGCTCGACGTCAGCCCGAGCAGCGCCTACTGGTATCACGGTGGGATCGAGTGGCGCGCATTCGGGGCGTGGGCGATGGCCATCGTGCTGGGTTTCAGTTTCACCACCATTGGCACCACCGCCGAAAACGTCTGGTTCAAGGGCTTCCTGTCTGATTCGTGGCTGGGCCACAACGGTCTCGGCTGGATCGTGACGTTCGTGGTGGCCGGTGGCATTTACTTCCTACTCGGCGGGGCGAAAGATCGCCGCGCCGCGCAAGTCGAGAATGCTCATGCCTAAGATGTTGCACACCGGCCAGGTCATCATCGACCTGGTCATGGCCGTGGAAAAACTGCCGCAAGTCGGCGGTGACGTGCTGGCGCAGTCTGCCGGTTTCGAGGCGGGCGGTGGCTTCAATGTGATGGCGGCGGCCGTGCGTAATGGTCTGCCGGTTGTCTATCTCGGTCGTCACGGCACGGGGCGTTTCGGCGATCTGGCGCGCCAGGCGATGAACGCTGAAGGCATTCATATCGGCATCAACACACCCGCGCAACGCGACACCGGTTTGTGTGTGGCGCTGACCGATGCTTCGGCCGAGCGCAGTTTCATTTCCTACATCGGTGCCGAAGGTGAGGTGACCGAGGCCGATTTGAACAGCGTGGCGGCCGAGGCGGGCGATTATGTCTATCTCAGCGGCTACAGCCTGCTGCACGAAGGCAAGGCCCAAGCCTTGCTCGACTGGACGCTGGCATTGCCGGCGTCGATCAGTGTGGTGTTCGATCCGGGGCCGCTCGTCGAAGCGCCGGACTCGCCGCTGATGCAGGCGTTGTTGCCACGCATCGACGTGTGGACCAGCAACAACGTCGAAGCGCGGCGCTTTACCGGGGCTGAAGAGATTTCTGTTGCGCTTGATCGCCTCGCAGAATACCTGCCCAGTGATGTGCTGATGGTGGTGCGCGACGGGCCGCAAGGGTGCTGGGTTCAGCAGGCTGACGAGCGTCGGCATGTCCCTGGGTTTGCCGTGAAAGCGGTGGACAGCAATGGTGCCGGTGATGCCCATGCGGGGGTATTTGTGGCCGGGTTGGCGCAGGGGCTTTCGGCATTTGACGCCGCACGGCGGGCGAATGCGGCCGCAGCATTGGCGGTGACTCGCTGGGGGCCGGCAACCGCGCCGCCGAGTACTGAGGTGGATGCGCTGATCAGCGCAGGCTGATTCGGCCGTCCGCCGCACGTGCAGCGAACGGCCCGGCGACTACTGCAGATCCAGCTTGCGCGCCGCTTCAACCCCGGCTGCACTGAGCTTGATCGGCAGGTGCAACGAATGTTCGCCAGCCTCGTTGCACGTCACATGACCATGGTGAATCAGCCCGCGATCCTGCAAAGCGGCGAGGGCGCTGGCCACGACTTTCTCCCCGCGATAATTGTCCAGCACCTCTTTGCCCAAACCACTTGGGTGGGCGTGCAACAGGCGAGTGAGGACTTCTTTTTCCAGGTTTTTATCGACGTTCATGGTTACCTCTTCATGGATGTGAATAGGACGCTCGCGTCGGCGAACTACTGACTGGAACCCTCGGAACCCGAACCACCGGTGGTGGTTTTCGAACTCGCGCCGGCACCTGAGTTCACAGGTGGCACCGGGTTGCCGGACGTGCCGCCCTGACGTCCAGGATCGTTACCCTGGGTGCGCGGGTCGGTGCCGGTGGCTGGCGGCGGAGCAACGTCGACACCCGAACCATCGGTGTTCATGCCGGGGGTACTCTGGATGGCGGGGGCTTTGGGGTGTTCGACCGGATCGGTCGGGCCGGTTCCTGTAGCGGTGGCGGCGAATGCCGCGGGGCAGAGCAGTGCGGTGAATACGAGGGCGGTCAACCTTGACGGGATCATAGGGCTTCTCCAGTGATTGAAATCCTTACCTGTCGTTGGTCTGCCCTCGAATCGGATTGGTGCCTGATGAGCGACGAACGGTCGAGCGCGATTGCACTCAGGCGACCCCGATTTCTTCCTTCAATTGCTCCATGAAACCCTTAAGGCGTTGATGACGGATCAGCGCCAGGCGCTGACCGGCGGCGGTCTGGAAACCGTCGGCGAGGTGCAGCAGTTTGGTCTGGAAATGATCGAGGCAGAAACGTGTGTCGTCGTAGTCGCGTTCTTTCGCTTCGGGATCTTGCGGGTCGTAAAGCGCCGAGCCCATACGCCCGGCAACATAGAACGTGCGGGCGACGCCGAGCATGCCCAGTGAGTCGAGACGGTCGGCGTCCTGGACGATTTTTGCTTCGAGGGTAAGCGCGGCGATGTTGGCGGAAAAACTGTGCGCCTCAATGGCGTGGGCAACGGCGGCGATTTTTGCTGACGGCCAGTTCAGTTCTGCCAGCACCGTTGACGCTTTTTCCGCCGCCAGACGCGAGGCCTGCGAGCGCTGCGGCGAGTTCTTTTCGATGGCCACGCAATCGTGCAACAGCACCGCGGCTAGCATCATTTCAAGATCCCCGCCTTCCTCGGCCTGCAACGTACGCACGTTGTGCCAGACCCGCTGCAGGTGCGCGAGGTCGTGAGCACCGTCGTCTGAAGGCTCAAGGGCGTGGGGCAGTAGATCCGTTGCCAACGTCGCCAGTGGTACAAAAGCGTTAGGGTTCATTAGCATCCTTTGAGGTGAGCGCCATTGCTCTGGGCGCGGCGTTAAAACATCAGCTGTCCGGCCCTGCCAAGGTTAAGCGTTGAATTGCCATGTGACGAGCGCTCCGTCGCGCCTTAGTATGGCGCTTTCCATTTTCCAACAAGGCCCGTCCATGACGATCGAAATCCGCCCGGCGACCCCCAGCGATGCACCGCAGATCCTCGCCTTCATCACCGAACTGGCAGATTTCGAAAAGGCTCGCCACGAAGTCATCGCCAGCGTCGTCGACATCGAACGCAGCCTGTTCGGCGAAGGCGCCACCGCCCATGGCCTGATTTGCCTGCGCGACGGCCTGCCCATCGGTTTTGCAGTGTTCTTCTTCAGCTATTCGACCTGGCTGGGCAGCAACTGCCTGTACCTCGAAGACCTCTATATCACCCCGGAACAACGCGGTGGCGGCGCCGGCAAAACCCTGTTGCGCCATCTGGCAAAAATCGCCTGCGACAACGACTGCGGCCGCTTCGAATGGAGCGTGCTCGACTGGAACACCCCGGCCATCGACTTCTACAAATCCCTCGGCGCCCAACCACAGGAAGAATGGGTGAGGTATCGCATGGATGGCAAGGTGCTGCGCGAGTTCGCCGAAGGCTGAACACCGATGGGTGCGTGACAGGCGAATGGCCAATCGAAAGCAGGCGGGTGTGCTATCACCTAATGCTTATAGTGATGCCCTGACCACCAATGGACAATCAACTGGCTGGGCTCCCGATTCGTCGAGGGACTCGATCAGGTGCCGGGCAGCCTTGCGACCGATCTCGTAGTACGGCAGTTGCACTGTGGTCAGCGGCGGGATGAACAGCTCAGCGATACCGATCATGTTGTCGTAGCCGAGAACGGCGACATCGTCGGGAATTTTCAGGCCACGGCCCAACAGTAACTGATAGGCACAAAAGGCAATGCGGTCGTTGCCACAGATCAGAATGTCGAATTGGGGACGACCATCAATGATGTGCCGGTCGAGGATGGCGGCGGCTTCACCATAGGCATCATGATCGCAAAGGTCGTATTGCAGGACTGCGTCAGGCGCAAGGCCAAATGCCTGGCAGGCACGCTGCAAGCCTTTTTGTCGCAGGTCCCAGGCCAGACTCTGTTTTGGCAGATTGATACACAGAGGGCGCCGATAGCCTTGGCTCAATGCGTGATGTACAGCGCGATACTGCCCCGTTTCGTCGTCGGGCACATAACTCACCAGGCGACTGTCATCCGCCAGGCAATTGGCAAGTACCAGGGGTTTGCTCTTCAAACGCTCGGGAATGCACACCTGGCGAAAGCCCATGGCGCTGAAGATCAGCCCGTCGGGACGGTGCGACAACATCAGATCGATGTTTTGGTCGGTGGGTGGGTTGCTCAACAGGTTGAGGATGAACACATTCCAGCCCGCCTGCTGCGCGGTCTGTTCAATGGACAGCAGCAACTCGACGGCAAACGGTGTGGTCGCGGTGTCCAGCGCGAACACACCGATGGTTCGCGACTGGAGGTTGTCGCCGCGCATTTTGCGCGCCGACAAGCTCGGTACGAATTGCAGTTCATCGATGGCGCGACGCACCCGCAGAAGGGTTTCGGGGCTCAGTTTTTCCGGGTTGTTGAGCGCTCGAGAAACCGTCATCAGGGACACGCCGGCCAGCAGTGCAACGTCTTTCACTGAAGTCATGTCAGGCGAAACCGATCAGATTGACGCAGAATCATGACACATCGCCCGCGCTTCTCGCGACTCGAGTGACGCTGCTCATAGCCATCCCGAGGCGAGAGGCCATGCCCTGGGAATCGAGACGCGCCCGCCACTGCCGCTTGCAAGAAGCTTCACACCCAGACTGCCGGGCTGTGGGTAGAGGCGACTGCTGAGGCTGAAGCGCCCGTTTTCGTCGAACACCTCAATGGACGAGCGATCCAGGAACACCCGCAGTTCCAGTCGCTCATGTGTCGGGTCTATCGACACGCTGCGTTGACCTGTGACTTGCGCACCCGAGCGGCTACGGTCAAGCACCAGACGCTGTAGTGCCGCATCGTAGTAGAGCCGGGTTTCTTCCTGGCCATCGACGCTGCAGCGCAAGGCGATGCCCAGGTGGCCGTCGGTACAGCCGAGCAAGTCCAGATGCACATGGATTTCGAGCATATCGCCACTCACTTCTGGCACCCACCGGGCTCCCGACTCCTCCCACCACGGCGTGCTAGGCAATAGCGTCTTGCGCAGAGCGGTGAGCTCCCGTGCCGGAAACACGCAAAGGCGATCGGCGCACAGTTCAAGTTCGCGTGGCAAACCGAGCATGCCGCACCAGTGATGGGCCTGGCTCGGCATCGGGCTTTCCCACATGTCGAGCCATGCCCACACGAGGCGCCGACCATCGGCGGCCAATAGCGTTTGCGCGGCATAGAAATCGTGGCCGTTATCCAGCTCGATAAAAGGCCCGCCAGTGAAGTGCCAGTCGCTGTCGAGTCGGCCCACTCGGTAACCGGTCTGGTATTTGTTGAGCCGATCGTAACCTTGGGATGACATGCCTTGGGGTGAGTAGAGCAGCACATCACGTTCGTTCAGTCGAAACAGATCCGGGCACTCCCACATATAGCCATCGCCCTCGCTGCCGCCGGAAACATAGTCAAGGAACTCCCAAACGTGCAGATCCGTGGAACGGTACAGCGGGAGCAGCGGCCTATCGCCCAGACGTGCGCCGGCAATGAGGTACCAATAGTCATCCTCCTTCCATACCTTGGGGTCACGAAAGTGCATGATCGTGTCTTGCGGCGCGGTCTCGATGACGGCGCCATGCTTGACGAACCGGATGCCATCGGTGCTGGTTGCCAGGCACTGCACTTGACGGATCAAGCGCTCGTCACCCACTTCCCCCAGCCAGGTGTGTCCGGTGTAGATCAGTGCCAGGGTATCTGCGCACACCACAGCGCTACCGGAAAAACATCCGTCACGGTCGAAGTCATCGCCGGGTGCCAGCGCTATGGGTAGGTGCTGCCAATGAACGAGATCGGCACTCTTGGCGTGCCCCCAATACATAGGGCCCCATTTCGCTTCGAAAGGGTAGTGTTGATAGAAAACGTGATATTCGCCCCGAAAGTACACGACCCCGTTAGGGTCGTTCATCCAGCCTGCCGGCGGAGAAATGTGATAACCGGGTCGATAATCCTGGATGACGCGGGACAGGCCATCACTCAGCGCACGCTGCGCAAGGTCAAGGGTGCAAGGCATTGGATCGCTCAGGGGCTTCAAAGACAAGGTCATAGGGCACGTGCCCGTATCGGGCGCAGAGGGACGCCATCCGGCAGGGTTTCAATGGCTTGTGGATGGCGCTTCAAGGCTGCGCCGTCGGCGTCGAACAGGTGCAGGTTGTCGATGTCCAGTTGCAGTTCGACCCGATCGCCCGCCTGCCATCCGGCGCTGACCTCACAACGACAGATCAGTGGCTCGTCCTGACCTGTTTCGAGGTGCACATATGTTTCGCTGCCCAGGTATTCGACACCTGTCACGAGGATGCCGGCGGTTCCATCCGCCGCCTTGAGCGAGACGTGCTCCGGACGAATTCCGAGGCTCAACTGCGTGCCCGCCGCCAGGTTCGAGCTGTCGAAGGGCAGGGTGGTCATACCCAAAACGGCGGTGTCGATCAGGCTGGTTTCGCCCGGCGCATGCAGGCGCGCCGCAAGGAAGTTCATTTTTGGCGAACCGAGAAAACCGGCAACAAAGCGACTGGCCGGGCGCTCATAGAGTTCGCGCGGTGAGCCGACCTGTTCTACGCGACCGCCATTGAGCACCACAATTTTGTCAGCCAGGGTCATCGCTTCCACTTGATCGTGGGTGACGTAGATCATGGTCGAGGCCAGTCGATCATGCAGCCGTGCGATTTCGTTGCGCATCTGCACCCGCAAGGATGCATCCAGATTCGAAAGCGGCTCATCGAACAACAAAATGTCCGGTTCACGCGCCATGGCTCTGCCCATGGCCACACGCTGACGCTGTCCTCCGGACAGTTCTTTTGGTTTGCGTTGCAGCAGTTTGTCCAATTGCAGGATTTGCGCTGTTTTCAGCACGCGCTCGCGCAGGCTGCTCTTTTCAGTCTTGGCCAGTTTGAGACCAAAGCTGATGTTGTCGTAGACGCTCATGTGCGGGTACAGCGCATAAGACTGAAACACCATGCCGACGCCACGCTCGCGCGGTTCCAGGTCGTTGACCCGTCGCCCGTCGATCAGCAGGTCGCCGCCGCAGATCGAATCCAGTCCGGCGATCAGTCGCAGCAGGGTCGACTTTCCGCAGCCCGAAGGACCGACGAACACCACGAATTCACCCGCAGCGATCTCCAGGCTGACGTCGCGAAGAATCCGTGCGCCGCCCAGTTGTTTGTTCACGTTGTCCAGTTTCAATTTGATCACGATGCTGTTCCTTGTCTTTGTTGGGCATCAACCCTTTAACGCGCCGGCAGTGAGACCGGAAACGATTCGGCGCTGGAAGATCAGCACCAGAATCACCAGTGGGACGGTGACCACCACCGAGGCGGCCATCAACAATCCCCAAGGCAACTCATGGGGGCTGCCGCCGGAAATCAAGGCGATGGCGACTGGCACGGTGCGTTGGGTGTCGGTGAGGGTGAAGGTCAGGGCAAACAGGAACTCGTTCCACGCGGCGATGAACGCCAACAAACCCGTGGTGACCAGTGCGGGCCATAGCAACGGCAACAGCACTCGGGTAAGCGTGACCCAGGGCGAGGCGCCATCCATGATTGCCGCTTCCTCCAGTTCATGGGGCAGTTGGCCCATGAACGTGGTGAGCACCCAGACGGTGAAGGGCAGGGTGAAAATCGTGTAGCTCAGGATCAACGCCAAAGACGTGTTGTACAGACCCAGGGCGCGGATCACTTCGAACAGCCCGGACAGTACAGCGACTTGGGGAAACATCGACACGCCGAGAACCATCATCAAAACCGTGCCACGCCCACGGAATTTCACCCTTCCCAAGGCATAGGCAGCGGTCACGCTGAGGAACAGCGCCAGCGTCACCACGCACAGCGCAACCACTAATGAGTTACCGATAGCCCGCAGGAAAGAGGCTTGGTGGAGTACCGCCGCGTAATTGGAGAAGTCGGGAGTTTCTATCCAGTAGCTCACCTCGAACAAGGCGCTGGATGGCTTCAGCGAAGTCACGATGGCGTAGTAGAAAGGGAAGACCGCATACAGTAGCAAAACCCCGATCAGACACCAGAATCCGAGGCGCAACAGCGCTTTTTTCAGTAGGCGTGGGCTCATGACCGAACCTCCATTTGACGGCGTCCGAGGTAGAGATAAAGCATGGCGATTACCGCTACGACCAGAAACAGCAGCGTCGAGGCCGCGCTGCCATAGCCAACATCCTGGAACTCCACCAGGTGTTGGCGGGCATAGACAGACATACTCATGGTGCTCGAAGAGTTCGAGGTCAGCACATAGATGACGTCGAATACGCGCAGAGAGTCGAGAATGCGGAAGATCGCCGCCACCAGCAGTGCGGGCATCAATAGTGGCAGCGTGACACGCCAGAACACTTTCAGCGGATGAATGCCATCGACCCTGGCGGCTTCGTAGCAATCGCTCGGTAACATCTGCAAGGCCGCGAGCATCAGCAGCGTGACAAAAGGGACGGTCTTCCAGACGTCGACGATGATCACCGCCCACATCGACAGATCCGCATCTGCCGTCCAGGCCAGGGGCGCGTCAATCAGGCCGAGGCTCAGCATCATATGATTGATGATGCCGAACTGGTCGTTAAGCATCCATGACCAGATCTTCGCCGAGACAATGGTAGGAATCGCCCAGGGAATCAGAATCAACGCACGCACCAACGAACGGCCGGTGAACTTGATGTTCAACAGCAACGCCACCAGCAGCCCCAGTACGACTTCCAGTCCCACTGACACCACAGTGAAATGCAAGGTGTTACGCACCGCATTCCACCATTGCGGATCGACCAGGATCCCCGACCAGCCGGTGCTGCTGTGGAACAGATAATTGCTCAAGCCAATGAAGGTTCCGCCACCCGTGTCCGCCAGGTTGGCGTCGGTCAGGCTGAACCAGAATGTGCGCAGTAGCGGCCAGGCCGCCACCAGGGCCAGGCACAGCAACATCGGCGTCAGAAACAGCCAGGCAGCGCGTACTCGGCGACGTTGCACGGGCGTTTCCCTGGTGACCAGCAACTCGTCACAAGGGGCATGGGTAGTAGAGACAGACATGGTGATTTCCTTCCTTGTGGCTTACCAGTTCCGGCGTTTGATGCGCGTGAGTTCGCTTTCCAGTTCGGCCAGTGCCTGATCGACAGGCAACTCGCCCGCCAGTACGCCATGCACTCGATCGAAGAACGCATTGGAGACCCGTGGATAGCGATCGGCAGTGATGGAGGCGGGGCGCATCACCCCATCATTGAGAATGCTGTGCAACTGAGCGTAATAAGGCATGGCCGCGAGCAATTCGGGGTCTTGATACAGCGATTCGATAACCGGGTTATAGCCGCCCGTCAGGGCTCGATGTTTTTGCGCTTGCTCGCGGGTCAGGTAACTCACCAGTTCTGCGGCAAGCTTTGGATGGGCGCTGTAACGCGATACCGCCAGGCCCCAGCCACCGAGGGTGGAGGCATGTGTGCCAGCTTCGCCGCCACGGGGCAGGGGAGCGACCCCAACCTTGTCTTTTACGGCACTGTCCTGACTTTGAACCAGGGCCCAGACATACGGCCAGTTACGCATGAACAGCGCATTTCCCGATTGGAATACGCCACGCCCTTCTTCCTCGGTGTAATTGAGCACGCCCCTCGGGGAGATGTCTCCGACCCAGCTTTTCGCCAGGGTCAAAGCGGTTCTGGAGGCCTGATTGTTGACCACGATGTCGCCTCGTGAATTGACCAGTCCGCCTTCCGGTTGGCTGCTGATCCACTCCAGCGCATTGCACGTCAGGCCCTCGTAGGCACGCCCTTGAAAAATGTAACCCCACGCATTGGGGTTCCCGGCAGTGCGCTCGGCCTGTTGAATACTTCTGGCGGTCGCGGTCATTTCTTCCCAGGTCCGGGGAACCGGCTGGTGGTACTTCGCGAGCAAGTCCTTGCGGTAATACAACAGGCCCGAGTCAGTGAACCACGGCATCGTTACCAGCCGTCCGTTCACCGTGGCGTTGTCCACCTGTGCCTGGAAGTAGCCCTGGGTCGCATTAGCAGGAAGCACCTCGCGCAGATCCAGCAGATGTTTGGCCAGCATTCCCGGCCACACCATATCGATTTGAATGATGTCGATGTCGCCGGACTGCGCACTGAGGATCTGCTGGTAGAACGACAACCGCTCGGTCGCCGAGTTAGGCGTGGAAACCACCTCGACATTGTTGCCGGTCTGTTTCGACCACGCCTCGACAGCCTCCTTGCAGAGCTGTAACTCGGCACCCACTGCACCGCACGAGATCGTCAAATCGGCGGCGCTCGAGACGGATGGAAGTGCGGCACAGAGAATGATTAATGCTGGTGGCAGGAGAGATTTCAGATGTTTCATTGA
The DNA here is from genome assembly GCF_019733355.1 of Pseudomonas baetica. Taxonomy (GTDB): domain Bacteria; phylum Pseudomonadota; class Gammaproteobacteria; order Pseudomonadales; family Pseudomonadaceae; genus Aquipseudomonas; species Aquipseudomonas baetica_A. Next base: position 242,835 of record NZ_JAIHLQ010000001.1, on the reverse strand, counting down.
GCACCCTTTATTTTTGTTTTTAGAAAAGTTAACGTTAACATCGCCAAATGTAGCAGCGTATTTGCGATGGGGCATCCTTTTTTTCGTCGATTGCGACAATTCACAACTCACGAAAAATGGCCGGTCGCGGGAACAAAACAATAAAAACAAAACAGGGAAATCCACATGCAGAAAGCATCAGGCTGGCTACTCGCAGGCGTGCTTGGCACATCGGCGGCAACCTCTCAGGCCGCGACTCTGGAAGAGCGCATGGCCGCGTTTGAAGCCCGTGCCAGCGCAGCGGAACAGCGCGCAGCCGCAGCCGAACAGCAAACCCAAGCGCTCGCCAGGGAATTGCAGCAAATCAAACTCGCCACTCCCGCTTTGCAGCCCGCAGCGTCCACTGCCGCCGCCATTTCGACGCCTGCTTTGGATACCCGGCTGGCAAAACTCGAAGCCCGTCAGGCAAGCATTGAAAAAAAGGGCAGTGCTGGACACCTTACGGACGGGTTCAGCTTCAAAGGCTATGCCCGCTCCGGATTGCTGATTGACGAGGGGCTTGGTGGTGGCCGTGGCGGGCCTTATACAACGCCGGCCGGCTCAGTTGGTGGTGCTGTCGGGCGACTCGGCAACGAAGACGACACCTACATGCGTATAGACCTGTCGAAAGAAACCTATGCGCAGAACGGCACCCGCGCCAAATTCACGGTGTCCATCGCCGATGGTGTGGAAAGCTCCAATGACTGGACGGCCGACGAGAGCAACCTGAACGTGCGTCAGGTCTTTACCGAGCTCGATCATCTTGCCGCCTTCAAGGGCAACTCAGTGTTCGAGAACGCCACCTTGTGGGCAGGCAAACGATTCGACAGGGATAACTTCGATATCCATTGGCTGGACTCCGACGTGGTCTATCTGGCCGGTACCGGAGGTGGTATCTACGACGTGCAGATGAACAAGAACTGGCGCTCGAATTACTCTTTGATCGGGCGTAACTACGGGGATTTCAGTGAGGGCGGTGTCAATGCCGATGTGGAAAGCTACATCCTGACCTCCAACCAGTTCTTCGATAACGGTCAGTGGCAGTGGATGTTCAATGGCATTGGCTCAAAGAAAAACGACTTCGGCAATCGCAGCAATGAAGCGGGCCTGACGCCTGCGGATTCCGGCTTGCACAGCATGTTGGCCAACCATCAGAAAAACTTTTTCGGCCGGGAAGGCTTCTTCAAAACGGCGCTGCTCTATGGGCAAGGTCTGGGGGCAGAGGTCAAGAACATCGGTTCGGATGGCGAACTGATCGACGACGCCCGCGCTCTGCGGCTGGCGCTTTATGGTGAGACACCCATTGCTCCCGGCTGGCGTATCGGCCCCAGCTTGCTGGCCGAACAGAGCAAGGACAGATACGTCAAGGGTGACGACTACCGCTGGATGACCCTGAACGTGCGTTTGGCCAATGCAATCAACAGCAATTTCGAGATGGCCTACGAAATGAGCTGGCAAACCATGGACCTCGACCCCAAGGGCTACATGCAACGCAATGCGGTCGACGGTAACTTCTGGAAATTCACGGTCGCTCCGACCTTCAAGCCTGACGTTGGAGACCTTCTCACACGTCCTGAATTACGAGTGTTCGCAAGTTTCATGAACTGGTCTTCGGATCTGGACAGATACAGCTCCACAGACAACTTCGGCAAGACGGACTTCAATGCCGGAGGTGTTTGGCAATACGGGATACAAATGGAAACCTGGTTTTAATGTTCGAACGCACCGGCCAGCACGCCTTCAGCGCGCCGGCCGGCTGTTGTTGCAAACAGAGATGTCAGTTGCAGACATCTGCTTTGAGATCGGCCATGAAAGTTTCGCTAACTTCAACAGACACGGTGGCATCGAAATGGAGAGACACCGAATATCGTCGTGGAACAGCAGTGGCGTTATTCAATCCGCAGGCTTGTCAAAGTAACGCCGTGCAAGGCATCGATGCATTTAACCGCTTAGAACCAATAATGCAGGCCGAGCATTAATGACTGGGCGCTGTAGTCCGTGCGCACATCGCCTTGGGGCAGGCCTTGAATGTCACCGAAGTGCGCATCGCGAGTCTTGAAGTATCGATAATCCAGGGACGTGGACCATTGATCGGTGAGCTCGAAACTTACCCCGGCTCCGAGTTGATAGGCCGATACGTTGTCGCGATGAGTATTGCCGAAATGGACGCCGCCGGCTTCCAGGCCACTGATTGACACGGTGCTATAGCCCAGGCCGCCACCCATGTAGGGCGTGAACCGACTGAAGGGCGCCGGGAGATTCAGGAAGTCATACCAGAGGTTGGCCATCAGGCTGGTGACTTCCTCTTTGCCTTTGCCCGGGATGCTCCCGCCGCCTTCGTAGACCCGGTTATTGAATTGGGTGAGAGTGTTTTTGCGGTAACTGAGCTCCACTTCGGGTCTGAGCCCGACGGGGAATCGCCAGCCCAATGCCAGTCCCGTGGCGTAGCCGGAGTTTAAGGGGTGATTGAACTGCATCTCGACAAAATCGAGGTTGTTCTGATTAAGGTTTTGCGGCGCAACCCAGTTCAGGCCGCCCATGACACTGATGTAGGGGCCGAGCGTGTCGGCGGAACTGGACGCTGGGCTGACAAAGCCCATGCCTATGACGCCCATCACGAGATACTGAGTGTTTTTTGGTAGGTTCATGCTCGGTCCGAAGTGTGCCGTTATCGATAAGTAGGCGAATCTTGTTCAGGCGTGAGCGTTCAACACGCCTGTTCCCGGTATTTTTTAGTGCTGTAAATGCGCGTCAGGTTTTTCGAACACGAGGTTGCTCATCGCTTTAGCTCGTTGTTCCGCCAGGGTGCGCAGGTTGGCCAGTGCGGTGGTCATGGCTGCCGTCAGCATTTTTCGTAACAGCCCGCGGTATAAAAAACTGAAGGGGCCGGAGATCTTCGCGCTGTGGGTGATCTGGGTTTCATGCGGGGAAAGTCTATGCATCCGGTGATCGAACTCGAGATCGATCCAAAGCAATCTTGCCGTGTTCCGATAGCTTTCATGCAGCCTCACCGCTTCCAGTTTCAGTGGCATGCTCAGGCCATTCTTGAGGACGCACTTGCCCCGCGTTCCAGGCTGGAACGGGCCATCGAGTTCACAATGTCTGACGTCGGTATCCCATAACGGCGCTTCTGAGAAGTTGCTCCAGATCTCCCAGATTTCAGAAGGCGTCGATTTGACTCGGACTTGCACATTTACATCGTTCACGGCGACACCTTTGTTGTGTGGGGGGGCTGTCACGCAGCCGGCGCGGATTGACTCAGCACTTGTGCGGTAATGCTCGCCTGACCGATTTTTTCGCCCCGGTTGAACAGGTCGATGTAGATACGGTTCGTTTTGAAGGGCTGATCCTGCGCGTCAAAACCGCCTTGCGGTGCCAACGACAGCGGGCTGTTCCTGGGGATTGGCCGATCGAGAGTGAAACTCAAGGCCAGCAGGTTCATCGGGGTATTGAGTGGGATTCGTAGATGGCTGTGGGCAATCTGCATGTAGCACTGACGGGCAACTTCGAGGAAATAGACCATCGAATAGTGCTCTGGGTCGCCCTCCTGGAAGATGTGCTCATCCGGCAGTTTGAGCGTGTCTACGCTCAAACCCTGGGCGATACCGCTTATGTCACTGACGATGATGTTTTCTTCTCTGGCCTTGTGCAGCAACGCCTTGTCGCGGCAGCGAACAGCCGTGAACTCGGCGGCGGGCGATGTTTCGAACGCCGAGTTGTAGGCCATGCCAAGGATGCATGTGCACATCAACTTTCCGGCCTGCATGACCTTGGCATTGAAGACCTGAGGGTCTTTGCCTTGTTCCAGATGAAGATCAATCGCACCCTGCTTCTGTACGTATTGCTGGAACTTGATACTCAGGTTTTTGACATAGGCCACTCGGCCGCTCAGTGGGGGGATGGCGAGTTCAATCAGTTGCAACACGCCTTCGAGCAATAAAATGCCGGGGATGTGATCAAGAGGATGGTCGAAGAAGTAAGGGTGCGCTTCATTCACCACGAGCTGGGCGTGCAGTGACTGAGGGCCACGCTGGACGTTGGCGATCACGATATTCTCCGGGCGACGTTGCCAGTGCGCGTGGCGCTGGGCTTCAGCGCCACGGTGCAGTGCGAAAAGGCCCTCCATGGCGCGAGTTCTGACACGTAGCCCTGAGAGCAGGGTGTTGGTCAGCAACTCGCTCAGTTCCAGCACGTCGACGCCGTCGTGTCGCGGCTCCCTGACCAGGCTGACAGGGCGTGCCGGCGAGATGACCTTCTGCAATTGCTGGGGCGCCGAGTGAGCGAAACGCAACGTGAAGGGATGCTTGACGGCAGCGGTGGGTTCGGCGGCGGTCGTGCGCCACTCCCGAAGTTTTTCAGTAAATAACCACATCACAGCCTTGCCGGCTTCGCGCACCTCGATCACCGTGTGTACCGAGGCACTCAACAGCACCGCCAACAGGGTTTCGATGCCACTGGCTTCAGCCAAAAAACCGGTCATTTCTTGCAGTGAACTGCTGGCATGCGTTGCATCAGGCTGCAGCTCGCAGACTTCAATGTTCTGGTATTGACTCAGCGTTTTGCCCAGCAGTTGGCAAGCCTCTTGCAGCGAGTTCGCGGCATGGGCCAAGACGGCTGCGCGGATCACCAGTAAAGGCTTGTCGCTGGAGTCTGGTAGGTAGGGGCGCAGAGCAATCACCCCCACCCCTTCGCCTTGCAGTGTCGCTGAGTGCCGGGCGCGTTCGATCTCTATTTCGCCACTGATAAAACGCCCTGCACCGAGCAAGAGCGTCGTCACGCCTTCCTTGAACCATTGCTGCGATGCCAGCAAGGTTTGCCAGAACAAGCCAGGGGTACCGACCAGTGTTTGATGGAAACCTTTGAAGTCAAAAATTTTCGCCGGGTAGCCGGACAACATGTTCGGCAACATGGTTGCCACATCCGTCACCTCCACACCCGGTGGCATGCCTTGAGCCTGGGAATAGAACGTGTGGGCGCCGCTATACGCATTGCTGAAGCGCTCCCCACCCATGTTGCAGCACATGACCATCGCGGTGTCGGGTGAGCCGGCCACGCCCGGCAGACGTTGCAGTAAATGATTGATGCGATCGGTGATCAACAGCTTGAACGGATCGACATGGGCCAGATGTTTGGGCCCCATGCCGAAACCGTCTATATCAATGACGCGATCCAGCGACAGGAATTTCCCCAGTAACGGCTGGCCCGCAGTGGCGGCGCAATCAACGAAGCGCCCATAAGGGAAACTGACTGACGGTGCTGCTGGCTGATCGAGTTGTTGCTTGAGCGCCTGCAATGAGAAGTGACTGCCGATCGCCGCTTCAGCCTCGACAATGGCAAGGTCCAGCATCAGCACGCCGGGGGCGACCCGGGGGACGGTAGGGCGGTTGTCGGGAATGTACTCATCCACCACCAGATGCGCATTGGCGCCGCCAAAACCAAAGCTGGATATGCCAACCCGAACCGCCGACTGACGATCGGCCAGGGGCTGTACCTGCGCTGTGGCCAACTTCAGGCAGGTCTCATCGACTTTTGCGCTGGGGCGGTAGTCGGGCTGAGGGGGAATACCTTTGTGACGCAATATCATCAGCGCCTTGGCGAGTGAAGCGCCTCCGGCGGCGGCCAATGGGTGACCAATCACGGATTTGATCGAACCGATCATTATCTTTTTGCCGTCCGCGCGATGAGGAGCGAAGAAGCTGTTCAACGAGTCCAGCTCTGTCGCATCACCCAGCGGTGTACCGGTGCCATGGGTCTCGATGTAGTCGACGTCGTTGGGGTCAAGACCGACATAGGCACGCTGGTAAGCCGTGCATTGAGCCTGTTTGCCAGGCGCAAACACTGAGCCTTCGGCGCCGTCGGCCGAAAGCCCCAATGCCCGCAAAACACCCAGGGGGCGGCGCTTCGCAATCAGGGCCTGTGAGACAGGCTCGACCAGAAAGGCGACCGCACATTCGCCCGGCACAATGCCGTCAGCGTCCTGGCCGAACGCCTGCATTTGGGCTCGGGAGGAAAAAGCGGTCAACTGCGAGAACCCCAGAAACAGTGCCGGCGGCAGTACGGTGTTCAGCGCCATTACAATCGCGTTATCCGCCTGACCGCTGTTGACCAGCGCTTGAGCCATATCGATTGCATAGGGGAACGAACTGCAGGCGGTGTCTACTGATAACGCGGGGCCACCCAAGGCAAACGCCGCCGCCAGTTCAGCGACTTGTTCACCCGGCGTATAACCGCGTGGTGTATTGGCCGTTGCGCAGACGCCGGTGACGAAGTAACTCTCATCGCTCCAGGACGTCGCGACCACCAACGCTGTGCGCTCCTTGATCAATACCGAGCCTTGTGCGGCAAGCTGGGTGAGGAGTGTCTGGAGTACTTTCTTGCCGATGGCGACTTGCCGTCCTTCATGGCGTGAAGGGGTCGATGCGTCATCGGCCAGGCAAAAAGCACTGTCCAGATACGTACGATCCTTTTCCCCTTTCTTTGCTGAATAGATTGACGCCTTATCCAGCTCCCAGCGTGTCAGCATCGAATCGATGGGCGCTACCTGTCCCTGCGCGAGCAAGTGCCAAAGCGCATCCGTTGAGGGTGCCCCGGGAAACTCTCCAGCCATTGCACTGAAGCAAAAATCGTCCTCTGTCGTTACCGCACCACTCATACCCGTTCTCCTGGTTGTCAAAATGCTGGGTGATCTTTGCGATCACCCGGATTCCATTGCATTTTTTACAGCGGCTCAGCCCAGCCTTTTCAGCAACGACATGGCGTCTTGCGGCGTACGACGCGACATCAGCGCCTCGCCGGCGAATTCGCTGACAGGGCACTGTTGCGCCATTGATTGGCAGAGGGTTTCGCGGGCAAAACCGCTGAGCCCCAACTGCGCGAAAGGCGTCTCGATGTCGATTGACGTTGGCGCGTCGGGGATCAGGGGGGACAGGGCGTTTAAAAGCAGATTGCTTAGCGGCTCCTGGGGGGCTGTTGTGCTGGTTGGTTGCGTTTGGCTGGGTATGCCTGAGGTCGATTCGGGGGTGGCCAGGGCGGCTTTTATCAATGCGATTGTTTCCTGTGGACACTTGGCGTTGACCAACTCTGTGCTGTTGGCCTTGAGTGCCGGCCACAGAGCGACAACCGCTTCCTGGAAGTCCAGTTGCACCAGGGAATCCAGGCCCAGGCTTTCATAGCTTTGCTTCTGGTCGATCTGGTCAGCGGTAAAACCGGTGATATTCGCCAATTGCTCAAGTACCCATGTTTCGATATTCACGACAGGCGCCTGGGGATTGGCTTCAAGTCGTGCCAGCAGGACGGCAGGCGAAGGCGCATCAAAGAGTAATGAGGTAAGTTCTTTCTTTTCCGGAAAGTGCTGAGCCAGGGATTCGAAAATATCGACCAGCCCCAGGGAGTCGATGCCCAAACTCTCGAAACTTTGATCGAAGTCGATTTGTTCCTTCTTGAATCCAGTAACCGAACTTATTTCGGCGCGCAACCATTGCGCGTAGCTGAGCGCAGGCGTTTGGTCGGCAGCGGGTGCCGATGCCAGCACTACCGGGTTCGAGTGGACGGGCTCCAGGACGGGCAGGCTTCTATTGACGGGGGTTTCAACCCCATTGGCATAAACACCTTCCAGGACTTGTTGATGAGCGTTGAAGTAATGCGCAGTGACCGTTTCGGCCTGCTCTAGCAAACGCATCAATATGGATTCTTTTTCGATATTGGAATCGCAAAGCGAATCAATGATTTTTTCTGAAAGAGAGAAATAGCTATGCGCTATTTTTCCATTGGACACGATGAATTCCTGCACAACATCGTTGAGTTGGGCGCGCATGAGGTTCTCCTAACCAAAGTCGGTATATGTTTTCTATCAACAAGAAATCAAAAGTCATGGCCCAGGGTTGGGCCCTGTGTCACTCAATGAAGCAAACAGGCAGTAGCCATATAGAGACTTAAAGTTGGAGTTCCACTGCGTCGATCTCGGAAGATGTTGTTTTTCTGGCCCCTCTGAGCAGCCCGGATCTTACGTTCAGATAAGTGAAGAGCGTGATTGCATCAGCCCCCTGGAAAGCGATGTAGCCGTCAGGACGAATCAGCATCAATGTGCCTTCTTTGGCGTGGTAGCGCTTGTGCAGCCGCCAATCGGGGTCCAACAGCGTTGAGTGCCAGAAAGGCAGCTCGGAGCTACCCAATGCATCAATGACGCAATAAGCCTTGATGCCTGGGTAATCCTTCTCCACCGACTCGGCCAGCGAGTAATAGCCCGGTAGCAAGGGGGAAAACTGATCGGCTGCGCTGAAAATCAGCAGCGTGAAGGTTCCCTGGAACAAGTCGATCAAGCGTTTTGGCGGCAAACCTTGCCGTTGCCACAACTCGACATCAGGAGCCAGTTGACCTGCGCGAGGTGCAGTCGTCTGGAATTCGGGTTTCTTCCCTTTTTTGTCCCAATTCATGCGCTGCTTTTTCGTCAGCGATTCTTGAATGTAGTCACTTTTGCCGTAGTGGTACTGATGACCGGAAATCATCGTGGGCAACGTGCGCTGAACCTTGCGCCTGTTGCTCAGCAGTGGCAGAACATTGTCGCGCAGCCAAATGAGGGCGCGATGCCTGAGGGTTATCAGTGCGGTCAGTCGGTGTGCCGTGTTCTCGACTTCCAGGGCAACCGGGTAGCGTTCTTCGTTGTAGCTTTCCAGCAGTGATTGATCCGCCAGGCCCTGATCGACATAGGCCATTTTCCACGCCAGGTTGTAGGCCTCGGAAACACCCAGGTTCATCCATTGCCCGCCGATCGGGCTGCCGATATGAGCCGAATCGCCCACCAGAAACACAGAGCCTTGTTGCAGCGACTGCACGCGACGATGTTGAAAAGAGGCGATGGTAGTCGATGAAATATTGGACAGCGTCATCTTTTGCCCGCGTCCTTCGCACAACCGCTGAAAGTTCTCCAGGCTCAAGGATGGGCGCTCACCTTCTGGCGGCAGGTCGTAGGGCATCTCGATGAACAGCCGATAACGTGATGGCGCGCTGATCGGTGCGACCGCCACATAACCGTCCTGCGCACCGAGGAAGAAAGCCCCTTCGTCCTTGCTACCAGACCACTCGATATCGGCATCGGCCAGCATGAAGAATCGGTCGTAGGACGATCCTTCGAAGGGCATCTCAAGACGTTTTCTGATGTTGCTGCGAGCACCGTCGCACGCGACCACCCACCGACTGCTGAAGGATTCGTCGTCCCCGTCCGCATGATGAAGCGTCATTCGCACGGAACCCGGCTGGTTTTCTATATCGACCAGTTCGGTATTCCACTCGACCTCCACCCCCAACTTCTTAAGGCGCTCAAGCAGAATCTTTTCTGTTTGCGGCTGTGGCAGGCTGAGAAGCAGGGGATAGGTCGTATCCAGGTAGGAGAAGTTGTAGTTCAGTACCCGTTTGGCGTTCGACTGCACCGAAAACTGGTTGATCGTGAACCCGTCGCTGATGGCCTGATCGGCAACACCCAGATCGCGAAAAATTTCCAGGGTTCTGGAGTGAATGGCCATTGCCTTGGTGGCGGTGGAGGGGCCGGCATTCTTTTCAATAATGCGAAAAGTGACGCCCCACTTCTTCAGCATGATTGCCAGGGACAGCCCTATAGGGCCAGCACCGACGATCATGACGGTCGGGTTTCTACCGAGGCCCAGGTGCTTGGGTGCCAACGTGCTCAGAGTGTTCATCTGTTAGTACCAGTTTCTATAGAAGGGAGAGTTGGCAATGCCGAGCAGGGCATCGTCACCTGATGAATCTCCGTAGGCATAAATGTAAAAATCATCAAGGTTGCTCAAACAGCCTTTGAGCCGTGTGACTTTTTCTCTCTCAACACAGTTGGTACCTGATATCCCGCCAGTGAGTTTGTTCTTCGCCGTCGCCAGGCGGGTGCCACATACATAGTCGAAACCTGCTGCCTGCCCCCAGGGAATCAGATAGTTCTCCGGCGAGTTACTGACCAGTGCCGTGACATGGCCCATGGACTGATGCCATTGCAGCCGGCGCAAGGCTTCGGGCCTGAGCCAGAGCGGTAGCTGTTCGGTAATGAAATACTTGGCATGTTCGCGCTCTTGCTCAACTGACAGGCCGCCCAGGTAGCAGGCAATGAACGCCAGGCGCGCCTGCATCAACGGTGTGATGCCAAGGATCACACTGAGCATTTTGGGCAGCAGGGGAACGATCCTTAGCCAGAACGACTGGGTTCCCACGATAAAACGCATGTAGCGCCAGAACGTATGTCTGTCGGTCAGTGTGCCGTCAAAGTCGAAAACGGCCAGTACCGGTTGTGTGCTATTTGCTGGCATGGATCTCTTCCTTGAGAGAGACAATCTCGATGGTTCTAGGCAGTTTGAAGCTTGAGAGGTAGCGCGAGAGCAGGGTGGAGATAGCGCTCTGGGTCAGGTCACCGCTCCCTTCGACGCACAGGTGCAATACGTTGACCTCCTTGTTGTCAGGGACGATGTAAGCTTTCGCGCGCACCACCCCAGGATGCTTCAGGGCAATGGATTCGATTTCGGTCATGTCGACCATTTGCGCTTTAATCTTCGAGATTCGCAGGCGTTGGCAATAGAAGAACACATGCCCATCATCGTCCCGCCAGACCAGATCCCCCGTGTGCAGCCAGCCTTCACGAAAGAACCGGGCATTGGCTTGCGCGGCATCGTTGTATCCGTCAATCACCATCGGGCCGCGTATCAACAGTTCGCCGATACGCCCCGTTGCGACGTCTTGACCCTGAGCATCGACGACCCGCAGTTCTACGTTGCGAATCGGCTGGCCCATGGCGCCACGATGGACCTTGTCGATCGAGCTCTGGACTATCACCGGCATGCTCTCGGTCAATCCATAGCCTTGCAGCACCGGATTGCACCCCAGCAGCCTTCCCAGTTTGTCGGCTTCGTCGGCGGGTAGATGGCTGCCACCTGAATAAATCATCAGTTTTGGGTGCATCGGCAATAGCGCGCCTTTGCGTTTGGCCAGTCGCGTATTGAAGTAGCGAATGACGTCAGGCACCAGGCAGGCAAAAGTGACCTGATGCTGGGACAAGACTTGCGCCAGATCCCTATTGAGCAGGGTGTTGGTCATTAGCAGGGTGGCGCCCACGCTCAATGGAAAGACCATCATCACGGAGAGTCCGAAGATGGCATACAGCGGCAGCGTCACTAGATGAACGGATCCGACCCCTTGAAGATGAAAATGCTCATGCAGTCCATCGCTCGATTGCGTCAGGTCAAGGTAGCGGTGAGAAACCGCCAGAGGTTTACCGGTGCCCCTATACGTGAACTGTACCGAGACGATCGGATTGCCTTCGGGCAGTAACAAAGGTTCGGCCTGTCTAGGAAGCTGTGATTCGGCCGTTGCGTTGTCGGGCAGGGAAGAGGATGGCTCGCTTGCGGTGTTCAACACCAAGGAGTGATGAACGCCGTAGGCAGGCTGAAATGTCTCGCTATGTTGCTTGAATAGCGTTTCGGTCGTCACGACCAGCGTCGATCGGGCAATACTGATGACGCTGCTCATTTCGAATGGCGTCAGTTTGTAGTTGAGGATAACCGGAGTCGCCCCGCGCCCGATGATCGCCAGGTAGTAAGCGATGAACTCCACCCCATTGGGTAGAACAACCGCCACTTTGTCACCTGGTAATACACCTAGATTTTTGAGTGCGCCGTTGCACTCTTCAGCCTTTATTCGCAACCCAAGGTAAGTGACAGTCTCTTCTTCCGCGTCCAGGTTCCTGATAGCAACGTGGTCCGGGAAAGATTCTGAAAAACCGACGAAACGATGCAGAAAACCTTCTTTATATGAAAGGCTTTTCATTTACCAACCTCTCTCAATCCTTGAAGTAATGGTTAGACAAAAAAAGTAATACAGAGGCAGGCTATAGATAAAGTGTTTCAGTTATGCATTTGTGTAGTTGTTTTTTCGATACCAGTCCAGGGTGTCGGTCAGTGTTTCACTTATGGGGCGAAACTTGCATTCCAACTCTTTCAGGCTTTTGTTATGGCTGAAATGAGTGCGCCCTTGCTCTTGCTCCATGAGTTTTACGGTGGAAGTGCTGATGAGCACCGGCTTTTTCGTCACTCGGTAATAACCTTCATACATCAAGGCAATTATTCGCAGCATGAACAGTGGGATTTTTCGTTCCGGCGCTTTTACGCTACTGACACTGGAGAGTGCCTGGAAAATGCTTTTCATGTTCATATGATTGCCGGCTGCCAGATAACGTTCTCCGGATCGGCCGCGTGTGATGGCCGCGAGTTGGTGTTCCGCCACATCCCGGGCGTCGACTACGGAAAAACTGCCAGGCAGCACACCAGGCAATTTCATTCCGACAAAATCGAGCAGGAACTGTCCTGATGAGGTCGGGCCGATATCCCCGGGGCCAAACATCCAGCCCGGTAATACCATCGCGATAAACATGTCCGGGTGTTGTAACAAGAACGCCTGGACTTTTTGCTCGGACAGTATTTTGCTCAAGTAGTAATCATCAGCTTCCGATTCACTGCGAGACATCGTCTCATCGATCACTTCATCTTTGTTGCCCTTCAATACGGCAATGGATGAAGTATGGACTGCACGACGAATGCCGGCGGCGTAGGCGGCTTGCAATAATTGCTCGGTCCCGGTGACGTTGGTGTCATACAGTTTCTGCCAGTGCTTTCCACCTTTATAACTGTCGCGGAAGTAGGCCGCGGTATGAAACAAGGCATCACAGCCTTGTAGGGCATGGCTGAAGGCGTCGACATTGAGCATATCGCCTTCGACCAATTCGACAGGCAGACTGCCGAACTGCTTCCTGGCTTTCTCTACGGAACGAACCAGCGCTTTTACTTTGATGTTTCGCTTTAAAAGCGCATGAACCAAATTATTACCGAGCAGGCCAGTAGCGCCTGTAACAAAGGCATATTCCATTAAAATCCAGCTCCTGTGGGGTAACCTGCTGCTGCATTGAGATTGATGTCACGGGTCTCGATGCTCTGATCAGGTGTTGGCTGAACCAACGGCGCAAGTAAAAACCATTCGGTATCTGAAAATCAAGCGGTATTTCGTTTTGATTGTAAGGTGGGAGGTCGTCGAAGCGGATTTAAATATAATAAAATCAGTATCTTATAGGTTTATTGCCAGTGGGCATTTCACCTGATTGGGGAGAATTAAGGTCATTGAAAGAAATTTTTTGCCGCTCGCCGCGTTCCTTTGGGGTGAGCCACAAGACAACCTTGATGATTCGATTGGGTGGGCCACGCGTCAGGCTGGATACCGAAGTGCCTGAGCGTGCTGCAGTTGCCACCTCTCTATGAGTTGCCAGCGCTTGCACTGTCGGGGCTGCATATCGATGCAGTGCATCTCGCCGCCTCCGCTTCCATGCATGGCATTTACAGGGCACATTTTAAAAGCTTAAATGTAAATTGATTAAGGTGCTCTGGTATAAGGTATAGTCGTTAAATTCGTATTTTCAGTGAACAGCAAGTTCATTACATTTAGTTACAAATGGTTTTTTGTTTGGCCAGAGGAGCCGAAGGTGTGATTAAGAAGAGAATGGGTCGTGAAGAAAGCCAGCAAGTAACGAGGGATAAGTTGTTCGATACCGCCACTGATCTGATGGTTAGGAAAGGCTTTCATGCCGCGAGTGTCAATGCTATATCTGAGGAGGCCGGCTTTTCAAAGGGGGCTTTTTTTTCAAACTTTACAAGCAAGTCAGACTTGCTTCTGCAATTAACCCAGAGGTTCAAGCGAGTTGAGATCGATCGGTTGGGTGTCACATTGGCTGCTGGATATTCATCAGAAGAACTGGTGCATGGATTAAATTCTTACATCGATACGCTTAAAAATAATGCCAGTTGTGCCATTTTGGATGCGGAGTTACAACTGATTGCTTTGCGCGATGAGGAATTTTCAGCGCATTACTACGCTCTGCATCAGGAGAATAGTGAGGCGTTGGGCAAGTTGATCGCGATTATATTCGGTCATGCCGGCAAGAAGCCTCCGTTGGAGTGCGCCAATCTTGCAAAGACGTTCACCGCTCTGTCGGAAGGGTTGATATTGCAAGGCCATAAAGATCCAGCTTCAGAAATAAAATTGGTATTGAACTCGCTTATCCAGACTGCAGAGCCCTTGTAGGATATTTGCCAGTCTCATGCGTATACATTATTTACATGTCCGAGGCTCAGATCTCGGGCAGGTATGAGTGTTTTTTTCTGTGCTTCGATAACGTTCAGTTGCTATTTTTGCAAACTGGCAAGCCCTGTCGATGGTGCTGGTACGTTGCCGTTTTATAGTTTAAATGTGTGCTGGAACGTTCCGCGAAAAAGCCATGAAAGTCTCGAGCCAGGTGCGGGTCATATTCTGAATGTTCATCTCTTTCGGCCCTTTCAATTATTAAATCAGCACTTCATAGGTCATGCCGCTAATCAAGTGGTGTATCCATTAATCGCCAGGTATCAGGAATCTGAATGAATATGGTGAGCGGGGGATTGAGTCCGTGAAGCCTGCCAACGGGGTAGCCTTTAAAGCAGGCCTCATGTTTTATAGAGTGAAGGGCTCATCGAGTGAAAAGCTAATGAATAGCAAGGACTTAAGCGCTGAATTTGCGGGTCGAAATTTAATCGCATGCAAAATCAGAATGAACGCCTACTTGTACAAATTTCTTCCTTGAACATGTCTCGTGCGCGGTGACCGCGTGGAAGCGGATCGGCATGTTAAAGACTTAGAAAAGAAATATTTGTCGCGCCTGCCAATCCCATAATATGGGATTGATATTTATATATTGAGATTTTACTGCGCCAAGGTTTATAGTCCATCGCACTCACTGCCAAAAACAAAACAGGTGAAGCGATGCTGGCGCAATTGATCGCGCTCGATTGGGGGACGACCTCATTACGTGCTTACAAACTCGCGGCGGGCGGTGTGGTGCTGGAGCAGCGCTCGCTGTCGTCCGGGATCATGCAACTGCCGAAGACCCCGCGAGTCATCAACGGGCGCGAATGTGCCGATGGTTTTGAGCTGGCCTTCGATGAGGCGTGTGGCGACTGGCTCAATGCGCAGCCGGATCTGCCGGTGATCGCTTGCGGTATGGTCGGTAGCGCGCAGGGCTGGCGCGAAGCGGCCTACTGCGAGACGCCGGCGAACGTCGCCAATCTCGGAAAATCCCTACAAACGGTTGTCAGTCTTCGCGGCATGCGAGTACATATCGTGCCGGGCGTGATTCAGCGTTCGCGTCTGCCGAATGTGATGCGCGGCGAAGAGACGCAAGTTCTCGGCATTCTGCAAAATCTGCCGGTCGAGACGGGCGATGAGCTGTTGATCGGCCTGCCCGGCAGTCACTCGAAATGGGTGGAGGTGGTCGATGGCTGCATCACGCATTTCGACACCTTCATGACCGGCGAAGTATTCGCCGTGCTCAGTGATCACAGCATCCTCGGCCGTACCCAACAGCAAGGTGCGGCGTTCGATGGTCAGGCGTTTGACCGGGGCGTACAGGTTGCGCTGTCGGCGGACGGTGAACTCGGCGTGCTCTCGACGTTGTTTAGCGCCCGTACCTTGGGGCTGACCGGTGAACTGAGCCCGACGGCCCAAGCGGATTATCTGTCTGGCCTGATGATCGGTCATGAGTTGGCGGCGCTCGCCTCAGTGCAACGGCGTCGCCGCAACAACCCGAATCTTCCTTCGATCATCCTCATCGGCAACGCGCCACTCTGCGCGCGCTATAGCCGCGCCCTCGATGCCTGCGGTTTCGCCAAGGTCACGCTGGCCGAACAGGCCACCGAGCGTGGTTTGTGGCAACTGGCGCTGGCCGCCGGACTGATTGATTCCCCATCCCGTTAACCCTGACTGGAGGCCTGACATGCTCAAGCAAGCATTGGCACAAAACGGTCTGATCGCGATCCTGCGTGGCCTGCATCCGCAGGAAGCCGCCGCTGTCGGAGAAGTCCTGTATGCAGCCGGATTTCGCGTCATTGAAGTACCGCTTAATTCCCCGTCACCGTACGAAAGTATTCGCATCCTGCGCAGGACCTTGCCCGCCGATTGCCTGATTGGTGCCGGTACGGTGTTGACGCCGGAACAGGTCAACTTGGTGAAAGAGGCGGGCGGCCAGGTGATCGTCATGCCGCACAGCGATGCCAAGGTACTGCGTGCAGCGAAAGCGGCGGGGCTGTACCTGTCGCCGGGTGTGGCCACACCGACCGAAGCGTTCGCGGCGCTGGAGGAGGGGGCGGACATACTCAAGCTGTTTCCGGCCGAGCAGATGGGCCCTGCGGTCGTCAGAGCCTGGCTGGCGGTGTTGCCGGCGGGCACGGTGCTGGCACCGGTCGGCGGCATCACCCCGGACAACATGCAGGCGTTTATCGACGCCGGAGTGAAAGGCTTCGGCCTCGGTTCCGGGTTGTTCAAACCGGGCATGACGCCGGAGCAAGTGGCGGTCAATGCCACGGCCTACGTCACTGCCTGGAAGGCCCTTCGCTAAGAACTCTGGCGCATCCAACAAGAGAGACAAAAAGATGAAAATCACCAAACTCACCACCTTCATCGTCCCGCCGCGCTGGTGTTTCCTCAAGGTCGAAACCGACGAAGGCGTGACCGGTTGGGGCGAGCCTGTGGTTGAAGGTCGCGCACACACCGTGGCGGCCGCCGTAGAAGAATTGTCCGACTACCTGATCGGCAAAGACCCACGCAACATCGAAGACATCTGGACAGTGCTGTATCGCGGCGGCTTTTACCGTGGCGGCGCGATCCACATGAGTGCACTGGCCGGCATCGACCAGGCCCTGTGGGATATCAAGGGCAAGGCCCTCGGCGTGTCGGTCAGCGATTTGCTCGGCGGCCAGGTGCGCGACAAGATCCGTGTGTATTCGTGGATCGGTGGCGACCGTCCGGCCGATACAGCACGCGCGGCGAAAGAGGCCGTCAGTCGTGGGTTTACCGCGGTAAAAATGAACGGCACCGAAGAGCTGCAATTTCTCGATACCTTTGAAAAAGTCGACCTCGCGTTGGCCAACGTCGCCGCCGTGCGTGATGCGGTTGGGCCGAACGTCGGCATCGGTGTCGACTTCCATGGCCGGGTACACAAGCCCATGGCCAAGGTGCTGATGAAGGAACTCGATCCGTACAAACTGATGTTTATCGAGGAGCCTGTGCTCAGCGAAAACTACGAAGCGTTGAAAGAGCTGGCGCCGCTGACCAGCACGCCGATTGCCCTCGGTGAGCGACTGTTCTCGCGGTGGGATTTTAAACGGGTGTTGAGCGAAGGTTACGTCGACATCATCCAGCCGGATGCTTCCCACGCGGGCGGCATCACTGAAACCCGCAAGATCGCCAACATGGCCGAAGCCTACGACGTGGCATTGGCGCTGCATTGCCCGTTGGGGCCGATTGCGCTGGCGGCGTGTTTGCAACTGGACGCGGTTTGTTACAACGCGTTTATCCAGGAGCAGAGCCTGGGCATCCATTACAACGAGAGCAACGATTTGCTCGATTACGTGAAAGATCCGCGGGTATTCGATTACGACAAAGGCTTCGTGAAGATCCCGAACGGGCCGGGCTTGGGGATCGAGATCAACGAGGAATACGTGATCGAGCGTGCGGCCGTCGGCCACCGCTGGCGCAACCCGATCTGGCGCCATGCCGATGGCAGTTTTGCCGAGTGGTGAGTCACCGACATCACTGATGTCCCCCTGTGGGAGAGGGCTTGCAGTCGATATTGCTGCAGATGAAACATCCCATTCGCGAGCAAGCCCGCTCCCACCATTTAGATCTCCATGGATGGGGTATCTGCATTCAACGACCTCAATAAACATAACAAGAGGCACCCCCATGCAACCGCAAACCCTCACCGGGCAGGCGTCTTTAGTCGCGCCTAGCCGTAAGCGATTTTTCATCATGGTGTTGCTATTCATCACCGTGGTGATCAACTACCTCGACCGTAGCAACCTGTCGATTGCCGCGCCGGCGCTGACCACTGAGCTGGGCATCGACCCGATTCACGTCGGCCTGATTTTCTCCGCGTTCGGCTGGACCTACGCCGCCATGCAGATCCCCGGCGGCTGGCTGGTGGATCGGGTGCCGCCGCGCATCCTGTACAGCGTCGCGCTGCTGCTGTGGTCGGTGGCCACGGTGATGCTTGGCTTCGCCGCCAGTTTCATTGCGCTGTTCGTCCTGCGCATGGCGGTCGGCGCGCTGGAGGCGCCGGCCTATCCGATCAATAGCCGCGTGGTCACCACCTGGTTTCCTGAGCGCGAGCGCGCCACGGCGATTGGTTTCTATACCTCCGGTCAGTTCGTTGGGTTGGCCTTTCTTACCCCGGTCCTGGCCTGGCTGCAACACGAGTTCGGCTGGCACATGGTGTTCGTCGCGACCGGTGCAGTGGGCATCATCTGGGCGGCGATCTGGTACGCGGTGTATCGCGAACCTCGCGACTTCAAAGGCGTCAATGAGGCAGAAATCGATCTGATTCGTGAGGGCGGCGGGTTGGTGGATATCCAGTCCGAGACTGCCAAGGTCAAAGCCAAATTCAGTTGGACAGATCTAGGCATCGTTCTCAGCCAGCGCAAGTTGTGGGGCATCTACCTCGGTCAGTTCTGCCTGAACTCGACGCTGTGGTTCTTCCTGACGTGGTTCCCGACTTATCTGGTGAAATATCGCGGCATGGACTTCATCAAGTCCGGCCTGTTGGCGTCGCTGCCGTTTCTCGCGGCGTTCATTGGCGTGCTGTGTTCAGGGTTCTTTTCCGATTTCCTGATTCGTCGCGGTTACACCGTAGGGTTTGCGCGCAAGTTGCCGATCATCGGCGGGTTGTTGATTTCCACTTCGATCATCGGTGCCAACTTCGTTGAATCGACGCCGCTGGTGATTGCCTTCCTGGCGCTGGCGTTTTTTGGCAACGGTCTGGCATCAATCACCTGGTCGCTGGTGTCGACCCTCGCGCCGGCGCGGCTGCTCGGCCTCACCGGTGGGGTGTTCAATTTCATCGGCAACCTGTCAGCGATTGCCACGCCGATCGTGATCGGGTTCCTCGCCAGTGGCGACTCGTTTGCCCCGGCGATCACCTATATCGCGGTTCTCGCGTTGGTCGGCGCTTTGTCCTACGTGCTGCTGGTGGGCAAGGTCGAACGTATCAAGTTGTAGTGGTCAGCATCGGGCGACCATAATGCCGCCCGTTCCCTCGCTCAACGGTAAAGGCTGGATATGCAGGAAGACGCCCCGGAAAAAACCAAGGACGCCGCGCCCACCGGCACGCAAACGCTGCTGCGCGGCTTGGGTGTGGTGCAGGCTGTGGCCAGTGGCGCCCGCGATCTCAAGGAGATCGCGCGGCTGATCGGTACGACGCGCAGCACCACCCATCGACTGGCTAGTTGTCTGGTCGACGAGCGTTATCTGCGCGTGGTGCCGCAGGTCGGGTATTTGCTCGGGCCGAAGCTGATTGAGCTGGGGTTTCAGGCGCGCGAAGAGTTGCCGCTGGTGAGTCTGGCCGGGACGTATCTGGACGAGTTGTCGGCGCTGACGGGGGATACCGTTCACCTGGGGATTCGTGAAGGCGATGAAGTGCTGTATCTACTGAAGAATCCGGGGCGCAATGGCCCGGAAATGCGTTCGCGGGTCGGCCATCGAATGCCGTTGGCGCGCACCGGGATCGGTAAGGCCTTGATGCTCGATGATTCGCCGCAGGATTGGCAGCGCCTGTACGACATCAGCCTGCCGGCGGGTGGGAAAAGTCAGTTCTGGCCGCAGCATCCCCAGCAATCCTGGGAACAGCTTGAGCAGCGAATGGCCGAATACGTCGCCGGTGGCTACGCGTTCGATCTGGAAGACAACGAACCGTCGATCCGTTGCGTGGCGGCGCCGATCCGCGATGCAAGCAAACGTATCGTCGCGGCAATCAGCATTGCCAGCACCGTGCCGTACATGCCGTTGGAAAAAATGGCCGAGCTGATTCCCCTGATCAAAGGGGTCACAGCCCGGTTGTCGGCAGAGCTTGGGCTTAAGATTTAAACTTTGAGCGTTGCCATGTCGATCACGAAACGGTATTTCACGTCACCAGCGATCATCCGGGCGTAGGCCTCGTTGATCTGGCGGATGTCGAGCATTTCGATGTCGCAGGTGATGTTGTGCTCGGCGCAGAAATCCAGCACTTCCTGGGTTTCGGCGACGCCGCCGATCAAGGAACCGGCCAGTACGCGACGACCCAATACCAGTTTGGCGGCGTGTACCGGTGGATCAACGGGCTCGATCAGACCGACCAGAATGTGTACGCCATCAAAACGCAAGGTGTCGAGGTACGGGTTCAGGTCGTGTTGCACCGGAATGGTGTCGAGCAGGAAGTCGAAGTAACCGGCGGCGGCTTTCATCTGCTCGGCGTCGGTGGAGACGATCACATGATCGGCGCCCTGACGACGGCCTTCTTCAGCCTTGCTCGCCGAACGGGTGAACAAGGTCACTTCAGCGCCCATGGCTTTGGCGAACTTGATGCCCATGTGGCCCAAGCCGCCCATGCCAAGGATCCCGACTTTGTCGCCAGCCTTGACGCCGTAATGCTTGAGCGGCGAGTACGTGGTGATGCCGGCGCATAGGATCGGTGCGGCGCTGGCCAATGCCAGTTTTTCCGGAATGCGGACCACGAAGTGTTCGCTGACGACGATGCTGTCCGAATAACCGCCCATGGTGTTGCTGCCGTCGACCCGATCCGGGGTGGCGTAAGTCATGGTCGGGCCTTCGAGGCAGTATTGCTCAAGGTTCGATTGGCAGGCTTCGCAGGTGCGACAGGAGTCGACCATGCAGCCAACGCCGACCAGGTCGCCCACTTTATGCTTGGTGACATTCGTACCGATGGCGGTGACTTTTCCGACGATCTCGTGGCCGGGCATCAACGGGTAAACAGCAATGCCCCATTCGTTGCGTGCCTGGTGAATGTCGGAGTGGCAGACGCCGCAGTAAAGGATTTCGATGGCGACATCGTCGGCCCGTGGGCTGCGACGTTCGAACTTCATCGGGGCGAGGGGGGTGGTGGCCGATTGGGCCGCATAGCCGATGGCGGTGTACATGTGGAACCTCGCAAAAGCAGTGACAGGTGAGGCGGCGCATTTTGGGCGCCGTCCGCCGGTCCGGCCATGACGATTCCTCCGGGTCTCATGCCTAATCCTCCGGCATGCAGGTTTGATCGGTCGCATAGGCAAAAGGATCTGCGATGATGCTTTCATCCCTTTTTCCATGAATTTTGTGAAGACACTTTCGATGCAATTGACCCGTCACCTTGATGCCAATGCCAGGCTGGTTTCGCTGATTGAACCGCTGGCACTGCGCGACGGTTATTCCCAGACCGGGCTGCCGGGCGTGCGGGTGTTGCGCGCCAGTTGCGACGTCGCCCGTGGCCCGCACATTTATGAGCCGAGCCTGATGATCATCGCCCAGGGCAGCAAACTGGCGTTCCTTGGGCCTCGGACAATGGAATACGGTGCGGGGCATTATTTGATTCAGGCGCTGCCGGTGCCTTTTGAATGTGAAACCTTTGCCTTGCCGGATGCGCCGTTGCTAGGGGTGTCGGTGGCGATTGATCGGGTGTTGCTTGGCGAGTTGGTGCTGGCGATGGGACTCGCGCCGGGGCGGCATATTCCGGCGCAGACGCCAGAGTCGATGACTTCGGTGGTGCTCGACGATGGTATGCGCGGTTGTGTCGAACGGCTGCTGAGCTGTCTGCACGATCCGCTGGAATGCCAGATTCTCGGGCCGGCACGGGTGCGTGAATTGTTGTTCGTCGCATTGCGCGGGCCGCAGGCCGATGTGTTGCGGGCGTTGGTCGAGCAGCAGGGGCAGTTTGCGAGGGTGGCGGCGTCGATCAGCCATCTGCATGCGCATTACACGGAGCCGTTGAATGTCGAGACGCTGGCCAGTTGCGCGAACATGAGCGTTTCGACGTTTCACGAACACTTCAAACGCAGCACGTTGTTGTCGCCGGTGCAGTATCTCAAGCGCTTGCGGTTGCTCAAGGCGCAGACGTTGCTGGTGGCTGAAGGCTTGGGTGTGGCGCAGGTCGCGCATCGGGTGGGGTATCAGAGTACTTCGCAGTTCAGTCGCGAGTACAAACGTTACTTCGAGCGCAACCCCGGCGACGAGCGCGCAGCCTGAGTTGCCACAGTCCCTGTGGGAGCGCGCTTTGTCAGTTGACAGATAGGTTGCCTGGCACGACGCCTTCGCGAGCAAGCCCCACATGGGTTTCGTGGTGATGCAAATATTGCGGGTAACAAAAAGGCCCCCATTTCGGGAGCCTCGATGTTCAGCGGTTCGGCTTACATATTCGGGTAAGTCGGGCCGCCAGCGCCTTCCGGCGTGACCCAGGTGATGTTTTGCGCAGGGTCCTTGATGTCACAGGTCTTGCAGTGCACGCAGTTCTGGGCGTTGATCTGGAAGCGTTTCTCGCCGTCTTCCTTGGTGATCACTTCGTATACGCCGGCCGGGCAGTAGCGCTGCGCCGGTTCGTCGTACAACGGCAGGTTTTTGCTGATCGGGATGCTCGGGTCGGTCAGCTTCAGGTGGCACGGCTGTTCTTCTTCGTGGTTGGTACCGGAGATGAACACCGAACTGAGTTTGTCGAAGCTGAGTTTGCCGTCGGGTTTCGGGTAGTCGATCTTCTTGCAGTCGGCGGCGAGCTTGAGGCAGGCGTAGTCCGGCTTGGTGTCGTGCAGAGTAAACGGCAGTTTGCCGCCGAAGATGTTCTGATCCAGCCAGTTGAAACCACCGCCGACAATGGCGCCGAACTTGTGAATCGCCGGGCCGAAGTTACGGCTGGCGAACAGTTCGTCGTACAGCCAGCTCTTCTTGAACGCGTCGACGTAAGTGGTCAGCTCTTCGGTGCCATCCTTCTCGGCGAACAGCGTGTCGGCCACCGATTCGGCGGCGAGCATGCCGGACTTCATCGCGGTGTGGCTGCCCTTGATCTTGGCGAAGTTCAGGGTGCCGAGGTCGCAGCCGATCAGCGCGCCGCCCTTGAAGACCATTTTCGGCAGCGAATTCAAGCCGCCCTTGCAAATGGCGCGAGCGCCGTAGCTGATGCGCTTGCCGCCTTCCAGGTACTGAGCCAGCACCGGGTGATGCTTGAGACGCTGGAACTCGTCGAACGGCGACAGGTAGGTGTTGCTGTAGGACAGGTCGACGATCAGACCGACTACAACCTGGTTGTTTTCCAGGTGATAAAGGAACGAGCCGCCGGTGTTCTCGGTGCCCATGATGTCCAGCGGCCAACCAGCGGTGTGTACCACCAGGCCTGGCTGATGTTTGGCCGGATCGATTTCCCAGATTTCTTTGAGGCCGATGCCGTAGTGCTGGGCGTCAGCATCGCTGTCAAGGTTGTAGCGTTTGATCAGTTGCTTGCCGATGTGGCCACGGCAACCTTCGGCGAACAGCGTGTATTTGCCACGCAGCTCCATACCCGGGGTGTACAGGCCTTCTTTCGGATTGCCTTCGCGGTCAACGCCCAGATCACCGGTGATGATCCCGCGGACCACGCCTTGCTCGTCGATCAGCGCTTCCTGAGCCGCGAAGCCCGGGTAGATTTCCACGCCCAGGTTCTCGGCCTGCTGAGCCAGCCAACGGCACAGGTTGCCGAGGGAAATAATATAGTTGCCTTCGTTGTGCATGGTCTTGGGCACAAAGAAGTCGGGGATTTTTTGCGCGCTTTCGGCGTTTTTCAGCACGAAAATGTCATCGCGGGTAACCGGCGTGTGCAGCGGGGCGCCGAGTTCTTTCCAGTCCGGGAACAATTCGTTCAGAGCGCGGGGTTCGAATACGGCACCGGAAAGGATGTGTGCGCCGACTTCAGAGCCTTTTTCGACCACGCAGACGCTGATTTCCTTACCGGCTTCGGCGGCCTTCTGCTTCAGACGGCAGGCGGCGGACAGGCCAGCGGGGCCGGCACCGACGATGACCACGTCGAATTCCATGTATTCGCGTTCCACAGGCTATCTCCTACTCAAGGCTCAACAGTTTTTTTTCTAATTTGGAGGTTCGATGTCGCATCCGCTATTGCCTTTACGTTAACGTCAAAGGGAATATTGGAAAACCCACCTTTCTCTCTAGGGGGCGCATTATATCTACACCACTCCGAGCGTCCAATACAAACGTTTGTTTGAATTGGCTCCAGCCCAGAGAAATCAAAGAAGCGCGGCTTATGAGTGACCATTTTTCCGTATTGACCGGAATAGGCGTTCCGGTCAATATACGGGCGGTTTTGCGCTCGCCGTAGGCAGACTGGCGGTTTCAAGAGCACCTCTAAAGACAGGGCGTAGACAATACAAGGTGATGCGCAGCGCAGGTCTGGCGCGCAGTTTACACAGCGTGAAGATCAATGACTTATCGGTCACCACTGACGAACGGTCATCGCACTCCACTTCGTGAAATCACCCCGACACAAGCCGGCGTTTTTAGAGGTGCCCTTTTAGCCCGATGAGCATCAACCGCCAGGTTCGCCTAGGCGACTTTCTTTTCACCGGAGAGTAACGAGGAATCCATGAAGGTTCTTGTAGCTGTCAAACGCGTTGTGGATTACAACGTCAAGGTTCGCGTCAAGGCGGACAATTCCGGCGTAGACCTCGCCAACGTCAAGATGTCGATGAACCCGTTCTGCGAAATCGCAGTGGAAGAAGCCGTACGCCTGAAAGAGAAAGGTGTTGCGACTGAAATCGTCGTCGTCTCCATCGGCCCGACCACCGCTCAAGAGCAACTGCGCACTGCGTTGGCTCTGGGTGCTGACCGTGCCATCCTCGTCGAATCCGCTGAAGATCTGACCTCCCTCGCCGTGGCCAAGCTGCTCAAGGCCGTGGTTGACAAGGAACAGCCTCAACTGGTGATCCTGGGCAAACAGGCCATCGACAGCGACAACAACCAGACCGGCCAGATGCTCGCGGCACTGAGCGGCTACGGTCAGGGCACTTTCGCCTCGAAAGTCGAAGTCTCTGGCGACAGCGTTGCCGTGACCCGCGAAATCGACGGCGGCGCGCAGACCGTTTCCCTGAAACTGCCAGCGATCGTCACCACTGACCTGCGTTTGAACGAGCCGCGTTATGCGTCCCTGCCAAACATCATGAAAGCCAAGAAGAAGCCTCTCGAAGTGCTGACTCCGGACGCTTTGGGCGTTTCCACCGCCTCCACCAACAAGACTCTGAAAGTCGAAGCGCCGGCTGCACGCAGCGCGGGCATCAAGGTCAAGTCGGTGGCTGAACTGGTCGAGAAACTGAAAAACGAAGCGAAGGTAATCTGATCATGACTATCTTGGTAATCGCTGAACACGACAACAAAGTGCTGGCCCCGGCCACACTGAACACCGTGGCTGCCGCTGCCAAAATCGGTGGCGACATCCACGTATTGGTCGCAGGCCAAGGCGCTGGCGCCGTGGCTGAAGCCGTTGCGAAAATCGCAGGTGTGAGCAAAGTCCTGAACGCTGACAACGCCGCTTACGCACATCAGTTGCCGGAAAACGTTGCGCCACTGGTTGCAGAACTGGGCAAGGGTTACAGCCACATCCTGGCTGCTGCCACCTCCAACGGCAAAAACATCCTGCCGCGCGTTGCCGCTGCGCTGGACGTTGACCAGATCTCCGAGATCATCTCGGTAGAAAGCGCTGACACCTTCAAGCGTCCAATCTACGCCGGTAACGCCATCGCTACCGTACAGTCGACCGCTGCGATCAAAGTGATCACCGTGCGTGCTACCGGTTTCGATCCGGTGGCTGCTGAAGGTGGTTCTGCGGCTGTTGAAGCCGTTGCTGCCGCGCACAACGCCGGTACTTCCAGCTTCGTCAACGAAGAACTGGCCAAGTCCGATCGTCCGGAACTGACCGCTGCCAAGATCGTCGTTTCCGGCGGCCGCGGCATGCAGAACGGCGACAACTTCAAACACCTGTACGCCCTGGCCGACAAGCTGGGCGCTGCCGTCGGTGCTTCGCGCGCTGCGGTCGACGCAGGTTTCGTACCGAACGATATGCAGGTCGGTCAGACCGGCAAGATCGTTGCGCCACAGCTGTACATCGCCGTCGGTATTTCCGGCGCGATCCAGCACCTGGCCGGCATGAAAGACTCCAAAGTGATCGTTGCGATCAACAAGGACGAAGAAGCGCCGATCTTCCAGGTGGCCGATTATGGTCTCGTGGCGGATCTGTTCGAAGCGATACCCGAGCTGGAGAAGCTGGTCTAATCCGGCGGCTTCACTTATAAAGAGCCCGACCTTTTGGTCGGGTTTTTTTTGTCTCGGAATTGGATGGGAGCGTTTTGCCATGGAACTGCGCCGCAGCTTGCACTGCTCGCTATTGTTGGGATTGGCACTGTTGCCGGGGTTGGTCGCGGCCGCCGGCAAGTGCGAACGTCTCGTCGTCACCGGCAGCCCGGACGCGCCGCCGTACCTGTGGCAAGACCCGCAGAACCCCAAGCAATTGATGGGGGCCAGTGCTGATCTTTTGCAGCAAGTGGCCAAAGACCTGGGCATCAAAGTCCAATTGCTCTACGCCGGCAAGCGCTCGCAAGCCCTGGATGAAGTGCGCAGCGGGCGCATGGACATGCTCGCGGATGCTCCGCTGACCTTCAATGAGCTCGAAAACCTCGACTACATCTATCCGCCGCTGCTGGAAAACGACTATCTGGTGTGGACGCGCAAAGGCTCGACCTTGCTCTACAACGAAGCGCAGGACCTGCACGGACATACCGGAGGGTTGTCGGAAAAGTCTCGAATGACCGAGGCATTCGGTACTTTCGCCGAGCAGCAATTGACCCTGACCCGGACAGCAAACCTCACTCAGGCTTTTCAGAAATTGCTTCTGGGTGAAGTGGAATATGTACTCGCCGGTCGCTACTCGGGCATGGCAGCCGCACAGGCATTGGGCATGGCCAATGACCTGTTGGCCTTCGAGCAACCGATTGATCGACCGGGGCTGTTCCTCGCGGTTTCCCACAACTCGGCGTGCAACGATCCGTGGTTGCGCGGACAGTTGGCCAAAAAGATGACAGAATTGCCCGCGTCCGGACTGACGGAAGCTGTGCTGCAACGCAATATCGAGCGTTGGAAGGCGCAGCAGCAACAGCCGCAACAACCTGTCAGTACCCCAAAACAGTAGGGATTCTTAGTGAGTATTCGACCTCTTTTCGCGGCTGTGGCCGTTCTGGCCATGGCCGGTTGCGCGACCGATCCGGCACCCAATGAACAAATGCGTCTGACCGAGCAGGCCATCACTCAAGCCAAGGCTGTCGGTGCCACCGCTGATGACGTGCCGGAAATGAAACTGGCCGAAACCAAATACAACCGGGCAAAGGGCAACATGGCTGATGAGTCCTACCGGAACGCGCGCATGCGTGCCGAGCAGGCCGAACTGGATGCTCGCCTGGCGGAAGCCAAAGTGCTGACCCAAAAGAGTGAAGAACAGTTGAATGTGCTCAACACCCGCATCATCCGTCTGCGCAAGCAACTGGGAGATGCCCAATGAGCCTCAACTCCAGAGTTCTCGGCGGTTTCATTCTTGCCGGTTGCGCCAGTCTTTACGGCTGTGCGGGTCAACATAGCGAATCCGCTCTGCAAGGGGCCAGCGCCGACTTCCAGAAAGTGAAGGAAGATTCCAACGTGCTGCGCATCGCGCCGAAAGACGTGATCCGCGCCGGTGAATCGCTGGCCCGTGCCGATCGCCTGTCGACCTATTGGGGCAGCGGGTCGGATGTGGTGCATTACGCCTATCTCAGCCAGCGCTACAGTGAAATCGCCCGCGAGCACACCAATCAGGTGCTCAACGAGGAGCGTGCGTCCAAGCTCGAACTGGAGCGTCAGCGCCTGCAACTGGCCCTGCGCGAATCGAAACTGCTCAGCGTGCAGCAGCAGGGCAAGTGGCTTGAAGAACAAATAGTCGCGCTGGCGACCACGCAGACCGACCGTGGTCTGGTGATGACGCTCGGTGATGTGCTGTTCGACACTGGGGAAGCCGAGCTGAAAAACTCGGCCAACCGTGTTGTGTTGAAAATCGTCCAGTTCCTGCAACTCAACCCGAAACGCGTGGTGCGCATCGAGGGTTATGCCGACAGCACCGGTGGTAAGCAGGAAAACCTCAAACTGTCCCGCGACCGTGCGCAGTCCGTTGCCGATGTGCTGACGGATCTGGGCATCGACGAAAAACGCATTCAGGTCGAAGGTTACGGCGACGAATACCCTGTAGACGCCAACGCTTCCGAGCGTGGGCGGGCACAGAACCGTCGTGTGGAAATTGTTTTCTCCGACGAAACAGGCCAGCTCGGCGCCGCCCGCTGAGGGCGGCGTCACTGGAAAGCCCGGGCTGTCAGGCAGCACCGGGCTTTTTTACGTCTGTCGAATAGCTCGCAAATCAATACAGTTGTGGCAGACACTGCACTGTATGGTCGACTAGAGTGACAACTGTCCCAGTACACTTCTAAACTGTTCCGGTATTGTTTCACACAAGAATAAAATGCCCGTGAAATCGAGTGCTGCGTCATGACCAATCTCTTGCTCTACCAACGTATTGCTCAGCAACTGGCCGAAGACATCCGCCGTGGGGTCTATCAACCGGGGGAACGCGTGCCTTCGGTGCGCAAGATGAGTTCGCAACTCAACGTCAGCCATGCGACGGTGTTGCAGGCGTACGCCAATCTCGAAGATCAGGGGCTGATTCGCGCACGGCCACAGTCCGGATATTACGTGCACCAGACCCCGGCGCTGACGGCCCCGACGCCCGACATTGCCCGCGTCGAACGGCCAGGTCTGGTGACCCGCAGCAGCATCATTCAACAAGTTCTGGTCGAGTCCCGCCGTGAAGGCGTATTCCCGTTGGGTGCCGCGGTGCCCAGTGTCGATTACTTGCCGGTGCGCGCACTTCATCAGCAATTGGCCAAGGTCACCCGGTTCCACAGTCCACGGGCGTTCAGCTACATGTTCAGCCCTGGTTTCGAACCGCTGCGCCGGCAGGTAGCGATCCGTATGCGCGACGCCGGTGTGGTGGTCGATCCCTCTGAAGTGGTGATCACTCATGGGTGTGTCGATGCCTTGCAGATGTCGTTGCGGGTGCTGACACGGCCGGGCGATCTGATCGCCGCCGAGTCGCCGACTTACTACGGCCTGCTGCAATTGGCTGATCTGTTGGGTCTGAAAGTCATCGAAATTCCCAGCGACCCTGCCACTGGCATGAGCTTGGAGGCT
The DNA here is from genome assembly GCF_019733355.1 of Pseudomonas baetica. Taxonomy (GTDB): domain Bacteria; phylum Pseudomonadota; class Gammaproteobacteria; order Pseudomonadales; family Pseudomonadaceae; genus Aquipseudomonas; species Aquipseudomonas baetica_A. Next base: position 213,654 of record NZ_JAIHLQ010000001.1, on the reverse strand, counting down.
CTGCAGTTGGCGGCCAACCAATGGTCGATCAAGGCGTTGGTGCTGACCACACGTCTGAGCAATCCATTGGGCGGCACCATGCCTGAAGAGCGGCAGAAACAACTGCTGCGTCTGGCTTCGGATTTCGATATCCAGATCGTCGAAGACGATATTTATGGCGAGTTGATGTTCGAACAGGGTCGCACCAAGGCGCTCAAGGCTTATGACCGACTGGATCGGGTGATTTACTGCTCGAGTTTCTCCAAGACCTTGTCGCCCGGTGTACGCATCGGTTGGATGATCGCTGGCAAGTATCAGCAGGAAATTCAGCGCTTGCAGACCTTCAGTACCCATTCGGCGTGCAGTGTCACGCAGATGGGGATTGCGGCTTATCTGGAGAATGGCGGTTATGACCGGCATTTACGGTACATCCGCCAGGAATACCGAAAAAATCTCAGTGCGTTTCAGTTGGCGGTGCAGCAGTACTTCCCCGAAGGTACGCAAATGAGCCGGCCCACGGGCGGTTTCATTCTGTGGGTGAGCCTGCCGGGCAGGGTCAATACTCAGGAATTGCATGTTCGTGCGCTGCAACAGGGCATCAGCATCGCCCCTGGGCTGATCTTCAGTAATACCGAGCAGTTCAACCACTGCATCCGCCTGAACTGTGGCACCCCGTGGAACCGCGAGGCGGAGAGGGCGTTGATGACGCTGGGACTTCTGGCGACCCAACTGTGTCAGGAAACGGCTGGCGGATTTTGAGCGAGTGGCGGGTCAAACTTGTCTTGTGACGTCCAACAAGCGAGCATATGGCCCTCTGCCGTTAGCGTCGTTGGGTCCATGAAAGCGTTTCTTCCTGCCATGTGGGTTTTGCTTTGTTTGCTGATGATCGGTCATGCACCTGGTGTCGTGGCGGCCGCAGCTTCAGAAAAACCAGCGGCTACGAGCGCAGCGAAAAAGCCGTCAGTGGCGAAAAAGGCACTGCCAGCCAAGCCTCCCCAGCAGAAAATCGTTAAAAAACGCGCGCCCATCGCCTCCAAGTCGAAACCCGCCAGAGAGGTGGCGAAAACCAAGCTGCCGCCGGCAACACTGGACTTGAGCTTGCCCAAGGAGATGGTCCAGGAATTGAAGCCGAAGGGAACCGTTTCGCTGCCGAAGCACGAGGGCATCCTGCCGCAGTTTTTTGGCGAGAAAACTAGCGGCTTCCAACTCAATGGCCGTTTACTCAGCAACGAAATGCAGTTGCAACTGCGTAACGAAGAGCGCCGGGATATTGATGGTGCGGCGCTGGATTTCGAATTCAAGCAGTAATTACAACCCGTCTGTGACCCGCAAAGCAGACGCTTTGTCGCAGACTGGTCAGTCATATTCACTTATCCGTAAAAACCCCGGTTCAGGGAATTTGAAACAGCCGTTTTAGCGGTTACTCTGTCCGCGTCCCTTTTACACATTGCCCGTCGCGAGGACTTGTTCGTCATGAAATGCCGTGAAGGCTGTGGCGCTTGCTGCATTGCCCCCTCCATCAGTTCGGCGATTCCCGGCATGCCTGATGGCAAACCTGCCGGCGAACGTTGCGTGCAACTCTCGGTCGAAAACCTGTGCAACATTTTCGGCCGTCCAGAGCGCCCGGCTGTCTGTTCCGGTTTCGCCGCCGATATCGAAGTCTGTGGCCGCAGCCAGGAAGAAGCGATCAAGTTGATCGGTTGGTGGGAGCAAATGACGGCGGCTTGATGTGTCAAACGAACGGAACTTCAACAATAAGGAATAAGACTATGGGTTCGCTGCATCGTATCGCTGTGTTGTGTGGTTTGACTGCCGTGCTGGTGACTTCGGTCGCGCAGGCTGAAGACTGGAAGGTCGCCAAGAACGAGGATGGCATCAAGGTTTCCCTGAGCGAAGTGCCGGGTTCGGACTACAAGTCCTATCAGGGCGTCGCTCTGATGAAGACCACCGTCGCCAAACTGCGTGCATTGCAGGAGGACGTTTCCGGCGCCTGTGCCTGGATTCACGAATGCAAGACCCAGAAACTGCTCAAGCACGAAGGTGATCAGAGCTGGACTTACACCCAGTTCAACACGCCTTGGCCGGTCACCCCGCGTGATTCGGTGCTGCACATCACGACCGTTGAAGGCGCCGACGGCAGCCTGACCCGTAACATGGAGGGTGTGCCGAAGTATGTTCCGGAGGAAAAAGGTTTTGTCCGGGTGGCTCAGGTCAAAGGCTTCTGGAAATTTGTGCCAAAAGGCGATCAGGTCGAAGTGACCTATCAAGTGCACACGGAGCCAGGCGGCAGCGTGCCGGCGATGGTTGCCAACAAGTTTGTCGTTGATGCTCCGTTCAAGACTCTGAAAGCCCTGAAAGAGCTCGCCGAGAAGTAAACACCACGGATTCAGCAAAACGCCCCGATTGATTCGGGGCGTTTTGTTTTATGGCTTTTATTGTGTTTCCAGATATGCGTTGAACGAAATTTTCACAAAGCGTCCAAGACAATTCTCCCGCGCTGTTTCCACGCTGTCCCTGTCTGCCGCCGCTTTAAATGAAAGTGTCTGGTGGCGGGGCACTAATCAATGGCAATGGTGCGGGTGATCGTGCAACATTTGCGCACCGCGCAAGCCCCGGGGTCTGGAATGACCAATAGAGGGCATGGCGCCGCTGTATTTTGCAACTTCAACTTCCAATGGGTCCTAAAACGACATGGCAATCCCGGACGCCCTGAATCAGCAGCGAGCTTCTACTCGTCTACTGCAACCGACCGTCAAATCGCATCTGGCCTACACGCTGCTTTGTGCACTGGTCATGATGGTGATGTTTTCCGTGCTGCGCCTCGCGCTGTTGGTCTACAACCGCGAAATGATCCTCGATACCCCGGTTTCGACGTTCCTTGAAGCTTTCGTCAATGGGTTGCGTTTCGACTTGCGCCTGGTGGTCTACGTTTGCGTTCCGCTGGTACTGGCGCTATTCAGTGCCCGGGCCATGGCGGCGCGCGGATTTTTCCGTCTGTGGCTGACCCTCGCATCGAGCATCGCCCTGTTCCTCGGTCTGATGGAGATGGACTTCTACCGTGAGTTCCACCAGCGCCTTAACGGTCTGGTGTTCCAATACGTGAAAGAAGACCCGAAAACCGTGATGAGCATGCTCTGGTACGGTTTTCCGGTGGTTCGCTATCTGCTGGCGTGGGTTGTCGGCACCGTGATCCTGACGCTGGCGTTCAAAGGCGCCGACCGAGCCACGCGCCCGCGCGGGCCTTTCAGTGGTGGCAGTGTCAGCACGCGTCAGGTCGCGCCGTGGTATACGCGCCTTGCGGTGTTCGTGGTCTGTCTGCTGATTTGCGTGGTGGCCGCCCGTGGCACTCTGCGTCAGGGCCCGCCGCTGCGTTGGGGGGACGTCTACACCACCAATTCGAACTTCGCCAACCAGCTCGGCCTCAACGGCACGCTGTCGCTGATCGCGGCGGCGAAGGATCGGATGGGCGAGGATCGCAACAACATCTGGAAAGCCACGCTGCCACAAGAGCAAGCGCAGAACGTCGTGCGTGAGATGCTGGTCATGCCGGACGACAAACTGGTCGATGCCGATATCGCTGCGGTGCGCCGTGACTACACGCCGCCAGCGGACAAGACCCTGCCGATCAAAAACGTTGTCGTGATCCTGATGGAAAGCATGGCCGGTCACTCGGTCGGCGCGTTGGGGGCTCCGGGCAACATCACGCCATACCTCGACAAACTGTCGAAGGAAGGTCTGCTGTTCGATCGCTTCTTCTCCAACGGCACGCACACCCATCAGGGCATGTTTGCCACCATGGCCTGCTTCCCGAACCTGCCAGGTTTCGAATACTTGATGCAGACCCCGGAAGGCAGCCACAAACTGTCCGGCCTGCCGCAGTTGCTCAGTGCGCGTAAATTTGACGATGTTTACGTTTATAACGGCGACTTCGCCTGGGACAACCAGTCAGGATTCTTCAGCAACCAGGGCATGACCAACTTCGTTGGCCGTAACGACTTCGTCAACCCGGTGTTCTCCGATCCGACGTGGGGCGTGTCCGACCAGGACATGTTTGACCGTGGTCTGCAGGAACTCAAGGCCCGCGAAAACGGCAAGCCGTTCTACGCATTGCTGCAAACCCTGTCCAACCACACGCCTTACGCCTTGCCGACGCCGTTGCCGGTTGAGCGCGTCACCGATCGTGGCTCGCTGAACGAGCATTTGACCGCCATGCGTTACTCCGACTGGGCGCTGGGCCAGTTCTTCGAGAAAGCGCGCAAAGAGCCGTACTTCAAAGAAACCCTGTTTGTTATTGTCGGCGACCACGGTTTCGGTAACGAGCGTCAGATCACCGAAATGGACTTGGGCCGCTTCTACGTACCGATGCTGATGATCGCCCCGGGCATTCAGGAGAAGTTCGGTACGCGTGACCACACCGTGGGTACGCAGATCGACATCGTGCCGACCATCATGGGGCGTCTGGGTGGCGAAGTGCGCCATCAGTGCTGGGGCCGTGACTTGCTCAACCTGCCGGAAGGCGACACCGGTTTTGGTGTGATCAAACCGTCGGGCAGCGAGCAGACCACCGCCATCGTCACGGCTGACCAGGTTCTGGTGCTGCCGAAAGAGAAAGAAATGGCGCCGAAAATCTATCAGTACCATTTGGGTGCCAACCCGAGTGGGGAGATCATTCCGGATGCTCCGCGCACTGCTGAGTTGAAACTCAAACTCGAGGCGTTCTTGCAAACGGCGACCAAGAGTCTGATTGAAAACACCGCCGGTGTGGTCAGCGGCAAACCAGACTGATGCCCGCGCAATAAAATGCCACGCAACAAAAAAGAGGCCCTGAAAAGGGCCTCTTTTTTTACGCTTGAATCGTTATATCCGACCGAGTAACAACAGCACGACCAGCACGACCAGCACCACGCCGATAATGCCCGATGGACCGTAACCCCAACTTCTGGAGTGCGGGAAGACCGGCAGGCCACCGATCAGCAACAGGACCAGGATAATGATAAGAATTGTGCCCATGTCGATTTCCTTGTAGATAACGTTCGAGAAGTCTTGGTATTCAGGTCGACTGGAGACTCAGTAATTCCAGGCGGCTTATAAATTCCGACTGGTGCAAATGAAAGAAGATTCAATGTTTTTTTAATGTATTTGGATCGCTCGCTTATTTCTTTTTCCCCTTCCGAAAGTTCAGAACTTAGTCCCTCCCAACGAATCAAACGCGCCACGGTTTTTTCCTACCATTCAGCAATCTGATGGAGCGAGGCTGACGGCACATCCTTCGCTACACTGCGCGAATCTTCCCCGGAACAACAAGGCTGTCTGCTATGCAAAATCGCATGATGATCACTGGCGCGGGCTCGGGTTTAGGTCGCGAAATCGCGCTGCGCTGGGCGCGTGAAGGCTGGCAACTGGCCTTGTCCGATGTCAGTGAACCCGGCCTGCAAGAAACCTTGAAACAGGTGCGCGAGGCCGGCGGCGACGGTTTTATTCAACGCTGCGATGTACGTGATTACAGCCAGCTCACCGCGTTTGCTCAGGCGTGCGAAGAGAAACTCGGCGGCATCGACATCATCGTCAACAACGCCGGTGTGGCCTCGGGAGGGTTCTTCAGCGAATTGTCGCTGGAGGACTGGGATTGGCAGATCGCAATCAACCTGATGGGCGTGGTCAAGGGCTGCAAGGCGTTTCTGCCGTTGCTTGAGCAAAGCAAGGGCAAAATCATCAACATCGCCTCCATGGCGGCGTTGATGCAAGGCCCGGCCATGAGCAACTACAACGTGGCCAAGGCTGGCGTGGTGGCGTTGTCGGAAAGCCTGTTGATTGAACTGGCGCAACAGGAAGTCGGTGTGCATGTCGTCTGCCCGTCATTCTTCCAGACCAACTTGCTTGATTCCTTCCGTGGGCCTACCCCAGCGATGAAAGCGCAGGTTGGAAAGTTGCTGGAAAGTTCGCCGATCAGCGCAGCGGACATTGCTGACTACATCTATCAGCAAGTGGCCGCAGGCGAGTTCATGATCCTGCCTCACGAACAGGGCCGTATGGCCTGGGCGATCAAGCAGAAGAACCCGCAACTGCTCTACAACGAAATGACCACCATGGCCGACAAAATGCGCGCCAAGACCAAGCAGAACAACGCTTGAAACTTGCTTGAAGGGGGGATGCGTCGTTAGGGTGGCGGCAATGGTCATCCTGTCGAGACGCGTCAATGCTCAATTACTTGTGGTTCTTCCTCGCGGCGCTGTTTGAAATCGCCGGTTGTTTCGCCTTCTTCATGTGGCTGCGTCAAGGCAAAAGCGCTCTGTGGGTGATCCCGGCGCTGCTCAGTCTGACGCTGTTCGCCCTGTTGTTGACCCGTGTCGAAGCGGCCTATGCCGGTCGCGCCTATGCCGCTTATGGCGGGATCTACATTGTGGCTTCGATTGGTTGGCTGGCAGTGGTGGAGCGGGTTCGTCCACTGGGTTCGGACTGGATTGGTGTGGCGTTGTGTGTGATCGGTGCGAGCGTGATTCTATTCGGGCCGCGCTTTTGTGCCGCTTGAACTGATGGTTTTGTGGGACGTATCTGACAGTCCTGCGCTGGAGGGGGTGTAGGGCAAGACTGATTTGCCGACCATGCATTGTGGGGCGCACGCAAGCCGCGCATCTTCAGCGTTCGCTAACCCTGAAGGACGAATCTCATGCTTGTACTCAGCCGTGTCGTTGGTGAGTTGATCTCAATCGGTGACGATATTTCCCTGCGCGTTCTGTCAGTGAACGGTTCCAGTGTGCGCTTTGGCGTCGAGGCGCCTCAGAACGTCAATGTGCATCGCGCGGAGGTCTACGAACGGATCCAGCGTCAGCAGGCCAGGCAAAAGGCCCGCTAAGGGCTTCAGTCGAACAGGTGCTTGGGCACGTCGTGCTTGAGCATCAACTGGCACTGCTCGCTTTCCGGATCGAAGACGATCAGCGCCTGGCCTTTGGTCAGCGCCTGACGCACACGCAGCACACGGGTTTCCAGCGGCGTGTCGTCGCCGTTGTCGGTACCGTCGCGGGTGACGAAATCCTCGATCAGGCGAGTGAGGGTGTCGACTTCAAGAGCGTCGTAGGGGATGAGCATGGGCACCTCGGCTAAATCAATGTCGGGATGCTACGGCGATTGATGTTTGGCTGCCAGTTTTGTGTTGCCTGTGCCGGCCCTTCGCGAGCAAGTCCGCCCCCACAGTGAAACGTATTCCAACGGTGGGAGCGGTCCGGGCACCATGGATTTAACTGTCCGAACGTTGCCCTACCAGACTGTCCACCGACGGCACGCGTGTATCACTCTCCATTTGCGTCTCGTGCTCAATCTGATGACTGAAGCGATCAAGCGACGCATTGGCCGGCGCCGCATCGCTGGCGAACACCGGAGGACTCAGAATGTAAGCCCCCAGCAGTCGACTAAGTGCCGCCAGACTGTCGATGTGCGTGCGCTCATAACCGTGCGTCGCATCGCAGCCAAAGGCGAGCAGGGCGGTCCGGATGTCATGGCCGGCGGTCACCGCCGAATGCGCGTCGCTGAAGTAATAGCGGAACAGGTCCCGGCGCACCGGCAACTCGTTCTCGCTGGCCAGACGCAGCAAATGTCGTGACAGGTGATAGTCGTAAGGCCCGCCGGAATCCTGCATCGCCACACTCACCGCATGCTCACTGGAGTGCTGCCCCGGCGCGACCGGCGCAATGTCGATGCCGACGAATTCGCTGACGTCCCACGGCAATGCCGCCGCTGCGCCGCTGCCGGTCTCTTCGGTAATGGTGAACAGCGGGTGACAGTCGATCATCAGTTCCTGACCGCTGTCGACGATGGCTTTGAGTGACGCCAGCAATGCCGCGACCCCCGCTTTGTCATCCAGGTGACGAGCGCTGATATGGTCGCTTTCGGTGAATTCCGGCAGCGGATCGAACGCCACTACGTCGCCGACGCAGATGCCCAGCGATTCGCAGTCAGCCTTGGTCGCGCAATAGGCGTCCAGACGCAACTCCACATGATCCCAACTGATGGGCATCTCATCCACGGCCGTGTTGAACGCGTGTCCGGAGGCCATCAGCGGCAACACGCTGCCGCGAATCACGCCGTTGTCGGTAAACAGACTGACGCGACTGCCTTCGGCGAAACGGCTCGACCAGCAACCGACCGGGGCGAGGGTCAGGCGACCGTTGTCTTTGACGGCGCGCACAGCGGCGCCGATGGTGTCCAGGTGCGCCGAGACCGCGCGGTCAGGGCTGTTTTTCTTGCCCTTGAGCGTCGCGCGGATGGTGCCACGACGGGTCATCTCGAAGGGAATGCCGAGTTCCTCCAGACGTTCGGCGACGTAACGCACGATGGTGTCGGTGAACCCTGTCGGGCTGGGAATGGCGAGCATTTCCAACAGGACTTTTTGCAGGTAGTTGAGGTCTGGTTCGGGAATTTGGAGGGTCATGGAAACTCCTGATGGGTTGAGCACATCGATGGTTTCGATGAGGAGAATTTGGGGTGCCTGATCTGGCCTGATCGCTGGCAGGCCAGATCCCACAGGTTGTGAGGTGAATACAAAACCTGTGGGAGCAGGCTTGCTCGCGAACACGTCAGCCGAGGCGCCGCATCATTACGAGTTAGCTGGCTGACTGTGCGGAAACAGCAAATCGACAAACCGCTCGGCTGTCGGCTGCGGCTCATGGTTGGCCAATCCGGCGCGCTCGTTGGCTTCGATAAACACGTACTCCGGCTGATCCGCCGCCGGCACCATCAGGTCGAGGCCGACCATCGGAATGTCCAGTGCCCGCGCTGCGCGTACCGCTGCATCGATCAGGGTTGGATGCAGAATCGCCGTGACGTCTTCCAGCGTACCGCCGGTGTGCAGATTGGCCGTGCGCCGCACAAACAGCGATTCGCCCGCTGGCAGGATGCTGCTGTAGTCATAACCGGCCGCGTGCAAGGTGCGCTGGGTTTCGTGATCCAGCGGGATCTTGCTTTCGCCGCTGGTGGCCGCTTGCCGGCGGCGACTCTGGGCTTCGATCAGCGCGCCAATCGAATGCTGGCCATCACCGACCACCTCGGCCGGACGACGAATCGCCGCCGCAACGACTTCAAAACCGATCACCAGAATCCGCAGATCCAGCCCTTCGTGAAAGCTTTCCAACAGCACCCGGCTATCAAACTGTTTCGCTGCTTCGATGGCCTGCTGCACCTCTTCAATGCTCTGCAAATCCACCGCCACACCTTGACCCTGTTCACCATCAAGCGGCTTGACCACCACTCGCTGATGCTCATCGAGAAACGCCAGGTTGTCGTCGGCGTTGCCCGCCAATTGCTGCGAGGGCAGGTTGAGCCCCGCCGCCTTCAACACGTTGTGCGTCAGGCTTTTGTCCTGACACAGACTCATGCTGATGGCGCTGGTCAGGTCGCTCAACGATTCGCGACATCGCACGCGGCGCCCACCGTGACTGAGGGTGAACAGTCCGGCATCGGCGTCGTCCACCTGCACATCGATGCCGCGACGGTGCGCCTCCTCGACAATGATCCGCGCATACGGATTGAACTGCGCCTCAGGCCCAGGTCCCAGAAACAGCGGCTGATTGATGCCGTTCTTGCGCTTGATGGCGAAGGTCGAGAGATTGCGAAAACCGAGTTTGGCGTAGAGGCTTTTCGCCTGACGGTTGTCATGCAGCACCGACAGGTCCAGGTAGCTCAGGCCGCGACTCATGAAGTGTTCGATCAAGTGCCGCACCAGCACTTCGCCGACGCCGGGGCGCGAGCATTGCGGATCAACCGCCAGACACCACAAGCTGCTACCGTTTTCCGGGTCTTTGAACGCTTTGTGATGATTCAGACCCATGACGCTGCCGATCACGGCGCCGCTGTCTTCATCCTCGGCCAGCCAGTAAACCGGGCCGCCCTGATGATGCGGGGTTAGCCGTTGGGCATCGATCGGCAACATGCCGCGCGCCTGGTATAGCTGATTGATCGCCTGCCAGTCTGCCTCGCTTTGCGCGCGACGAATGCGGAAACCACGAAACACGCGGGTCGCTTGGCGGTAGTCGCTGAACCACAGGCGCAAGGTGTCGGAGGGGTCGAGAAACAACTGCGTCGGTTCGAGGCCGAGGATCTGTTGCGGCGCGGCAACATACAGCGCGATATCTCGCTCGCCTTGTTGCTCGTTGAGCAACTCCTGGGCCAGCGTTGCCGAGTCAGGAAAGGTGTGGCCGATCAGCAATCGGCCCCAGCCGCAATGCACGGCGATCGGATCGGCGGCCAGTTCGCTGCCGTCCTCGGCCAGCCGCGCCTGCAAACGTTCATAGGACGGAGTCTGACCGCGCAACAGGCGCTGGCTGTAAGCCGTGGCGTGGGGTTTCATCGATCAGATTCCTTGTTCACTGAGCCACAGGTTCAGGGCCGCCAGTTGCCACAGCTTCGAACCACGCAACGGCGTCAGTTGGCCTTGTGGGTCAGTCAGCAATTTGTCGAGCATGGCCGGGTTGAACAGACCGCGATCCTGGCTCGGATCAAGCAACAGTTCACGCACCCAGTTCAACGTGTCGCCTTGCAAATGCTTGAGGCCCGGCACCGGGAAGTAGCCTTTTTTGCGGTCGATCACTTCACTCGGGATGACCCGACGTGCCGCTTCCTTGAGCACTTGTTTGCCACCGTCGGGCAGCTTGAACTGGCCGGGAACCCGCGCCGACAGTTCGACCAGTCGATAATCGAGAAACGGCGTTCGCGCCTCCAGACCCCAAGCCATGGTCATGTTGTCGACGCGTTTGACCGGGTCGTCCACCAGCATCACCGTGCTGTCCAGGCGCAGGGCTTTGTCCACGGCGGCATCGGCACCGGGCTGTGCGAAATGTTCTTTCACGAAGTCGCCGGCGGCGTCATTGGCGGTCAGCCATTTCGGTTGCACGGTGGCGGCGTAGTCGTCGTAGCTGCGGTCGAAAAACGCTTCGCGATAGGCCGCGTAAGGGTCTGGCGCACCGTCCACTTGCGGGTACCAGTGATAACCGGCGAACAACTCGTCGGCACCCTGGCCGCTCTGCACAACCTTGCAGTGCTTGGCCACTTCACGCGACAGCAGATAGAACGCGATGCAGTCGTGGCTGACCATCGGCTCGCTCATGGCGCGAAACGCCGCAGGCAATTGCTCGATGATCTCTTTCTCGTCGATACGCAACTGATGGTGCTGAGTGCCGTAGTGTTTGGCGATCAGATCCGAATACTGAAACTCATCCCCGCGCTCGCCACCGGCATCCTGAAAACCGATCGAGAAGGTCGACAGGTTTTCCACGCCCACTTCACGCAACAGACCGACGAGCATGCTCGAATCGACGCCGCCGGACAGCAGCACGCCGACATCCACCGCCGCACGTTGACGGATCGCCACGGCTTGGCGGGTGCTGTCGAGTACGCGATCGGTCCAGTCTTCGAGGGTGAGGTTCTTCTCGTCGTCGTGTGGGCCGTAGGGCAGGGTCCACCAGGTTTTCTGCTCGGTGGTGCCATCGGCTTCAATGCGCATCCAGGTGGCGGGCGGCAGTTTTTCAATGCCGGCCAGCAGGGTGCGCGGGGCCGGTACCACTGCGTGGAAATTCAGGTAGTGATTGAGCGCCACCGGATCGAGGATCGGGTTGATATCGCCGCCCTTGAGCAGCGCCGGCAGGGCTGAGGCAAAGCGCAGGCGCTGACCGGTGCGCGACAGGTACAACGGCTTTACGCCGAGACGGTCACGGGCGATGAACAAGCGCTGTGCATCGCGCTCCCAAATGGCGAAGGCAAACATGCCGTTGAGTTTCGGCAGCAGCGCTTCACCCCAGGCGTGAAAGCCCTTGAGCAGCACCTCGGTGTCGCCACCGGAATAGAAGGCATAACCGAGCGCTTCGAGTTCGGCTCGCAGTTCAGGGAAGTTGTAGATTGCGCCGTTGAAGGCCAGAGACAGGCCCAATTGACTGTCGATCATCGGCTGCGCCGAGCCGTCCGAGAGGTCCATGATTTTCAGGCGACGATGGCCCAGGGCAATCGGCCCTTGTGCGTGGAAGCCCCACGCGTCGGGGCCACGAGGGGCCAGGTGATGGGTGATTCGCTCAATGGCTGCAAGGTCTGCAGGTTGATGATCAAAGCGTAACTCGCCAGCTAATCCGCACATAAAGTCCTTACCGGTTTTTCCGTTGGGGAGGGGTCAAGCAGTACTACTCAATAAACAGGGTACCCGGAAACTGACCCCCCTCGTTAAACGGAGTTTTAGAACGATAAGTTATAAGGCTGGTTTTGGAGCTATCGCTGCTGCGCAATGAGCGGTCGTTGAGTCTTCGCTGATTGCTGATAATTGAACGGATGGGGCGACGATGTTTTTTGAATAATTGTCAGTTGGCGTCCACCGGCAATCCGTGTTGTTCGGTATCAGGCGCGGACAATCGTTTTTTCAGATCCAGCAGCCGTGACAGGGCATTGTACTTCTCGATGGCGGTCCAACTGCCCAGGCCGGCGAACACGGAGGCCAGCAGTTGATCCGTGGCGTAAGTGCGCAAGCGGCTGCTGAAATCATGGGGTGGGCTGACGGATAGTCGTCCTCTCTGAAGCAAGGTACGCGCTTCGCGCCTATTGGCGTAGGCGGGTTCGTTGACATTGGCGAGCGGCACCGCAATGTCTCTTGCATCCACGGAGAATTTATCCAGATAGCGATCGAAGAGATGTTTGCACAGCCCTTTCTTTAACGGAATAAACGTTATGTCGTTGACAAACGAAATACTACTCAGATCCATTGCCCTTATTTCATTTTGCTCGGTATTGGTGAGTTGGGAGAAGATGAGTGTTCGGAATTCGTTATTTGTAAGGAAGTTGATGGAGAATCGATATTTGGATTGATCTTCGTTGTCGTCGTTGTAAAAGCCGTCACCCGGGTCGTTGGGTATGTATACGATGTTATGGTCGATTGGCGACTGATCAGTCGGACGGCATGTGATCACAATGGCATCTGTGGTGTACTTGCCAAATAACTGTATCGAATGCAGTTTTATTTTGCCGTTGTTAAACATGTCGCCATTGAAAATGTCTCCGTTTCCGTTTGTCAGTTTCAGCAGGGTAAGAAGCCGGTGCAGAGGGAAATCGGGACTTTTAAAGTATTTTTCATAGGCGTTGAGTTTTATGTTGAATTTGTGCAGGCGCGTGCCGATCAAATCAATGTTTGAAACTTTAAATGTTCTGGCGATGTGTTTCTGGTATTGACCTCCCAGATCCAGCTTGCGACTGAGAGCAGCAAATTCTTGTGCAGACACCTTGATCGTGTCAGGGGCGTCAGCGGATCCCTGGCCAAGCATGTCCAAAATCTCGCTGTCGTTCGAGAAGTAACCGGGAGCCGCTTCTTCGTCGGTGAAGTTCAGCATCGCCGCCTGCAGCAGGGTATAGGTAAATGACTCACCGTCCGTAGAGTTTGCAGGCATCAGTCTGATGCTGTCGTAGACGCTGAGCCGTGTTCCATGGGTTTGCAGCAGTTCACGGTGAAGTTCCCGTTTGCAGAAACTTTCCGGTGTTTCCAGCTTGCCTGCCAGCTCATCAATATAAGTCTGATAGGGCAGCGCTTCATCGAGCGTTGCGCGCAATCCGGCCAGCCTGGCGGAATCTTCTTTTGCCATACCGTGGGTGATGAAACGTTGCACGGCAGTTGCCTTGTCCTGAACCTGGACGTCATCGGAAATGTTCGCGCTGGCGTCAACGTCCGATATCGTGGCGGGCGGGGTGTTTGTTGGTAAAGTCATGCGGGAAGTCCCTTTCGTAAATGAGACATCATGTTATGTGGGTTTGTCGTGATGAAAACAGTTCTATTATTGAATGGTTTCAAGTGTGTTTTTGGTTGGTATTTGAATGTTTAATATAGATATGTATTGCACGGTTTTGTGTGAAGTGTGTTTGTTGTAATGTGATTTACAGGTGTCGGGGTCTTCTATTTTAATTTTAAGTGGATGCGGATAAGGTTAAAGCTCAAACCTGCAATAAAGGACTATTGCCGATGACCACCACACAGGATAAATCCGCACCGCGTGCGCCGACTCAGAATGAAGTTCTCGGCGTCTTGCTGGAAGCCACAGCAGACCTGGACAGCGCCGAGGCGCTGCGCAAGAGCCTGCCCGAAATGTTGCTTAACAGTTCGACCAGCACGCTGGTCGCGCTCGATCAAACCGCGCGCGACCTGCTCACGATTCAACTCAAGGTCGAGAAGGATCTGCTCAAGCTCAAACCTCTGAATGCCTTTTGTATTGCTGAGTTGACCAGCGCGCTGAATGCCAAGTGGTCGGCGGTCTTCGATGTTGAAAAGGATCTGTTGAGTTTGCCGGGGGTTGATTGCGGTTGCCCGCCAACCTCTACCGACCCTGAGGGCATTCAAACCTTTCCACATGCCACACAGACATTGCTGCAAGCGGCGATGCAGAATTTCACCGAAGACGAGGAGACCGATAACTACCCCGTCGGCAGTCAGGTGCGGGTGAGTAGCGTACCGTCGGGCGTGGCCGGACTGACGCCGGCGTCGTTCGCCAAATTCTGCCGTGAACTGGATCTGGGCAAGCGTTATCAGGCGCATTTTCAGCAGGTGTTCGGCCTGGTGGACGACGCCGGTAAAGTGACGGCCACCCGTCCGATGACCCGCGACATCGCTGCGATGAAGAAACTTCTGCTGCAACTGGACATGTATCTGGCCGCAGTCAGGCAGCACATCACACCGGCTGGCCTGCAGACCGTGCAGAGGCTGATCGCCGCCGACGGCGCGGTCTCGGCGAAAACCCTGCACTACAGCAATCGTCCATTAATGATGCACGGCATCGAGGTGCTCGACAGTTGCATCTGGGGGGTTGTGGTGTTTGCAGTCCGGTCGATCGAGTTATACCCCAACGAGCAGTGTCTGGTGTACATGGCTAACGAGCCCGAGAGGCCTCTGTATGAGTACTCGAGCTTCACTGCGTTCAAGGAGTACCTCACGCAAAAGCTGAGTGACAAGAGCTACCAGGATTACTTCGCCAACAGCATTGATGAAGATGACAAGGCGGACTTCTTCAAGACCTTCGCCGACACCGCCGATTTGGGCCACATCCGGCAGTTGCCAATTGCTGTGCCGCTGTTCGAGTTCATGTTGCAAAGCCATGTCGGCAAGATGCAGATCGACGCCCGCAAACTCGCTGTGCCGACGGCCGATATCGATCAGGATGTGCGACAGAAACGCTTGCTGGGTTTTCTGGAGCTGGGTGTGACCATTGCGACGGTGGCGGGTTTTTTCGTGCCGGTTGTTGGTCAGTTGATGATGGGCGTCGCGGTTGGCCAACTTCTGGCGCAAGTGTATGAGGGGGTCGAGGACTGGCAGCGGGGCGACCAGCAGGAGGCGCTGTCGCATCTGCTCAGCGTGGCGGAAGACATTGCGCTGATGGGCGTGTTCGCTGGTGGACAGAAGGCGGTGGGCACGCTGGGACGCAAACTGGTTCGGGCCCATCCGGAGTTTTTCGGGCAGTTCACCGCGATTCTGGATAGGGCCGGTAAACCGCGCCTTTGGAGGCCAGATCTCACCTCGTATGAACATCGGCTGCCAGCCGGAATCACGATGGCCGATGACTCCGTCGAGTTGTATCCGCTCAAGGAAAAAACCGTCGGCCGGGTCGACCATGGAACATTCAGCGGGTCAGTCGATCCCGACACGAAGGTCTGGCACCTCGATCATCCCGAGCGCCCGAAAGCCTATGCTCCCGGGCTTGAGCAACACGTCGAGGGTGGCTGGCGACTGGCGGCTGAAGATGCCGAAACGTGGAATAGCGCCCCCTATACCCTCAAGCGTATCGATCCGCGTCTGAGTGAGTTCTCGGACACGGATCTGGACATGATTCGCCGAATCAGCGAAATCTCCCACGATCAATTGCACCGGGTTTTTAACGATAATCTGGCCTTGCCTGCCCGGTTACGCGACACCGTGGAACGCCTGCAGATCGAGCGTCAGTCAAGCCAACTCACCGCTGAGCTTGAACGTGGGGACATTCACGCAGGCCAACCTTTGCAGGAACAACTGCATTGCTTGCCGCAGATGCCAGGCTGGCCGACAGACCGCTACATCAAGGTCATCGATAGCGAAGGAGACGTCACGGCAACCTATCCCGCGACCAATATTCGCGTCGCTGCGCTCAGTGTGGAGGTCACGCAAGAGCAATTGGCCGAAGGACAGTTGTTGCAGTCGGTGATCGATGCCCTCTCCCCGCGCGAGGTTGAGGCCATGCTGGGGGGCAAGGTCAGCGCCGGCTCGCAAAAGCAAGCGTTGGCGAAGAAACTGGGAGCCTTGTTCAAGGCTGAGCGTCGATCGATTTTCGATCGTATGTATCAACGCTACGACCAGAGTGAGGCTGACGAGGTCAAGACATTACGCAGCGCGTTCGCCGAGATTCCTGCGCGCTATGCTCAGCGCCTGATTGACCAGGCGCCGAGCATCGAGCGTCTGCATTTGCGCTCAACCGGGCGCCTGCCTTTGCGCTTGGCGCAGAAAGTCCGCCATGCCACTGCCGCCGTGCGCCTTGACCGTGCCCTGAGCGGTTTGCTCGTGCCGCAGGAGGCCAATGCCGATAGTGAAAAACTGGCGATCCAGTTACTGCCCCGTTTGAGTGGCTGGGACCCGAATCTGCGCCTGACGTTGCGTGACAAGACGCTGAACGGGCCGGTACTGGAAGCCATCGGTAACGAAGCGGCGACGCCCTTGAATACCTGCACACTGGTCAAGTCCAGTGGCGGCTACGAAGCCTTCACTGGCGACGGTAAATCCCTGGGGCGTGTGGCGTCGGAGCCAGACAACCTGTATGCCGCGATCCTCAAGGCACTCCCGTCGGCTCAGCGTACAACCGCGGGTTTTGCTGACCCGGTGACCGCCGACAGTGCCCGATTGCGCAGTCAATTACTGAACATTGCGCTGGACGAACGTGAGGCCAGTGCCCGGGTATTGACCACCGGCAAGTTCGAGCCGTTGGTCTCCGACCCCCCCTGCATTCAGGGCGATCATGCAATGCGTGCGACAGCTCATCCACGCGCGTTATTACGTAAGTTGAGAAGGCTCTATCCCAGCTTTACCGAGGCGCAGGCCAGTGAGTTTATTGATCGATCGGGCAATGATCCGCTGACCCGCGCTACACGGGTGAAAGGTTTGCGCCGTGATCTGGAGCAACTGCGCAAGGTGCTCGAAGTCTGGACTGAGGATCAGGCCGGCATGACGTTGATGGGGGGGGATTTGCGTGAAGTGCGGCACAGCCGCAAGACGACGGCCGAGATGATCGAGGATGGGTTTCGGCGGCTTTTTCTGGCCACCGATGAAAGTGGAAAATCGATCTGTGTATTGAATCTTGACGGGATGCGGGTGGGGACGTTGCCCACGCTCCCACCGGGGTTGAATTTCGATCATATCCAGCAGTTGTCGCTCAAGAACATGGAGCAGGGCGACGACCTGGTTTATTTCCTCAAGTCATTCAAGCACGCCGAGTCTGTGGACCTCGACGGCAACGCACTCACGCGCCTGCCTGAGGTGTTGTCGCACATGCCTGATCTGACCCGGGTGAGTCTGGCGGGTAACCGGATCAAACTGACCGAACATACACTGGTGAAGCTTGCCAACCTGCGCACACTGCACTCCTTGAATCTGAACAGTAACCCGCTGGGGGCGACTCCGGAGGTGGGCAAGATGTTTGATTTACGTTCCCTGTGTCTGCGCGACACCCGTGTCACGGAGCTGCCCAAAGGTCTTGAACGCCTGCCTCACCTGGATTGGGTCGATCTGCGCGAAAATCAGATCAAGCAGCTACCGGATTGGTTATTCAAGACCTCGCGACGTTTCAGCGAGGCGCTGGACCTGCGAGGTAATCCCTTGTCGTTAGCCAGCAGGACTCATCTGGCGGACTATCGAAACAATGTGGGTGTCGGCATGGGCTATCTGGAGAACGATAACGCGCGTCTCGATGAACAGAAGGCGCGTTCGCTGTGGTTCGAGGGCGGCGCCGGAGGGGACTGGGCCCAGCGTGACCGGATCTGGACCTTATTCAAGGAGGATCCCCGGGCCGAGGGCCTGTTTCATTTACTGGCGGAGCTGGGCAATACCGCCGACTCTGAAAAAGTCGCCGAAGACACGTGTCGACGTGTCTGGGCAGTGCTTGAGGCTGCCCAAACCGATGCGATCCTGAGTGAGCAAGTGTTCGATCTGGCCGCCAACCCGATCAATTGCACGGACAGCGCAGCCGTCAACTTCAGCCAGCTCGAACTCGCTGTGGAAGTCAACAAGATCACCAGGCTTGCCGGTGGCCGAGTGACCTCTGTACACCCGTTGCTCAAACTTGGCCGAGGCCTGTTTCGGCTGGACAAACTGGATCAGATTGCCCATGAGCATGCGCTTAACGATGCCAGTGCTGATCCGCTGGAGGTGAACCTGGCTTATCGCATCGGGCTGGCCGAAGAGTTCGATCTGCCGGGACAGCCGCGTCATATGCGTTTTGCCATCCTGGGCGGGGTGACCGAAGCCAATCTGGAGACTGCCAGGAACAGGATCAGTGTCGCTGAGCTGTCTTCCGAATGGCTGACGTTCCTGCTGCGTCAGCCGTTCTGGTGCGAGTACTTGAAGCGCACGTATCCCAGGCAATTCGCGAGCCTCGAGGAAACCTTTCCGGCGCGGCTGGACGCGGTGTTCGAACAGGCGAGCAAACTCTCCACGGCCGATTACCTGAACCAGATGGACGTCATCAGGCTCGAACGGGAGCAGGCCGAAGAGGCTGTGCTCAAGCGCCTGACGGGAGAGGCCATTCGCTTGGGGGATCTGGGCCTCTGCGCAATGCCCGATGCTTGAGGTCTATTTGCCGCGAATCAGTTGGCGCAATACGAATCGGTTGGGGTGACAGGCCTCGGCCACGCTTCTTGGCAAGGGCAACGGTTCGTCGTTCAGCCAAGCGGCGAGCAGTTCGCCAGACAGCGGCGCGGTGATCAGACCGCGTGAACCGTGGCCGCTGTTGACATATAGACCGTCGAGCCACGGGCAGGCGATGTCCGGTACTTGCCGGGCATCCTTGCTCAGCGCCGCGTACGCGTGAGTGAACGCATGGCGGTCGGCGAGCGGGCCGACAATCGGCAGGTAGTCGGGACTGGTGCAGCGCAAGGCGGCGCGGCCTTGAAGGGTTTCGACCGCCTGTTCGCTGATGTGCAGGCGAGAGACCAGATCGCTGGAAATCTCTTCTAGCATCGCCAGATTGCCTTGGTGTTCGGCGGTGGTCGGGGTCAGGTCGTCGCTGTTGAAATCGAAGCTGGCACCGAGGGTGTGTTCACCCCGTCGCGCGGGGGCGACGTAGCCTTCGGCACACACCACCGTCGTCAACGCCTGGCTTTGTTCAGTCTGCGCCAGGCGGGTGATCTGCCCGCGAATGCGCTTGAGTGGCAGTTCGGCGCTTTGCGCAAAACGCTTGATCTCGGCAGCACCGGCCAGTACCACGACAGGAGCGCTGGCAAGCAAGCGGTCGCCGTCGAAGGCTTGCCACTGATCATCGACCTTGCGCAGTTCCAGCGCCTCACGGTGGCTGAGCAGTTCGATGTTCGGTTGTGTGGCCTGCGCCTGGCACAACGCGGGCGGATGCACCCAGCCACCCTCGGGGTAGTACAAACCGCCGTGGTCCAGGCCGACACCGGCGCGGGCCTGCGCCTCGGGCTGATCGAGCCACTGCAACAGATCCTCCGGGAACGCCGCGGCCAACTGCGCGTGGCGCTCGGCTTCCTTGGCATTGAACGCCAGTTGGAGCACGCCGCAATCGTCCCAATCGGTGCCCCGTTGCAGGCTTTCGAGCAGGCGTCGGGTGTAACCGAAGCCGCTGATGATCAGTTGCGATAACGCCGTGCCATGGGCCGACAGTTTCAGATACAGCACGCCTTGCGGATTGCCCGAGGCTTCTTGTGCCACGGCCTCGTGGCGCTCCAGCAAACTCACTTTCCAGCCGCGTGACGCGAGGCTCGCCGCGGTGGCACAACCGGCAAGGCCTGCGCCGATCACCAGTGCCCGACGTTCACCGGTCGTGGGGGCAGGGCGAGCGAACCAGGGTTTTTCCGGGGCTGGCGGGGCCACCTCCGACGGCCAGCCGAGGAACTCGCCGCGCAGGATTTCCCACTTGTGCCCGATGCCCGGCGTGCGCTTCATTTTGAAGCCGGCGGCGTTGAGCAAACGCCGCACCCAACCGGTGCTGGTGAAGGTGCTGATGGTTGAGCCCGGCGCCGCCAGTCGCGCCAGTTCAACGAACAGTTCGGCGGTCCACATCTGCGGGTTTTTCGCCGGGGCGAATCCGTCGAGAAACCACGCATCAATCCGAGCGTCCAGTTGCGGCAATTGCTCCAGCGCATCGCCGATCAGCAGCGTCAATGTCACTCGGCCATTCGCCAGTGTGATGCGCTGAAAGCCCTGATGGATCGCCACGTAATGGGTCAGCAATTGATCAGCCAGCGGCTTGAGTTCTGGCCACAATGCCAAGGCGCGTTGCAGATCCGCCGGGCTCAACGGGTACATTTCGACGCTGACAAAATGCAACCGCGCACCGGCACAGGCGTGTTGCTCGAACAACTGCCAGGCACAGAGAAAATTCAGGCCGGTGCCGAAGCCCGTTTCGCCAATGACCAAGTGCCCACCCGCTGGCAACGCAGCAAAACGTTCGGCGAGACGGTTCTGTTCGAGGAACACATAACGGGTTTCATCCAGACCTGACTGGTCGGAAAAATACACGTCATCAAACACTCGCGAACGCGGGCGTCCCTGGTCATCCCAGTCGAGTTGGGCGTGTGGCAATACGGCTTTCATGGCAGGCTCGGCAACGACAAGGCCGCCATTCTAGCCGATCGCGCACAGGGTGCTTGATCCATGGCAAGGCTTGGCGTCGATGACTCAATGAAAATCCGCCGCCCGCGGGAATTTCTGCGCCGTCCTTGTGCCCAATCCGCTAGTCTTGCTCAATCCTGGAAGGAGCCGTCCTATGTTTGAATCCGCTGAAATCGGTCACGCCATCGACAAAGACACTTACGAGGCCGCCGTCCCGGCGCTGCGTGAAGCACTGCTGGAAGCGCAGTTCGAATTGCAGCAGCAAAAGCGTTTTCCTGTGATTGTCTTGATCAACGGCATCGAAGGCGCGGGCAAGGGCGAGACGGTCAAGTTGCTCAGCGAGTGGATGGATCCACGGCTGATCGAGGTGCGTACGTTCGATCAGCAGACGGATGAAGAACTGGCCCGACCTCCGGCGTGGCGTTACTGGCGGATGCTTCCGGCCAAGGGGCGGATGGGGGTTTTCTTCGGTAACTGGTACAGCCAGATGTTGCAGGGACGGGTGCATGGCCTGTTCAAGAACCCGCGTCTGGATCAAGCGATCAGCGCCGCCGAGCGTCTGGAGAAAATGCTCTGCGATGAAGGCGCGCTGATCTTCAAGTTCTGGTTTCACCTGTCCAAGAAACAGATGAAGGCGCGGCTCAAAGCCTTGGCCGACGACCCGCTGCACAGTTGGCGGATCAGCCCGCTGGACTGGCAGCAATCGCAAACCTACGACAAGTTCGTCAAATACGGCGAGCGCATATTGCGCCGTACCAGTCGCGACTACGCGCCATGGCATATCATCGAAGGCATGGACGCCAACTATCGCAGCCTGGCGGTCGGCAATATTCTGCTTGAGGGCTTGCAAAACGCGCTGAAGCGTTCGCAGATTCATGCTCAGGAAGTCAACGCTGCGCCGCTGGGCGCCCCTGTCGATCATAAGGGTTTGCTCGACAGCCTCGATCTCACCCAGCGTCTGGAAAAGGATGATTACGAGGAACAGCTGATCACCGAACAGGCGCGTCTGTCCGGGTTGATGCGTGACAAGCGTATGCGCCGCCATGCGCTGGTGGCCGTGTTTGAAGGCAACGATGCAGCGGGCAAGGGCGGGGCGATTCGGCGGGTCGCGGCAGCGCTCGATCCGCGCCAGTACAACATCATTCCGATTGCCGCACCGAGCGAAGAGGAGCGGGCACAGCCTTATTTGTGGCGTTTCTGGCGGCATTTGCCGGCGCGCGGCAAGTTCACCGTGTTCGACCGTTCCTGGTACGGCCGGGTGCTGGTGGAGCGCATCGAAGGTTTTTGCACCCCGGCCGACTGGCTGCGTGCTTACGGTGAAATCAATGACTTTGAAGAGCAGATCGCTGATGCCGGAGTGATCGTGGTCAAGTTCTGGCTGGCCATCGACAAGGACACGCAAATGGAGCGCTTCCAGGCGCGGGAAGCGATCCCGTTCAAGCGCTTCAAGATCACCGAAGATGACTGGCGCAACCGCGACAAGTGGGACGAGTACCGTGCCGCCGTCGGTGACATGGTTGATCGCACCAGTACCGAGATTTCCCCATGGACGCTGATCGAGGCCAACGACAAGCGTTGGGCGCGGATCAAAGTATTGCGCACGATCAACCGTGCGCTTGAAGAGGCGTTCGAGAAATCCGACAAACACGCGAAAAAACACAAGGACTGAGCCAATAGATCCGCATACGCGAGGTGAATGATTGTCGCGGTCTTTGAGGCGGTGGACTTATGCTCAGGTCCACTCTCAACCGACCACAACAATGAGGTATGCCATGCGTGAAGTGGTGATCGTCGACAGCGTCCGGACCGGCCTGGCCAAATCCTTTCGCGGCAAGTTCAACCAGACCCGCCCCGATGACATGGCGGCCCATTGCGTCAACGCATTGCTGACGCGCAACGACATCGACCCGGCCAGTGTCGAGGATTGCATCGTTGGCGCCGGCTCCAACGAAGGTGCCCAGGGTTACAACATCGGCCGCAACGTAGCGGTGCTCTCGCGTCTGGGCACTGGCACTGCAGGCATGACCCTCAATCGTTTCTGCTCCTCCGGTTTGCAGGCGATTGCAATGGCTGCCAACCAGATCGCTTCAGGTTGCAGCGACATCATCGTTGCCGGCGGCGTCGAGTCGATCAGCCTGACGATGAAAAGCGTCAACACCGATCACCTGATCAACCCGTTGCTCAAGCAACAAACGCCGGGCATCTATTACACGATGGGCCAGACCGCTGAGGTGGTGGCGCGGCGGTATGGCGTCAGCCGTGACGCGCAGGATCGTTATGCCCTGCAAAGCCAGTTGCGCACCGCACAGGCTCAGGCGGCCGGGCTGTTCAACGATGAAATCGTACCGATGTCGGTGAAGTATCGCGTCGAAGACAAGAACAGCGGTGACGTGCAGATCCTCGACGGCATCGTGGATCGTGACGATTGCAACCGCCCCGACACCACGTATGAAAGCCTCGCAGGCCTCAAGCCTGTGTTTGCCGAAGACGGTTCGGTGACGGCGGGCAACTCGTCGCAACTGTCCGACGGTGCCTCGATGACGCTGGTGATGAGTCTGGAAAAAGCCCTGGAACTGGGGCTCAAGCCAAAAGCGTTTTTCCGTGGCTTCACCGTGGCCGGTTGCGAGCCCGACGAGATGGGCATTGGCCCGGTGTTCTCAGTGCCCAAACTGCTCAAAGCCAAGGGCTTGCAGGTGGCTGATATCGATTTGTGGGAACTGAACGAGGCGTTTGCGTCGCAATGTCTGTACAGCCGTGATCGGCTGGAGATCGATAACGAAAAATACAACGTCAATGGTGGCTCGATTTCCATTGGTCACCCGTTCGGCATGACCGGGTCGCGGCAGGTCGGCCATCTGGTGCGTGAGTTGCAGCGGCGTGATCTGCGTTACGGCATCGTCACCATGTGCGTGGGCGGCGGGATGGGCGCGACGGGGTTGTTTGAGGCTGTGCGTTAAGACAGTTAGAGGGTGTTGACCACAAAACCCTGTGGGAGCGGGCTTGCTCGCGAATGATGCGACTCGGTTTAGGTGTCGGAGCCCATAAGCTGCATTCGCGCAATGTAAGCCTGTATTTCTTTGTCTATCTGTTCAGTACTCTCGAACGGCCCCTCAAGGGTATTTTCCCGAGTGCTGAAGAACAGTTCACCGTTGACCCGACACACCCGGTCGCTGCGAAAGTGTGTGGCAGGGGCGGGGTCTTGGCTACGCATGCCTAACATGGCGGGGCTCCTTGAGAATTCTTGTCGGCAGGTTGATTCAAAAAGCTTATGCCTGAATCACTTGGGCCGCCCGCTCAGCCGATCAACGGGTTCGCGTCAATTTAATGCAGCGACCTGCACAGTTTTATTCGCGCCCAGGCCCCAACTGTCCCTGTGTCGCCGTCGGTGGCGGGCCTAGAATGAGCGCTCTCGTCAGCAGGCCTTGAGGTTCGCATGCACATTTCATCCGGTCGCTGGGTTTACGGTTTATGCCTGGCGCTGCTGACTGCGTTTCTGTGGGGCATCCTGCCGATCAAGCTCAAACAGGTGTTGCAGGTGATGGACCCGATCACCGTGACCTGGTTTCGCTTGCTGGTGTCCGGCGGGTGTCTGTTCATTTATCTGGCCTCGGTCAAGCGGCTGCCGAGCCGCAAGGTGCTGGGCCCCAAGGGTGGCTGGTTGGTGCTCATGGCAGTGCTGGGGCTGGTGGGTAATTACGTCTTGTACCTGAAGGGGCTGAACCTGCTCAGTCCCGGCACGGCGCAACTGGTGGTGCAGATGGGGCCGATCATGTTGCTGATCGCCAGTCTGTTTGTGTTCAAGGAGCGCTTCAGCATCGGCCAGGGGATGGGGCTGGCGGTGTTGCTGATCGGTTTTGTGTTGTTCTTCAATCAGCGATTGGCCGAACTGCTGACCTCGCTGTCGGACTACACCGCTGGCGTATTGCTGGTGTTGCTGGCGTCGACCGTCTGGACTTTTTACGCGTTGGGCCAGAAGCAATTGCTGACGGTGTGGAATTCGCTGCAAGTCATGATGGTGATTTATCTGTTCTGCGCGTTGCTGCTCACCCCTTGGGTGCATCCGCTCGAGGCGCTGGAACTGAGCCCGGTGCAGCGCTGGTTATTGCTGGCGTGCTGCATGAACACGCTGATCGCTTATGGCGCGTTCGCTGAAGCGTTGGCGCACTGGGAGGCGTCGCGGGTCAGTGCGACGTTGGCGATTACACCGCTGGTGACGTTCGGGGCGGTCGCGATAGCGGCCGGGATATGGCCGCAGTATGTGCATGCCGAGCAGATCAATGCCCTGGGCTATGGCGGGGCGGTGCTGGTCGTGCTCGGTTCGGCGCTGGTGGCGTTGGGGCCGTCGCTGATTGCCGGGTTCAAGGCACGGCGGATGAAGATGGCAGCCAGTTAAACGGCGTCATCGTTCTTCGCGAGCAAGCCAGCTCCCACAAGGAAATGCATTCCAATGTGGGAGTGGGTTGGCTCGCGAAGGCTTATTTTCAAACGCTACAAGGCTTAACCCTTGGCGCCCGCCTCGATCATGTTTTCCGGCCGCACCCACGCATCGAACTCTTCATCCGTCAGATAGCCCAGCGCCAACGCGGCTTCACGCAAGGTCAGCCCTTCGTTGTAAGCCTTCTTGGCGATTTCCGCCGACTTGTCGTAACCGATGTGCGGGTTAAGCGCGGTCACCAGCATCAGCCCCCGTTCCAGATGTTTGGCCATGACCTCGGCATCCGGCTCGAGCCCGGCAATGCAATGCTGCTGGAAGTTGCTGCAGCCATCGCCCAGCAGGCGGATCGATTGCAGCAGGTTGTGGATGATCACCGGTTTGAACACGTTCAGTTGCAAGTGGCCCTGGCTGGCGGCAATGCCGATCGTCACGTCGTTGCCCAATACCTGACAGGCGAGCATCGACAATGCCTCGCACTGGGTCGGGTTAACTTTGCCGGGCATGATCGAACTGCCCGGTTCGTTGGCTGGCAACCGCACTTCAGCCAAACCGGCACGCGGCCCTGAGCCCAGCAGACGCAGGTCATTGGCGATTTTCATCAGCGCCACGGCGAGGGTTTTCAGCGCGCCGGAAAGGCTGGTCAGTGGTTCGTGGCCAGCAAGGGCGGCAAACTTGTTTGGCGCGGTGACGAAAGGCAGACCGGACAGCGCCGCCAGTTCTGCCGCAATCGCTTCGCCAAAACCATGGGGTGAATTGAGCCCGGTGCCAACCGCGGTGCCGCCTTGCGCCAGCTCGCACACTGCCGGCAGCGCGGCGCGGATCGCCCGTTCGGCGTAATCCAATTGCGCGATAAAACCGGACAACTCCTGGCCGAAGGTGATCGGCGTGGCATCCATCATGTGCGTGCGGCCGGTTTTCACCAGTTTCATGTGCCGCGCCGACAGTTCCGCGAGGCCGCCGGACAGCTCGGCAATCGCCGGCAGCAATTGCTCCTGCACGGCCTTCACCGTGGCGATGCTCATGGCGGTGGGGAAGCAGTCGTTGGAGCTTTGCGAGCGATTGACGTGATCGTTGGGGTGCACCGGCGTTTTGCCGCCCCGCGGGTTGCCAGCCAGTTCGTTGGCGCGACCGGCGATCACCTCGTTGACGTTCATGTTGCTCTGGGTGCCGCTGCCGGTCTGCCAGACCACCAAAGGAAACTGGTCGTCATGCTGGCCGTCGAGCACTTCGTCGGCGGCTTGCTCAATCAAACGGGCGATGTCGGCGGGCAGGTCGCCGTTGCGGTCGTTGACGCGGGCGGCGGCTTTTTTGATCAGGGCCAGGGCATGCAATACCGGCAGTGGCATGCGTTCCTGACCGATGGCGAAGTTGATCAGCGAGCGTTGCGTTTGAGCACCCCAGTAGGCGTCGTCCGGGACTTCGATCTGGCCCAGGCTGTCGGTTTCGATACGGCTCATCGTGCACACTCCTGTTGGTCTGTTTGCGCAGTTTAGGCTGGCTTGGGCCCCGGTGGTTCCCTCTAACCGATTGTTGACCGGTAAAACCCAACCAATCCAGTGTGGCAAGGGCCTGGGGGTTGAGCCGCAGCGATTGTTAGGCGCAGAATGAGCGCCCTTGGGGTTTTACCTCGCTTAGCTGAAAAGGAAACTCGATGACTCGTCTTCGTGCCATCTGTACCGCGGTAGCACTGGTTTGCGCCAGCGGCCAGGTGCTTGCCGATACCGCCAGCCACAACGCCAGTGCCGAAGCTTTCCTGACCCTGGCGCACGCTGACAAACTGGGCACTCCGGTTTACATGCAGGTTCAGCAGATGTTCGCCCAGCGTTTTGAACAGACCAAGGCCCCGGAATCCAAGAAAGCCACGCTGGAAACCTACCAGGCCAAGGCCAACGCCGCCCTGGATCAAGCCATTGGCTGGAAAAAGCTCAAGCCGGACATGGTCAAGCTCTACACCAGCAACTTCAGCGAATCCGAGCTGAAAGACCTGGTGGCGTTCTACCAGTCGCCGCTGGGCAAGAAAGTCCTGGAAAAAATGCCGCAGTTGACCCAGCAATCGGCCCAGATGACTCAGGCCAAACTGGAAAGCGCAGTGCCTGTCGTCAACAAACTGCTGGAAGACATGACCAACGAGCTGGCACCGAAAGGCGCTGCTCCGGCCAAGAAAAAGCCGTAAGCGGAGTTCGTGATGACCATGCAACAACGCATCGAATCAACGCTGGGCCTGTTACAGCCTGAGCATCTGCAAGTGCTGGATGAAAGCCACATGCACAGTCGCGGGTTGCAGACCCACTTCAAAGCCGTGGTGGTCAGCGCGCAGTTCGAAGGCCTGAACCGGGTCAAGCGCCACCAGAAAATCTACGGCACGCTCGGCGAGTTGATGGGCGAGTTCCATGCGTTGGCGCTGCACACCTATACCCCGCAGGAATGGGCAGAGATCGGCGCCGCCCCAGCGTCGCCGACCTGTGCCGGAGGAAAGCAGTCATAAGCTTCGAGCGCCAAGCTGCAAGTTAGAGGCGCCTTGCTTATGGCTTGCCGCTTGAAGCTAGCCGCTCGAAGCTGCTTTTTTGCTAGAATCCGCAACGCGCCGCTTACCCGGCGCGTTTTTTTTCGCATCCGGTTCACCCTTTGCGAGGGTAGCCACCTGGAGAAATACCCATGACACAACCGATTGTCGTGGCGGCACTGTATAAGTTCGTCACCCTCGAAGATTACGTCAACCTGCGCGAGCCACTGCTGCAAGCGATGGTCGACAACGGCATCAAAGGCACGCTTTTGATTGCCGAAGAAGGCATCAACGGCACGGTTTCCGGTACTCGTGAAGGCATCGACGGCCTGCTCGCCTGGCTCAAGAATGACCCGCGCATGATCGACATCGATCATAAAGAATCGTACTGCGACGAGCAGCCGTTCTACCGTACCAAGGTCAAGCTCAAGAAAGAGATCGTCACCCTCGGTGTCGAAGGCGTCGACCCGAACAAAAAAGTCGGTACTTACGTTGATCCGCAAGACTGGAACGCGTTGATCAGCGACCCTGAAGTGCTGTTGATCGACACGCGCAACGATTACGAAGTGTCGATCGGCACCTTCGAAGGTGCCATCGATCCGAAAACCACCAGTTTTCGCGAATTCCCCGACTACATCAAAGAACACTTCGATCCGGCCGTACACAAGAAGGTCGCGATGTTCTGCACCGGCGGTATCCGCTGCGAGAAAGCCTCGAGCTACATGCTCGGCGAAGGTTTCGAAGAGGTTTACCACCTCAAGGGCGGCATTTTGAAGTACCTCGAAGAGGTACCGCAGGAAGAAACCAAGTGGCAGGGCGACTGCTTTGTATTCGACAACCGTGTGACCGTGCGTCACGACCTCAGCGAAGGCGACTACGATCAATGTCATGCCTGCCGCACGCCGGTCAGCGTTGAAGATCGCGCCAGCGAGCATTACGTCGCCGGCATCAGTTGCCCGCATTGCTGGGACACGCTGAGCGAGAAAACCCGCCGCAGCGCCATCGATCGGCAGAAGCAGATCGAACTGGCCAAGGCCCGCAACCAGCCGCACCCGATCGGCTACAACTACAAGCAAACATCCACCGAGGCTTAACCATGTCTGCGCGCCTGCTCTACGTGATGGATCCGATGTGTTCCTGGTGCTGGGGATTTGCCCCGGTGGCCAAGGCACTGGTCGAGCAGGCGCAGGCAGCCGGGGTGGAGTTGCACCTTGTCGTCGGCGGGTTGCGTACCGGCAGCGGTTCGGCGCTGGAGCCGACCACTCGACGCTACATTCTCGAACATTGGCAGGCAGTGACCGAGGCCACCGGTCAGCCATTCAAGTTTGAAGGCGCGTTGCCCGATGGTTTTGTCTACGACACCGAGCCTGCCTGCCGTGCGATCGTCACCGCACGCAGCCTGGCGCCGGATTGTGCGTGGACTCTGTTGGGGCTGATTCAGCAGGCGTTTTACACCGAAGGCCGCGACGTCACCCAAGCCAGCGTGCTGGTGGAACTGGCCGAGCAGGCCGGCGTGCCACGGATCGAATTTGCCGCACTGTTTGATCGCGCCGATCAGCACGAAGCCACGGCGGCGGATTTCAATTGGGTACAGGATCTGGGCATCGCCGGGTTCCCGACGTTGCTGGCCGAACGCAACGGCCAACTGGCACTACTGACCAATGGCTATCAACCGCTTAGCGAGCTGTCGCCGTTGCTCGGTCGCTGGCTGGAGCGCGCAGCCTGTGCCTGACCTGGCCGATGACACGCCAGCCGTAAAGCGTGTCGACCGGCTGAGCTGGGCAGAAGTCCGGCGCTTGGCACTGCATCATAAAAAATCCCTGTGGATCGCCAACGGTGTGGCTGTGCTGGCGACACTGTGCAGCGTGCCGATTCCATTATTGCTGCCATTGCTGGTGGACGAAGTGTTGCTCGGCCACGGCGACGCCGCGCTGAAAGTCATGAACCATGTGCTGCCGTCTATGTGGCAGCAAGCGGCGGGCTACATCGGCCTGATGCTGGTGGTCACGCTGACCCTGCGCTGCAGCGCCCTGTGTTTTAGCGTGTTGCAGGCGCGACTGTTCGCGCGCCTGGCCAAAGACATCGTCTACCGCATCCGTGTGCGGCTGATCGAACGCCTCAAACGCATTTCCCTCGGCGAATACGAAAGCCTGGGCAGCGGCACGGTCACCACACACCTGGTCACCGATCTGGACACCCTCGACAAGTTTGTGGGCGAAACCCTCAGCCGTTTTCTGGTGGCGATGCTGACTCTGGTTGGCACAGCAAGCATTCTGATGTGGATGCACTGGAAACTGGCGCTGCTGATTCTGTTGTTCAACCCGCTGGTGATCTACGCCACGGTGCAGTTGGGCAAGCGGGTCAAACACCTGAAAAAACTCGAGAACGACAGCACCGCGCGCTTCACTCAGGCGTTGAGCGAAACCCTCGATTCGATTCAGGAGGTGCGAGCGGGTAACCGTCAGGGCTATTTCCTCGGGCGGTTGGGGCTGCGGGCACAGGAAGTGCGTAACTACGCGGTCAATTCGCAGTGGAAAACCGACGCGTCCAACCGCGCCAGTGGCTTGCTGTTCCAGTTCGGCATCGACATCTTCCGCGCGGCGGCGATGCTCACCGTGTTGTTTTCCGATCTGTCGATTGGCCAGATGCTCGCGGTGTTCAGTTACCTGTGGTTCATGATTGGCCCGGTCGAACAGTTGTTGAATCTGCAATACGCCTACTACGCGGCGGGCGGTGCGCTGACGCGGATCAACGAATTGCTGGCGCGTGCCGATGAGCCACAATATCCGGGGGGGATCGACCCGTTCAAAGGGCGCGAAACCGTCGGTATTGAAGTGCAGGGCCTGTGTTTCGGTTACGGCGATGAGTTGGTGCTGGATCAGATGAACCTGTCTATCGCGCCCGGCGAAAAAGTCGCGATTGTCGGCGCCAGTGGCGGTGGCAAAAGTACCTTGGTGCAATTGCTGTTGGGGTTGTACACGCCGCTCGCGGGCACCGTCCGTTTCGGTGGGTCGACCCAGCAGGAAATCGGTCTGGAGATCGTTCGGGAAAACGTTGCGGTGGTGTTGCAGCATCCGGCGCTGTTCAACGACACCGTGCGCGCCAACCTGACCATGGGGCGCACGCGCAGTGACGAAGCCTGTTGGCAGGCGCTGGAAATCGCCCAGCTCGAACCCGTCATCCGTGCCTTGCCGGACGGCCTCGACAGCATCGTCGGGCGCTCCGGCGTGCGCCTGTCCGGCGGGCAGCGTCAGCGTCTGGCGATTGCGCGGATGATCCTGGCCGAGCCGAAGGTGGTGATCCTCGACGAAGCCACCTCGGCCCTCGATGCCGCCACCGAATACAACCTGCATGAAGCCATGGCGCGGTTCCTCAATGGTCGCACCACACTGATCATTGCCCACCGCTTGTCGGCGGTGAAACAGGCGGATCGGGTGGTGGTGTTCGATGGCGGACAAGTGGCCGAAGACGGCGATCATCAGCAGTTAATTGCCGATGGCGGGCTGTATGCCAAACTGTACGGCCACTTGCAGCGGATTTAGCGCTCTTGAGTTTTGTGCGCGTTTGTGTGCTTAGTGTTTGAATTGCTTAAAATAAAAAAAACCGAAACGCGTTGACAGGCATCAGGTTGCGCAATCGGCAGTGAAGGCGGCAGAGCTGTTGCTTCGACATGTCGAAAATTAGCCTAGGCTGAGCTGTCAGGAGCGGTATTTCCCGGTGTATATCTGGCAGTGCTTGCGCAAGGGACCTCATGAATCAGAAGCGGACTCTCGGAACGCCACGGTTGTTGGGCATCGTCTGGCCATTCATTGCTGTCGTGTTGTTTCAGGCTTTATTGGGAGGGATGAGTCTTTACGTGCTGTCGGCCGTTCGCGGTTATGTCGCGGGTGAGAGCCTCTGGTCCAAGGGGCAGAAAGACGCCATTTATTACCTCAATCTGTACGCCGATAGTCGTGATGAAGCGATTTTTCTCAAGTACAAAAAGGCGATTGCCGTGCCTCAGGGCGGCCATCAACTGCGCCTGGCGCTGGATCACCAGCCGCCGGACCTGACCGCTGCGCGCGAAGGCATTCTCAAGGGCGGCAACCATCCGGACGACGTCCCCAGCCTGATCTGGCTGTACCTCAACTTCCGCCATTTCAGTTATCTGGAAACCGCAATCGACCGCTGGACGGTGGGTGACGCTTATCTGGTCGAACTCAATGACGTGGCGCGCGAAATGCACCAGAGCATCTTGCAGAACACTGCCAGCAGTGCCGATATCCAGCGCTGGAAGACGCGGATTCTGGCGATCAACGATGGCGTGACCCCGGCGGCGAAAGCGTTCAGTGATGCCCTGGGTGAAGGCTCGCGGATGATCTTGCGTCTGCTGTTGTTTACCAATCTGGCCACGGCGCTGGGGCTTATCGTGCTGGCTTTATGGCGCACGCACAAACTGCTCAAACAACGCCATGCTTTTGCCCAGGCGCTTCAGTTGGAGAAGGATCGGGCGCATGTCACGCTGCAGTCGATTGGCGATGGCGTCATCACCACCGACGTTTCCGGCGCCATCGATTACATGAACCCCGCCGCCGAAGCCATGACCCACTGGAAGGCCGAGCAGGCAGCCGGTCTACCGCTGGCGGCGCTGTTCAACTTGCTCGACGACAATGCCCAGGCCGAAGGCCTGACCCTGATCGAACATATTCTTAGTGGCCATCTCAGTGGCGGCAGTGAACACTCCAAACTGATTCAGCGCCTGGATGGCAGCACGCTGTCGGTGACGCTGGTCGGTGCGCCGATTCGCAATGCCGGGAACGTCAGCGGTACCGTGCTGGTGCTGCACGACATGACCCAGGAGCGGCAATACATCGCCAATCTTTCGTGGCAGGCCACCCATGATGCGCTGACCGGGCTGGCGAACCGCCGTGAGTTCGAATATCGCTTGGAGCAAGCGCTGCATAACCTTTCGCGCCAGTCCGGGCGGCATGCGCTGATGTTCCTCGATCTGGATCAGTTCAAGTTGGTCAACGACACCTGCGGCCATGCAGCGGGTGATGAACTGCTGCGGCACATTTGCACCTTGCTGCAATCGGGGCTGCGTGAGGGCGACACCCTGGCGCGGCTCGGAGGTGACGAGTTCGGCATTCTGTTGGAAAACTGCGCGCCGGAAGCGGCGGAGAAAATTGCCGAGGCGCTGCGCCAGACCGTGCAGAACCTGCATTTTGTCTGGAAAGGGCGGCCATTCCTGACCACTGTGAGTATCGGCCTGGTGCATGTCGTGCAAACCCCGGCGACGCTAGAAGCTTCGCTGCGCGCTGCTGATATGGCCTGTTACATGGCCAAGGAAAAGGGCCGCAACCGTGTGCAGGTCTACCACGCCGACGATTCTGAACTGTCGCTGCGCTTTGGTGAAATGGCCTGGGTACAACGTCTGCACATGGCGCTGGAAGAGAACCGTTTTTGTCTTTACGCCCAGGAAATCTCACCGCTGAAGCCGAGTGACGGCAAAGGTGGGCACATTGAAATCCTGCTGCGTCTGCATGACGAGGCCGGACGGATGATTCTGCCGGACAGTTTCATTCCCGCCGCCGAACGTTATGGCTTGATGAGCCAGTTGGATCGCTGGGTCGTGCAAAACGTATTTAAGGTAATTGCTCAATGTATTGCACAAGAGCATAAAGGCCCATTAGCGATGTGTGCGATTAATCTGTCAGGTATTACTATAGGAGATGACGCGTTTTTGCACTTTCTGCGCGAACAGTTTGTTAACTATTCGATACCGCCTGAAATGATTTGTTTTGAAATTACTGAAACCAGTGCAATTTCAAACTTGGGCAGTGCAATTAGATTTATTAATGAACTCAAAGGCTTGGGTTGTTATTTCTCGTTGGACGACTTTTGTGCCGGAATGTCTTCATTCGCTTATTTGAAACATTTGCCTGTAGACTTCCTGAAGATCGACGGGAGTTTCGTAAAAGATATGCTGGACGACCCGATTAACCGAGCAATGGTCGAAGTGATCAATCACATCGGGCATGTCATGGGTAAGCAGACAATTGCCGAGTTTGTCGAAACAACCCAGATCGAGCAGGCATTGCTTGAAATTGGAGTGGATTACGCTCAGGGTTATGTCATTGAACGACCGCAATTGTTTACCTGTGACAGTTTGCAAAGTCGGCCCGCCAGACCGCAGCCGTTGTTGTTCAAAGCGCCTGGCACGTTCCGTTGAAGTCTCTCGCCGATCCTTACAATCACAAATCAAAAGGAGCCGAACAGTGATCGACACATTCAACCGAGCCGGACCGCTCATGGAAGCTGCAAGTTATCCAGGCTGGGCACAACAGCTGATTGAGGATTGCAGCGAGAGCAAGCGCCGGGTTGTCGAACATGAGTTGTACCTGCGCATGCGTGATAACAAGCTCAGCGCCAAAACCATGCGCCAATACCTGATCGGGGGTTGGCCGGTGGTTGAGCAATTCGCTCTTTACATGGCGCAGAACCTGACCAAGACCAAATTCGCCCGTCACCCCGGTGAAGACATGGCGCGGCGCTGGCTGATGCGCAATATCCGCGTCGAGCTGAATCACGCCGATTACTGGGTGCACTGGAGTCGTGCGCACGGTGTGAGCCTGGAAGATCTGCAGGCCCAGCATGTGCCGCCCGAGCTGCACGCCTTGAGTCATTGGTGCTGGCACACCAGTTCGGCGGATTCGCTGATCGTGGCTATCGCGGCCACCAACTATGCAATCGAGGGCGCGACCGGGGAGTGGTCTGCACTGGTTTGTTCTACTGGCGTGTATGCCGCTGCATTCCCGGAGGAAGATCGAAAGCGGGCGATGAAGTGGCTGAAGATGCACGCGCAGTATGACGATGCCCACCCTTGGGAGGCGCTGGAAATCATTTGCACCCTGGCTGGAATGAATCCGAGCAAGGCCCTGCAGGTCGAGTTGCGTCAGGCGATCTGCAAGAGCTACGACTACATGTATCTGTTTTTGGAACGCTGCATGCAGCTCGAAACATCCGAGCGTTTGTTGGTGCGTGAACGCAGGGCAGTAGTCGAAAGCTGATGTAACTGTGGGCGCGGGCTTGCTCGCGAAAGCGGTGTAGCAGTCTAACAACTGCTGACTGACACACCCTGTTCGCGAGCAAGCCCGCTCCCACACTGTTTGGTCGTTCGGTAGAACTAACCCGCCATTGCCAATCGATTCCGGCCTTCACGCTTGGCCACATACAACGCACTGTCAGCGCGACGCAGCAGGCTTTCTGCCGATTCACCCGGCAGCAGGGTCGAGCAACCCAGGCTCACCGTCAGCTCGATCAACTGGCCGTCAGCGTAATATTCATTAGCCTGTGCGGCGTAGCGCAAACGCTCACCGACCAGAGCAGCCGCTTCCCGGCTGGTGTTGGACAGCAGGATCAGGAACTCTTCCCCGCCATAACGAAACACCATGTCGACGTTGCGCAATTGACCTTTGATTGAGGCGGCAACGGCTTTGAGTACGTCATCGCCAGCGCTATGCCCGTGACTGTCGTTGACCCGCTTGAAATGGTCGATATCCAGCATCAATACCGACAATGGTTGCAGGTGGCGACGTGACATCTCGATTTCGCGTTGCAGGGTCTGGTCCATCGCAATGCGGTTGCCAGTACCGGTCAGAGAGTCGCGCATTGCGCTCTGGGTCGCCGCGCGGTATAGCAGGGCGTTGCGCATCGGATACAGCAACGACGACAGCAGCGATTCAAGATGCCCCTGCTCCTGATCGTTGAAGCGCTGATTTCGGCGGAATACCAGTTCACCCATGTGCTCGCCCTCGTGGCTGAGGCTGTAGCTGACCGAGTGATGGCCTCGGGTGCCGAACTCCAGGCGCAGATCACTGCCCTGATGCACGTAGCTCAAGGCATCCAGTGGCACAAGGCGCTGAACCTCGCGAAAGAACAGGCCGAGAATGCGTTGCGGTTCAAGACTGGTTTGCAGTTGCAGGCTCAGTTGCTGGCGCAATTGCGCAAGACTGGCGGGCCGCTCCAGAAGAGGCGGCTGCTGACCGAAACCCAGGCGCTGCAATTTGGCACTGTCGAAGTCAATTGCATTGGTCTGGGAAGGTGATTTCATATGGCGTGAGCCCCTAAGCAGTAAGTCTGTCTTACAGGCTGGGTGAGAGCGGCTATGGGCTGCGTGTCGTACTGATCCATCAGTCCCGTAGGACATTTGGTGTAAGTCTAGTCTGCCTGATGACGATTAGTGAGCTATCGAATCAGGTCTTGCCCCATTGCCTTCACACGGCATGCTTTGAGGAAAATTAGAGCGAAAGTCGTGCCATTCAGTTCGGTTTTATTTAAATCTATATGAATCAATAACTTGAGTTTTCAGAAGGTAAAGGTGTGCTGGTTATTTGACTGTATTGTGACGGCCAATAACGGTTAGTGCATGCCGCGACGGAAATCCGCCACGGCTACAAATGCGACGTATGGCATTACTGCGCGTTGAATGCCTGACCATTGATGCCGGTGCTGTCCGGGCCCATCAGGTAGAGGTAGACCGGCATGATTTCCTCGGGCGTTGGATTGTTCAGCGGATTTTCCCCCGGATAGGCTTGAGCGCGCATGCTGGTGCGAGTGCCGCCCGGGTTGATGCTGTTGGAGCGTACTGGCGCCACACCGTCGACTTCATCGGCCAGGGTTTGCATCAGGCCCTCGGTGGCGAATTTTGAAACGCCATAGGCTCCCCAATAAGCACGTCCCTTGCGTCCGACGCTGCTCGAAGTGAACACCACCGAAGCATCCTGCGACAGCTTGAGCAGCGGCAGCAAAGTGCTGGTCAACATGAACATGGCATTGACGTTGACCTGCATGACACGCATGAAGTTTTCGCCGGACAACTGCTCGATGGGCGTGCGCGGGCCGATGATCGAGGCGTTATGCAGCAGGCCGTCGAGGTGGCCGAATTCGGCTTCGATCATTGCAGCCAGTTCATCGTACTGATGGGGCAGTGCGGTCTCGAGATTGAACGGAATCACCGCCGGCTGGGGGTGCCCTGCGGCTTCGATTTCGTCGTAGACCTGTGTCAGATTGGCTTCAGTCTTGCCCAGCAGCAAAACGGTTGCGCCATGGGCAGCGTAGGTTTTCGCGGCAGCCGCGCCGATGCCACGACCGGCACCGGTGACCAGAATGACCCGGTCCTTGAGCAATTCGGGACGAGCTGTGTAATCAAACATAAAAAACCTCATCAAGAGTCAGATCATTCCCACGCTCCGCATGGGAAAGCAGCCAATGACGCTCTGCGTCAAGTCTCAGCAACTGCAGAGCGCGCTATCGAGCACCTTGCGCAACTCCAGAGGATGATCCACCACCACATCCGCGCCCCAATGCCGCGGGTTGTCGTCGGGATGGATGTAGCCAAACGTCACCGCACAAGTCTTGGTGCCAGCGTCGCGCCCGGATTCGATATCGCGCAGATCATCGCCCACAAACAAAACCGTCGACGGATCCAGATCAAGCATCTTGCACGCCAGGATCAGCGGCTCCGGATCCGGCTTGCTGTTTTTGACATGATCCGGGCAGATCAGCAGCGCCGAACGCTCGGCCAGTCCCAACTGCTGCATGATCGGCTCGGCGAAGCGCAGCGGCTTGTTGGTCACCACGCCCCAGATCAAGTTGGCCTTTTCGATATCAGCCAGCAGTTCGCCCATGCCGTCGAACAGCTTGCTGTGCACCGCGCAGCCGACG
The DNA here is from genome assembly GCF_019733355.1 of Pseudomonas baetica. Classification (GTDB taxonomy): domain Bacteria; phylum Pseudomonadota; class Gammaproteobacteria; order Pseudomonadales; family Pseudomonadaceae; genus Aquipseudomonas; species Aquipseudomonas baetica_A. Next base: position 176,220 of record NZ_JAIHLQ010000001.1, on the reverse strand, counting down.
AGGTAGCGCTCGAGGAATTCCAGGCGCAACTCTTCAAACCCCGGCGATTCCGGGTCCATCGAAAACGTCACCGCAACCATGGCTTTGGCGCCGCCGGAGATCTCGTCGCGGATGTGCTTGTCGTTGATTGGCGGCAAACCACGATCTGCGCGCATCGCCTGGCAGATGGCGATGAAGTCCGGTGCGGTGTCGAGCAGGGTGCCGTCCATGTCGAAAAGGACTGCTCTGATGGCCATCGGCTTATTCCTCGCGCAGGGTCTGGATCATGTAGTTGACGTCAACGTCGTTGGCCAGCTTGTAGTGCTTGGTCAGCGGGTTGTAAGTCAGGCCGATGATGTCCTTGACGGTCAGGCCGGCCATGCGGCTCCAGGCGCCAAGCTCGGACGGGCGGATGAATTTCTTGAAGTCGTGGGTGCCACGCGGCAGCAACTTCATGATGTATTCGGCGCCGATGATGGCGAACAGGTAGGCCTTCGGGTTGCGGTTGATGGTCGAGAAGAACACCTGGCCGCCGGGTTTGACCATGCGGAAGCAGGCGCGAATGACCGACGAAGGATCCGGCACATGTTCGAGCATTTCGAGGCAGGTGACCACGTCGAATTGCTCGGGCATTTCTTCAGCCAGGTCTTCGGCGGTGATCTGGCGGTATTCGACGCTGACGCCGGATTCCAGTTGATGCAATTGCGCGACCGCCAGCGGCGCTTCGCCCATGTCGATGCCCATTACGGTGGCACCGCGTTGGGCCATGGCTTCGCTGAGGATGCCGCCGCCGCAACCAACGTCGAGCACTTTCTTGCCGGCCAGGTTGACCCGTTCGTCAATCCAGTTGACCCGCAGCGGGTTGATGTCGTGCAGCGGTTTGAATTCGCTTTCACGGTCCCACCAGCGATGGGCCAGGGCTTCGAATTTGGCGATTTCGGCGTGGTCGACGTTGCTCATGTTCCATTCCTCTAAAACTTGAAAAAGGTTGTAGCTGCGCAGGTTATGCGCAGTGTTTACGATTCGGTGTGGCCACTGATGCGCTGGCCCCAGGCACGGGCGGTGGCGCCCAGTTGTGCTTCATCCAGGCGTGTCAGGCGCCGGTCCTCAAGCAGTTGCTTGCCGTCAACCCACAGGTGTTTCACGCAGTCGCGGCCGGTGGCATATATAAGCTGCGAAACCGGGTCATAGACCGGTTGCTGCGCCAGGCCCGACAGGTCGAAGGCGACGATGTCGGCGGCTTTGCCGATTTCCAGCGAGCCGACTTGCGCTTCGATCCCCAGCGCTCGGGCGCCATTGAGCGTGGCCATGCGCAGGGCGCGGTGGGCGTCCAGCGCGGTGGCAGAGCCGGCGACGGCCTTGGCCAGCAGCGCGGCAGTGCGGGTTTCACCCAGCAGGTCGAGATCATTGTTGCTCGCCGCACCGTCAGTGCCGACAGCCACATTCACGCCAGCCTGCCACAAACGCTCGACCGGGCAAAAACCGCTGGCCAGCTTCAGGTTCGATTCGGGGCAGTGGATCACGCTGGTGTTGCTTTCTACCAGCAACGCCAGATCGTCATCGCTGATCTGGGTCATGTGTACGGCCTGGAAGCGCGGGCCAAGCAGGCCCAGGCGGCCGAGGCGGGCCAGTGGCCGCTCGCCGCGTTGTTCTACCGCTTGCTGCACTTCGAAGGCGGTTTCGTGGACGTGCATGTGGATCGATGCATCCAGTTCCTCGGCAATCACGCGGATCTTCTCGAGGTTCTCATCGCTGACGGTATAGGGTGCATGGGGGCCGAAGGTGATCTTGATCCGTTCGTGGTGCTTCAGATCACCGAACAACTCGACGCCCTGACGAATGGCTTCATCAGCGTTGCTGGCGCCGGGTATCGGGAAGTCGAGGACAGGAATCGCGATTTGCGCGCGAATGCCGCTGTTGTGCACGCACTCGCTGGCAACTTTCGGGAAGAAATACATGTCCGAGAAACAGGTGATGCCGCCCTTGATCTGTTCGGCGATGGCCAGATCAGTACCGTCGCGGACAAAATCTTCATCGACCCATTTGGCTTCGGCTGGCCAGATGTGGTTTTCCAGCCAGGTCATCAGCGGTAAGTCATCGGCCAGACCGCGGAACAGTGTCATCGCGGCGTGGCCGTGAGCATTGATCAGGCCGGGGCTGAGCAGCATGTCCGGCAATTCGCGGATTTGTGTGGCGTTACACTTCAATGCTTCGGCGCGTGGGCCGATAAACACGATGCGACCGTCGCGGATGCCCAAGCCGTGCTCCTTGAGCACAACGCCTGCAGGTTCGACGGGTACCAGCCAGGTCGGCAGCAATAATAAGTCGAGCGCAATGGCAGGTGTCGGCATCGAGGGTCGGTTCCGGTGCTTTTGTAAAGGATGGCGAAGTATACCCGAGCGTCTTCGCGGGGTGATCGCTATAATCGGCGGCTTTTGTTCATGAGTGCGGGGTTAGGGATGCGCGATCGACTGTTGGCTGCGGAGAAAGTGAAGGCCATCGATTGGCGAGACGGCGCGCTCCACCTGCTGGATCAGCGTATTTTACCGTTCGAGGAAACCTGGATCGCCTGCACGAGCGCCGCCGGCGTGTCCGAGGCGATTCGCTCGATGGTGGTGCGTGGCGCGCCAGCCATTGGCATCAGTGCGGCCTATGGCATCGTACTCGCGGCGCGTGCGCGGATTGTCGAAGGTGGCGATTGGCGTGCGGTGCTGGAAGAAGACTTCGCGCTGTTGGCCGACTCTCGTCCGACCGCGGTCAACCTGTTCTGGGCGCTGGGTCGCATGCGTGATCGGCTCGAGCGCCTGAAAAACAATGCCGATCCGCTGGCGGCACTGGAAGCCGAGGCGATCTCAATTCATGAAAGTGATCGCGAAGCCAACCTGACCATGGCGCAACTGGGTGTCGACCTGATTCGTAAGCATCAGGGCAATGCTCAGGCGATTCTCACCCACTGCAACACTGGCGCGCTGGCGACGGGCGGATTCGGTACAGCGCTGGGTGTCATTCGTGCGGCGTTCCTTGAAGGTATGGTTGAGCGCGTTTACGCCGACGAAACCCGCCCGTGGCTGCAAGGCTCGCGCCTGACGGCCTGGGAACTGGTCAACGAAGGTATTCCGGTGACCGTTAATGCCGACTCCGCCGCGGCGCACATCATGAAAACCAAAGGCGTGACCTGGGTAATCGTCGGTGCTGACCGGATTACCGCCAACGGCGACGTGGCGAACAAGATCGGCACCTATCAACTAGCGGTCAATGCGATGCACCACGGCGTGCGTTTCATGGTGGTAGCGCCGAGTTCGACCATCGACATGAACCTGGCCAGTGGTGATGACATCCCGATTGAGGAGCGTGACGGCGCCGAGTTGCTGGAAGTGGGCGGCAAGCGTGTCGGCGCAGATGTTGAGTCGTTCAACCCGGTGTTTGACGTGACGCCGGCGGATCTGATCGACGCGATCGTGACCGAGAAGGGCATCGTCGAACGTCCTGATACCGCCAAAATGGCCCAGTTGATGTGCCGCAAGCGCCTGCATTAACGGGCTGTTGTGCCTCAAAGGGCCTCATCGTTGGCAAGTCAGCTCCCACGGGTTCTGTGACCGCCACCGCTCCTGTGGGAGTGGGCGCGCCAGCGATGAGGCCTTAAAAGTCAATAAACATAGGTAAACAAGCCTCCGATTCTGCATTCGAAGAGGCTCTAAGCGTCTCTCGTCCCCCTTTCAGGCGATTACCAGCTAACTAACTATGCTCCATGCGCTTGTGGGGGATAGGTGCGTGGCGGCGATTGTGGTAGCATCCGGCGTTTTCCGAGGCAGTCCCACGGGGTTGTCTTCACTGCGCAAATCCAGGGTCCAACTTGTTGATTTGTCGTAAGTCGGCGCATGGCACTCAGCCTGCATCGACGAGCTTCGTGATCCCTATGGATATGACGAGGTTTCACCAGAAAAAGGAATCGAGCTTCTCATGGGCGAACTGGCCAAAGAAATCCTCCCGGTCAATATCGAAGACGAGCTGAAACAGTCCTACCTCGATTACGCGATGAGCGTGATCGTCGGCCGTGCACTGCCGGATGCGCGCGATGGCTTGAAGCCCGTGCACCGTCGCGTGCTGTTCGCGATGAGCGAGCTGGGCAACGACTTCAACAAGCCGTACAAGAAATCTGCCCGTGTTGTCGGTGACGTGATCGGTAAGTATCACCCGCACGGTGATACAGCGGTCTACGACACCATCGTCCGTATGGCGCAGCCATTCTCGCTGCGTTATCTGCTGGTCGACGGTCAGGGCAACTTCGGTTCGGTGGACGGCGACAACGCCGCGGCCATGCGATACACCGAAGTGCGCATGACCAAGCTGGCGCACGAGTTGCTGGCTGACCTGCACAAGGAAACCGTGGACTGGGTGCCGAACTACGACGGCACTGAAATGATCCCGGCGGTCATGCCAACCCGTATTCCCAATCTGCTGGTCAACGGTTCCAGCGGTATCGCCGTGGGCATGGCGACCAACATCCCGCCGCACAACCTCGGTGAAGTCATCGACGGTTGCCTGGCGCTCATCGACAATCCCGAGCTGACTGTCGACGAGCTGATGCAATACATTCCCGGTCCGGACTTCCCGACCGCCGCGATCATCAACGGTCGCGCCGGTATCATCGAAGCCTATCGCACCGGTCGCGGGCGCATTTACATGCGTGCGCGTTCGATCGTTGAAGACATCGACAAAGTCGGTGGCCGTCAGCAGATCGTCATCACCGAACTCCCTTACCAGTTGAACAAGGCGCGTCTGATCGAGAAGATCGCCGAGCTGGTGAAAGAGAAGAAACTCGAAGGCATCACCGAACTGCGCGACGAGTCCGACAAGGACGGTATGCGCGTCGTGATCGAACTGCGTCGCGGCGAAGTGCCAGAGGTGATCCTCAACAACCTCTACGCCCAGACCCAGCTGCAATCGGTGTTCGGCATCAACATCGTTGCGCTGATCGACGGCCGTCCGCGGATCCTCAACCTCAAGGATCTGCTGGAAGCCTTCGTCCGTCACCGTCGCGAAGTTGTCACCCGCCGCACCGTGTTCGAACTGCGCAAAGCGCGTGAGCGTGGGCACATTCTCGAAGGCCAGGCCGTTGCCCTGTCGAACATCGACCCGGTGATCGCCCTGATCAAGGCGTCGCCAACGCCGTCGGAAGCCAAGGAAGCGCTGATCAGCACGCCTTGGGAATCCTCGGCGGTGGTGGCGATGGTTGAACGTGCCGGTGCCGATTCGTGCCGTCCGGAAAACCTTGACCCGCAATACGGTCTGCGCGAGGGCAAGTACTTCCTGTCGCCAGAACAGGCGCAAGCCATTCTGGAGCTGCGTCTGCACCGCCTGACCGGTCTGGAACACGAAAAGCTGCTGGCCGAGTATCAAGAGATTCTCAACCAGATCGGCGAGCTGATCCGCATCCTCAACAGCGCCGTGCGCCTGATGGAAGTGATCCGCGAAGAGCTGGAAGTGATCCGTGCCGAATACGGCGATCAGCGTCGCACCGAGATTCTCGATGCACGCCTCGACCTGACTCTGGGCGACATGATCCCGGAAGAAGAGCGCGTTGTGACCATTTCCCACGGTGGCTACGCCAAGACCCAGCCGTTGGCTGCGTACCAGGCTCAGCGTCGTGGCGGTAAAGGCAAATCGGCGACTGGCGTCAAGGATGAGGACTACATTGCTCACCTGCTGGTTGCCAACAGTCACTCCACGCTGTTGCTGTTCTCCAGCAAAGGCAAGGTGTACTGGCTGAAGACTTACGAAATTCCTGAGGCATCGCGTGCCGCGCGTGGTCGTCCGCTGGTCAATCTGCTGCCGCTGGAAGCCGATGAAACCATCACCACGATGCTACAGATCGATCTTGAGGCCCTGCAAAAACGCGCCGGTGCTGACGATGAAGATGATGCCGACGATGTGATCATCGAAGGCGAAGTGGTTGAAGCTGAAGAAGCTGCCGAGCTGGAAGAAATCGACGGCGAAACGGCCGAGCTGGTCGCTGAGCCGACTGGCGAATTCATCTTCATGGCCACGGCTTCCGGTACCGTCAAGAAGACGCCGCTGGCACGCTTCGCCCGTCCGCGCTCCAATGGCTTGATCGCCCTGAAGCTGAAGGAAGGTGACACGTTGATCGCGGCTGCCATCACTGATGGCGCGAAAGAAATCATGCTGTTCTCCGACGCTGGCAAGGTGATTCGTTTCGCTGAAGCCGCCGTGCGTGAAATGGGTCGTGGTGCTCGCGGTATCCGCGGCATGCGGATCCTCAAGGATCAGAAGCTGATCTCCATGCTGATTCCTGAGTCGGGCGCGCAGATTCTGACCGCTTCCGAGCGTGGTTTCGGCAAGCGCACCGCGCTGAGCAAATTCCCTCGCCGTGGTCGCGGTGGTCAGGGTGTGATTGCAATGGTCACCAAAGAGCGCAACGGCAAGCTCGTCGGTGCAATCCAGGTTCAGGAAGGCGAGGAAATCATGCTGATTTCCGATCAGGGCACGCTGGTGCGGACCCGCGTTGATGAAGTCTCCAGCCTGGGTCGCAACACCCAAGGGGTGACCCTGATCAAGCTGGCCACCGATGAAACGCTGGTCGGTCTGGAGCGAGTTCAGGAGCCGTCGGAAGTCGAGGGCGAAGAGCTCGAAGGCGAAGAAGGGCTGGTGTCCGGCGCGGAGGTCGTGATCGACGACGCTGTTGAAGATCAGCAACTGGACGCCGCAGCTGACGAAGAACCGCAGGAATAAGCGGACAAGCGAGGGGGCGGATGAGAATTCGCCCCCTTGTTATTTGTCTGGTATGAAAGTTTCTGAATGACCGAATTATTGTGTATCACCAAGTCAGAGCGAGATTGGATGTGAGCAAGCGAGCCTATAACTTCTGCGCCGGCCCTGCGGCGCTTCCCGAAGCTGTCCTGCAACGCGCTCAAGGTGAACTCCTTGACTGGCACGGCAAGGGGCTGTCGGTTATGGAAATGAGTCATCGCAGCGATGAGTTCGTGTCCATTGCCACCCAGGCCGAGCAGGATCTGCGTGACCTGCTGAATATCCCTTCGAACTACAAAGTGCTGTTTTTGCAAGGTGGCGCGAGCCAGCAGTTTGCGCAGATTCCCCTGAACCTGCTGCCGGAAAATGGCTCGGCCGACTATATCGATACCGGTATCTGGTCGCAGAAAGCCATCGAAGAAGCCTCGCGCTACGGTCACGTCAACGTCGCCGCTACCGCCAAGCCTTACGATTATTTCGCCATTCCGGGCCAGAACGAGTGGAATCTGTCCAAGGACGCCGCTTACGTTCACTACGCGCCGAACGAAACCATTGGCGGTCTGGAATTCCAGTGGATCCCGGAAACCGGCGACGTGCCGCTGGTGGCCGATATGTCCTCGGACATCCTTTCGCGTCCGGTCGATATCTCGCGTTTCGGCATGATCTACGCCGGTGCGCAGAAGAATATCGGCCCGAGCGGCATCGTGGTCAACATCATCCGCGAAGACTTGCTGGGCAAGGCGCGCTCGCTGTGCCCGACCATGCTCAACTACAAAGTCGCGGCCGATAACGGCTCGATGTACAACACCCCGCCGACTCTGGCCTGGTACTTGTCTGGTCTGGTATTCCAGTGGCTGAAAGAGCAGGGCGGCGTTGAAGCCATCGCCAGGCTGAACGATGTCAAGCAGCGCACACTGTACGACTTCATCGACGCCAGCGGCCTCTACAGCAACCCGATCAACAAGTCGGATCGCTCGTGGATGAACGTGCCATTCCGTCTCGCTGATGATCGTCTGGATAAGCCGTTCCTGGTCGGTGCTGATGAGCGCGGCTTGCTCAACCTCAAGGGTCACCGCTCTGTGGGCGGTATGCGCGCCTCCATCTACAACGCCGTCGACATCACCGCAGTCAATGCGCTGGTGGCCTACATGGCTGAATTCGAGAAGGAACACGGCTGATGTCCGAGCAAGAACTCAAGGCGCTGCGCGTTCGCATTGACGCTCTGGACACCAAAGTCCTCGAGCTGATCAGTGAGCGTGCGCGTTGCGCCCAGGAAGTCGCGCGAGTAAAGATGGCCTCGCTGGCCGAAGGCGAAGTGCCGGTGTTCTATCGTCCTGAGCGCGAAGCTCAGGTGCTCAAGCGGGTGATGGAACGCAATCAGGGGCCGCTGGGCAACGAAGAGATGGCGCGGTTGTTCCGCGAGATCATGTCTTCGTGCCTGGCGCTGGAGCAGCCGCTGAAAGTGGCGTACCTCGGCCCTGAAGGTACCTTCACCCAAGCGGCGGCCATGAAGCACTTCGGTCACGCGGTGATCAGCAAGCCGATGGCAGCGATCGACGAAGTATTCCGTGAAGTGGCGGCCGGTGCGGTGAATTTCGGCGTGGTGCCGGTGGAAAACTCCACCGAAGGCGCGGTCAACCACACGCTGGACAGCTTCCTCGAGCACGACATGGTCATCTGTGGCGAAGTCGAGCTGCGGATTCACCATCATCTGTTGGTGGGTGAAAACACCAAGACCGACAGCATCAGCCGCATCTATTCCCACGCGCAGTCGCTGGCGCAGTGCCGCAAGTGGCTGGACGCGCATTATCCGAATGTCGAGCGCGTGGCGGTGTCCAGCAACGCCGAAGCGGCCAAACGGGTTAAAGGTGAATGGAACTCGGCGGCGATTGCCGGTGATATGGCGGCTGGGCTCTATGGTCTGACTCGTCTGGCCGAGAAAATCGAGGATCGCCCGGACAACTCCACGCGCTTCCTGATGATCGGTAACCAGGAAGTGCCGCCGACCGGCGACGACAAGACGTCGATCATTGTGTCCATGAGCAACAAGCCTGGCGCGCTTCATGAGCTACTGGTGCCATTCCATGACAACGGCATCGACCTGACTCGCATCGAGACCCGACCGTCGCGTAGCGGCAAGTGGACCTACGTGTTCTTCATCGACTTCGTCGGCCACCACCGTGATCCGTTGGTCAAAGGTGTACTGGAAAAGATCAGTCAGGAAGCGGTAGCACTCAAGGTGCTGGGTTCCTACCCGAAAGCAGTTCTCTAAGGGCGGTAGCAAATGAGTGGCAATTTCCTCGCTCTGGCACAGCCGGGCGTGCAACAACTTTCGCCGTACGTTCCGGGCAAGCCTGTGGACGAACTGGCGCGCGAGCTGGGTCTGGATCCGGCGAAAATCGTCAAACTGGCCAGCAACGAAAACCCTCTGGGTGCAAGTCCGAAAGCCTTGGCGGCGATCCGCGAGGAGCTGGCCGAGCTGACCCGTTATCCGGATGGCAACGGCTTTGCGTTGAAATCCCTGCTGGCCGAGCAGTGCCGTGTCGAGCTGAACCAGGTCACTCTCGGTAACGGCTCCAACGATATTCTCGAGTTGGTCGCGCGCGCCTATCTGGCGCCGGGCCTGAACGCAGTGTTCAGCGAGCATGCTTTTGCGGTGTACCCGATTGCGACTCAAGCTGTTGGCGCTCAGGCCAAAGTAGTCCCCGCCAAGGATTGGGGGCATGACCTGCCGGCCATGCTCGCGGCCATTGATGCCAATACCCGCGTGGTGTTTATCGCCAACCCGAACAACCCGACCGGTACCTGGTTCGGCGCAGAGGCGCTGGACGAGTTCCTGCAGGACGTTCCGGAGCATGTGCTGGTGGTGCTGGACGAGGCCTATATCGAGTACGCCGAGGGCAGCGACTTGCCCGATGGTCTGGATTTCCTGGCGGCGTATCCGAATCTGCTGGTTTCGCGCACCTTCTCCAAGGCATACGGTCTGGCGGCATTGCGCGTGGGTTATGGTCTGTCCACGGCGGTGGTGGCGGACGTGCTGAACCGCGTGCGCCAGCCCTTCAACGTCAACAGCCTGGCCTTGGCTGCGGCCTGTGCAGCGCTGAAGGACGAAGAGTATCTGGCGCAAAGCCGTCAGCTCAATGAGGCCGGCATGCAACAACTGCAAGCAGGTTTCCGTGAGTTGGGTTTGAGCTGGATCGAATCCAAAGGCAACTTCATTTGCGTCGACCTCGGCCAAGTGGCGGTCCCGGTGTTTCAAGGCTTGCTGGCTGAGGGCGTGATCGTGCGTCCGGTGGCTAACTACGGTATGCCGAATCACCTGCGGGTGACCATCGGTCTGCCGGCGGAAAACAGCCGCTTCCTCGAAGCGCTGCGCAAGGTTCTGGCTCGTGGGTGATGTCACTGCGTTGCAATCTGCTGCACCTATGATCGGTCGCCTGGTGGTGGTCGGTCTGGGGTTGATCGGTGGTTCATTTGCCAAAGGCTTGCGTGAAAGCGGTATCTGCCGCGAGGTGGTCGGGGTCGATCTCGACCCGCAATCGCGCAAGCTCGCGGTCGAGTTGGGTGTGGTTGATCGCTGCGAAGATGACTTGGTAGCGGCATGCCGTGGCGCTGACGTGATTCAATTGGCAGTGCCGATTCTGGCCATGGAGAAAGTGCTGGCCCGTCTGGCGGGCATGGATCTGGAGCAGGCGATCCTGACGGATGTCGGTAGCGCCAAGGGCAACGTGGTGCGTGCGGCGACCGAAGCATTCGGCGGCATGCCGGCGCGTTTCGTGCCGGGGCACCCGATTGCCGGCTCCGAGCAGAGCGGGGTGGAGGCTTCCAACGCTGGACTGTTCCGCCGTCACAAAGTGATTCTGACGCCGCTTGAGCAAACCGATCCGGCCGCGCTGGCTGTTGTTGATCGTCTATGGCGTGAATTGGGTGCCGACGTCGAGCACATGCAGGTCGAGCGCCACGACGAAGTGCTGGCTGCGACCAGTCATTTGCCGCACTTGCTGGCCTTCGGTTTGGTCGATTCGTTGGCCAAACGCAATGAAAATCTTGAGATCTTCCGTTACGCTGCTGGCGGTTTCCGCGATTTCACAAGAATCGCCGGAAGCGACCCGGTCATGTGGCACGACATCTTCCTCGCCAATCGCGAGGCTGTCCTGCGCACACTCGATACATTTCGCAGCGACCTCGACGCCTTGCGCGACGCGGTCGATGCAGGGGATGGGCACCAATTGTTGGGCGTTTTCACTCGCGCCCGGGTTGCCCGCGAGCATTTCAGTAAAATCCTGGCCCGCAGGGCCTATGTGGACGCTATGAATTCCAACGATCTGATCTTCCTGGCTCAACCTGGTGGCCGCCTGTCCGGTCGGATTCGCGTACCGGGTGACAAATCGATTTCCCACCGTTCGATCATGCTCGGTTCGCTGGCCGAAGGCGTCACCGAAGTCGAAGGCTTCCTCGAGGGCGAAGACGCCCTGGCGACCTTGCAGGCATTTCGCGATATGGGCGTGGTCATTGAGGGGCCGCACCACGGCCGCGTGACCATTCACGGTGTCGGCCTGCACGGCCTGAAGCCTGCGCCGGGCCCGATCTATCTGGGTAACTCCGGCACGTCGATGCGTCTGCTGTCCGGCCTGCTGGCCGCGCAGAACTTCGACAGCACCCTGACGGGCGATGCTTCGCTGTCCAAGCGTCCGATGAATCGCGTGGCCAATCCGCTGCGTGAAATGGGCGCGGTGATTGAAACCGCGGCTGAAGGTCGTCCGCCGATGACCATTCGTGGCGGGCACAAGCTCAAAGGCCTGACTTACACCATGCCGATGGCCAGTGCCCAGGTGAAGTCCTGCCTGCTGCTTGCCGGCCTGTACGCTGAAGGCAAGACCACCGTCACCGAGCCGGCGCCGACGCGTGACCACACCGAGCGCATGCTGCGCGGTTTTGGTTACCCGGTAAGCGTCAATGGCGCTACGGCGTCGGTCGAGTCCGGTGGCAAGCTGACGGCGACCCATATCGAAGTGCCAGGCGACATCTCGTCGTCGGCGTTCTTCCTGGTGGCGGCATCGATCGCCGAAGGTTCGGAGTTGGTGCTTGAGCATGTCGGCATCAATCCGACCCGTACCGGCGTCATCGACATCCTGCGCCTGATGGGGGCGGACATCACTCTGGAAAACCAGCGTGAAGTCGGCGGCGAGCCAGTCGCTGATCTGCGCGTGCGTGCAGCTAAGCTCAAAGGTATCGAGATTCCTGAAGAGCTGGTTCCACTGGCCATCGACGAATTCCCGGTGCTGTTCGTGGCAGCCGCCTGTGCCGAAGGGCGCACTGTGCTGACCGGCGCAGAAGAGCTGCGGGTCAAGGAATCGGATCGCATCCAGGTCATGGCGGACGGTTTGCTGGCGCTGGGCGTCAAGTGCGAACCGACCCCGGACGGCATCATCATCGACGGCGGCCAGATCGGCGGCGGCGAAGTGCATGGTCACGGCGATCACCGTATTGCCATGGCTTTCAGCGTGGCCTCGCTGCGCGCCACTGCACCGATCCGCATCCATGATTGCGCCAACGTCGCGACGTCGTTCCCGAACTTCCTCGCGCTGTGCGGGCAGGTCGGTATTCGTGTGGCACAAGAGGCTCAGTCGTGAAGAACATTGCACCGGTCATCACCATTGATGGGCCAAGTGGCTCGGGCAAGGGCACCGTCGCCGGGATTCTGGCCAAGCGTCTGGGCTGGAATCTGCTGGATTCCGGTGCGCTTTACCGTTTGCTGGCTTTTGCCGCCCACAACCATGGTGTCGACCTGACCAATGAGGAGCTGCTGAAGAAACTCGCCGCTCATCTGGATGTGCAGTTCATCGCGGCGACCGACGGTCAGTTGCAGCGCATCATTCTGGAAGGTGACGAAGTCAGCGATGTCATCCGTACTGAAAGTGTCGGTTCCGGCGCTTCTCAGGTGGCTGCGTTGCCGGCCGTGCGCGAGGCGCTGTTGCAGCGCCAGCGTGCTTTTCAGGAGGCGCCGGGGCTGGTGGCCGATGGTCGCGACATGGGTACGGTGGTTTTTCCGAATGCGCCGCTTAAGATTTTCCTGACCGCCAGTGCCGAGGAGCGGGCGCGCCGCCGATATTTGCAGTTGAAGGGCAAAGTCGAGGGTGTTAGTCTGTCGAGTCTGCTAGATGAGATCCGTGCACGCGACGAGCGTGACACCCAGCGAGCGGTAGCCCCGCTTAAACCGGCGGCTGACGCGATACAGCTGGATTCCACGGAGTTGTCCATCGATCAGGTGCTTGAACGCATCATGAGCGAGATCGCCATTCGCGATATCGCCGGGTGACCAAGAAGGTTGCAGGGGACCAGTCATAGTCCTGCGGCGCTTCTTCTATATGAAACTAACCCACACCGTCTGGGGTGTGGAGATGGGCGTATCCTTCGCCCTCATTTACAGGAATTAAAATGAGCGAAAGCTTTGCGGAACTCTTTGAAGAAAGCCTAAAAACCCTGAACCTTCAGGCAGGCTCCATCATCACCGGTGTTATCGTTGATATCGATTACCAAGCTCGCTGGGTAACCGTTCACGCTGGCCTGAAGTCTGAAGCACTCATCCCGCTTGAGCAGTTCTACAACGACGCTGGCGATCTGACTATCAATGTCGGTGACGAAGTTCACGTTGCGCTGGACTCGGTTGAAGACGGTTTCGGTGAAACCAAGCTGTCCCGTGAAAAAGCCAAGCGCGCTGAATGCTGGATCGTTCTGGAAGCAGCCTTCGCAGCTGAGGAAGTGGTCAAGGGCGTTATCAACGGTAAGGTTAAAGGCGGCTTCACTGTCGACGTTAACGGCATCCGTGCGTTCCTGCCAGGTTCCCTGGTTGACGTCCGTCCAGTGCGCGACACCACGCACCTGGAAGGCAAAGAGCTGGAATTCAAGGTCATCAAGCTGGACCAGAAGCGCAACAACGTTGTCGTTTCCCGTCGCAGCGTCCTGGAAGCCGAGAACTCCGCCGAGCGTGAAGCTCTGCTGGAATCCCTGCAGGAAGGCCAGCAAGTCAAAGGTATCGTCAAAAACCTCACCGATTACGGCGCATTCGTCGATCTGGGTGGCGTGGACGGCCTGCTGCACATCACCGACATGGCTTGGAAGCGCATCAAGCATCCTTCCGAGATCGTCAACGTTGGTGACGAAATCGACGTTAAGGTTCTGAAATACGATCGCGAACGCAACCGTGTTTCCCTGGGCCTGAAGCAACTGGGCGAAGATCCATGGGTTGCTATCAAAGCCCGTTACCCAGAAAGCACTCGCGTTACCGCTCGTGTAACCAACCTGACCGACTACGGCTGCTTCGCTGAGCTGGAAGAAGGCGTTGAAGGTCTGGTACACGTTTCGGAAATGGACTGGACCAACAAAAACATCCATCCTTCGAAAGTCGTACAAGTCGGCGACGAAGTGGAAGTTATGGTTCTGGACATCGACGAAGAGCGTCGTCGTATCTCCCTGGGCATCAAGCAGTGCAAATCTAACCCGTGGGAAGATTTCTCTGGCCAGTTCAACAAGGGCGATAAAATCTCCGGCACCATCAAGTCGATCACCGATTTCGGTATCTTCATTGGTCTGGACGGCGGCATCGACGGTCTGGTTCACCTGTCCGACATCTCCTGGAACGAAGTGGGCGAAGAAGCCGTACGTCGTTTCAAGAAGGGCGACGAGCTGGACACCGTTATCCTGTCCGTTGACCCAGAGCGCGAGCGTATCTCCCTGGGTATCAAGCAACTGGAAAGCGATCCGTTCTCCGAGTACGTCTCGGTTAACGACAAAGGCGCAATCGTTACTGGCACCGTGAAAGAAGTTGACGCCAAAGGCGCCATCATCGTTCTGGCTGACGACATCGAAGCGACCCTGAAAGCCTCCGAAATCAGCCGTGACCGCGTTGAAGACGCGCGCAACGTGCTGAAAGAAGGCCAGGAAGTTGAAGCCAAGATCATCAGCGTTGACCGCAAGAGCCGCGTAATCCAGCTCTCGATCAAGTCGAAAGACGACGCTGAAGAGAAAGAAGCAATCCAGAGCCTGAAAGAGACTCCGGAAGCTGCTACCGGCGAAACCACCATGGCGGCACTGCTGCGCCAGGCAATGGCCAAACAGAACTAAGTTCTGCTTGATCATTAAAAAGGGCGACTTCGGTCGCCCTTTTTTGTGTCTGTGATTTGATGAGTCCTGGTTTTCTTCTGCGCGAATCAGTGCTGCCTGTGAAACCAATCCAATCGCCAGATTGTCTGTTTCTTTAATGGGATCAATCGCCTATTCGCGACTAAGCTTGGTCTTAAGCGTGTAGTAGTCGGGCGTTGCCTGGCATAAGGAAATGGATGAGCAAGTTTATTGTCCTCATAGCGGTACTGGTTTTTGCAGGCTGTACTACAAATGCCAAGACCCATGCGGTGCGTGGTGTCAGCGGCATTGAAGTTGATTGCTCTGGGCTGGGCTCTGGCTGGGAGAGGTGTCAAAAGCGAGCGGCGAAGGAGTGTAAGGGGGCGGGTTACAAGGTGATCACTCGATCTGATGATGCCAAAGATGAAGATGAGTTTCCGTTTGGTTTCAATCCTGCTGGGTACGTGACCCGGACCATGCTGGTGATATGCCGTTGAGCGTGGGGTGATCCTGGCGAGTGAGTTTATGCCCTGAAAGCGGGCGTTTCAGCGCTGAAGAAGATATGTCAATCCCTGGGCTGTTCAAAATCTTCCGGGCATGCTAAAACCTTTCAAGCGCTGATCTAGCTGCTTGAAAAAGAAGGGAAAAATATGACGAAGTCGGAGTTGATCGAACGAATTGTCACCCATCAAGGGCTGCTCTCATCCAAGGATGTGGAGTTGGCCATCAAGACCATGCTTGAACAAATGTCCCAATGTCTGGCCACCGGTGATCGCATCGAGATCCGCGGGTTTGGCAGCTTCTCTCTGCACTACCGTGCACCGCGCGTTGGTCGCAATCCAAAGACTGGCCAGTCCGTTAGCCTCGACGGTAAATTTGTCCCGCATTTCAAGCCGGGCAAAGAGTTGCGTGATCGTGTTAATGAGGAAGAGGAGGAGGGCGTTTGATCCTCGCTGCTGACTATCAGGGAGACGTTCATGCGTAATCTCAAACGCATACTTCTTGGCGTTTTTATTCTTTTATTGGTGTTGGCTATCCTTGCTTTCGTGCTTGAGAACCAGCAGTCTGTTTCTTTGCTGTTTTTGGGTTGGGCAGGTCCTGAACTTCCAGTATCGCTGGTCGTGATGCTTGCCTTGCTCCTCGGTATGATTTTCGGCCCGATACTTGGGCTGTTTCTGGGACGTTCGTCCAGAGCAGCGCGCAAGCGTCTTGTCTGAATGCGACAGGTGCAGGGCGTCTGTCGAAATTGCGCCACTACCTGTCTATATCCATTAGTAAAAGATTCATTAAGCTGTAAAATGCAGCCCTTGTTCGATAGTGGCAAATTCCCACATCGATTCAGACTGACTCTGACAGAAGCCTCGTATATGGAGGCTTTTGCATTCATGGATTAGACCGCGCTCGTTGGTGGCGCCGTCCGCAGCTCAAGGGTATGGTTTCGCGTGAAAATTCTAGTTACCGGTGGCGCCGGGTTTATCGGCTCGGCAGTCATTCGTCACATCATTTCCAATACCAACGACGCAGTCATCAACGTCGACAAACTGACGTATGCCGGTAACCTTGAGTCATTGGCCGAGGTGAGCGGTGATTCGCGCTACGTGTTCGAGCGCGTCGATATCTGTGACCGTGATCAGATCGACCGTGTCCTGCGTGAGCACCAACCAGATGCCATCATGCACTTGGCCGCAGAGTCCCACGTCGATCGCTCGATTACCGGTCCATCCGAGTTTATCCAGACCAACATCATCGGCACTTACACGTTGCTGGAAGCTGCCCGTCAATATTGGGCTGCAATGGATGATGCGCGTAAAGCCAATTTCCGCTTCCATCATATTTCGACCGATGAAGTTTACGGCGATCTTGAAGGCCCGGAAGATCTCTTTACCGAAACCACGCCTTATCAGCCAAGTTCGCCTTATTCGGCGAGCAAGGCCAGCTCTGATCACCTCGTTCGCGCTTGGGCCCGTACTTATGGGCTGCCAACGTTGGTCACCAACTGCTCGAACAACTACGGCCCTTGCCACTTCCCTGAGAAATTGATCCCGCTGATCATTCTCAATGCATTGGAAGGTAAGCCGCTGCCGGTATATGGCAAAGGCAATCAGGTTCGTGATTGGTTGTATGTCGAAGATCACGCCCGCGCGCTGTACAAAGTTGTGACCGAAGGTGTTGTCGGAGAGACTTACAACATTGGCGGACATAATGAAAAGCAGAATATTGAAGTCGTGCACACCCTTTGTGCGTTGCTCGATGAGTTGCGCCCTGACTCGGCACATCGCCCGCATGCCAGTCTGATTACCTATGTTCAGGATCGCCCTGGTCACGACGTGCGTTATGCAATCGACGCCAGCAAGATCCAGCGTGAACTTGGCTGGACGCCGGAAGAAACCTTCGAAACCGGTATTCGCAAGACTGTCGAGTGGTACCTCAACAACACTGAGTGGGTTGCTCACGTCAAAAGCGGCAGCTACCAGCAGTGGATCGACCAGAACTACGCAGATCGCACGAACAAGGCATGAAGATCCTCCTGCTCGGCAAAAATGGCCAGGTAGGTTGGGAGCTACAGCGCTCCCTTGGCCCGCTCGGCGAGTTGATCGCACTTGATCGCCATGCCGTTGAAGGTTTGTGTGGTGACTTGTCCAATCTGGATGCGTTGCGCGCAACTATCCGTCGAGTCCGCCCCGATATCATCGTCAACGCGGCAGCGTATACCTCTGTCGACAAAGCTGAATCGGAAAGCGAGATGGCTGACCGGGTAAACGCTCAGGCGAGTCGGCTCTTGGCCGAGGAAACTGAGATTCTGGGTGGCTGGCTGATTCACTATTCGACCGATTATGTCTTCAGTGGCCAAGGCACCACACCTTGGCAGGAGACCGATGCGGTTGCTCCGGTCAATCAGTATGGCCAAAGCAAACTCGCGGGTGAGCAAGCCATCACTGCGTCCGGATGCAAACATCTGATCTTCCGGACAAGCTGGGTCTACGGCGCTCGAGGCAATAACTTCGCCAAGACCATGCTGCGTCTGGCCAAAGATCGCGACACGCTGAGCGTCATCGCCGATCAAATCGGAGCGCCGACAGGGGCTGATCTGATTGCCGATGTCACCGCGTTGGCTATCCGCCAAGTGTTGCAGCGGCCTGAACTGTCGGGTTTGTATCATTTGGCAGCCGCAGGTGAAGTCTCCTGGCATGGTTATGCCAGCCATGTAATTGCATTTGCTCAAGATAACGGTGAGCAGCTTGCCGTCGAGACGATCAGCCCGATCGAAACGACTGCTTATCCGACACCCGCGCGTCGGCCTCTGAACTCACGTTTGAATACTCAGAAGCTATGCGGCAATTTTTCTCTACACTTGCCGGATTGGCAAAGTGGTGTAACCCGAATGCTTAGGGAAGTTCTGAACAAATGACCACGACAAATCGTAAAGGCATCATCCTCGCCGGTGGCTCGGGCACGCGCCTGCATCCGTTGACTCTGGGCGTGTCCAAACAGATGCTGCCAATCTACGACAAGCCGATGATCTTTTATCCGCTGTCGGTGTTGATGCTCGCTGGCATGCGCGAGATTCTGATTATCTCCACACCTGAAGACCTGCCTTGTTTCCGCAAGCTGTTGGGCGACGGTAGTGTCTATGGGATCAAACTCACCTATGCCGAACAACCGAGCCCAGACGGTCTGGCACAGGCGTTCATCATTGGCGAAGAGTTCATCGGTGAGGATCCTTGCTGCCTGATTCTGGGTGATAATATCTTCTACGGTCAGCATTTCTCGGACAATCTGCGTTCGGCGAGCACCCAGCAAAAGGGTGCGACCGTTTTTGGTTATCACGTCTCCGATCCGGAACGTTTCGGCGTTGTCGAGTTTGATAAGAGTGGCCGCGCGCTGAGTATCGAAGAAAAACCGTTGAACCCCAAGTCCAACTACGCGGTAACCGGCCTGTATTTCTACGATAATGATGTTGTCGAGATCGCCAAGGGCATCAAGCCTTCTGAGCGTGGCGAGCTGGAAATTACCGACGTGAATCGCGCGTACCTCGAGCGCAAGACCCTCAATGTCGAGATGCTGGGGCGCGGTTTTGCCTGGCTGGACACCGGGACTCATGACTCACTGCTGGAAGCGAGCCATTTCGTCCATACCATCGAACAGCGCCAAGGCTTGAAAGTGGCCTGCCTGGAAGAGATTGCTTATCACAACGGCTGGATCACTGCTGAGCAACTGGGCGCTCAGGCTGATGCATTGAAAAAAACCGGTTATGGACAATATTTGCAGAAGCTCCTGGACTTGAGCGCTCGCTAATCACGAGTATCAGTTTTTCAATTATCAGTGTTTCAATCGTGCAAGCAGGAATGGCATGCCAGTCAGATCACCCAAGGTTGCAGTTTTGCTGGCTGCCTACAACGGAACGCAATGGATCGAGGAGCAACTGGCTTCGATCCTCGCTCAATCCGCGGTTAACGTTACCGTCTATATCAGCGTCGATGCCTCCACCGATGAAACCGAAACGTGGTGCGCGCAATTCGCCGCAGACCACCAGAATATCGTTGTGCTGCCGTCCGGTTTTCGCTTCGGCGGGGCATCGCGCAATTTTTTCCGTTTGATCCGCGATGTCGACCTGACGAGCTACGACTATGTTTCCTTCGCTGATCAGGACGATATCTGGCACTCCGATAAATTGCAGCGCGCTATCGCTTCATTGCTTGAGAAGGATGTGGATGCCTGTTCCAGCAATGTCACCGCGTTTTGGGACGATGGCAGGACACATCTGCTCAACAAGGCGCAACCGCAGACCCGTTGGGATTATTTGTTCGAGGCTGCCGGTCCGGGCTGCACCTATGTGCTGGGAGCACCATTGGTGCAGGCGATGAAGCAGTCGATGCTGGCACAGTGGGATACCTTGCAATCGGTAGGTCTGCATGACTGGTATTGCTATGCCTTTGCTCGCAGCCATGGTTTCAGTTGGTACATCGATCCTCGTCCTTCAATGGATTACCGCCAGCACGATAGTAATCAAGTAGGAGCTAACACCGGCTTCAGTTCAATGATCGCGCGCTACAAAACCATTCATGACGGCTGGTGGTTCAACCAGGTTGCACTCATTGCACGACTGGTCGGCAAGGACAGTGATTCGTTTGTCGGCTCATGGCTTGAGTTACGCCGCTGGCAGTTGATCAGGTTGTCGTTTTCCGCCTGGCGTTGCCGTCGCCGCATGAGGGATCGTGCTTTGTTTTTCGTGATTTGCTGGGCCACTGCACTTCTCGGGAAATCTGCCAAATGAATGCGCCCAAGGTCTGGGTTACCGGAGCGAGCGGCTTCGTCGGAGAAGCCTTGGTCTTGCACTTGCTCGTACGAAAAAAATTTGCCCCTGTGGCTGCCGTCCGCGCTGCAACTCGTCTTCAAGGCTTGTGTCCTATCGCCAGGTTCGCGTCGGGGACATGCGAGGCCACACAATTGGCTGGCGTGCAGGTGGTCGTCCATGCGGCGGCGCGGGTGCACGTCATGAATGAGACGGCGGGTGATGCGCTTGGCGAGTTTCGCCGGGTAAATGTCGAAGGCACGATGCAGTTGGCTCGTATGGCTGCGCAGGCCGGCGTCAAGCGCTTCGTTTACATCAGTTCGGTCAAGGTCAATGGCGAGCGCACGGATCCGGGGCGACCGTTTACTGCCGATGACACTGCGTCGCCGCAGGATCCATACGGCATTTCCAAGCACGAAGCCGAACAGGCATTGCGTCAACTTGGCGAGCAGACGGGTATGCAGGTAGTGATCATTCGTCCTCCGCTGGTCTATGGGCCCGGGGTGAAAGCCAATTTTCTCAGTCTTCTCAAATGGCTCGAAAAAGGTTTCGTGTTGCCGTTGGGCGGCATTCGCAATCAGCGCAGTATGGTTGCGATCGGCAATTTGGTCGATCTCATCGAAACGTGCCTGGATCACCCGGCGGCGGCAGGGCAAACGTTTCTGGTAAGCGATGGTGACGATTTGTCGACACCTCGCTTGCTCAAGCGCCTGGCATCTGCACTTGGAGTGAAGGCTCTATTGTTACCTGTGCCTGCGGCGCTGCTGCTGCTCGGGGGGGCGCTCGTCGGCAGGCGCGACGTTGCCCAGCGAGTCTGTGAGTCTTTGCAGGTCGATATCAGCAAAAACCGCGAGTTGTTGGGTTGGGTCCCACCGATCGACGTTGATACTGCCATGCGCCGTACTGCGAACCATTTTCTGGAAAAGCAAAAGACATGATATTTGGCGGTTTGCTCATTACGATTTTTGCGCTGTCCTGGGCGATGACTTGGGGGTTGCGTCACTACGCCTTGTCGAAAAGTCTGATGGACATCCCCAATGACCGCAGTTCGCACTCGGTGCCGACGCCTCGTGGCGGCGGTGTGGCGATAGTGCTTGGGTTTCTGATTTCACTGCCCGTTCTGGGTGGTATGGGCCTGATGGATAACGCGACGCTCTACGCTTTATCGGGTAGCGGGCTGCTGGTGGCTATCGTCGGGTTTGCCGATGATCACGGGCATATCGCAGCCAGGTGGCGCCTGCTTGGTCATTTTGCGGCTGCCATTTGGGCTTTATTCTGGATCGATGGGCTGGCCCCTGTCACGGTACTAGGTGCAGTGATTGATCTGGGCTGGATAGGCAACGGCCTTGCGGCAATTTATCTGGTCTGGATTCTCAATCTCTACAACTTCATGGACGGTATCGACGGCCTGGCCAGTGTCGAAGCGCTTTTTGCCTGTCTTGCCAGTGCGTTGCTCTATGTTCTCGTCGGGCAGGAAACGTCAATTCAATGCGTGCTCCTGTTGAGTGTCGCAGTGGGCGGTTTTCTGTGCTGGAATTTTCCACGGGCCCGGATCTTCATGGGGGATGCCGGCAGCGGATTTCTGGGTATTGCGCTGGGTATTCTCTCGCTTGACGCTGCAAGCCGTTCCCCTGAACTCCTCTGGAGTTGGTTGATTCTTCTCGGCGTCTTTGTGGTAGATGCGACCTGGACTCTTTGCCGGCGGCTGTTGAACGGGGACAAGGTCTACCAAGCTCATCGCAGTCATGCCTATCAATATGCCTCGCGCCAGTATCAGAGCCACAAGGCGGTGACGCTCGCGGTGGTCGGACTGAATGTGTTCTGGTTGTTTCCGTGGGCCATTGTCGCGGCTCTGGACGTAGTTCCCGGTGTCATCGCGCTGATCTTTGCGTACGCTCCGCTGTTCTGGCTAGCAGTCCGGTTCAAGGCCGGCAATCGTGAGCCCGTCACCGAGACTGGAGCGTAACCGCAGGCAATTCCCTCGGATGATGCAGGGCGTGGGAGCGTGAATCGGATAATGATATGATCCGCGCCCTTGGTTCGGCGAATATGCGGAATTTTCAGGATTGACATGCAAGAGGGTGTCGTATTGCGGGCCAATATTCAAAGACTCTTACGACAATTCAGCCCAATTGCCTTGTTCAGTTCAATGAGTGTCGGAGCAGTTATAAATGCAGCACAAGGATAACAATTTAAATCTGCTTCGGCTGGTTGCTGCGCTGATGGTTCTTTACGCACACTCTTTTGATTTGTATGGCAATTTACCTGTCGGGTTTATGGACTCGACCTATGGCAGTCTTGGCGTCAACATTTTTTTCATCATCAGCGGTTATCTGATCGTAAAGAGCTGGGACTCCACGCCCCACGCCAGAGCATTTCTGATGAAGCGGTCACTGCGGATTTTTCCTGCATTGATTGTCGTAGTGGTTGCCAGCGCTTTTATCCTGGGTCCCCTGTTTTCCACGCTGACGGTTCGTGAGTACTTTGCACAACCGCTCACGTGGGGTTATCTGAAAAACATTTTCTTGAAACCGGTGTTCATTCTTCCTGGTGTTCTTGAAAACGCGAAACTCCCCCGCGTCGTCAATGGTTCGCTGTGGAGTTTGCCCATCGAGTTTTTCATGTACCTGGTGGTGATGGGCCTGGGAATGGCATTGAAGGGCGGGCGCTGGATTTATACTGCCACGACTGCGCTGTTTGCAGCGATAGTGATTTTTTGGTGCTGGCGCGAGACCCCTTTGGTGGTGATATACGGGACCGGTGTCCAGTATGTTTTTCTCACCGGCATCTATTTCATGATCGGTGCCTGTTATGCGAAATGGCGGCTTGAGCGCTGGTTCAGTCTCTCCGGCGTTTGCGTGCTGATAATGGCAACGATCCTGCTTGCACCCTATGTGCAGGTTTCCAAAGGCCTGCTGTGGTTCACCCTGCCGTATGTGGTGTTGGCCTACGGTTTATCCAGCAGCTGGCTGGGTAGTTGGGTCAACCGGATAGGGGACTGTTCATACGGGGTCTATATCTACGCTTTCCCGGTGCAACAGTTCGTTCTATTCAAATTTCCGGATATTTCGTATCCGCTTTATCTGGGCGTGACGATCGTTATTACGCTGATGCTCGGTTACCTGTCCTGGCATCTGGTTGAGAAACGGATGTTGAATTTCAAATCCAGATTGCCGGTTCGTGCAGATAAAGCCGAGCCCGTATCAATTCCGGAAATCGGAAAAAACTTAAGTCGATGAGCCCGGATCGTTAAATGGAATTCATGATGTCATGCGGTGGTTTTGAAGTGGTGGTGAATGTGTTTGTGACACACGGTGACTTTCAATGAACTGGTTGAGGACGATGCTGGCGGATCGCAGGATTTTGTTGAGCCTGGTTTCAAATGATCTCCGCGCCCGCTATTTGACCAACTATCTTGGTTTCTTGTGGGTCTTTATTCAGCCGTGCGCGACAACGCTGATCCTGTGGTTCGTGTTTCAGTTCGGCTTCAAGGCAGCACCTCATGGCGACTTTCCTTTCGTCCTCTGGCTGGTGTGCGGGCTGGTGCCGTGGTTCTTTACAGTCGAGGCATTGAATTCCGGTTGTACGGCTGTCAAGGAGAACAGTTTTCTGGTCAAGAAAATTGTCTTCAAGGTTTCTCTGTTGCCACTGGTCAAGCTCACCTCAGCGGTACTGGTACACATTTTCTTCGTGTTCATCCTGCTGCTGCTGTTCGTGATTTATGGCTATCAGCCAAATCTGTACTGGTTGCAAGTCGGCTATTACATCGCCTGCCTGTTCATGCTGCTCCTGGCAATTGCGTGGATTACCAGCTCAGTAGTGATCTTCTTCCCGGACCTCAGTCAGTTGGTGGCGATGGCTACGCAGTTTGGGTTTTGGTTGACCCCGGTGTTCTGGGATATAGATGCCATTCAGGGGCGTGCGGGGTCTTACCTGCGCCTGAACCCGTTTGCCTACATCGTCGAAGGATTCAGGGATTCGCTCATTCGCAATATCTGGTTCTGGGAGCGACCGACTCAAACTCTGGTCTTTTGGGGAGTGTTGATCGTTCTAGCGCTGATAGGCTGGCGCACATTCAAAAAATTAAGACCTCACTTCGCGGATGTTTTGTAATGAATGCAGTGAATGAGAGCGCAATCTGCGTCCGTAACGTGAGTAAGGTTTATCGCCTCTATGACAAGCCTGTTGACCGCCTGATCGAGGCGCTTTCACCTTTCGGAAAGCACCGGCATCACGATTTCCACGCGCTGACTGACGTTTCTTTCAACGTCGAGAAAGGACAGACCGTGGGGATTCTCGGAAAAAACGGTGCGGGCAAAAGTACTCTGTTAAAAATCCTCACCGGCGTACTCACGCCTTCCAGCGGCGAAGTCCAGGTTGTGGGTCGTGTTGCGTCGCTGCTGGAACTTGGGGCCGGCTTCAATCCGGACTACACCGGCGTCGAGAATATCTATTTCCAAGGATCCCTCATGGGTTACTCCCATGCGGAAATGCAGACGCGTATTGCGGCCATTCTGGAATTTGCCGACATTGGTGACTTCGTCAATCAGCCTGTGCGCATGTACAGCAGCGGCATGTTTGCGCGTCTGGCTTTTTCCGTGGCAATCAATGTCGAGCCCGATGTGTTGATCGTGGACGAGGCGCTCAGCGTGGGTGATGCGGGGTTCCAGCTCAAGTGCATGTTGAAGATGAAACATATGCAGGAGCGCGGCACCACGATCCTCTTCGTTTCTCACGATACTCAGTCGGTTATTCGCTTCTGTCAGGCAGTCATCGTGATGCAGAACGGGCAGATCATCGATTACAGCACCGACGTGCTGACCGCGACCAAGAACTACGAAAAGAAGGTTCGTAACAGCAGTGCAGTAGCGATTCCAGAAGCCGAGGAATTGCATGCCGATGTGTCCTACGAAAAGGAATTGGGCGATATCTCGGAAGTTCGATTCGGTTCAGGTGCGGCGAAAATAAACGCGGTGGATTTCTACAGCGCCGACGGCACCCAGACCAACCACTTCGAACCTACCGAAGATGTCACCATGCACTGTTATGTGCAGTCCTCCATGGACATCAAGGAAGTCGTGATGGGCTACTCGTTGCGCGACGCCAAGGGTGTCGATGTGGCCGGTGACAATACCCTGTTGGCCGGGTGCAAGTTCGACCTTGATGCCGGTGCGCACAAAGTCAGTTTTTCCTTCCCGCTCAATGTGGCGCCGGGGGAATATTTTCTCTTTATTGGTATGGCCAGCCTGGATGGCGAGCGCGTTGAACTGGATCAGCGTTGGCCCATGCGCAAACTCAGCGTGTCGGGCGGGCGTCAGATCGTCGGAGTCGCTTATTGCCCGTCAACAGTCAACGTTGTTAAGGTTGCTTGAATCATGCTTAAGATTGGTAATGCAAAAGTCGCGGATACCGTCAAGTTTCATCTGGACGATACGGCTGACTGCATCATTGAGGATGGCGTTCAGCTGTGCGACAACGTCGTCATTGAATGCGGTGCGGGAGGCAGCGTGCGTATTGGCTCCGGGACGGTCGTCAATTACGGAACGTGGATCAACGGCAGTGGCAAAGTCACCATCGGTGAGAATGTCCTGATCGCCCCCAATGTGTGCATCACCTCGTCCACCCATCGATATCATTTGCACACGCCGATCACCGAGCAGGGCATGCGGCTGGCCGAGGTGAGCATTGGAGATGACGTTTGGATTGGCGCCAGTGTATCGGTGCTGGCAGGTGCGGAAGTTGGCCGTGGTACGGTTGTCGCGGCCAATTCCGTAGTCAAATTCAATGTGCCCCCTCAAAGCATCGCGGCCGGTGATCCTGCTGTCAAAGTTGCTTCACGCAAATACAAGCGAGTGGTGTTCTACACGCTGCCGCTGATCTTGCGGGATCGCCCGACGTTGTTCAGCAGCATCGTCGACATTTATCTGCCGCTCGCCGATACATTTGCCGATAAGGGTTGGGAATGTGTTTTTGTCGGCTCCAATGAACTGAGCGAGCAGTATCCGGACTTCAAATACGACTGGATCAGTCCGTCCTCCTACAATCTTGATTATCCGCAGGCCGGAAATGCCGAGTGGATGAGTGATTGGAAATGCCTGCTTGAACAGCAGCCACTGGACTTTCACGATCAATTCGTAGCTTCACTCCTGGACAATGTCGAGCCGGACCTGATGTTCTGCTGGAACTACGACGGCAGTCTCGATACTGCGTGTTCAGCTGCAGGCATACCGTTGTTGTTCAACGAACTGGGCATGCTTCGTGCGCCCAATCCGATGGCTTACTACTCCGATAGTCGCGGCGTGAATGCGCGAAGTGGCTTCAGCGCGGAATTCCTCGAGTACCAACAGAAGTCCGGCGGAGTACCAAGCGTTGCCGCCTTGGCGAACCTGGCACAGATGGAAGAAAGTTATCCTCGCCAGGATTCCGGTCGTGTCCCGACGGTGTTGATCCTGCTTCAGGTTCAAGACGATTCCAATATCATCATGGGATCGCCGTTTGCCAGCATGGACGAGTATGTTCGACATGTTCTGGCTTCGATTGAGGGCGCGCCGTTCACCGTCATCGTCAAGCCCCATCCTCTGGATGAAGTGCCGGATCTGCCTGAGCATGTCCAAGTGGCGGGCAAGGAAGAAAACATCGCGGATCTGATCGCTGACGCCGATGTGGTATTCACCATCAACTCCTCCGCAGGCTTCGAAGCCGCTTTGGCCGGGAAAACCGTTTATACCCTCGGTAAGGCTCCCTACAGCGGGACAGGTTTGACCATTGATGTCGAACAACCGCAGGACCTCCCGGCGTTGTGGCAGGCTCATGGCGCTGTGGCACCTTGCACCCGGGATTTGCGCGCGCAGGTTCTGGACTTCGCGCGGGTACGCTACTTTCTGAGCGAGGCGCAATTCCGTGAACCATCGGCGCACCTTTCCCGGTTGCCGCGAGCGCTGCCTGTCGACCTGTCGAGAAACGCGTTTGATCCGGATCTTGAGAGTTTCCGTCAGCAGTCCTATATCAGTTGGCTGGAAGGCAAGGCAGAGGAAGCCCAGGTCGATCTTTCCACGCTGAGTGAAACGTATCTGGCCACCCAAAGCGAGCTGGCAGCTGTCAGGCATGAGTTGCTGGTGGCCAATGATCAGCTCTCGATCATAGAAGGTAACTTTACCGGGGCGTTGCAATACCCGTATTTGGGCAATGAAGAATCTGTGCGGATTCAGAAGCTGCTGCTTATTGAGCGCGAGTCGCTGCAACAGCAGATTGAATCGAGCAAAGCGGAAGTTGAAGAGCTCAAACGCACACTCGATGATGTTTATGCCTCGAAGTCCTGGCGCCTTACCCGACCCATTCGCGGTGGCCGGCGTGTGCTGTGGACGCTTCGAAACAGGCTCAGCAATCCTCGCGCCGTGCTGCGGCCTATTTATCAGCGGTTGCCATTTCTGATTGGCGTGCGCATGCGATTGAGGCATTGCATCAAGGCTGTGCAAGCCAAATTCATGCGAGTCATCAACTCGCAACACAATCTGAAGTCGTTGCAAGTCATTGCCGACCGGCGTTTTGGCTACTCGCTGGATGTGCCTGTGTTCGATGTACAGCCGATCATTGATGTCTCGATCGTTACCTATAACAGCAGCAAATGGGTGGATGGATTCTTCGCCTCCCTGAAGGCACAGGACTATCCACTCCAGCATTTGAATCTGTGTTTCGTCGATAACGGCTCCAAAGACAGCACCGTTGAGGACTTGCTCCGTTGGAAAGCACTGCTTGGCGCTGAGGTTGCAGGGTTTGAAGTCGTTCAAGGTGAGAACGTTGGTTTTGGTCTGGGGCATGACAGGGCGATCAAGTCCGGACAATCGGAATTTATTCTGATCAGTAACATCGACATCGTCTTTGCACCTGATTCGATTGCCAAGGTAGTTGCGACTGCGAACGCGGATAAGTTGGGAGCCGTTGCATCCTGGGAATTGCGCCAAGCGCCCTATGAGCATCCTAAATACTACGATCCGGTCACCCATGAGACCAACTGGTCTTCCCATGCCTGTATTCTGATCCGACGTTCGGCCTACGCAAAAGTCGGCGGCTACGAACACGAAATTTTCATGTATGGCGAAGATGTCGAATTGTCTTACCGGTTCCGTTCATACGGTTATCAGTTGAAGTATTGCCCTTCAGCGGTGGTCTATCACTACACCTATGAACATGAAAATCACGTCAAGCCGATCCAGTTTACCGGCAGTACGTTGGCGAATGCCTACCTGCGTCTGCGCTATGGCGATGTCAGCGACAAGTTTGGTGCGCTGGTGCTGCAAAGTGCCTTGCTGTTCCGACCTGAAGTCTACGCGGGTGTGCGTCGCGATCTGGTCGCCAATATCCGCAAGATCGTGCGTAAGTTTCCACACTTTCTGTCCGGCAAAGGCTCGAACAGCCAGGCCTACTTTCCGTTCCGCGGTTTTGACTATGAAATGATCCGCGACGGGGCATTCTGGACGGTAGGAGAGCCTCTGGCCGAAGTGCCGCTGGTAACGATCGTTACTCGAACTTACCGTAATCGGAACGAGTTCCTGCGCCAGTCGATCATGTCGGTTTTGAATCAGACCTATCCGAATGTCGAGCTGGT
This sequence comes from Pseudomonas baetica, assembly GCF_019733355.1. GTDB lineage: Bacteria > Pseudomonadota > Gammaproteobacteria > Pseudomonadales > Pseudomonadaceae > Aquipseudomonas > Aquipseudomonas baetica_A. Next base: position 147,454 of record NZ_JAIHLQ010000001.1, on the reverse strand, counting down.
GGTGGTAGAGGATGGAGGTGAAACGATGAAGGAGCTGGTTGCCGAATTCCAGCGTCCTGAAGGCCGCGCCATTCGTTTCTATGGCATGGACAAAGTCGGCCGGTCCGTCACCGGCAACTACGGCCTGGAAATGGCCAAAGGCACTTACTGCATGTTCCTGGATGACGACGATCTGCTGTTTTCCGATCACGTCGAGGTGCTGGTTGCGGCCTTGGCCAATAAACCCGATTCGGTGGCGGCTTACTCGCCGGCAATGGAAGTAGGCACTAACGTCGCAGCTGACGGACGCTACACCGAAGTCAGTCATGAGACGCCGTCATACTACAAACACGAGTATGACTACGATACGTTGCTGGATCACAACTTCATTCCGATTCAGTCCCTGCTGTTTCAGCGCTCGCTTTACCTGGAGCGGGGCGGGTTCGAAACCGATATGAGTCACCTCGAGGACTGGAATCTGTGGCTGAGGTATGGTTACGGCAACACGTTCACCTACGTTGCGAAAACCACTTCACTGTTCCGTACTCCCGCCGATCCGAGTGTTCGTCTGGAGCGGCACAAGTCATTGCACGAGGCTTATTCTCTCGCCAAGGACCGAGCCGCCAAGTCTTGCGAGGGTTATCGCTCGGCAAGCTCTGAAGGGCAGGAGTAAGTGCGTTGGAGCAAGCGCTGCTTTCTGAAAGGGCGCTTGCCTAAGCCAGGGAATGAGCAATAAAAAAGCCGATGAGGCTGATACGTTCGAGACAGCGAGCGTATTATCCACATCGGCTTTTTTATGGGCGGTTTATTCCTTGTGCTAAGGATGTAATGCGGTTGGCGTTCGCACCTGATCAGACTTTGGGTTCAGAGTGTTTCGGTTTTATGAAAACAAGCTTGCTCAACGTGTAGGTCAGGGGTAGCGAAAGAACAATGGCAGCGAGTGGTGCCAGAAATTCCGGCAAGAATAGAATCCTTACCCAGAACCACACGACGAATAAGCCGAACAGATACTGTGCCAGGTAAATCAGTGGGAAAAAAATGACCGATTTCAATCCCTGGTGTTCTTTAAATACAACGTATCGGCTTAGAAGAAAGGCCAATAGAATCCCGCATACGTAGCTGATCGAATAACTTGTCGTATAAGCGAAGAAGTTAAGCAGTATCAGATAGAGCGCGTAAGTGGCGGCGGTGTTGAGTCCGCCGGTCAGCAAGAAGCGGAAAAATTTTATCTCGGTCAGTTTTTTCAGATTCACGTCACAGCTGCCCGGCGTCTTTCTTTTCCAGCAGGAACTGGTCGTAATCGCGAATGTAGTCGCTTGCCTCATAATGTTCGGAAGCAAATACCAGGAGCACTGCGTCAGACGAGTATTTGTACTGAATGCCCCACGTCATTGCAGGCAGGAACAAGCCAAGAGTGTGGGAGTCGAGCACAAACTCTTGCCGGTTTGTACCGTTGTCGGCGACCACATGGACGGTCCCTTTCACCGCGATCAAAAACTGATGGCATTCACGGTGCGCGTGTTCACCGCGGGTTTCAGCGGTAGGAACATTTGAAACGAGGAAATATCGTTTCACTGAAAAAGGAATGTCTCGCTCGAATTCCCCGACGCTGAGGCTGCCGCGGATATCGACCGCTTCAAGCATGCGATGCAGGGTCACGCCGCAAGGGTAAACTTCAGACGCTCCCACTTTGCTAGGGCTTTCGACTGTCGTGGCATTCGTCGCTTTGGCGTCGACATAGCCAATGATCTTTGCCGGATTCCCTACAACGATCGCGTTAGGTGGCACCGATTTGGTGACAACCGAACCTGCGCCGACCATTGCCGATGAGCCGATGGTAATGCCAGGCAGAATGGTCGAGTTGGCACCTAGCGAGGCGCCTTTTCTGATGATGGTCCTGGCGAACTCGGTCGGATAAACCTTGCTGCGTGGGAAGATATCATTGGTGAATGTCACGTTTGGCCCGACAAACACATCATCTTCAATGGTGATGCCGTCCCAGACCTGCACGCCACACTTAAGTGTCACGCGAGAACCGATAACCACATCATTTTCAACGAAAACATGATCACAAATATTGCAGTCTTCACCGATGTCTGCATTCGGGAGTACATGTGCAAATGCCCAGATTCGCGATCCGGCCCCAACAGTTTGGGACTCGCAAATCGCTCGCTCATGAACAAAAAAATTACGTGAATCGGTCATTTGTTGACTCCAAATTCAAGGGATTGCATCGGGATTGCCAATGGACGTCCCTTGGTATTTTCATAGGTTCGCCAGGCATACGAGCCCACAACGCCGAGACCAAGTAAATTGAGGCTACCCAGAAAGGTGATCATGAATAGCGTCATCGCGTAGCCCGGTACTTCAATGAGTCCAGCCAGCTTGGAAAAAACTACGCTGATGCCATACAGCGACGAAATAAACGAGCCAGCCGCGCCGACCCTGATCAATAAGCGGATAGGCAGATCTGTAAAGGAAAAAACGCTATCCATCAGGTAATTGACTTTTTTCCGAAGCGTCCACGCCGATTTGCCGTGCTCCCGCGCCACGCGGGAATAGAGCACTACCTCTCGACGGAAACCTAGCCAGAAAATCTGTGCGATGAGAGAGCTATGGCGCTCTTCCAGCTTCAGAAGATTGTCGCGAAAAGCCAGGTTGCAGCCGAACATGTCCACGCCGCCGGCAGGCATTTCCGGAATGACATAGCGCTTGTAAAGCCCCCAGAACGTTTTCGAGGCAAGCTTTGAAAGAAACGGGTCTTCCCGGCTTTCCCGAACTCCTACAACCACATCGACAGGTTGGTTTTTCAGAACCTCGTTCATGGTCAGAACAAGGCTCGGAGGCTCCTGAAGATCTGCCGCCATGACCGCAAAGGTCGTGCCTTTGGCGTGTTGGAGCCCCGTCCTGATCGCCATGAACGAACCAAAGTTCTTCGATAGAAGCACCAGTTGTGATACGAACGGCTGCGTTGGCAGGGCATCGCGCAGCAGTTCGAATGAACGGTCTGGACTACCATCTACAACAAATACTACTTCCAGTTCACCTTGGAGTTTAGTGTTCAGGTCTTCTATCGCTTGTAGCAACGAAGGGATTGATTCTTCGTTGCGGTAGACTGGAATAACAAGCGATAACACACTAAACCCCCTGTTTGAAGAAGTTGCAGACGACTTCGATGACGCGAGCAATTTGCTCATTGGTCAAGCCAGGGAAGCACGGAAGCGAAACAAGTTTCGAACTGGCGGATTCAGTAACCGGCAAACTGATCGACTGATTCAATGTATAAGCTGTTTGCCAATGATCGGGAACAGGATAGTGAATGTCGGTGCTGATGCCGTGTTCTTTCAAATAAAGGGTGAAGTCTTCGCGGTTTTCCACTCGCAATACAAACAAGTGTGCGACAAAGTCATCGCCCAGGCTGGCGGGCAATTTCACCGGCAGTGCTGCGAAAGCTTCACAGTATTTCTTCGCGATGGATCGGCGTTCTGCGTTCCATTGGTCGAGCAGTGGAAGCTTGACGCGCAAGATGGCGGCCTGCATCTCATCCAGTCGGCTATTGCGCCCCAGAGGCACGGTCACGTGGTACTTGGATGCCCAGCCATATTGCCGCAACTTAAGCAAACGATCGGCAATCTCTGGCGAGGATGTGACGATCGCACCTCCGTCCCCCAGTGCACCGAGATTTTTCGTCGGGTAAAAGCTGAAGCAGGCAAGGTCGCCATAGGAGCCACATTGGCCGTCTTGCGAGCGAGCACCATGTTATTGGGCGCAGTCTTCCAGCACCGCTGCGCCCGATGCTCGGGCGATCGAAGCGAGATTCTGAATATCTGCCAGTTGGCCATAAAGATGCGTGACGATGACAACTTTCGCCGGCTTGCTCAACGCTTGCTTCAGCGATTCAGGGCGCATAGTAAGCGTGCTGGCGTCGACATCGACGTAAACCGGCTCGGCGCCAACTGCTCTGATGGCAGTGCTGCTATAGAATCCGGCATTAGCGACGGTGACGACGCGATCACCAGGGCCAACTCCCATGCCGAGCAACGCGATTTCCAGGGCTTCGGAGCCATTGGCAACGGAAATGCAGTGCTCTACTCCAACGTAGTCGGCAAATTCGCGCTCAAACGCTTTGACCTCTTCACCCATGATGTACCAGTGACGATTGACGACACGCATGAGGGGTTCGGAAAAATCGATGCCCGCGTTTGCGGCAACGGCTGAAAAGAGAGGGATTTGTTGTTTGGCGTCCATGGTTTATCCAGAATTTTTGGCTGCCCGCATGATAAAGGGCAAAGGCTTATTTCACAATTGGCAGAGCAGGCGCGGCGTCCTTAACTCGAGCATCGGCGGCTGCGGAAAAATGACCTCCGCGACGCGTAAGGGGTGGAGTAAGCGCAGGGCTTTTTGCCGAGGGGATGAGACCGTGCGATAGCAATAAACTGTTGATAAGTCAGCGCTGGAAGCGTGCCACCATGCCTCGCTTTTTTTGCACTAGTGCTGTATTTTGCAAGCGTTTTTTTCCGAATTCCTAAAAATCCAAGAGTTTGTCTTTTGTATATGAATGCTTTTTTCCGTTCTTACATTCTCCAGAAAAAAACACTTGCGGAGTATTGCCGCGGCATTCTGGTTCTTGCGGTTTTGTTTGGTTTCATGATTTTTGTTTCGCCTTTTAGTCGCCCCGTCCTGAATATTGACGTGGTGTCGAGTGTGTCCGGCGTGTCTCAAATGTTTTTTAATGACGGGATAAGTTACAGCGAAGAAAACTCCCTGCAGTTGGCTGTGAAGAAAGGCGATAATCACTTGGCTTATCCACTTTCAATTGTGGCATCTCCCGTTCGCTGGGATCCTTTCAATTCGCCTGGAAGCGTTGAGGTCAGGGGTACAAACGTCACTCTCTTCGGTGTGGAGTTGCTGTCAGGCGGAGTGTCATTCAAGCCGCTCAATCAAATTGAGAAGATAGACAGCGTCTCTGGCAAAACCGTTATTGACATGCACGCGGACGCTTTTGATCCTGAGCTCGAACTGCATTTTGATGTGAGTCAGTTCAGCAAGGCCAGGGCATTATTGAGCGCGGCGGCTGGCGTTGCTGCAGCACTGCTGGTTTTTCTTTTGATTCATTTTGCCAAAAAGTTGAACTCCCTGTTTCGCTCGCTTCCGTCATGGCTGTTCGTGATCGCTTTGTTGGCTTTTTTGAATTTGTACGTTTTTTACGATCATGTGTTTGGGCAAAATGTCTTTCCTTGGGACTTTTCAATCACCTACCATGCCGTTCCCAATTACTGGCTGACGTCCCTGCAATTAGGACAGTTCCCCTTGTGGGTTCCTTTCCAGGGAATGGGCTACCCACTGCTGATGAACATGCAGTCGGGTCTGTTTTATTTGCCAAACTATTTCTTTTATGTATTTGACGTGCCCTACACCGTACATGCGGCGGTTGTATTTCAAGTGCTTCATGTGTTTTTTGCAGGCATTGGCGCCTACGTGCTTTTGCGCAAAGCGGGCCATGATGTTTTAACCGCCACGATTGGCAGTGTTGCCTATAACTTGTTTGGCGGATTTTTCTGCAACTCTGAACACCTTGATATCGTGCGCAGTTTTGTATTTCTACCGTGGATTTTTGCGGGTCTGGTAGATCTCATGAAGAACGGTGTCAAACCGTTTCCGGTGATTATCCTTCCGCTGATGTTGCTGTTTCAGTGGACAGGCGGATATCCGGGCGTTTCGATCAGCATGTTGTTCATTTCATTCGTTTTGATTTTTGTCTCCGCTGTTGCCAGAGAATGTTCATGGAAACACTTTGTCATTGGCGGCGCACTGATGATGAGCGGCGTGATAATGGCGTCGCCGGCATTTTTCCCAGTGCTGATGCTCAAGGGGGAGATTGCCAGATCCTCTGAGGCTGGCAGCCTGGCGAAAACGTTTTTTTCACCTGTGAATTTGACGAGTCTGATGCAGCGCATTGATTATGCCGGGCTTCCCAATGATGTTTCGATGCGGTCGCTGCACATTCTGATCATTCCGTTCGTGTTCATCTTTTTCGTGAACATGGGCATATTCAAACGCAATCTGGGAATGGCGGCTGTTGCCTGCTGTACATTGCTCATGGCTATGGGTGGCTGGGCTTTCGACATCATCGTCAGGTTGTTTCCACCTCTGGGTTACAGCCGATTCCCGAGTGCTGACTATCGTGGGTTTATTGCGCTGGCGCTTATATATTTCGCCATGCTCGGTTATCAGGAGTACAAGGCAAGCAGCTTTGGCGTGGTGAAAGATCGTCTGATCAGGTTTGTCCTTTTCGGTGTACTGACTTACTTCGTTGTGGATCCGTTGCTGGTAAACCAGGACGCGTTTGTCTTCTCGCTCGTTATGATCCTGTGGGTTATCGTCGCGCTGTGCATCCATCGCCTGAAATTGAGTCCACTGATTATTTTCGTGTTGTTTTTCTCAATTCAAGTAGCTGACTTCATACGTATCGAAGCGGGTCAGGTTTATTGGAACAGCCTGGAGACTGGCGAGAAGCATTTCCGCAAGTTCGGGTCACTGGAGACTCCGGCCAAACTGCTCACCCAGCGCATCGAGGGCCTCGACACTCGGGCCGAGCGTAGCGATGAGTTCCGCGGTTACGTCTATGGCTATCAGGGTTACCTCACCGGTATTTACATGGTGGGGGATTACTCCGGGCCCATGCAGTTTCTTCGTCAGCGGTACATCATGGATAATCCTGATTTGCTGACGTACGCGAAAAAAGCGTGGACGCCGGTTCTGTTCAAAGCTCAGCCAGGTGCGGAAGAGGCCATCGCCGCTATCAAGTCGCAGAACAGTGCCGCCCATGAGCGAGTAAGGCTTACGTTGTATAAGCCCAACCAGATTCAATATGTTGTCAAATCTGACTCCGGATTCGGTTTCCTCGAAAATGAAACTTACTTTCCAGGCTGGACGATGACTCTCGATAGCGGAATCAAAATACAAGCCAAGGATATTCACGGCTTCCGGTACTGGGAAATGCCTGCAGGCAACTATAAGGCAGTGGCGCAATTCGAAATGCCCTATTTCCGTACCGCTACTCTTCTGGCGATCTGCGGGGTGATCGGCTATTTGCTGGGTGTCATGTGCCTGCTCATACTCCGCAAGAAGCAGCCCCAGCAGTCTGCTGCATAGGTACGGCTTTCCGCGCCTGCGGGGCCTATGCCCCTCAGGCGTTTCTGATCAACGGCAACCGAACTCCTTTCATGAAGGGCGGCGTTGCCGGATTCGCCATCGTTGCGCAAAAAATCCGCCAGTGTTAAACGAGACGGTCGCCTCTATCGATTAGTCTGCGTGCTTTCGCCCGTGTTTTTTCTGTAACCCGGATCTTTTACTCCGTACAATGCGTCAGCCGGTTCAACCAATGGAGTAGGTCAGATTGGTGCGAGGGAATATGGGAAAGCTACGCGTATTTTTGTTGGCGCTGCCGCGCAGGCAGAAACGATTGATCCAAGTGCTGACGGATACAGTCCTCGTTTGGGCCGCACTGTGGATGGCGTTTATCGTGCGTCTTGGCGTTGATGAGATGGTCAACCCGATCAAAGTACATCTTTGGCTGTTCGTTTGCGCCCCGGTCGTGGCTATTCCCTTGTTCATTCGTTTCGGTATGTACCGTGCCGTCATGCGTTACTTTGGCAATGACGCACTCGTGGCCATCATCAAAGCGGTCAGTTTGTCTTCGCTGATTCTTGCATTGGTGGTCTATTGGTACAGCAACCACGAAACAGTTGTCCCTCGCTCGATCATTTTCAACTACTGGTGGCTGAGCCTGGTCATTATCGGGGGACTGCGCTTGTTGATGCGCCAGTACTTCATGGGTGACTGGTTCAATGCTGCACAGCACGTACCGTTCACCAACCGCGATGATGGGTTGACGAAAGTGGCTATCTACGGTGCCGGTGTGGCTGGGAATCAATTGGTGGCTGCATTGCGCATGGGCCGAGTGATGCGGCCTGTTGCGTTCATCGATGATGATTCAAGCATCGCTGATCGTGCCATTTCCGGCCTGCAAGTCTATAAGCCCAAACATATCCAGCAGATGATTGATGTGACTGGGGCTCAGGAGATTCTCCTGGCTCTTCCATCATCTACACGTGCCCGCCGCCGGGAGATTCTGCACCTACTTGAAGGTTTCCCCCTGCATGTGCGCAGTGTTCCCAATTTCACTGACCTCGCCAGTGGGCGTGTGAAGGTCGAGGACATTCAGGAAGTCGATATTGCCGACTTGCTGGGGCGCGACGCGGTTCCGGCTCAGCCTGACCTGCTGGAACGCTGTATCAAGGGCAAGATTGTCATGGTGACCGGGGCAGGGGGATCCATCGGATCTGAACTGTGTCGACAGATATTTTCCTTGCAGCCGACCACGCTGTTATTGTTTGAACATAGCGAGTTCAACCTTTACAGCATTCTTTCCGAACTGGAGCAGCGTGGCTGCCGTGAGTCTGTATCGGTCAAGCTATTGCCGATCCTCGGTTCCATCCGTCATCAGGACAAGCTTCTGGATGTGATGAAAACCTGGAAGGTCGACACGGTTTACCATGCGGCTGCTTACAAGCACGTGCCGATGGTCGAGCACAATATCGCTGAAGGTGTTCTCAATAATGTTATCGGCACGCTCAATACTGCCCAGGCAGCATTGCAGTCTGGCGTTTCAAACTTCGTATTGATTTCTACCGACAAGGCTGTGCGTCCGACCAATGTCATGGGCAGCACCAAGCGTTTGGCCGAACTGACTCTTCAGGCTTTGAGCCGTGAAATTGCCCCGGTATTGTTTGGCGACAACTCCAATGTCTCCCGAGTCAACAAGACGCGCTTCACCATGGTGCGCTTCGGTAATGTGCTGGGTTCGTCTGGTTCGGTTATTCCGCTATTCCATAGCCAGATCAAATCAGGCGGTCCGCTGACGGTCACGCATCCCAAAATCACTCGCTATTTCATGACCATCCCCGAAGCGGCGCAATTAGTCATCCAGGCCGGATCGATGGGGCAGGGCGGGGACGTCTTCGTTCTGGATATGGGCGAGCCGGTCAAAATCGTCGAACTGGCGGAAAAAATGATTCATCTGTCCGGTTTGAGCATTCGTTCTGATCGCAATCCACAGGGTGATCTGGCCATTGAATTTACCGGTCTGCGTCCCGGTGAAAAACTTTACGAAGAATTGTTGATCGGCGACAACGTTGCAGCAACACCGCACCCGATGATCATGACGGCCAATGAAGATCACCTGCCGTGGGATGTGCTGAAGGCCAAGCTGAGCGAACTGCTTGTTGCGGTTGAGAAAGATGATTACTCGCGCGTCCGTCAACTTCTGCGTGAAACCGTCAGCGGTTATACCCCTGATGGTGAGATCGTTGACTGGATCTACCAGCAGCGCCGACTCGAACCCTGATTGTTTCACATCCTGTAACGAACACATTTTTGACAGGCTCAGATCATCGCCTAAGTTTGGGGAGCAGCTTCGGAAAAGCTGCTTTCTCAAATGATGATGGAGCGTCACTTATGCGTACCGGTTACTTCTATTCTTTGATGTTTGCTTTGCTCACCAGCGCGTCGATCGCCGCTATCGCGGCTCCCGTGACGCCAGAGCAAGCGCCAAAGGCTCCTTTGGTGCTGAATGCCACGGCCCCCTCTGCGAGTGAAAAACTCGACCTCAACGATGCCGATGCGGCGACACTGCAAAAAGAACTGTCCGGCGTGGGTGAAGCGAAGGCAAAAGCGATTGTTGCCTATCGCGAAACAAACGGGCCATTCGCTTCGGTGGAGGAACTGCTGGAAGTGAAGGGAATCGGCAAGGCGATTCTGGATCGCAATCGCGACAAGCTGGAAGTCAACTAAGCTGATTGTTCAACGCCAAGAGGCCGGTCATTGAGACCGGCCTTTTTTGTTTCGCGGCGCCGTGAGCGCGGTGAAACGGCAGTAAGCGTTCGTCGGACGATTAAAAATTATGGCTATCATATTGAGTTGAGATTATGCCTATAATAATTTCCGCGCCATCTGAAGCAGCCTTTCTCAGAGGCGATTGATCCCACAGCGTTTGAGGAATATTTGATGAATTCTGTCCAATCGAAAGGCACCGCTCTCATCACCGGCGCTTCTTCCGGCATCGGTGCCATTTACGCGCAACGTCTGGCTGCCCGCGGTTTTGATCTGCTGCTGGTGGCCCGCGACAAGGAACGTCTGGAGAGCGCCGCAACCTCGTTGCGTGATGCCCACGGAATTCAGGTTGAGGTGCTCAAAGCCGATCTGACGCAAAAGGATGATGTGCTCAAACTCGAGCAGCGCCTGCGCAGCGATTCAAGCATCAGTCTGTTGGTGAACAATGCCGGCGTTGCCGCTGATGGTCTGTTGGCCAATGCCGACCTTGATCAACTGGAGCGCCTGATTCAGTTGAACATCACCGCCGTTACGCGTCTGGCTTCTGCTGCCGCCGCCAGTTTTGCCAAAGCCGGGCGTGGCACGATCATCAATATCGCCTCGGTGGTCGCATTGTTTCCCGAGCGGTTCAACGCGACCTACAGCGCGAGTAAGGCTTACGTACTGAGCCTGACCCAGTCGCTGAACGCCGAACTGGATGGGACCGGTGTGGAAGTCCAGGCCGTGTTGCCGGGCGTAACCCGCACTGAAATCTGGGAGCGCTCCGGGATCGACGCCAGCGGCATTCCTGCCGAGATGGTCATGGAGGCCGGTGAAATGGTCGATGCGGCGTTGGCCGGGCTGGATCAGGGCGAGTTGGTCACCATTCCGTCACTGCCCGATGCCGGCGAGTGGCAGGCTTTCGTAGCCGCGCGGCATGTCATGGCACCGAACCTTTCACGCAGCTCGGCAGCCCAACGCTACAAGGCAGGCAATTGAATTGATCGGAGGTAACCGCGGTATGGATCAGCGTCGAATAGTGGTCACGGGCATGGGTCTGGTTTCACCGTTGGGCAGCGGTGTCGAAGCGGTTTGGCAGCGTTTGCTGGCCGGTCGTTCCGGTATACGCAATTTGCCGGAAGCGGTGGTCGCGGATCTGCCCACCAGTGTCGGCGGACGGGTGCCGACGGTGGAAGAGGATGCCGAAGCCGGTTTCGACCCGGATCGTGCCACGCCACCGAAAGAACAAAAGAAGATGGACCGCTTCATTCTGTTTGCCATGGAAGCGGCCCGACAGGCATTGCAGCAGGCGGGGTGGCATCCCACTGACGCAGACGATCAAGCGCGTACCGCGACGATCATCGGCTCTGGTGTCGGTGGCTTCGGCGCAATTGCCGATGCGGTGCGCACCACCGACAGCCGTGGCCCGCGGCGTTTGTCGCCGTTTACCATTCCGTCGTTCCTGGTCAATCTCGCCGCCGGTCACGTTTCGATTCAGCATGGTCTGAAGGGCCCGCTCGGCGCACCGGTGACTGCCTGTGCTGCCGGGGTTCAGGCGATTGGCGATGCTGCGCGCTTGATTCGCTCCGGTGAAGCGGATATCGCGGTGTGCGGCGGCGCGGAAGCCTGTATCGACCGCGTCAGTCTTGCCGGTTTCGCGGCAGCGCGGGCGCTCTCGAGCAGTTATAACGACACCCCGGAGCGTGCCTCGCGGCCGTTCGACAGTGGTCGCGACGGTTTCGTCATGGGCGAAGGCGCCGGGCTGTTGGTGATCGAGTCGCTGGAGCATGCGCTGGCGCGCGGTGCGCAACCGTTGGCCGAATTGGTCGGTTACGGCACCACGGCTGACGCCTATCACCTGACCGCCGGGCCGGAAGATGGCAGCGGTGCACGTCGGGCGATGACACTGGCCTTGGCACAAGCGGGGGTCACGCCGGATCAGGTGCAGCATCTGAATGCGCACGCCACCTCAACGCCGGTTGGAGATCTCGGTGAGTTGGCGGCGATCAAGGCATTGTTCGGCAGCGAAAAGAACATCGCCGTGACCTCGACCAAGTCCGCCACCGGCCACTTGCTCGGTGCGGCCGGCGGGCTGGAGGCGATCTTTACCTTGTTGGCGATTCGCGACCAAAAGGTGCCGACGACGCTTAACTTCGACAATCCAGACCCGGCGAGTGAAGGCGTGGATATTGTCCACGGCGAAGCGAGGTCGATGCCCATCGAATATGCCTTGTCCAACGGCTTCGGATTTGGCGGGGTGAATGCCAGCGTGCTGTTCAAGCGCTGGGAAGATTAATCCTGCTGGTTTTTCAGATGAGCGCGCGTGACGCCGAGAATACGCTGGGCCAGATCCGGATCTTCGACGCTGCGCGCCAGCACCAGCGCACCTAGCAATGTCGCCATGATCACGACGCTGCGATCGGCGGCGGTTTCGCCACCCAGCGCATTCTGTACTTGCTGCAGTCGCGCATTGAGAACCGCGTCGGTGGTCGGACTGGGCTGGCCGCGCAGACCGAGTTCCGAAGACATGGTCGGTAACGGGCAACCTTCCTGGGGTGAGGTGTGGTGCCATTCGGAGAGATAACTGTCGATGAAGGCTTCCAGTGGACGTTCTTCGGAAAACAGCATCGCGCAATGTGCGTCCAGTTGTGCGCCGGCTTCTTGCAGGGCCTTCTCGACCAACTCGTCCTTGGATTTGAAGTGCGAATAAAAACCGCCATGGGTCAACCCCAGTGCTTTCATCAAGGGTTGCAGGCCTGTCGCCCCGATTCCGTCCTTGCGAAATCGTGCAGAGGCGTCCTTGATGATGCGCTGATGGGTCTGGGCTTTATGGTCCTGCGAGTAACGCATGTGGAACTCTCCGCAACAATGCCACCATCTTAACCACTGAAAATTAAATGGTGACTGTACTTCTACTTCTAAAAAGCATGCAGATAAGTCCAATCGTGCTCGCAAAAACAAACCCCGCCTAATCAGGCGGGGTTTTTGTCAGCGGTCTTGCGCTTCTTTCGCGTCAGCTTCGGCGTTGCGTTCAGCCACGCGTTTGCGCTCTTCATCGGTCAGTTCGACCTTGTTGGCGGTGTCGCGCAGCATCATCAAACCGCCAACGATCGAGCCGATTGCAACAACCAGAATCAACCAGGCATACCAGGGCATAACGGCTCTCCTTAATGCAGCGTGACGGACGAGGATTTCGCCGTGCAACGCTGCTTACCACTTTTGAGCGGAGTGACTCCGCAGTGGTTCCATTCTAGGCCGCTTATGCCCGGTACACCCGAAATCCATGTAGGAGCTGCCGCAGGCTGCGATCTTTTGACTTTGCTTTTTTAAAAACAAGATCAAAAGATCGCAGCCTTCGGCAGCTCCTACATGAAGGGTTTACTGGCCCGTGAGCATCGCGTCGGCCGGCGCATCGGCGCGCAACTGGCCGGTCAGCAGGAAGTAGCCGAACCCGACGGCCATGAAACCGAGGAAGATCAGCCCGATCAACGCATTGAACCAGGCCATCGCCACCAGGCACACCACGGCCAATACCAACGCGATCATCGGAATCAACGGATAGCATGGCGCGCGGAAAGTACGCTCCAGATTCGGCTCCGATTTACGCAGTTTGAACAGGCTGAGCATGCTCATGATGTACATCACGATTGCGCCGAACACGGCCATGGTGATCATCGCGGCGGTGAGGGTCATGCCGCCGAGGTTGATCAGGCCATCGCTGTAGATCGCGGCGATGCCAATGATGCCGCCGACAATGATGGCGCGGTGCGGGGTCTGGAAACGCGACAGTTTGGCTAGTGAAGCAGGCAGATAACCGGCGCGGGCGAGGGCGAAGAACTGGCGCGAGTAGCCGAGGATGATCCCGTGGAAACTCGCCACCAGCCCGAACAGGCCGATCCACACCAGCATGTGCAGCCAACCGGAATTGTCGCCGACCACCGCTTTCATCGCTTGCGGCAGCGGGTCGTTGATGTTCGCCAGCGTGCGCCAGTCACCCACGCCACCCGCGAAGAACATCACGCCCATGGCCAATAACACCAGGGTCAGGATGCCGCTGATGTACGCCTTGGGAATCGTGCGTTTCGGGTCCTTGGCTTCTTCGGCAGCCATCGCCGCGCCTTCGATGGCGAGGAAGAACCAGATCGCGAACGGGATGGCAGCGAACATGCCGGCAATCGCGGGCGCACCAAAAACATCCGAGCCGGCCCAGCCATTGAGCGCGAAGTTGCTGAAGCTGAACGCTGGCGCGACCACGCCCATGAACACCAGCAATTCGGCCACTGCCAGTACACAAACAATCAGCTCGAACGTTGCCGCCAGTTTCACGCCGAGAATGTTCAGGCCCATAAACACAATGTACGCACCGACCGCCGCGTGTTTCGGATCAAGTCCGGGAAACTGCACATTCAAATAAGCGCCAATGGCCAGCGCAATTGCCGGCGGCGCGAAGACGAATTCGATCAGCGTCGCCATCCCGGCGATCAATCCACCTTTTTCGCCGAAGGCACGGCGGCTATAGGCAAACGGTCCGCCCGCGTGGGGAATCGCAGTGGTCAGTTCGGTGAAGCTGAAGATGAAGCAGGTGTACATGGTCGCGACCATGAACGAGGTCACCAGAAAGCCCAGTGTCCCGGCGACGCCCCAGCCGTAACTCCAGCCGAAGTATTCGCCGGAAATCACCAGTCCGACGGCAATGCCCCACAGGTGCAAGGTGCCCAGCGTGGGTTTGAGTTGTGTGTTCATGTGTTTGCTCCCTGAACGGTTTGGAAAGCTCGGGGGAGGGTGTGTGCAGTGGGCGTGCCATTGCGCCGGAACATGTCGCAATAGGCTGAAAGCTGTCGTTATCCAAGATGTTCATTACTGATGGGCACATTTTTGTGCGCCAGTTGGGTGCGATGTTGTTTGGGCTGCCGTCTTCGCGGGCAAGCCCGCTCCCACAGGGTTTTGTGTTGACCGCAGAATCTGTTGCCGGGCTTGCCCGCGATGAGGCCGGCCCAGGCAGGGCAAAACCTGGCTGTAACGCCGGCATAAACCCACTCTTTACGCTTTCTTTATGCCCAGCCAACCCCCTCGCTCTCGTTCCTTTACAGCCTCCTTTCCGACAATGCCTGCACACACGGCAATACGCCGTAACACGGAGATCTTCCATGAGCGTTCTGGACGGGGTGTCACTGTTTTTGGCAGTGGGGCTGTTCACTTATCTGTTGGTTGCGCTGTTGCGCGCGGATCGGAACTAGGAGCGGCTATGCACAGTTATGACTATTGGCTGATCCTCGCGTTTTTCGCGGTGGTCTTGCTGCCGGCGCCGTTTCTCGGGCGCTTCTACTACAAAGTGATGGAAGGCCAGCGCACCTGGTTGACGCCGATTCTTGGCCCGGTCGAGCGCGGCTGTTTTCGCGTGGCCGGGGTCAATCCGCAGGATGAACAGAGCTGGCAGAAGTACGCGCTGGCGCTGCTGGCGTTCAACCTGGCCGGTTTCCTTGTGCTGTTCTCGCTCCTGTTGTTCCAGGATCATCTGCCGCTGAACCCGCAGAACCTGCCGGGCATGGAATGGACGCAAGCGTTCAACACCGCGGTCAGTTTCATGACCAATACCAACTGGCAGTCCTACAGCGGCGAAGCGTCTCTGAGCTACCTGAGTCAGATGGTTGGCCTGACCGTGCAGAACTTCGTCAGCGCCGCCACCGGCCTGGCCGTGCTGGTGGCGCTGTGCCGTGGTATCGGTCGCAAGTCGGCGAAAACCCTCGGCAACTTCTGGGTCGACATGACCCGCGCCACCCTCTACGGCCTGCTGCCACTGTGCCTGCTGCTGGCGCTGTTTCTGGTCTGGCAAGGCGTGCCGCAGACCTTCGCGCATTACGTGAATGCGGTGACCCTGCAAGGTGTTGATCAAGTGATCCCGCTCGGCCCGGCCGCCAGCCAGATTGCGATCAAGCAACTGGGCACCAACGGTGGCGGTTTCTTCGGCGTCAACTCGGCGCACCCGTTCGAGAACCCGAGCGCCTGGAGCAACTTGTTCGAGGTGTCTTCGATCATTTTGATTCCGGCAGCGCTGGTCTTTACCTTCGGCCACTACGTCAAAGACCTGCGTCAGAGCCGCGCGATCATCGCCTGCATGCTCGCTCTGTTTCTGATCGGCGGCGCGACTTCGCTGTGGGCCGAGTACCAACCCAATCCTGCGCTGAACAACGTCGCCGTCGAACAGACCGCACCGCTCGAAGGCAAGGAAGCGCGCTTTGGCACCACCGCCACGGTGCTGTGGTCGGTAACCACCACCGCCGCGTCGAACGGTTCGGTCAACGGTATGCATGACAGTCTCAACCCGCTCAGCGGCATGGTTGCGCTGGTCAACATGATGGTCGGCGAAGTGATCTTCGGCGGTGTCGGTGCGGGTCTCTACGGCATGTTGCTCAACGTGCTGATCGCGGTGTTCCTCGCCGGCCTGATGATTGGCCGCACACCGGAATATCTGGGTAAAAAACTCCAGGCGCGCGAAGTGCAGTTGTTGGTGGTCACGTTGCTGGTGATGCCGATTGGCGTGCTGGTGCTCGGTGCGATTGCCGCGAGCCTGCCAGGTCCGGTGGCCGCAGTGACGAACCCCGGGCCACACGGTTTCAGCCAGTTGCTCTACGCCTACACCTCGGCCAGCGCGAACAACGGTTCGGCGTTCGCAGGCTTCGGTGCCAACACCCCGTATCACAACCTGATGCTGGGCTTCGGCATGTTGCTCGGCCGCTTCGGTTACATCCTCCCGGTGCTGGCACTGGCTGGCAGCCTGGCGATGAAGAAGACCGCACCGATTAGCCAGAACAGCTTCCCGACTCATGGCCCGCTGTTCGTGACCCTGTTGACCGTGACCATTTTGCTGGTGGGCGGCCTGACCTTTTTGCCGACCCTGGCATTGGGACCTATCGCTGAACATCTGAGTATGGCTGCCTTTGGTATAGGGAGCTGAGGAGTCAATGATGAATATGCCCGCAATCAAACCCGTTGCCGTCAAAGCACCGGAACAAGCGAAAACCGCGATCTCGGCCCTGTGGCGCCCGGCGCTGGTGCAAGCTTTCGTCAAGCTCGACCCTCGGCAGTTGGCGCGTTCGCCGGTGATGCTGGTGGTCGAACTGACCGCGATTTTCACCACCGTGCTGTGCTTCATTCCAGACAGTCAGGTGCCGACCTTCGTTGCCGCGCAGATCGCCCTGTGGCTGTGGTTCACCGTGCTGTTCGCCAACTTCGCCGAAGCCTTGGCTGAAGGTCGCGGCAAGGCCCGCGCCGACAGCCTCAAGGCGGGCAGCGAAGGCCTCAGCGCCCGGCGCAAACAGGCCGATGGCAGCTTTCAGGTCGTCCCGGCCAGCAGCCTGCGCAAAGGCGATGTGGTGCGCGTCGATGCGGGGGAGATGATCCCCGGCGACGGCGAAGTCATCGAAGGGATCGCCGCAGTCAACGAAGCGGCAATTACCGGTGAATCGGCCCCGGTGATTCGCGAGTCCGGCGGCGACCGCTCAGCCGTCACCGGCAACACTCGATTGGTGTCCGACTGGCTGCTGGTGGAGATCACCGCCAACCCCGGTGAATCGACCCTCGACCGCATGATCGCACTGGTCGAAGGCGCCAAGCGCCAGAAGACGCCGAACGAAGTGGCGTTGGACATCCTGCTGATCGGCCTCACCCTGATCTTCCTGTTGGTGGTGGTGACCCTGCAGCCGTTCGCTCACTTCGCCCACGGCAGCCTGCCACTGGTGTTCCTGGTGGCGCTGCTGGTCACATTGATTCCGACCACCATCGGCGGTTTGCTCTCGGCCATCGGTATCGCCGGGATGGATCGTCTGGTGCGGTTGAACGTGATCGCCAAGTCCGGCCGTGCAGTCGAAGCGGCAGGCGATGTGCATGTGCTGCTGCTCGACAAGACCGGCACCATCACCTTCGGCAACCGTCGTTGCAGCGCGGTGTATGCAGCGCCAGGCGTCAGTGCTCGCGATCTGGCCGAAGGCGCACTGTTCGCCTCGCTGGCGGACGAAACCGCCGAAGGTAAATCCATCGTCGAGTACCTGCGCGGTTTGCATCCGCAGCCCGAGCCGGCCCCGGAAACCCTGACCGCCGTGCCGTTCAGCGCCGAAACCCGCTTGTCCGGTGTCGATTATCAGGGCCGCGTGTATCGCAAAGGTGCGGTCGATTCGCTGCTGAGTTTCCTCGGGCAACAACGCGCCGATCTGGCCCCGGCCCTGTCGCGGGAAATCGACAAGATCGCCCAGAGCGGCGGTACGCCGTTGCTGGTTTGCGTCGACGGCAGGCTGCTTGGCGCGATCCATCTCAAGGACGTGGTCAAGCCGGGCATTCGCGAGCGCTTTGCCGAACTGCGCAAGTTGGGGATTCGCACCGTGATGGTCACCGGCGACAACCCGTTGACCGCAGCGGCCATCGCGGCTGAAGCGGGCGTCGATGACGTGCTTGCCGAAGCCACCCCGGAGAAAAAACTGGCGCGTATTCGTCACGAGCAGAACGACGGTCGTCTGGTCGCGATGTGCGGCGACGGCGCCAACGACGCCCCGGCACTGGCGCAGGCTGACGTGGGAATGGCGATGAACGACGGTACGCAAGCGGCGCGGGAAGCGGCCAACATGGTCGATCTCGACAGCGACCCGACCAAGCTCTTGGACGTGGTGCAGATCGGCAAGGAATTGCTGGTGACACGCGGTGCGCTGACGACCTTTTCCATCGCCAATGACGTGGCCAAGTACTTCGCGATTCTGCCGGCGCTGTTCGCCTCGATTTATCCGCAACTGGGCGTGCTGAACATCATGCACCTGACCAGTCCGCAGAGCGCGATTCTGTCGGCCATTGTGTTTAACGCCTTGATCATTGTGGTGCTGATTCCGCTGGCATTGCGTGGCGTTCGCGTGCAGGCGGCGAGTGCGGCGGCGTTGCTGCGGCGCAATCTGTTGATCTATGGATTGGGCGGGATTGTGGTGCCGTTTGTGGCGATCAAAGCCATCGACATGTTGCTCACGGCGTTGCATCTGGTTTGACGCCATCGCGAGCAGGCTCGCTCATACATTTGAAGTGCGTTCCCCTGTGGGAGCCAGCCTGCTGGCGATGAACTCGACACGGTCCAACTGATTAACGCGGTATCTGCTTTTTGAATTCGAGGATTTTGAAATGTCCACAATGATACGTCCGGCCCTGAGCCTGCTGGTGCTGATGACCCTGGTCACCGGCGTTGCCTATCCACTGGTGGTGACCGGTGTCGCGCACGTTGCGTTCCCCGATCAGGCCAACGGCAGTCTGGTACACGACGCTGAAGGCAAAGTCCGTGGCTCGTCACTGATTGCCCAGGATTTTGTTGGCGATGCCTGGTTTCATTCGCGTCCTTCGGCGGGTGCGTTTGCGACGGTTTCCAGCAGCGCAAGCAACTTGGCCCCGAGCAATCCGGCACTCGCCAGCCGGGTGATCGACGACGCCAACAAGCTGCAAGTTCCAGGGCAAGGCCCGGTGCCGCTGGCGCTGCTGACCACCTCCGGCAGCGGCCTCGATCCGCACTTGCCTCCGGCGGCAATTGCCTATCAACTGGCGCGTGTTGCGGCAGCACGCAACCTGCCGGTAGCGACCGTGCAGCAACTGCTCGATGCGCACATCGAACAGCCGCTGGTGGGGCCGCCGGTGGTTAATGTGCTGGAACTGAACATGGCGCTGGAAAAACTCTGAACCGGCGGCGCGGCCATTCGCGAGCAGGCTCGCTCCCACAAGTGCAACACTGAACCTGTGGGAGCGGGCTTGCTCGCGAAGAGGCCACAACAGTCACCGCATAACTATCAGGAAGAGAGAGCATCAAGCATGAGTGACTCCGGCCGCGCCGACGCGCTGTTAGCAGATCTGCCCCGCGACGGCCGTGGCCGGCTCAAGGTTTTCCTCGGCGCCGCCCCCGGCGTTGGCAAGACCTACGCCATGCTCCAGGCCGCCCACATCCAACTGCGCCAAGGCGTGAAAGTCATTGCCGGTGTCGTCGAGACCCACGGTCGCGCTGAAACCGAAGCGCTGCTCGGCGGGCTGCCGCAGCAACCGTTGGTGCGCTCGGAATACCGTGGCGTGATGCTCGAAGAAATGGACCTCGATGGCCTGCTGGCGGCCAAACCGAAACTGGTGCTGGTCGATGAACTGGCCCACAGCAACGCCCCTGGCAGCCGTCATACCAAACGCTGGCAAGACATCCAGGAACTGCTCGCCGCCGGCATCGACGTGTTCACCACGGTCAACGTCCAGCACCTGGAAAGCCTCAACGATCAAGTGCGCGGCATCACCGGCGTGCAGGTGCGTGAAACCCTGCCGGACTGGGTACTGCAAGAGGCCTATGAACTGCTGCTGATCGACTTGCCGCCGCGTGAGTTGCTCGAACGTCTGCGCGAAGGCAAGGTCTACGTGCCGGAGCAGGCGCGGGCCGCCATCGATGCATTTTTCACCCAGACCAACCTCACCGCGTTGCGCGAATTGGCCATGCAAACCGCTGCGGCGCAAGTCGATAACGATCTTGCCCAAGGCTATCGCCAACTCGGCCAGGCCGCCCCGGCGGTTCGCGGTCGTTTGCTGGTGGGCGTCGATGGCGATACGCAGGCTGAACGCTTGGTGCGTCACGCCAGTCGGGTCGCGCAACGTCGGCATTTGCCGTGGAGTCTGGTGCACATCGACAACGGCGGTGTGCGCGACGAGCAATCGCGCTTGCGCCTGCAAAGTGCTCAGCAGTTGGCCGAACGTCTGGGCGGTGAGGTGGTGTTGCTGCGTGCCGGTGAGGTGGCGAAAACCCTGATCCAGCATGCCGCCGAGCGGCGTGCGAGTCTGTTGCTGGTTGGCCAGTCCCGCCCGCGTCTGCGTCGTCGCTTGTTTGGTGGAGGACTGGCCGCCCGGTTGTTGCGTCAGGCCCCTGGCCTGGAAATCAACGTCCTCGACAGCGATCAGCAACAGCATCAACCACGCTTGCGATCAGCGCCGACATGGGTCTGGTTCGACTATGCGCTGGCGCTGTTGGCGACGGTGTTGGCCAGTGCCTTGGCGTGGGCGGTGTCGAGTGTGTTGGCGCTGCCGAACATCTCGCTGGTGTTCCTCGCGGCGGTGTTGTTGGTGGCAGTGCGCAGCAGCCTTGGCCCGGCGCTGGCCTGTGCGGCGCTGTCGTTTCTGACCTATGACTTTCTATTCATACCGCCGAATTTCTCTTTCAGTATTCAGCGTGAAGAAGACGTCCTGACGTTGCTGTTCTTCCTGTTGATGGCGGCGCTCACCGGCAACCTCGCGGCGCGTCAGCGTCGACAGTTGCAGGCGTTGCGCGACACTCAGGAAGAGACCAGCGAGCTGCTCGACCTGTCGCGCAAACTGACCGCCGCCACCGATCGCCAAGCGGTGGTTAACGCCGCCGCGCAGCACCTCAATGGCTGGAGCGATTTGCAACTGTGCCTGCTCAATCGCGACGGGCAGGGCGTCTGGAACGTCGAAACCGGCGCCCCGCTCGAATTGACTGAGTCCGAACGTGCCGCCGCCGACTGGGCCTGGCAGCACGATCAACCGGCCGGCATGGGCACTGGCACCTTGCCGCTCGGGCGCTGGTGGTGGTGGCCGCTTTCCGTCGAGGACGGACCCTTGGCGTTGCTCGGTGTCTGCGCCAAAGAAGGCCAAACGTTGAGCGGGCAGCGGCGGCGCTTGCTGACGGCGTTGAGTCAACCGCTGGCGCAAGCGTTGGCCCGGGCGCAATTGGCCGACGATCTTGAAGCGGCGCGCTTGCACGGCGAAACCGAACAATTGCGCAGCGCCTTGCTGGCCTCGGTGTCCCACGACCTGCGCACGCCGCTGACGTCCATGCGCGGCAGCATCGACAGCCTGCTGGCACTGGGCGAAGCGATCCCGCTGGAGGATCGCCGCGAACTGCTCGAAGGCACTCGCGATGAAGCCGAACGCCTCGACCGCTACATCCAGAATCTGCTGGACATGACGCGTCTGGGCCATGGTGCGTTGAAACTGGCGCGGGACTGGGTGTCGCCGGCCGACATCGTCGGCAGTTCGCTCAATCGTCTGCGCGCCGTGCTGGCGCCGTTGCAGGTCAGTACCGATGTGCCGTCCGAGTTGCCGCTACTGTTTGTGCATGCCGCGCTGATCGAGCAGGCACTGGTCAATGTGCTGGAAAACGCCGCACGGTTCTCGCCAAGCCACGGTCGCTTGCAACTGAGTTCGGGGGCGAATGACGACGAGATTTTCTTCTCGGTCAGCGATGAAGGGCCGGGTATTCCCGAAGACGAGCGGGCGAAGATTTTCGACATGTTCTACACCGCCGCCCGCGGTGATCGGGGCGGTCAGGGCACCGGTCTGGGGTTGGCGATTTGTCAGGGCATGGTCGGCGCTCATGGCGGGCGCATCAGCGTTGCCGACGGTATCGATGGACGCGGCACCTGCATCACCTTGCACCTGCCGTTGCAGACGCAACCGGGGATGGACAGTGAAGCCTGAATCCGACTGCGCTACTCTCTCGCCAATCCTTTGTGTTGATGTGAATTCATGAGCCAGACCGCGACCATTTTGGTCATCGACGACGAACCGCAGATCCGCAAATTCCTGCGCATCAGCCTGGCTTCCCAAGGCTACAAAGTGCTGGAGGCCGGCACCGGCGCCGAGGGGTTGGCGCAGGCGGCGCTGAACAAACCCGATCTGCTGGTGCTCGACCTCGGCCTGCCGGACATGGACGGCCAGCAAGTGCTGTGCGAGTTTCGTGAGTGGGCGACGACGCCGGTGCTGGTGCTGTCGGTGCGCGCCAGTGAAGGGCAGAAAGTCCAGGCGCTGGATGGTGGCGCCAATGACTACGTGACCAAGCCGTTCGGCATTCAGGAGTTTCTCGCCCGGGTGCGTGCATTGTTGCGTCAGGCGCCAGCGGGAGAGGTGCAGCAGGCCGCGCTGAATTTCGGCCCGCTGACGGTGGATCTGGCCTACCGGCGCGTATTGCTCGACGGCGTCGAAGTGGCGCTGACCCGCAAGGAATACGCAGTGCTGGCGCAACTGGCGCGGCATCCGGGGCGGGTGATCACCCAGCAGCAATTGCTCAAGGATATCTGGGGGCCGACGCACACCGAGGACAGTCATTATCTGCGGATTGTCGTCGGGCATTTACGCCAGAAACTGGCAGATGATCCGACGCGGCCGCGGTTTATCGTGACGGAGGCGGGAGTGGGTTATCGGCTATTGAGTGAGAGCAGCCTTTAGTGTTGCGTTGATCGATCCGACGTCTTCGCCAGCAAGCCCGCTCCCACAGTGGTCGGTGTGATACGCACATTTCAATAGCACCCTAGAACCCTGTGGGAGCGGGCTTGCCCGCGAAGAGGCCCTGACAGGCAGCCTAGAACTTCAGGGCTCTCTGCTCTGCTCGCTGTCATATCGATCCAGCGTATCCCGAGCAATTTCTCTGCCCAGTGCGATCAACTCCGGCGCCTTGTAGAACTCGAAAAACCGGCAAACCCGCTTCGGTACGTTGATCAGGATATCCGGTGGGTACCCGGCGATCTTGTACTGCGCCAGCGAGGTCTGCATCACCTCGAAGCTCTGGTTGATCAAGTCCAGCAATGATGCTGGCCCGACGTTATCGATGATGAACGAGCCGGTCGCGGATTTCGGTGCGCCTTCGCGTTCGGGGGCGGCAGCGGGTTGTTGGGCTTCGGGTTCGACACCTTCGAGCCACGGATTGATGTCCGCCGCTTCGGCCCTCAGGGCTTCCTGTTCCAGGCGCAGTAATTGCTCGGCCTGGGTGCGACGGAACGGCATCTTCGAACCCAGCGAACTGATCAAGCTGTCGAAGCGCGAGCGAAACGCCGGCGGACGCTGGATCACCGGCAATTTGTAATGCCGCTGGTTGGTCGAGTTGAGATTGACCGCGATGATCAGATCACAGTGGCTGGACACCACCGGCACGATCGGCAGCGGATTGAGAATCCCGCCATCCACCAGCATGCGGTTGCCCTGCATCACTGGGGTGAACAGGCTGGGAATCGCCGCTGAGGCGCGCATGGCCTGGTGAAGGCAGCCTTCCTGGAACCAGATTTCCTGTTGATTGGTGAGGTCGGCGGCGACGGCGGTGTAGGGAATGCGCAGGTCTTCGATGTTGATTTCGCCGACGATCTTGCGGATCTGGCCGAAGACTTTCTCGCCACGAATCGCTCCCAGCCGAAAACTCACATCCACGAGCCGCAGCACGTCGAGGTAATCCAGGCTTTCGATCCAGTTGCGATATTCGTCGAGTTTGCCGGCGGCGTAGATCCCGCCGACCACGGCACCCATCGAACACCCGGCAATGCAGGCGATTTCGTAGCCGCGCTTCTCGATTTCTTCAATGACGCCGATATGGGCATAGCCCCGGGCACCACCGGAGCCCAGTACGAGTGCGACACGCTTTTTCATCAAACTTCCTCCGGACAGGGGGCCACAATGCACTCATCGAGCGGGCGGCTCAATCGCCAAGGTCGTTCAGTGCGCCGGGAGCGTCGTTTTTTACGGCGGTGTGCCCCTCTGGCGCTATCCTCTTCATCCGCGCGGTTTCATATGCCGGTAAGGCACTTTTTCGCTGCCTGACCGTCTTAACTGCACGACTGTTGACCTAACGTTGAGGTGTGAGTGATGAAAGCCTGGATCTGTGTTCCGTTGATTGCTTTGGCATTGGCCGGTTGCGCCGGTAAAACCGCTTACCGCGACAGTTGCGGCAGCCAGCTCGACACCGCATGGCATGAGCTGGACTTGGCCAAGGCCGAAGGTTTTGCCGGTACCGTCAGTTACTCCAAAGCCCTGTCGCTGCTGACGGCGGCCAAGACCCAACAACAATTCGAGGGTTTTGAGGGTTGCAGCAAGAAAGCCGAGAAGGCCCGTTTCTACATTCGCGAATCCCGCGCCGGGCGCTAAGCTGCTGACATAGTGCAGGGAGGTGGTTTTGCCATGTCGGCAGACGCTTCCCCCGAGCCATTTGAATCAGGAGCAAGTGATGTCAGCGTTGGTTGGCCGGTTGGTGGCCCATGTTCTGAGCCTGGAAGTGCGACTGCTGGCCTGTCAGGCGCGGTTGACTGCGCGGACCGATCCCGAGGCGTTACACGATTTGCGCACGACGGTGCGCCGCTTGCGCAGTCTGTTGCGACCCTTGCGTGGCTTGCCGGGTGTCGAGCAACTTGAGGGTGCTGCCTCGGCCGTCGGTCAATTGACCACTCCGTGGCGCGACCGCGAGGTGTTGGCGGCGTACTTGCTCCAGCACGATCAACCCGAAGCCGCGCAACGGCGCATGGCACAGATGGCCGAGGCCTATCCGACGCTGGCGGCGAGCAGCGAGGTGGCTTCGCTGCTGATGATTCTCGACGCGTTCCCGCGTTTTCTGCGTGCGTCCCAGCGTCAGGGGTTGCTCAAGGGGCTGGAAAAGCGCATCGAAAAACGCCTCGGCAAGCAATGGGAAAAACTCGATGAGGCGCTGCACGATCCGGCCCACGACCGTCATCGCTTGCGCTTGCTGATCAAGCGTGTGCGCTATGGCATCGAAGCCTACCCTGAACTGGAC
This sequence comes from Pseudomonas baetica, assembly GCF_019733355.1. Taxonomy (GTDB): domain Bacteria; phylum Pseudomonadota; class Gammaproteobacteria; order Pseudomonadales; family Pseudomonadaceae; genus Aquipseudomonas; species Aquipseudomonas baetica_A. Next base: position 122,052 of record NZ_JAIHLQ010000001.1, on the reverse strand, counting down.
CGTTTGCCGCAAGCGGCGCTGGCGCGATTGAAGTCGGCGCAAGGCGCCTTGGGCGATTGGCACGATTGCTGGCAGTGGCTGGCAAAAGCCGAACAGGAAGCGGATCTGCAGCCCTGCGTCGCGACGTGGCGGGCGACCATGATCAAAGCCGAAAGCAAGGCCGATCGCGTACTCGAAAAACTCAGTTCAACCTGCTTCAAATAATCCTCAGTCCTAAATACACCCACTGTGGGAGTGGGCTTCATCATGTCCGAGATGTCAGTCTATTTGACCGGAATAGACGCTGCGGCGCTCTGCCTGGCTGGTTAAGATCTCTGCATTCACTTTTCGTTTTCTGAGGTTGCCATGCGCTTTTGCGATTTGCTCGAAGCGGTCCGCCGCGAACCGGAACTGACCATCCCAGCCGAATGGGCGCAGGGCCGCGCCAGTTTCGGTGGTCTGGTTGCCGCGCTGCAATACGAAGCCATGCGCGCAAAGGTGCCTGCCGATCGCCCGGTGCGTTCGTTGGCGATCACGTTTGTTGGTCCGGTCGAGCCCGAAGTACCGGTGACTTTTCAAGTCGATGTGCTGCGCGAAGGTAAAGCCGTCAGCCAGGTGTTGGGCCGGGCCATGCAGAACGGTCAGGTGGTGACGCTGGTGCAAGGCAGCTTCGGCGCCTCGCGAGCATCGCAAGTGGCCGTGCCAGCCCTTCCTGCCCCAGAGATGAAGCCTTTGGACGACTGCCAGGAACTGCCGTACATCAAAGGTGTGACCCCTGAGTTCATGCGCCATCTGGCGATGCGCTGGAGTGTGGGTGGCCTGCCATTCACGGGCAATCCATCGCGAGACATGGGCGGTTGGGTGCGTTTGCGTGGCGATGTGAAGGACGAACCTGTCACTGAATCGCACATTCTGGCGCTGGTGGATGCGTGGCCGCCGTCATTGTTACCGCACCTGAAGACAGTGGCGGCGGGCAGCACGCTGACCTGGACCGTCGAATTCGTGCAGCCGTTGCGCGATGTGAGCACGCTGGACTGGTGCAAATATCGGGTGGAAACCGAGTACGCCGCCGACGGTTACGGGCATGCCGCCGCCAAGCTCTGGAGTGCTGAAGGGGAACTGATCGCGATGAGCCGCCAGACCGTCACGATTTTTGCCTGAAGCCCGCAACGCGGGCTTACGCCTCCAGGCTGTGGTTACGGCGCTGCAAACCCAGTGCCGCAACGACGCCAACCACGCCAATGGCCACGCTGGCCAGGCTCAGACTGAACACCCCGGACACGATCAAAAGAAACGCAATGATAAACAAAGGTACGGCAATCAGTTGCAGCGCCTGGTGGGTCGACTGCTGCTGATTGGTCGGGTACGCGCGCCATTGCCACGCGGGAAGGTTGGGATGACGTTTGCCCATGTTGACTACTCCTCGATCCATGTTGAACACATGGGTTGAAGCATAGGCCTGAGTGGGAAGGTCGGCGAATCAAGCTTGGCTATGGACACGATAGGGACGACGCTGGGATGCGATGTTGGTTGATCTGACGCCTTCGCGAGCAAACCCGCTCCCGCAGGGAACTGTGTCGTTCACAAGTCCAATGTGAGCGAGCTTGCTCGCGAAGAAGCCCTCAGAGTTTCAACTGCCCAATCGCCTTGCTCAGCTCTCCAGCCAGTTTCGCCAACTCATTACTGGTCGTCGCTGAATCCACGGTCTGCTGCACGGTGTTTTCGGTCACATCACGGATGCTGACCACTGCGCGATTCATGTCCTCGGCCACTTGGCTCTGTTGCTCCGCCGCCACGGCGATCTGCGTATTGCTTTCACGCATCTGCGCCACTGCGCCGGTGATATGCGCCAGTGCTTCGCCAGCCTCCTGCGCTTGCTGCACACAGTCGTCGGCCTTGTACGAACTCTCCTGCATGAAATCCACCGCATCGCGCGTGCCGGCCTGCAAAGCGCAAACCATGGTGGTGATCTCGTCGGTCGAGGTCTGCACCCGTTTGGCGAGGTTGCGAACTTCATCGGCGACCACGGCAAAACCACGGCCCATTTCGCCGGCCCGGGCGGCCTCAATGGCGGCATTGAGCGCCAGCAGATTGGTTTGCTCGGCGATGCTGTGAATCACGCTGACCACGCCGTTGATCTTTTGACTGTCCTCGGCCAGGCGCTGGATCATCTCGGCGGTCTGTTGTACACCGCTGGACAGACCGGCAATCGAATGCTGCACCCGCGCAACCACTTGCTGACCGCTACCAGCCAAGCCGTCGGCGGTCTGCGACAGATCGCGAGTGGCGCCTGCGTGCTGGGCGATGTGATAAACCGTGGCAGTCATCTCGTTGATCGCGGTGGCAGCCTGATCGGTTTCGCTTTGCTGGCCGAGCATGCCGTGGCGCACTTCGTTCATGCTCGACGCCAGACGCGCAGCGCCGACATCCAGTTGCTGCGCAGTGTTGGCAACGGTGGTGACGACGCGCTGATAACCGGCCTGCATCGCGTTGAACGCGTTGGCCATCTGCCCGACCTCATCCTTTCCGGCCAGCGGTACACGGGCTGAAAGATCGCCGCTTTTCTCAACGTGCAACATCACGTCTTTCAACGTGTTGAGCTGGCTGAGCAGGAAGCGGATCAGCAACTGCGAAGCGCCGAGCATCGCCAGCATCAGGATGAACACCGCCACGGCATAGTTGGCGAAGCGCTCGCCGAACACTTGCTTCAGGCTTGGGCCGTAGGCGATGACTGCTACTTGCTGGCCGTCGGCACGGCTGAACACTTCGGCGCCCATCAACGGGTTGTCGCCGAACAGTGGCAGGTGGTTGATCTCGTTCCAGCCGTTGTTGTCGGTGATCTCCAGCAGTGGTTGGTCATTGAGACGTGGGGCTTCGCCGCGTTTAAACGTCAGCACCTGATCAGTCTTGGGCAGCGCCTGCCCGGCCGGCCAGGCCTTGAGCAGTTGCGCCTGGGCTTGCGCCGACGCTTGCGCCGCGTGACTGCGGGCCTGCTGTTCGAGTTGCACGGCGTACAACACCAGCAGCAGGGTGGTGACAAAGGCGACCGCGTTGACCGCCCAGAATTTGTATTTCAGCGAGATATTGCTAAGCCAGGCACCCATGGAGGTTTTCTCTGATAGCGGAAACAGCATTGGCAAGGTGCCAGCATTGTGCCGCTATGCAGCTCTGCAGATCTTGATGTGCGTCAACAGCCGATGCTGTCCGGCTGTACTCGCAAAAGCATTGTGTCAGTCGCTATTTATTTATATGACTCAGCGCTTTCGCGAGCAAGCCCTCTCCCACAATGGTTGTTGTGTGTGTCAGGGGAGGGAGGGGAGGTTGAAGAATGCCCGGGCACAAGCGGTGGAGTGCGCGGCGAGATCTTCCTCGGTTTCACTCCGATGCAACGCCACTTCGCGCAGCACTTCGCTCAGGTACGCCGGTTCATTGCGGCCATTCTTCGGTTTCGGGCGCAGGGTGCGCGGTAGCAAGTAAGGCGCATCGCTTTCCAGCATCAGCCGGCCGCGCTTGATCTCTTTGACTAATGGATGCAAGTGCGTGCCCCGGCGCTCGTCGCAAATCCAGCCCGTGATGCCGATATGCAGATCCAGATCGAGGTAGCTGTACAACGCCTTTTGCTCGCCGGTAAAGCAATGCACCACGGCCGCAGGTAGTTGATCGCGGAAGTCTTTGAGTATCTCCAGCAGGCGCACACTGGCGTCGCGTTCATGCAGGAACACCGGCAATTGCAGCTCAACGGCCATTGCCAGATGTTCTTCGAGGACTTTTTCCTGTTGGGTGCGCGGTGAGAAATCGCGGTTGAAATCCAGCCCGCATTCGCCCACGGCGACCACGTTGCCTTCTTTGAGCAGGCTGCGCAGGCGCCGGGCGCTGTCGGCATTCCAGTCACTGGCTGAGTGGGGGTGAATCCCGGCGGTGGCGAACAGCCGTTGCCCACTGTCATCCAGTTGCTGGCACAGTTCCAGTGCCTGTTCGCTCCCCTCCACACTGGTGCCGGTCAGCACCAGTTGGCAGACCCCGGCGGTGTAGGCGCGGTCGAGTACGGCCTGGTGTTTGTCGGCGAAACTTGGGTTGGTCAGGTTGACGCCGATATCGATGAGTTGCATGGTTGCTACCTCGGGCCGAAGGCCGGAAAGCATACCAGAGCTGTAGATTCATCATAAAAGCCAAGAACTACAACGGCTTATGACTGTCTGTTGAGGCCGCTAGACGGCTAGTGTTGGTATGGTGGCCACTACTGTGCCACTCTCTCGCACTTTGCCAGCGCTCCAGGCGCTCTGTTTTCGTCGGTGATTTTGACCTCTCAGCGGTGAAATCGCCCCGTATTCTTTTCGGAGAGTGGATGATTCGTCCCTCGGTTTTGCTGCTGTTGTGTGGATCGCTACTGCTGCCGATGACGGCGGTAGCGCGCCTGCCCGGGCCGCTGCAAGCCGTGCCGGCCGCCAAGGTGCGGGACTTGTCCGAAATTCGCAGCAGTCGCGTGCTGCGGGTGCTGGTCAACCAGAGCCGTAACAGCTCCGGCGAAGTCCAGGGTCAGGCCATCGGCATCGAATACCATCGCCTGCGCGCCTTCGAGCAATACCTCAACGGCCATGCGCGTGACGGCCAGGAAATCACCCTCAAGATCATTCCCAAAGCCAAGGATCAACTGCTCGGTGCCTTGCAGCGCGGTGAGGGTGATCTGGTGGCGCCCGGTGAATTGCTTTATTTGCAACCTGGCCGTGCGGTCGCCAGCAGTGAGCCGATAGCCAGCAACGTGCCGCTGGTGCTGGTCGGCATCAAGGGCGAGCGGCGCTACACAAAGCTTGAGCAACTCGCCGGCAAAACCCTCGCCCTGCCCACCGGCAGTGCAGCGGGGGAAGCGGTCAGCCAACTCAATCAGAAACTGGCGCTGCATAAGCTGGCACCGATCAAGATTGAATGGGTCGATCCGACACTGGCGGTCGAAGATGTACTGGAAATGGTCCAGGGCGGCATCTTTCACCTGACCATCGTCGAGCAACCGATTGCCGAGCGCTGGGGCAAGATCCTGCCCAAGCTGCGCGTTGATCGGCAACTGAGGGTCGGCGATCCTGGCGAGGAATACTGGTTCGTACGCCGGGATGCATCAATGCTGCGGGCGAGCATTGATCGCTTCCTCAGCGGTTACAAGAAACCGTCGAACGAAGACGTAGCGTTTCTGCGCATCTATCGCCGTCTGTATAAAGTCCACTATCCATTGGCCAAGGCTGACCGTCAGCGTCTGGAGAAATTGCGCCCCGTGCTGCAAAAGCATGCTGCGGCGCAAAACATGGACTGGCTGAACCTGGCAGCGTTGGCATTCAAAGAGTCGCGCCTGCAGCCCAATGCCCGCAGCGGCAGTGGCCCGACCGGGCTGATGCAGATCACCCCGTCCGCAGCGCGACGGGTTGGTGTGAACAATATTCAGAATCTCGATGCGAATGTGCAGGCCGGGGCCAAATACCTGGCGATGATCCGCCGCAAGTTCTTCGCCAGCCCCAAGCTCAATGAGCGCGAGCGCATGGCGTTCACGCTGGCGGCTTACAACATCGGGCCGGAGCGGGTCCAGGGTATGCGTGCCGAGGCCCGGCGGCGGGGGCTAAATCCTGATCAGTGGTTCTTTCAGGTCGAGCGCATTGCCATGGAGCAGGTAGGAATGGGGCCGGTCAGCTATGTTAATAGCGTGAACAAGTATTACTTGGCGTTCGACCGGGAGCGGGAATCGTTGGAGCCCGGTGGGCAGAAAGTTGTCTCACGAAAATAATCTAATAAATCGATTGTTATGGCGAAATATTTGCGCTTTTAACATAGAATTTACTGATTAATATAGCGGCCAATCCACACACACTTCTCGCAAAACAAGGAATGCCCCATGAGCTCTCTGATCAACAAGGTTCTGTTCACCCGCGCAGGCTACGGCTTGACCCTTCTGCGCATCGCTGTCGGCGTGATCTTCGCCGCCCACGGCTCGCAGAAACTCTTCGGTCTGTTCGGCGGTTACGGTCTGGCTGGCACTGCGCAGTACATGGAAAGCCTCGGTCTGACGCCTGGGTATGTGATGGCCACGCTGGCCGGCGGTACCGAGTTCTTCGCCGGCCTGGCCTTGATCATCGGCCTGCTGGTTCGTCCGGCGGCGCTGGGCCTGACGTTCCTGTCGCTGGTTGCGATCTTCACCGTGCACATCAGCAACGGTCTGTTCATGGCCAACAATGGTTACGAGTTCGCGCTGGCGTTGCTCGGTGGCAGCCTTGCCGTTCTGATCGAAGGTGCTGGCAAGCTCTCGGTGGATCGCGCCATCGCCGGTTGAGCGCTCTGACTCACGCCTAAGGCTCGCATTGTGCGAGCCTTTTTTGTTGCGGCTGATTCTTGACACTGATCGGTCACGTTCTCTAGGATGCTGCTCATGCGCCGATTTAAACAGCTACTTGCGGGGCGCCAGGTGACTACAACAGTTGCCGTCAGAAGCCGGAACAGGGCTTCGAAATACCGCTAAAGCGCTGGTTCGGTGTTGCCTCTCACCTGCCACGCAGACTTTTGAGGCAGAGACACGACACGATGAATGCACTACGCCCTCCAGCACGTCCCGCGCCGATCACGGCACATATCACCCAACGCAATCCAAAAATCCTGCTTGGCGGCAAACATCAGCCGACGCTGTTGCGTTATCTCGATGGCTGGCCACGTCGCAGCGGCGGCCCCGCCGCGTTTCTGATCCAGTTTGTCGAGGACGGCGAGTCGCTGGCACGGTTTGCCACTGACAGTTTTGATCTGGCCGTGATTCAGGCGCCGAGCCAGGAAGACGTGCCGCACATGATCGCGCAACTGGTCCGCGTCGCACGGCAAGGCTTGATTACCCGTCGCTAGGGTTTTCAGGGGTAGTCGATTGCCACGATGTACACGAACTGTTCGCCAGTCGGCGTCTGTACCCGCACTTCTGCGTCGAGCGCCTTGCCGATCAGGGCGCGGGCCAGCGGCGAGTCGATGCTGATCAGGCCCAGTTTCAAATCCAGTTCATCCGGGCCGACGATGCGGTAGCGTGATTGCTTGCCGTCTTCGTCTTCGATGGTTACCCAAGCGCCGAAGTAGACCTTGTTCGGGTCGCTGGGCTTTTCGCTGACAACCTTCAACGCTTCCAGCCGTTTGGTGAGAAAGCGCACACGGCTGTCGATCTCGCGCAGCATCTTTTTGCCGTAGGTGTATTCAGCGTTCTCCGAGCGATCACCCTGAGCCGCCGCCTCGCTGACCGACTGCGTGACCTGTGGACGGCGCACATGCCACAGTTCATGGAATTCAGCGCGCATCCGCGCTTCACCTTCGGGTGTGATCAGCGCGGTGCCGGCGGTACGGGGAGGGCAATAACGGCTCATGGCAGCTTCTTGTGAGTTAGACGGCTGGAGTCTATCAACCCTCGCGCAACACTGTCAGCGGACTTGCGTTGAGTGCCCGACGTGTACCGAATACGCCCGCGCCCCCGATCAGCGCCGCGCCAATCAGCGGCAGCACCAGCAGCCATGGGTGCGGATGCCACGGCAGATCGAAGGCGTAGCGATACAGCACCAGGCTCACCGCTTCCGAACCAATGGCCGCGAGCAGTCCGCTGACCGCGCCGAGCAAACCGAACTCAATGCGACGTGCCTTGATCAGCAACTGCCGCTCCGCGCCCAGTGCTCGCAGCAATGCACCTTGGCGAATACGCTCATCCAGCGTTGCCTGCAACCCGGAAAACAGCACCGCCATTCCCGCAGCTAACACAAACAACAACACGTACTCCACAGCCAGCGTGACCTGAGCAAGGATGCTGCGCAGTTGTTCGAGCAGGGCTTCGACCTGAAGAATGGTCACAGCCGGGAAGGCCCGCGACAGATCGACGATCTGCTGGTCGTGTCCAGGCGCCAGATAGAAGCTGGTCAGGTAGGTCGCCGGCAGATCCTTCAATGTGCCGGGCTGGAAGATCATGAAGAAGTTCGGCTGGAAATTGTCCCAGTTGATCTCGCGCAGGCTGGTGACCTTAGCTTCTCGATTGACCCCGCCAACGCTGAACACCATGTGATCGCCGAGTTTGAGCTTGAGGCTCTCGGCGACTTTGCCTTCCACCGACACCCCGGGAACATCGTCAGTGGGCTGTTCAGTCCACCACGACCCGGCGGTGAGCTTATTGCCGGGCGGCAAGTCGGCGGCCCAGGTCAGGCTCAAGTCGCGTTGAATGGCACGGTCGCCAGCAGAGTCCTTGCTGACGATCTGCTGCACCGCTTCGCCATTGATGCTGATCAGGCGCCCTGGCACCACCGGATACAGTGGCGCCGCTTGCGCTGATACGTTGATCAGGTGATCGGTAAAGGCCTGTTTGTTCGCCGGCAAAATGTTCAGGGCAAAATAGTTGGGCGCATTTTTCGGCAGTTGATTTTGCCAAGTATCGAGCAGTTCACCACGCAGCAGGGCGATCAAGGCCATGGACAGCAGGATCAGCCCGAATGCCAGCGATTGGCCGGCTGCTGCGAGCGGATGACGCAGCAATTGACCCAGGCCCAGACGCCACGGCAAAGAAGCACGGGCGAGCATGCGCCGCAGGCTTTTGAGCAACAACAAAAGCAAGCCACCCAACACCATTGCGGCGACCACGCCACCGCCAAGCAAGGCAAATGTGAGCAACAGATCAAGGCTCAGGCGCCACATGATCAGGCCCAGCGCGCCGAGCGCCGCGCCATAGACCATCCAGGTGCTCGACGGGATCGGGAGCATGTCGCGGCGCAAGACTCGCAGTGGCGGCACTCGTCCCAACGCCGCCAGTGGCGGCAGAGCGAACCCGGCCAGTGCCACCAGCCCGGTCGCGATCCCGGCAAGGGCCGGAAACAGGCCACCTGGCGGAACATCACTCGGCAGCAGATCATGCAACAGCGCGAACAAGCCCAGTTGCGCCAGCCAACCGAGTAACGCACCACTGAGGGCGGCGAACAGCCCAAGTGCCGTCAGTTGAATACTGAACAGCAACATGGTTTCCCGTCGCGACAAGCCGAGGCAGCGCAGCAATGCACTGGCATCGAAACGACGACTGGCAAAACGGTTCGCCGACAACGCCACCGCCACGCCAGCCAGCAGCACCGCAACCAGACTGGCCATGTTCAGATAGCGCTCGGCCTTGCCCAGCGCGCCGCCAATCTGCCGATTGCCATCGCGGGCATCTTCAATTCGCTGATTCGCCGCCAGCCCTGGCTTGATCAGTTGTCGATAGGTTTCCAGTGCTTGCGGTTCGCCGCGCCACAGTTCGCGATAGCTCACTCGGCTACCGGGCTGCACCACGCCGGTCGCGGCGAGATCGTCGAGGTTGATCAGCACGCGTGGCGTCAGGCTATAAAAGTTACCGGCTCTGTCCGGTTCGTAAGTCAGTACCCGTGTGAGCTTCAGGGGTTTCATGCCGACGTCGATGCTGTCGCCGATCTTCAGGTCCAGCGCGGTCAGCAGGCGTGACTCGACCCAGGCCTCGCCGGGCTGTGGTTCGCCGCCGGGCTCTTGCGTGGCGAAGGGCGCCGGGGCGCTTTTCAGTTCGCCGCGCAATGGATAGGCGCGGTCGACCGCTTTGATGCTCGACAACTGAATGCCGTTGTCAGTCGCGATGACACTGGAAAATTCCACGACCTGCGCGTGATCAAGGCGTAATTCGGTGCCGGTCCTGATTTGTTCCAGGCGGGCCGGTGAGCTGCCTTCCAGTACCAGGTCGGCGCCGAGAAACTCGGTAGCGCGCAGCATCATGGCGCCATTGAGGCGGGCGCCGAAATAGCCGATGGCGGTACTTGCCGCTACGGCAACCACCAAGGCGAAGAACAACACCCGCAGTTCCCCGGCGCGGGCATCGCGCATGAGTTGACGGATGGCGAGACTGAACAGTCGCAGCAGCGGCAGGCGTGCCATCAAGGCTCCAGAGGGGCGACCAACAGCCCGGCTTCAAGTCGGATCAGGCGCCGGCAGCGATGGGCCAGGCGTTCGTCGTGGGTCACCAGCACCAGTGTGGTGCCGCGCTCCTTGTTCAATTCGAACAGCAAATCGCTGATGCGCTCGCCCGTGTGGCTGTCGAGGTTGCCGGTGGGTTCGTCGGCGAACAGCACGTCAGGCTCGGCGGCAAAGGCTCGGGCAATCGCCACGCGCTGTTGTTCGCCGCCGGAGAGTTGGCGCGGCGAGTGAGTCAGACGCTCACCGAGGCCGACCCGTTGCAGCAGTTCAGTGGCGCGCTCGCGGGCGTCTTTACGGCCATCAAGTTCGAGCGGCAGCATGACGTTTTCCAGCGCGTTGAGACTGTCGAGCAATTGAAACGATTGAAAGACGAAACCCACATGTTCGGCACGCACCCGTGCGCGCTGGTCTTCGTCGAGATTACTCAGACACTGGCCGGCGAGGGTGACCTCACCGCTGCTCGGTAAATCGAGACCGGCAAGCAGGCCGAGGAGGGTGGATTTGCCGGAACCGGACGCGCCGACGATGGCCAGGCTGTCGCCCTTGTTCAGTTCCAGGCTGAGTTCGTGCAGGATAGTCAGTTCACCTTCCGCGCTGGGAACCACTTTGCTGAGGTTCTTCGCGGTGAGAATGCTTGCGCCCATGGAGAATCCGATGCGTGTGTGGTTTTTGAGTGCTGGCCTGGCCTTGATGTGCATGGCCCAGAACGCAGCGGCGGGTACTGTCCTGATCGTTGGGGATAGTATCAGCGCCGGTTTCGGGCTGGATACCCGCTTGGGATGGGTGTCGTTGCTAGAACAACGGCTCAAACAGGAGGGTTTCGACGATAAAGTGGTGAATGCCTCCATCAGTGGTGACACCAGTGCCGGAGGCCAGGCGCGGCTGCCCGCGCTGCTTGCAGAGCATAAGCCCGACCTGGTGATCCTCGAACTGGGTGGCAATGACGGCTTGCGCGGAATGCCGCCAATTCAATTGCAACAAAATCTTGCCTCGATGATCGACAGCTCCCGCCAGAGCGGTGCCAAGGTGCTGTTGCTTGGCATGCAACTGCCGCCCAACTATGGCAAGCGTTACACCGATGCTTTTGCCCATGTGTACGGCAAACTCGCCGACGCAAAAAAGATCCCGCTGGTACCGTTTTTCCTCGACGGCGTGGGCGGTCATCCAGACTTGATGCAGGCTGATGGTTTGCACCCGGCAGTCGGGGCTCAGGGCAAGTTGCTGGAAAATGTCTGGCCTACGCTAAAACCGTTGTTATGAGGCTTTTCTAGCGGCAGGCTTTCGGCTAATGTGGCGCCCCCTTATTCGGAGCCCCCAATGCCACGTTCTGCCTGGTCCCTTTTTGCCTACCAACTGATCGAGCCTGACGAACAGCTGGATCTGTTCGCCTGCCAGGAAGTGCGGGTGCATCTGGTGACCCGTCAACTGGAACTCGGTGGCTCTGCGGATCGGACCCTGTGTGGCAGCCTCCTACCGGCGCAGCCGCGCTGGTCGAGCGTGGATCGTCGGGTGTTTCAGGATCAGCGCCTGTGCTCGCTGTGCCGGGCGATTCTGGAGTCGCAGAAGCGCGGCACCTCGCCGATCTGGCCTGAGTTGCGCTTCGAACTCTAAGATCTTGAGTCAATAAGTTGACCGCGGCGTGGTAGCCAGCCACCTCGCCGCAGGTCTTGTGGCTCCCCGAATTCCCAAGGTGCGGTGTACAATCGCGCTCTAATACCCTTGTTGATCATGCGAAGGATGTTCCGGATGTTGCCGCGCTTTCCTGCCGTCACCCGCTGCCTGTCTCTTGCCGCCCTGTGTGTGGCCGGTCCCGTTGCTGCATTGGAGTTTCCCCTGCCACCGCCTGGTGAAGACATCATTGGTCAGGTGCAGGTGATCAAAGCCAAGTACGAAGACACCTTCGCTGATCTGGGCACCGCCTACGATCTGGGCTATTCGGAAATGCTCGCGGCCAACCCGGGCGTCGATGCCTGGTTGCCCGGCGCCGGCACCGAGATCGTTCTGCCTACCCGTTTCATTCTGCCGCCGGGTCCGCGTGAAGGCATTGTCATCAACCTGGCCGAATACCGTCTCTACTATTACCCGAAAGGCCGGAACGTGGTGTACACGTTCCCGCTGGGGATCGGTCGTGAGGGCTGGGGTTCGCCAATCGCGCACACATCGATCATTGCCAAGACGCCGAACCCGACCTGGACACCTCCAGCCTCGATCAAGGCTGAACACGCTGCTGATGGTGATCCGCTGCCAAACGTGGTGCCGGCCGGTCCGGACAACCCGCTGGGGCCTTTCAAATTCACCCTCGGCACGCCGGGCTATCTGATCCACGGATCGAACAAGAAATTCGGCATCGGCATGCGTACCAGTCACGGCTGTTTCCGCATGTTCAACAATAACGTGCTCGAGATGGCCAGCATGGTGCCGGTCGGTACCTCGGTGCGTATCCTCAATGAGGCTTACAAGTTCGGGAGCAGTGGCGGCAAGGTTTACCTGGAGGCGCACACACCGATCGACGACAAGGGCGATCCGTCGGTGGTCGACAAGCACACAGCGGTGATCAACGCGATGCTCAAGCGTGATGACATCACTAATAACCTGCGCGTGAACTGGGATGTGGTGCGTGATGTGGTGGCGGCCGAGGATGGTCTGCCAACCGAAATCGGTACGCCAAACACGTCGGCGCCGATTGTTTCGAACACGCCGATCGACCTGCTGCAGTAAGGTCGGATTCGAACCCGTCGATGCTTGAGGCATCGGCGGGTTTTTTATGGCCAGGACAAAAGTACCGACAATAAAAAAGCCGACCCAAAAAATGGGTCGGCTTGATAATAATCCCGAGGGACTATTACTTGCGGCTAGCTTTGTCGAGCATGCGCAGAGCGCGCTCGTTAGCTTCGTCAGCAGTCTGTTGTGCTTTTTGAGCAGCAGCCAGAGCTTCATCAGCTTTACGGTAAGCTTCGTCTGCACGAGCCTGGGAGCGAGCAGCTGCGTCTTCAGTAGCGGTCAGACGTGCTTCGGTTTCTTTCGATACGCTGCTGCAACCGGTAGCCAGAACTGCGGCCAGAGCCAGAGCAGAGAATTTCAGAACGTTGTTCATCGTGTTCCCCTTCAAGGACTTTCAATTAAGTGGCTGTCTCCTCGGATTGAGGAAATAGCCGGCGTACATACTACCCATTACTTGTAGTAAGTAAACTGACGTAGCGCAAGAAGCAAAAAAAATTGTAGGCGCTGATTCTTTTTCGAGCAAATTTTAACTGCCCTGTATAAAAAACATCCAGCTACAAGCCCCGCGCTGAGCGAGTCAATGAGAAAAAGTTCCCGTTGTCATGTGCTGTTTTTGCAGAGTTGTCTAAAGTCTGTCTAGATGAATCCGTCCATACTTTTGTTCCGATTTTGCGCGCTGCTTCGCTTATCTTTGTCCATGTTGAGGTGACTTTATAAAAGGCGGCACGTCTTAAGTCTCAACATCCGGCAATGTTCAGGTGAGCGGCCCGGGAGATATCTTCTCCAGGCCATCCCTGCGTCCATCGGAGCTCCCCCGTCAAGTCGCGTGATGACGAGCGTACCTTGAGCATTTTTGCCAATGGTGCCTACTATTTATCAGGTGCTCGGTTGCGTGGGATCGGTGTGGCTCTTCTCGTTGTCCATCAGGCACGGGGGTGGCGTAGATGTTCCTTCGCCGGAAAAACATCGGTAAGGTAGGGGTCAAAATTCAAGACCCGCGAGGAGTAGTGATGAGCGAGGCGTTGTCCATCCACCATGACCAGGCTGGTCATCAGTTCGAGACCAATGTGGACGGTCATCGTGCCTACCTGACCTATATGGATCTGGGTAAACAGACCCTGGATATCTATCGCACGTTTGTGCCCAACGCCCTGCGTGGCCGTGGCATTGCCGCAGCGCTGACGGAAAGCGCGTTGCAATACGCCGAGGAAATGGGCTACACGGTGATTCCGTCGTGCTCCTACGTCGAGCGCTACATGGAGCGTCATCAGCGCCGCGCTGCGAAAATCTGAACAGCACACACAAAAACGCCGGGCAATGAATGCCCGGCGTTTTTTTATGCCTGTAAAACGCGGATCAACTGCGCTCGCGCTTTGGCAACACATCCTTGAGCTTGGCGTGCATGCTGCGCAGGGTGTTCTCGGTGGCGGACCAGTCGATGCAGGCATCGGTGATCGACACGCCGTATTGCAGGTCGGCGAGGTCTTTTGGAATCGCCTGGCAGCCCCAATTCAGATGACTCTCGACCATCAGACCGATAATCGACTGGTTGCCTTCGAGGATCTGGTTAGCGACGTTCTCCATCACCAGCGGTTGCAGGGCCGGATCCTTGTTGGAGTTGGCGTGGCTGCAATCGACCATGATGTTCGGCTTGATCTTGGCCTTGTTCAGCGCCTGCTCGCACAGGGCGACGCTGACCGAATCGTAGTTCGGCTTGCCGTTGCCGCCGCGCAATACCACATGACCGTAGGCGTTGCCTTTGGTGGTGACGATCGATACGCCACCTTCCTGGTTGATTCCGAGGAAACGATGCGGGCTGGACACCGACTGCAGGGCGTTGATCGCTACAGTCAGGCCGCCGTCGGTGCCGTTCTTGAAGCCGACGGCCGAAGACAGGCCGGAAGCCATTTCACGGTGCGTCTGGGATTCGGTGGTGCGCGCGCCGATAGCCGACCAACTGATCAGGTCCTGCAGATATTGCGGGGAGATCGGGTCGAGGGCTTCGGTGGCAGTCGGCAGGCCTTTCTCGGCCAGATCCAGCAGCAACTGACGACCGATGTGCAGACCGTCCTGGATCTTGAACGAGTCGTCCAGATACGGATCGTTGATCAGGCCTTTCCAGCCGACGGTGGTGCGCGGCTTTTCGAAATATACGCGCATGACCAGGTACAAGGTGTCGCAGACTTCCTCGGCCAGCACCTTCAGGCGTTCGGCGTATTCGTGGGCAGCCTTGATGTCGTGGATCGAGCACGGGCCGATCACTACGAACAGACGGTGGTCGGTACCATCAAGAATGTTGCGAATGACTTCGCGGCCCTTGGTGACGGTGCGCAGGGCAGCGTCGCTCAGAGGGATATCACGCTTGAGCTGATCAGGAGTGATCAGGGTCTCGTTAGAGGCGACGTTTAGGTCGTTGATCGGTAAATCAGCCATCGTTTACTCGTCAGGTCACGGGTGCCGGCCGCCAGCGATCCCCGCGCGGCGGAGCACAGCAGATTTAAGCGCGTCGGGGAGCGGAACCTTAGCGCGTTAGACGCCTGCTCGACAATGGGCAAGTCACTGTTTAGAACAGAGCCTAATCCAGCAATGGCTGCGCGAAAGCCTTGCGAACGCTGTCGTGGGAGAACTCGTCGGCATGTTGCTCGACCCAGTGCAGGGCTAACGCCTGAATATCCTGCAGGGCATCGTGAGCATCGTTTATTCGGCAATAGCGTTCGATCTGACACACTTGCTCACCCATTCGCGCACTGAACAGCGCCTGTTCATCGGTGAAGGCGATGCCCACCAGATACCCCTTTTTACGCCGCAGACACCACGCCACATAGCCGGGATAACAGATATTGGCATTGAGCGTCGGCATGCGGATTTGCAGCGCCGTGCCATGGCGCCAGGCGCGGTGATAATTGCAAGCGATCCCGCCGAGGCTGATAGTGTGCAGCTGTTGTCTGGAAATACACTCAGGCTTGAGCAAGGTTAATTCAACCGGCACTTCGTCCGGATGAGGAATGAAACGTCCCATGAGCACAGACTCCCTGTGTCGGCCATTTGACATTGTTTCCCCCAGTATAGTGGTCGAATCGCAGCTGACCGATTTCGACGCTGACCAGCGGCTGTTGGCGATGAGTGGCGTTTCGCTGGTGATTTTCACCAGCGTCGGTTGCGCCAGTTGCCGGTATGCCCGTGAGGTCTTGCCGGGTTTCGATCTGACGGTGGATCGCTTGTGCTGGATCGACGCCGGCGAAAACGGTGGCTTGGTGGCGCGTTATCAGGTCTTTCATTTGCCGGCGCTGTTTGTCGTGCGCGACGGCGAGTTCTTTGGGGCATTGCACACGCGCCTGACGGTCGATGCACTCAACGAGGCATTGGCTCAGGCCTTGGTTCGAATATCAGAGGAGTTGCCATAAATGGGGACAATCAGCAAACCGGTGGTGGGGATTATCGGCACCGGCGCAATTGGTGGTTTCTACGGTTTGATGTTGGCGCGCGCCGGATTCGATGTGCATTTCCTGTTGCGCAGCGAGTTCTCGGCGGTGGCCGAGCGCGGCTTGCACGTTAACAGTGCGGTGCATGGTCCGCTGACGTTGAACCCTGTGCAGGCCTATGCTTCGGCCGAAGACATGCCGCCGTGTGACTGGTTGTTGGTCGGCGCCAAGACCACCAGCAATGTTGGTCTTGCCCCGTCGATCATTCAAGCCTCGAAGCCCGGCGCGAAAGTGCTGCTATTGCAGAATGGTCTGGACGTCGAGGACAGTCTGCGTGAACGGCTGCCCGATTCGTTGCACCTGCTCGGAGGTCTGTGCCTTATCTGTGTACACCGTGAAGGGCCTGGGCAAATAACCCATCAAGCTTTGGGTGCTGTGAATGTCGGTTACCACAGCGGCCCGGCCATCGATGATGCCGAGCGCATGGCGATTGTCGAAGAGGGCTGCACTTTGTTCCGCGCCGCGGGTATCGACTCGCAGGCGATGCCCAATCTGCAGCAGGCACGCTGGCAGAAACTGGTCTGGAATATCCCCTACAACGGTCTTTCGGTGTTGCTCGGCGCGAGTACCACGCCGCTGATGGCCGACGCCGACAGCCGCGCGTTGATCCAGGCGTTGATGACCGAAGTGGTGCAGGGGGCGAAGGCTTGTGGGCACGACATGCCGCCCGGTTACGCCGAGTACCTGTTCATGATGACCGAGAAAATGCCCGATTACTGGCCGAGCATGCACCACGACTTTTTGCATAAGCGTGCTCTGGAACTCGAGGCGATTTATGTCCGGCCACTGTCGGCTGCGAAAGCGGCGGGCTGCGAGTTGCCACGTATCGAAGCGTTGTATCGCACGTTGGGTTTTATCGACCGCCGCAACGTTTAAGTTTTTTTTGTGAAAGGGCGGGTAGGCATGGCCAAGAACATCGATGACAAACTGGTGCTGGCGATTTCATCGCGCGCCTTGTTCGACCTGAGCGAGAGCCACAAGGTCTACTTGTCGAGCGGCGTTGAAGCCTATCGGCAATACCAGATTGAGCACGAAGACGAGATTCTCGCGCCCGGCGATGCGTTCCCATTGGTGGAAAAACTCCTGAGTCTTAACAGTCGCCTCGGTCGTGCTCGGGTCGAGGTGATTCTGGTGTCACGCAACAGCGCCGACACCGGCCTGCGAGTGTTCAACTCGATTCACCATTACGGTCTGGCGATTTCCCGTGCGGCGTTTGTCGGCGGGCGCAGTCCTTATCCGTATCTGAAAGCGTTCGGCTGCGATCTGTTTCTCTCCACCCATGCCGAGGATGTGCGTGCGGCACTGGATGCCGGTTTCGCCGCCGCGACGATTCTATCCGGGGGCGCCAGCCGTGCGGCCAGCGACGAGTTGCGCATCGCCTTCGACGGTGACGCGGTGATCTTTTCCGACGAGTCTGAGCGCGTCTATCAGTCCGGCGGGCTGGAGGCGTTTCAAGCCAAGGAGCGTGAGTCGGCCCGTGAGCCTTTGCGCGGTGGACCATTCAAGGGCTTTCTCGCCGCGCTCAATTTGCTGCAGCGCGAGTTCCCTGACGACGACTGCCCGATCCGCACGGCGTTGGTGACGGCGCGTTCGGCGCCGGCGCATGAACGGGTGATTCGCACGTTGCGCGAGTGGGATATCCGTCTCGACGAATCGCTGTTCCTCGGCGGCCTGACCAAGTCGGCGTTTCTTGAGGCCTTTGTTGCCGACGTGTTCTTTGATGATCAGACCGGCCATTGCGAACTGGCCCGCGAAGTCGTCGCTACTGGCCACGTGCCTCATGGCATCAGCAACGAACCGTCGATCTAAAGCCCCGGTGCTTCAAGACGTTGCGTCACACGTCGTACTCGTCAAGGCACTGCTAAGCTGAATCAAATCTGCGCCATGTTGGCTTGCGAGGGGGTCATATGATTCGTTCGATGCTGTATGCCACTGACCTCGGTCTGTACGCACCGTTAGTGATGCAGCACGCCTTGGCTTTGGCGCGAACGTTCGATGCCGACCTGTACGTCGTGCATGCGGTGGAGCCGATGGGGTTGTTTGCCGAATCGGTGTTGCAGAGTTATCTCGACGAGCAGGCGTTGAACGAATTCCACAGCCAGGGTTTGAAAACAGTCATCGCCAATATCGAGCAGCGGGTACTGGAAAGTTTTCGCGAAGAACTGGGAGACGAGGGCGAACTGGATCTGCAGCGCATTCGAGCGGTGCGCGTGCTGCAGGGCGATCCGTCGCAGGTGATTCTCGATCAGGTACAGAAACTCTCTGTCGATTTGCTGATCGTAGGAAGTCACAGCCACGGGGTGGGCGCGGAAACGCCGTTGGGGCGCACGGCGGCTCGAGTCCTGCAATTGGCCAAGGTGCCGGTGTATCTGGTGCCGCTGGTGGAGCGTCGGCGGCGGGAGGATCGCTGAAGCAGGAATAATGGCGCTTTGATAAAAAAGTTCTAGATTTATTATTCGAACCATTAATATAGTTATATATCGTCGCTGATGCCCGTGGCGTCTACCTGCTTTGAGGGATACATATGAAGCTTCAACAATTGCGCTACATCTGGGAAGTGGCGCACCACGACCTCAACGTTTCCGCTACAGCCCAAAGCCTCTACACCTCGCAACCGGGCATCAGTAAACAAATCCGTCTGCTGGAAGACGAACTCGGCGTCGAAGTGTTTGCCCGCAGCGGCAAGCACCTGACCCGCGTGACGCCGGCCGGCGAGCGCATCATCACCACCGCCGGTGAGATTCTGCGCAAAGTCGAAAGCATCAAGCAGATCGCCCAGGAATTCTCCAACGAGAAGAAAGGCACCCTGTCGATCGCCACGACTCACACCCAGGCGCGTTATGCATTACCGCCGGTGATCAGCAATTTCATCAAGCAATACCCGGACGTGGCGCTGCACATGCACCAGGGGTCGCCGATGCAGATCGCCGAAATGGCCGCTGACGGCACCGTTGATTTCGCTATCGCCACCGAAGCGCTGGAGCTGTTCGGCGATCTGGTGATGATGCCGTGCTACCGCTGGAACCGCTGCGTGGTGGTGCCGCAGGGCCACCCGCTGACCAAGCTGCCGAAGCTGACCCTCGAAGCGCTGGCTGAATACCCGATCGTGACTTATGTGTTCGGTTTTACGGGGCGTTCGAAACTCGACGAAGCCTTCAGTCATCGTGGCCTGTCGCCGAAAGTAGTATTCACCGCCGCCGACGCCGACGTGATCAAAACTTACGTGCGCTTGGGGCTGGGCGTAGGCATCGTGGCGAAGATGGCGGTCGACACCAAACTCGACAACGACTTGGTGGTGCTCGATGCCAGCGAACTGTTCGAATCGAGCGTGACCAAGATCGGTTTCCGTCGTGGTACTTTCCTGCGGGGGTTCATGTGCGACTTCATCGAGAAGTTCGCACCACACCTGACCCGCGAAGTGATGGCCAAAGCTATCCAGTGTCACAACAAGCAGGAACTGGAAGATCTGTTCGACGGTGTCGAACTGCCCGTTCACTAAGCGCCCGCCTCAGAGCACCTCGGTGACAGTGAACTGTTGCCGGGTGCCCGCCACCAGAATCTCGACCTCATCACCTTCCAGCTTGCCTAGCAGGCTTTTGCCCAGTGGCGAGCGTGGGGTAATGACGGTAATTGGCTGACCCACCACATCGACTTTCAGGCCCGCCGCATCCGGGGCCAGAAACAGCCACTGCTCGCGCCCCTTTTCATCTTCCAGGCCGAGCAGGGCGCCCACTTCTATACCTCGGTTTTCGTCGTGGGCGCGCAGCGTCAGGTTCTGGCACAGCGCCAGTGACTGGCGAATTTCCTCGACCCGTTTCGCTTGCCCTGCCGCCAGATACGATGCCTCAAGCCCGAGGGTGTCGTACTTGTTTTCGGCGATGTTTTCTTCGTGGGTGGCGGTTTCGTAAGCGGTCTGCGCAGCGCGTTCGGCGATGTCGAGGTCGATGCGCAGTTTGTCGAGAATCAATTGGTGGACAGTGTGCTTGTTCATGATCAATCGCAGAATTGTAAAACGTTGGCGCGGCTTTTTTCGCTTGGCGCGGTTTGGTCCTGTTGCAGCCAGAACTGGCATTTCGGGTTTGACTGGTTGCGGCCGCTGCTGCGTGCCTGATCAAGGCGATTTTGCTGCTCGTTCTTGCGCAGATTTTCTTCGTACTGCTCGAACAGCGGACTCTGCGGGGCAATGTCCGGTTGTGTCTGGACGGCTGGCGGGTTGGCCAATTGCTGTACAGCCTGAGCGACCGGCGCCAGTTGTTCGTTGAACAGAACGCGTGAAGCCAGCCAGCACGTCAGCGCTATGGCAAGAAAACCCAGCCATATGCCCAGGGCAATGCTGCCGGTCAAATGCAGCGCGCTCAGCTGGACCGGCAAGGGGCGACGCGGGTTAGGACGGTAGGGCATGGCTGCCTCCTGGCGGATGGGTGCGGGCAAGTGGTGATTGTCGCACGAAGATTAATCGCCGTCGGCTCTTCTGCATGAGGTCATTTATGCGGACAATCGGTGTTTTGCCAACGGGAGTCTTGAATGCCGGAACCGAAAACCCGCTGGGATATTTTTTGCACCGTGGTCGATAACTACGGCGACATTGGCGTGACCTGGCGCTTGGCCCGGCAACTGGTGGCTGAGCATTCGCTGACAGTGCGGTTGTGGGTCGATGACTTGCGCGCATTCGAACGCATTTGTCCGCAAGTCGATATCAACGCCGCGCAACAATGGCAGCAAGGTGTGGAGGTGCGACACTGGCCAGGCGAATGGTTAGAGACGGACGCCGCTGATGTGGTGATCGCCGCGTTCGCCTGCCAACTGCCGAGTGATTACATGAGCGCCATGGCCGAGCGGGAACAACCGCCGTTGTGGATGAACCTCGACTATCTCAGCGCCGAAGACTGGGTCGTGGGTTGCCACGGCCTGCCATCGGTGAAGTATAAGTCGGTGCAGAAGATATTCTTCTTTCCGGGATTCCGTCCAGGAACGGGCGGATTGTTGCGTGAACGAGGTTTACTCGAACAGCGTCGGCAGTTTCAGCAAGATCCCCAAGTGCAGCGAGAATTCCTGCACGGTCTTGGGATCGACCGCGCGCCTGAAGCCCAGCTGATTTCGCTGTTTGCCTATGAGAACGCCGGTTTGGCCAGTTGGCTCGATGTGCTGGCAACCGATGCAAAGCCAACCCATCTGCTGGTGCCTGAAGGTCGGATACTCGGCGACGTCGCGCGATGGCTTGGGATGGAAAATCTCGACGTCGGGGCGATTCATATTCGTCAATCGCTGACGGTGCAGGTGCTGCCGTTCGTCCGCCAGGATCAATACGATCATCTGCTCTGGTGCTGCGATTTCAATGCGGTGCGCGGGGAAGACTCGTTCGTGCGGGCGCAATGGGCGGGGCGGCCAATGCTCTGGCACATTTATCAGCAGGACGAAGACATCCATCTGGACAAGCTCGATGCCTTCCTTGCGTTGTACACAAAGGAACTTTCGCCGGCCGCTGCCGAGGCGATGAGCGGTCTCTGGCGGGCGTGGAGTGCCGGTCAGCCGATCGGCGAACATTGGCTCACGGCCCGTCATCATTGGCCAGAACTGCAGAATAATGCCGAAGCGTGGTGTCTGGAACAGGGCTTGCAGGCCGATCTTGCCGCGGCGCTGGTACAGTTTTACCTAAATTGGATATGATACGCGGCCTAGATTTTTGTAAATCCCATCCAAATTCGGATATTCGCAATGAAAACTGGTAAAGAACTGAAACCCGGTACCGTGATCCGTCTCGAAAACGATCCTTGGCTGGTTCAGAAAGCTGAATTCACCAAGTCGGGCCGTAACAGCGCGATCATGAAGACCAAGCTGAAAAACCTGCTGACCGGTTACAAGACCGAGATCGTTTACAGCGCTGACGACAAACTGGACGACGTAATCCTCGACCGCAAAGAAGCGACCCTGTCCTTCATCAGCGGCGACACCTACACGTTCATGGACACCACTGACTACACCATGTACGAGCTGAACGCTGAAGACATCGAAGCCGTTCTGCCTTTCGTTGAAGAAGGCATGACCGATGTTTGCGAAGCGATCTTCTTCGAAGAGCGTCTGGTTTCCGTAGAGCTGCCGACCACCATCGTGCGCGTAGTTGACTACACCGAAGGTTCGGCTCGCGGCGACACTTCCGGCAAAGTCATGAAGCCAGCCAAGCTGAGCAACGGTACTGAGTTGCAGGTTGCTGACTTCATCGAAATCGGTGACAAGATCGAGATCGACACCCGCGAAGGCGGTTCCTACAAAGGCCGTGCCAAATAAGCACAGTTTTTTGCGGAAAGAAAAAACCCGACCATTGAGTCGGGTTTTTTGTGCCTGCGATTTATGCCGTTGCTCATTCTCTGTGGGAGCGGGCTTGCTCGCGAATACGTTGTTGCATCCAGTGAAGGGTTGACTGACAGGACGCCTTCGCGAGCGAGCCCGTTCCCACAGGTTTTTTGCGTTTATCTCAAACGGTGGTGTGCAGACGTACATCAACATTGCCGCGGGTGGCGTTGGAGTACGGGCAGACCTGGTGGGCTGCGTCGACCAGGCTTTGCGCGTCGTCCTCATCGAGGCCCGGCAGGCTGATGTGCAAATCGATGTCCAGACCGAAACCGCCAGGGATCTGACCGATGCCGACGTGGGCGGTGATCGAAGCGTCGTCCGGGATTTTGCGTTTGGTCTGGCTGGCGACGAATTTCAGTGCGCCGATGAAGCAGGCCGAGTAGCCGGCAGCGAACAGTTGTTCAGGGTTGGTCGCCGCGCCGCCGGCACCGCCGAGTTCTTTCGGGGTCGCGAGTTTGACGTCGAGGATGTTGTCGCTGGAGATTGCGCGACCATCACGGCCGCCGGTGGAAGTTGCGATTGCAGTGTAGAGAGTTTGCATGGTGTGAGCCTCGTGTAGTGTCTTTTTTTGCGCTAATTGTTTGCGCGCTAAGTAAGTGCGAGATGAATGTAGCTCGCCAATATTTTGCGCGCAAGATAAATTTTCGAAAAAATATCAGCCCTGACGTGTGAACAGTCCGCTAATCGTCAAAAGTGCATGATCTGAAAGGAATTTTTGAATTGGCGCAGAAACATTGTGGGAGTGGGCTTGCGCGCTCCCACAGAGGGGAAGGTAGTGGATTCAGGTGAGGCTGTCTTGCAGGTGGCTGCGCAGCGCCTGGAGTTCTGCCTGCAGATTTTGCAGGCGCTCCAGGGTGAAGCCGCTGGCGCCTAGAATGCATTGCGGAACTGTTTTGGCTTTTTCCTTCAGTGCCCGGCCCTGCTCGGTCAATTCGACAATCACCACGCGTTCGTCTTCACGGCTGCGGGTGCGGCTGAGCAAGCCTTCGCCTTCCAGGCGTTTGAGCAATGGCGTCAACGAACCCGGATCCGTCAGCAGTCGTGTGCTGATTTCTCCGACAGTCAGACCATCCTTCTCCCACAGCACCATCATCGCCAGATACTGCGGATAGGTCAGGCCCAGCGCTTGCAGCATCGGTTTGTAGACCTTGGTCATCATCAGTGAGGTCGAGTGCAGGGCGAAGCAAGCCTGATTGCCCAGCAGCAGGTCGTCGCAGGTGTCGCGTTCGGATGTCATGTCAAAGCCTTGATCGGGAATGGTCATGAATCTAGCGTCCGAATGTTTAATGCGCCAGATAATTCTCCAGTTCTAGTGGCGGCCCAGATCACGCTGGAGTGCCAGATCCCACGGCGGCACAGGGCTGAATCGGGTCTTGAGGTATTCCAGCAACAAATGACTGCGCGAATGGGTTTGCCGTTCCATGCGCAATGCGTAGATGCCCGCGGATTCCGGCGCAGGCAGGCCGTGCTCGCAGAACAGCGGCAGCAACTCGCCGCGCAACAGGTATTCGCTGGCCAGCCAGGTTGGCAGGTGCGCAATCCCAAGCCCGGCCAAGGCGCCACACACCAGTGCCTCGGCGTTGTTGGCACTCATGCGAATGCGTGCGGGACGGTGCAGTTGCATCTTCCCGTCTGCCTCGAAACGCCAGGCAAAGGGCGGGGCGAGGCCTTCCCAGTCCAGACCGTCGTGTTCACTTAATTGCGCGGGATGGTTTGGCACGCTTCGGCGTTTGAGATAGTCAGGGCTGGCGCAGGCAATGCGCACTATGCTTGCCAGTGGAGTGGCCACCAGCCGTGTGTCGGCCAGTTGTCCGGCCCGCAGCACCAGATCCACTTTGCCCAGGTTCGAACCGCTCATATCGACGAAGCTGTCGATCAGGTGCAACTGCACATCCAGCCCTGGATACAGAACGAGGAAGTCAGCAATGACCGGCGCCAAGTGCCGCCGCCCGAACGCTGCCGGGGCATCGATGCGAATCAAGCCTTCTGGCGCACTGCTCAGGGAAACGGCTTCGGCACGGGCCAGTTGCAGTTCGGCGACGATCCGCCGCGCCCGTTCGGCAAAGGCCATGCCTGCGGGGGTGGCGCGCACGGCGTGTGTACTGCGGATGAACAACTGGCTGCCGACCGCGCTTTCAAGGCTGTCGATGCGTCGAGCGACTGCCGAAGGCGTCAGTGGATGAAGGCGTGAAGCGGCGGAAAAACTGCCGCTTTCCAGCACATCGAGAAACAGTCCGAGTTGATCGGTCAATTGATTGGGGTTCATGTCGGTTCAACGCTTTTGCGAAATCGGCATAGCCATTGTGCGTTGCTGTGCGTTTCCCTGCCAGCCGCGACTGCGTAGGATGAATCGCCTGACGTAAGAGGAATTTGGCTGTGATGGACTTCTTGTTGTACCTGCTGTTCGGCGCGGCCCTCGGCACACTCGGTGGCATCTTTGGCATCGGTGGCGGCCTGATTGCCATTCCTTTGCTGGGCGTGTGGTTTGGGCTCGACCAGCAGATTGCCCAAGGCACCGCGCTGGTGATGGTGGTGCCGAACGTGATGCTGGCGTTGTGGCGTTACCATCAGCGCAATCGCATCGAACTGCGGCATGCGTTGCCGCTGGCTGTCATGGGCTTCTTTTTTGCCTGGATCGGCTCGATCTGGGCGGTGGGCATCGATGCGCAGACGATGCGCATCGGTTTTGTCGCCTTTCTGGTCGTGTTATCCCTCTATAACCTGGTGCGCATATTAGGCGCGCGGCCAGCAACGACATCCCGGATGCGCTATTCCTGGCCATGGCTGGGTGTACTCGGCGCGGCGTCCGGAACCATGGGCGGGTTGTTCGGTGTCGGTGGCGCTGTGGTGGCGACACCGGTGCTGACCAGCGTGTTCGGTGCCACTCAGGTGGTTGCTCAAGGCCTGTCGCTGGCGCTGGCGTTGCCAAGCACTGGCGTCACCCTGGTCACCTACGCGGTGCATCACGAAGTTGACTGGATGATCGGCCTGCCACTGGCCATCGGCGGTCTGGCGAGCATCAGTTGGGGCGTGAAAGTTGCCCACGCAATGCCGGAAAAAATTCTGCGTGGGCTGTTCTGCGGCTTTCTGGTGCTGTGTGCGGTGATGCTCGCGATTAAAGTTTGAAGCCGTCGACGATGTGCTCGGCCAGGCACTCGGTAATCGGCGAAGGCTTGTTCAGGTTGCGGATCAGCATGATGCTCGCCTCGGGCAGCAGCGGCAGATTTTCGTCGGCACCGAGAATACGCATGTCCGGGGTGATCAGGCTTTCCAGTTGGGCGGTGATCGCCAGACCCGCGCTCACCACCGCCATCAGCGCCGACAGGCTGGTGCTGTTGTAGGCGATGCGGTAATCGCGGCCCATTGCGTCCAGCGCATTGCATGCCCACAAGCGACAGAAACAATCACTGTTGAACATCGCCAAAGGCAACGGCGTCTGTTCGTGGGCGCTGAAGTTTTGCGCCTCGGCCCAGACGAAGCGCTCCTTGCGCAGCAGTTGACCAATCTCGTTGCCCGGCTCGCGGGTCACGATCGACAGGTCCAGGTCGGTGCGCTGCAATAGCTGTCTGGTCGATTCGCAATGCACTTCGATCTGGATCAGCGGATAGAACTGCGCAAACCGCGACAGGATTCCCGGCAGAAAGCGCATCACGTAATCATCCGGCGTGCCGATGCGCACGGTGCCGACCATGTGCGGCTCGCGCAAGGTGTTGAACACTTCGCTATGCAGTTTGAGGATGCGCCGCGCGTAACCGAGCAGAACCTGACCCTCTGCAGTCAGCCGCACCTGACGGCCATCACGCTCGAACAGTTGACGCTGCAACACGTCTTCTTCCAGACGCTTCATCTGCATGCTCACCGCTGATTGCGTGCGGTTGACCATCTCGCCAGCGCGGGTGAAACCGCCCTGATCGGCAATCGCGACAAAGGTGCGCAGGACATCGGTATCGATACTGAGGTAGGCCGACAATTGATGAATCTCCGTGATGAATGCCATCAGAAACATTCGTTGGATTGATCTTAGCGCCGGCGCGAGACTTGGGCCATCCACAACGGAGGGCAATACGATGAAAGGTCAAAAAGTCTATGCAAGCGATGCAAGAGTTCCTGTTCATCTCATCTCGGATCTGCTGAACAAGTTTAGCCGTTGGTACGAGCTTCACCGCGAACGCGAGTTGCTCGCCAGCCTGAGTGACGAAGCGCTGAAAGACATCGGCGTCAGTCGCGCCGACGTCGAACATGAGTCGGTGCGGCCATTCTGGGACGATCCGATGCACAAATGATCAGGGCATTACTACACAAACCACTTTCAGGTGAGGTAGGTTGCGAGCAGACAAGGAGATGCTCATGCCCGCGACACTGTCCTTTTCCCCCAAACAGGCTCGACGTCTGGCGCTGGCTGCCCAAGGGTTCAACGGGCGCCAGCCGCCGACCGTCAAGGCATCGCACCTTAACCGGCTGATCGAACGGCTGGGCCTTTTGCAGATCGACTCCGTCAATGCCGTGGTGCGCTCGCACTATCTGCCGCTGTTCTCCCGTCTCGGTTCCTATTCTTCTGACTTGCTCGACCAGGCGGCCTGGAGTTCGGGACGGCGTCGTACGTTGTTCGAATATTGGGGGCATGAGGCATCGTTGCTGCCGCTGTCGATGTATCCGTTATTGGCGTGGCGGATGCAGCGCGCCAAACGTGGCGAAGGCATCTATCAGCAGTTGGCGAAGTTCGGTCGCGAGCAGCAGGGCACGATTCGTCGGGTGTTGGCGTCTGTTGAAGCACAGGGTGCTTTGGGTGCCGGCAGTCTGTCGACCCGCGAAGACAAGGCTGGGCCTTGGTGGGACTGGAGCGCGGAGAAACATGCGCTGGAATGGTTGTTCGCCACCGGCGAAGTGACAGTGGCGGGGCGGCGCGGATTTGAGCGTTTGTATGATTTGCCCGAGCGGGTAATGCCGGCGTCGATCCTGCAGCAGACCCTGCCTGATGAGGCCCAAGCGCAGCGCGGATTATTGCTGCATGCCGCTGAAGCACTGGGCGTCGGCACGGAAAAAGATCTGCGTGACTACTTTCGTTTGAATCCGGCAGATGCCCGTCCGCGCCTTGCCGAACTGGTTGAGGCCGGACAGTTGCTCACCTGTGAAGTGGCCGGTTGGCGGCAAATCGCCTATTGCCTGCCGGAGCCGAAAGTCCCGCGCAAGGTAGCGGCCAGCGCGCTGTTATCACCGTTCGATTCATTGGTCTGGGAGCGCAGTCGCACCGAGCGTCTGTTCGATTTCCGCTATCGACTGGAGATCTACACGCCTCAGGACAAACGGGTTTACGGGTACTACGTGTTGCCGTTTCTACACAACGAACGGATTGCTGCGCGGGTCGATCTGCGTTCCGAACGGGCATCGGGGCGACTGGCGGTGCAGGCGTTACACGAGGAGGCGGCGGGGCTGGATGACGAGGGGATGCTGGCGCTGGCGGGGAATTTACGGCGGATGGCGGATTGGCTGGGGTTGGAGACGGTGAAACTTAATTGTGAGCGCGAGAGTGCGGGGCGGTTGCGGGTGGCATTGGCGCAAATTGATGTTGATTGATTGGGCCTCTTCGCGAGCAAGCCCACACTGGATTTGTGTTGTTCACTAAACCAGTGTGGGGGCGGGCTTGCTCGCGAATGCGGCCTGTCAGACGCTAGATGCCAGACTGATTCAACGGCGAACCTGCTTCAGCGTCTCAGCAATCAAAAACGCCAGTTCCAGCGACTGATCGGCATTCATGCGCGGGTCACAGTGCGTGTGATAACGATCCGACAAGCCATCTTCAGTGATCGGCCGCGCCCCACCAATGCACTCGGTGACATTCTGCCCGGTCATCTCGATATGAATCCCTCCGGCATAAGTGCCTTCGGCTTCGTGCACCTGGAAGAACTGTTTCACCTCGCCGAGGATCTGCGCAAAATCGCGGGTCTTGTAGCCGCTGCTGGCCTTGATCGTGTTGCCGTGCATCGGGTCACAGCTCCATAGCACCTGCTTGCCTTCACGCTGCACCGCACGGATCAGTGCTGGCAGGTGATCGCCGACCTTGTTCGCGCCCATTCGCGCGATCAGGTTCAGGCGACCCGGATCGTTGTCGGGGTTGAGCACGTCGATCAGGCGGATCAAATCGTCGGGATCCATGCTCGGGCCGACTTTCACCCCGATCGGGTTGTTCACACCGCGCAGGAATTCGACGTGAGCGCCGTCGAGCTGACGGGTGCGGTCGCCGATCCACAGCATGTGCGCCGAGCAATCGTAGTAATCGTTGGTCAGGCTGTCGCGACGCACGAAGGCTTCTTCGTAGTTCAACAGCAGTGCTTCGTGGGCGGTGAAGAAACTGGTTTCGCGCAATTGCGGCGAGCTGTCCATGCCGCAAGCGCGCATGAAAGCCAGGGTTTCATCGATGCGGCCAGCGAGGTGGCTGTACTTCTCGGCCAGCGCCGAGTTGGCGATGAAATCGAGATTCCACTTGTGCACTTGATGCAGGTCGGCAAAACCGCCCTGGGCGAAGGCGCGCAACAGGTTCAGTGTCGCGGTGGACTGGTGATAAGACTGCAGCAGGCGTTCCGGGTCCGGCACACGGCTTTTTTCGTCAAAACCGATGCCGTTGACGATGTCGCCACGGTAGGCCGGCAGGGTCACGCCGCCGATGGTTTCGTCGTTGGCTGAGCGCGGCTTGGCAAACTGGCCGGCCATACGCCCAACCTTGACCACCGGGCAACCCGCGGCGAAGGTCATGACGATTGCCATTTGCAGCAACACTTTAAACGTGTCGCGAATTTTCGCCGCGGAAAATTCGGCAAAGCTTTCGGCGCAGTCACCGCCCTGCAGCAGGAACGCCCGCCCCTGAGTCACCTCGGCAAACTGACGACGCAGTTCGCGTGCTTCGCCGGCAAACACCAGTGGCGGATAGCTGGCCAGCGTCTGCTCGACCTGGCGCAAGTGCGCGGCGTCGGGGTATTGGGGTTGTTGCTGGATCGGCAGGGCACGCCAGCTTTCAGGGCTCCAGGGTTGGTTCATCACGGTCTCTAAGGTTCTACGCACGGAAGGCCATGGTATCAGCAAATTAGTGCGTGACCTGTTCCTGCCCCTTCGCCGACAATCGCCGCTTTGCCACGGCGCCAAAGCGGTGCCATCGCGTCACCGCGCCCGGTGACCATCAGGAGACGAAATGACTGAGGAACGCGTCGAGCATCTGCTCGCCGAAGTACAGGATGAGTTCGGCGTGATTCGCGTGCTGGAAGTGGCTGATTACCGCTTTCTCGAATTCGGCGATGCAATCGAGCAGAGCTGCGTGTTCACCGCTGATCCGAGCTGGCTGGAATACGACTACACCCGGGCGATGCTGATTGGCGCGTTGTGCCATGAGCGGCCGGAGAGTGCGCTGTTCCTCGGACTGGGCGCCGGTACGCTGACTCAGGCCTGCCTCAAGTTCCTGCCTTTGGAGGATGTCGAAGCGATTGAGCTGCGTCCCGACGTGCCGCGTCTGGCCATTGAATACCTTGGGCTGGATGATGATCCGCGTCTGTACATTCGTGTTGGCGATGCGCTCGAGTTGCTGGCAACTGCCGAGCCTGCGGATCTGATTTTTGTCGACCTCTATACCGATGTCGGGCCGGGTGTCGGGCACCTTGCCTGGCGTTTCCTGGGTGACTGTCAGAAGCGTCTGAATCCGGGCGGCTGGCTGGTGATCAATCAGTGGGCCACCGATGACGGCAAGCCGCTGGGCGCGGCGTTGTTGCGCGGGCTCTATCATCGACATTACTGGGAGTTGCCGGTGAAGGAGGGCAATGTGATTCTGATTGTCCCGGCGGATCTCGATCAGGCACTGGACATGCAGGCATTGACCGCCCGGGCTGAAGCGCTGGCGCCGCAGTTGGGGTATTCGTTGCAGTCGTTGATCAAGGCGATTCGTCCGGCGACTTGAGTCTTCAGTGCTGACCCCTTCGCCAGCAAGCCCGCTCCCACACTTGAAATGCATTCCAAATGTGGGAGCGGGCTTGCTCGCGAAGAGGGCCTGAAGAGCACCACATTTCTCAGATCCCTTTGAAGATGCCCGGGCGCCGTTCAACCAGCGACTTGATACCTTCCTTGGCATCCTCACTACTCAGCAACTTTTTCACCAGCGTCGGCAACCCCTGCGCCGCCGCCGTCTCACCTTCATAGCGCGCCTGTCGCGCCGATTGCAAAGTCGCCTGTACCCCCAACGGCGCCTGTCGGGCAATCCGCTCAGCCAGTTCAATCGCCCGTGGCAGCAGATCTTCGCTGGCCATCACTTCCTGCACCAACCCCAGCCTTAATGCGTCGTGGGCATCAAACTCATCCCCGGTCAGCAACCAACGCATGGCATTGCCCCAGCCGGCCACCTGATGAAAACGTAAAGTCGCGCCACCAAAAGGAAAGATCCCACGCTGAACTTCCATTTGCGCGAAGCGGGTATTGCTCGCACACAGGTTGATATCCGCCGCCAGCATCAACTCGATACCAATGGTCAGGCAGTAGCCTTGCACCGCGACAAGCACCGGTTTGCTCACCCGTGGGCCGACGAACACCCCCCATGGATCACAACCGCCGGTCGGAACTTGCCAGCCTTGCGCAAGGGCGGCGCTCGCATTCACCAGATCCAGACCAGCGGTAAAGTGCTCGCCATGCCCGAACACCACCGCCACCCGCGCCTCGCTGTCGGCCTCGAACTCGCCGTAGGCAAGGCTCAAGTCATTGAGCAGGTCGAGGTCGAACGCATTGCGCTTGGCCGCTCGGTCGAGGCCGATCAGGTGGACATGGCCACGACGTTCTCGGCTGACACGGCCGGGGCAGGGCTGATTCATGGCTAAATCCTCAGGCGGGAAGGGCGGGCAGCGACGGTATGCCGCACATCGGTGAATCGTTTTAGCGTCATCACCCGTAGGGCCGGGCCTTTGAAAAATAGACCTTGGCGCGATTATCCGCAAAACCCCATTACACAGCGGTGACGCACGCATTCAGGCGATAAAAAAAGCTCCCTTTTTGGGCAAAATCCGGTATAGTGCGCGCCGGCCTTTAACCTGGCCGCGTTTAGGTAGCGCAATTTCCCGAAGTCAGCTTCGGCTGCACGTCCGCATTGCGGGCTCTTCCCGGACGATTCTTTTTCTCATTCATTCGTTTTCGCAAATCCCCGCCGACAAAGCTGCCAGGGCGACTCTTGAGTCTCAACACGGCATGCGCAGCTTTGGAGCATGGGTCTTTGCGGATGCACTTAGAGGCAGACCCATGACCCAGGAAACCGGCGGATTCGCCGCTTTTAATCTTAACCCGAATATTCTTGCAGCCGTCGCAGCGACCGGCTACGAAGAGCCTTCGGCGATTCAGCAGCAATCGATCCCGATCATCATGGCCGGCCAGGACATGATTGGCCAGGCGCAAACCGGTACCGGTAAAACCGCCGCGTTCGCACTGCCTATTCTGCACCGCATCGATCCTGCCAAGCGCGAACCGCAAGCCCTGATCCTGGCGCCAACCCGAGAGTTGGCGCTGCAAGTAGCAACCGCTTTTGAAACCTACGCCAAGCAAATGCCAGGCGTCACCGTTGTCGCCGTTTACGGCGGCGCGCCGATGGGCCCGCAACTCAAGGCTATCCGTAACGGCGCACAGATCGTTGTCGCCACTCCGGGCCGTCTGTGCGACCACCTGCGTCGCGACGAGAAAGTGCTGTCGACCGTGAACCACCTGGTTCTCGACGAAGCTGACGAAATGTTGAAACTGGGCTTCATGGATGACCTGGAAGTCATCTTCAAGGCTCTGCCAGCGACCCGTCAGACCGTTTTGTTCTCGGCTACCCTGCCGCAGTCGATCCGCGCCATTGCCGAACGCCACCTGCGCGATCCGCAACACGTCAAGATCCAGACCAAGACCCAAACCGTTACCGCGATCGAACAGGCTCACCTGTTGGTTCACGCTGACCAGAAGACTTCGGCCGTTCTCAGCTTGCTGGAAGTGGAAGATTTCGACGCTCTGATCATGTTCGTGCGCACCAAGCAAGCGACCCTGGATCTGGCCAGTGCCCTCGACGCCAAAGGCTACAAAGCCGCTGCGCTGAACGGTGATATCGCCCAGAACCAGCGTGAGCGCGTAATTGACTCGCTCAAGGATGGTCGTCTGGACATCGTTGTGGCGACCGACGTTGCTGCCCGTGGTCTGGACGTTCCGCGCATCACTCACGTGTTCAACGTGGACATGCCGTACGATCCAGAGTCCTACGTTCACCGTATCGGCCGTACTGGCCGTGCCGGTCGCGAAGGTCGCGCATTGCTGCTGGTGACTCCGCGTGAGCGCCGCATGTTGCAAGTGATCGAGCGTGTAACCGGTCAGAAAGTTGCCGAGGTTCGCCTGCCGGACGCTCAGGCAGTTCTCGATGCGCGCATCAAGAAACTGACCAACAGCCTGGCGCCGCTGGTTGCCGATGCTGAATCGACTCACGGTGAGCTGCTGGATCGTCTGACTGCAGACATCGGTTGCACGCCGCGTGCTCTGGCTGCTGCTCTGCTGCGCAAGGCCACCAATGGTCAAGCGCTGACGCTGGCTGCGATCGAGAAGGAACGTCCACTGGTGCCTAACAACGCACCGCGTGGCGACCGTCCTGAGCGTAGCGGTGACCGTCCGGACCGTGGTGATCGCGAGCGTCGCGCGCCAATTCCTTTGGGCGAAGGCCGTGCGCGTTGCCGTACCGCGCTGGGTGCGCGTGACGGTATCGCCGCTAAAAACCTGCTGGGCGCCATCCTCAACGAAGGTGGTCTGGCCCGTGAAGCGATCGGTCGCATCCAGGTGCGTGACAGCTTCAGCCTCGTTGAGCTGCCGGAAGATGGTCTGGACAAACTCCTGACCAAGCTGAAGGACACTCGCGTTGCCGGTAAGCAGCTGAAACTGCGTCGCTATCGCGAAGATTGATCCGCCCTGGGCTGATTGATCGAACATAAAAAATCCCCGACTGGTTCGGGGATTTTTTTTGCCTGTTTTTTATGCTCCCACAAAACCTGTGGGAGCGAGCCTGCTCGCGAAGGCGTCAGCCGAAACGATAAATATCCATACCCAACGCACCCATCGTGAAGCCCTGATGCGCCACACTGAATTCACCCCCGGCACCCCGAGCGAAGTACAACGGCAACAAATGCTCATCACTTGGATGGCTGCGCACCGCGTTAGGCGCCTGCTGGCGGTAGTCATGCAGCGCCGCTTCATCATCGGTCGCAAGCTTGTCGATCACCCAGTCACGGAATTCCCTTGCCCACGGCTCGACGCTCTCCGGACCGGCATGCCAGTCCAGCTCACGCAGGTTGTGAGTGATGCTGCCAGAGCCGATCAGCAAAATCCCTTGTTCGCGCAGGCTTGCCAGCGCACGGCCGACGCGTGTTTGCAGTGCCGGACCGCCGCGACTCGGTAACGAAACTTGCACCACTGGAATATTTGCCTCGGGATACATCAGAGACAGCGGCACCCAGACGCCGTGATCGAACGGGCGCTGTGGGTCGAGGCGCACGGGGAGACCGTTGATGGTCAGCAGATCGGCGACCTCGGCAGCCAGTTGCGGATTGCCCAGCGCCGGGTACTGCACTTCAAACAGGGCGCGCGGGAAACCGCCGAAGTCATGCAATGTCTCGGGTTGCGGATGGCTGCTGACCAGCAATTCGTGACTCTCCCAGTGTGCGGAGACAATCACGATGGCTTCGGGCCTGGGCAATTCGGCGGCCAGTCGTGCGAGGGCTGGGCCGCTGGCGCCGGGCTCCAGCGCGAGCATGGGCGATCCATGGGAGATAAACAGGCTGGGAAGCATGGACGGGTTCCTGAGCGGTAAGATGAGCCATCTTCAGTCAGTTCATTGATCTAAATCTAATATAAGTTTTAACGCTTTTTGATCGATTTTTTAGGAACGACACATGCAGCCTGAGTTTTGGCACAAGAAGTGGGCATCTGACCAGATCGGCTTTCATCAGCCTGAGGTGAACCCCCATTTGCAGCGGCACTGGCCGGATCTGCCGATCCCTGTATCGGCCCGCGTACTGGTGCCACTGTGTGGGAAAAGTCTGGATTTGCTGTGGCTGGCCGGGCGTGGCCACAAGGTTTTAGGGGTTGAGCTGTCGGAAAAAGCTGTCGAGGATTTTTTCAGCGAGCAGCGGGTGTCCCCGCAAATCAGCGAGAGGGGCGTATTCAAGGTATATCGCGCTGGATCTATCGAGCTGTGGTGTGGTGATTTCTTTGCACTGAAAGCGGACGATGTCGCCGATTGCACAGCGCTGTACGACCGGGCAGCGATGATCGCGCTCCCGCCACCGATGCGTGAGCAGTATGCGGCGCACCTTCAGCAGATCTTGCCGCAGGGCTTGCAAGGGGTGTTGATTACGCTGGATTACGATCAGTCAAAGATGTCCGGGCCGCCGTTCGCGGTGTTGGACGATGAGGTGCAGCGGTTGCTGGGCGGTGGCTGGCAGGTGCAAGTGCTGGAACAGCAGGATGTGCTGGGGGAGAGCTGGAAGTTCTTGCAGGCTGGCGTGACGCGGTTGGAGGAGAGGGTTTACCGTATTTCCAGTCATTAGTTTTTTTGGGGGGCAGTACTGAAGTCATCGCTGACTTGCCAGCGATGACGTCAGCAAAAGCAGCCCATTACTCGAAGCAATAAAAAAGACCCGCATCACTGCGGGCCCTCTTTTTTTATATGGGCAGGTTCAACCGCGACGACGCAAAGCGTCGATACGCTCTTCCAGCGGCGGGTGGCTCATGAACATGCGGGCGAAGCCCTGCTTGATGCCACCGTTGATGCCAAACGCATTCAGGGTGTCCGGCATGTGTACCGGCAGGCCCTGTTCGGCGCGCAGGCGTTGCAGTGCACCGATCATCGCGCTGGTGCCGGCCAGACGTGCACCGGCTTCGTCGGCGCGGAATTCGCGTTTGCGCGAGAACCACATGACGATCGCACTGGCCAGGATGCCCAGTACCAGTTCGGCGAAGATGGTGGCCACGTAGTAGGCAATGCCCCGGCCTTCTTCGTTCTTGAAAAAGAACTTGTCGACGAAGTTGCCGATGATCCGCGCGAAGAACATCACGAAAGTGTTTACCACGCCCTGGATCAGCGCCAGGGTGACCATGTCGCCGTTGGCAACGTGGCCGATTTCGTGGGCCAGCACGGCTTTCACTTCATCGGGCGAAAAACGCTCGAGCAGGCCCTGACTGACGGCGACCAGTGCGTCGTTCTTGTTCCAGCCAGTGGCGAACGCGTTCGCTTCGTAGGCCGGGAAGATACCGACTTCGGGCATCTTGATCCCGGCTTCGCGGGACAATTGCTCGACGGTTTGCAGCAGCCATTGCTCATGCCGGGTACGTGGCTGGCTGATGATCTGAGTGCCGGTGCTCATCTTCGCCATCCACTTGGAGATGAACAGCGAGAACAGGGAGCCGGCGAAACCAAAGACCGCACAGAAAACCAGCAGCTGACTGAGGTCGAGATCAACCCCGTTGGCCGCCATGAACCCGTTGAAGCCGAAAAGGCTCAGGGTGATGCTGGCTATCAGCACGACCGCCAGGTTAGTGGCCAAAAACAGCAGGATGCGCATCATGGTTGTAGAAATCTCCTCAAGCTAAAGATGTAGCGTACTGCGGGGTATATAAGGTGCTGCACCCGGCTATTCAACCGGGTGACTATTTCAAACTGTGTCCTACAGCGATTTCTTCGGCGCACGCCCCATTTCCCACAACAGACACTGACACGGACGACACACAGCCGCGACCCGTCGCCATTGCGTCAGACGTATATGACCGGTGCGAATCGCAAGTGTAGAGGGCGTGTGGAGGAGGGGAGCGCAGAAGTGTTGCTGAATCAGACAGTGCGCAACGTTCGGGCCGTTGCGCACTGCTGGCCATCTACTGGCGGTAGGACTTGAGGAAGTTGCCGATGCGGCCGATGGCCATTTCGAGCTCGTCGACCCGGGGCAGGGTGACGACGCGGAAGTGATCCGGCCACGGCCAGTTGAATGCCGTGCCTTGCACCACCAGCAACTTCTCGGAGAGCAACAGGTCAAGGACGAATTTTTCGTCGTTGTGGATCGGGCAGACCTTCGGATCGATCCGTGGGAACGCGTAAAGCGCGCCCATCGGTTTGACGCAACTCACCCCCGGGATGTCGTTGAGCAGTTCCCAGGTACGGTTGCGCTGTTCCAGCAGGCGACCTTGCGGCAGTACCAGATCATTGATGCTCTGATAGCCGCCCAATGCGGTCTGGATCGCATGTTGGCTTGGCACGTTTGCGCACAGACGCATGTTGGCCAGCATGTCGATGCCTTCGATGTAACTCTGGGCGTTGTGTTTCGGTCCTGAAATCGCGATCCAGCCGGAACGGAAGCCAGCCACGCGATAGGACTTCGACAGACCGTTGAAGGTCAGGCACAGCAGATCCGGGGCCAGGGACGCGGTGCAGATGTGCACCGCGTCGTCGTACAGAATCTTGTCGTAGATTTCGTCGGAGAACACCACCAGGTTGTGCTGACGGGCCAGTTCCAGCATGCCCAGCAACACTTCCTTCGAATACACCGCGCCGGTCGGGTTGTTCGGGTTGATGATCACCATGGCCTTGGTATTCGGGGTTATTTTGGCCTTGATGTCGGCCAGGTCCGGGAACCAGTCGGCGCCTTCGTCGCACAGGTAGTGCACCGCGTTGCCGCCGGCCAGGCTCACGGCAGCGGTCCACAGCGGATAGTCTGGGGCCGGCACCAATACTTCGTCGCCATTGTTGAGCAGCGCCTGCAGCGACATCACGATCAACTCGGAAACGCCGTTACCCAGGTAGATGTCTTCGATGCCGACACCTTCGACCTGTTTCTGCTGGTAGTACTGCATCACGGCCTTGCGCGCACTGAACAGACCTTTGGAATCGCTGTAGCCTTGCGCGGTCGGCAGGTTGCGGATCACATCCTGAAGGATTTCGTCCGGCGCTTCGAAACCGAACGGCGCCGGATTGCCGATGTTCAGCTTGAGGATGCGCTGGCCTTCCTCTTCCAGTCGTTTGGCGTGCTTGAGCACCGGGCCGCGAATGTCGTAGCAGACGTTGGCGAGCTTGTTCGATTTGCTGAACTGCATGGCGATGTGATCCCGAAAATGAACGGTCCAGACGGTGGATGGACAACCGTGCTGGGATTCCTGCGTCTTCGTACAGGCGAATGTCTTGAGGCGTAGTGCCCAGAATCCGTTTGAATGCGCCCGGTCTGGCTGCCAGACTGGCGTGTGACGAGGCGCAATCATACGTGCCGCCCGATCCGTGGAAAAGGTACAGATCGGGCTTTTTCAGCCGCTGAGGTGTGATGATGGAAAAGTTGGAAAAAACCCTGGAAGAATGGAAAGCCATGCTCGATCCGCAGCAGTACGAGGTTTGCCGCCTCAGTGCGACCGAGCGACCGTTCTCCGGCAAGTACAACGCCACCAAAACTGATGGTGTTTACCACTGCGTCTGCTGTAACGAGCCATTGTTCGACTCCACGACCAAATTCGATTCCGGTTGCGGTTGGCCTAGCTTCTACGCGCCAATCGGCGAAAGTGCCATGACCGAAATCCGCGATATCAGCCACGGCATGATTCGTACTGAAGTGAAATGCGCGCGCTGTGATGCGCATTTGGGGCACGTCTTCCCGGACGGTCCGCCGCCGACTGGTTTGCGCTATTGCATCAACTCGGTGTGTCTGGAACTGGTACCCCGCTCGTA
This sequence comes from Pseudomonas baetica, assembly GCF_019733355.1. GTDB lineage: Bacteria > Pseudomonadota > Gammaproteobacteria > Pseudomonadales > Pseudomonadaceae > Aquipseudomonas > Aquipseudomonas baetica_A. Next base: position 83,841 of record NZ_JAIHLQ010000001.1, on the reverse strand, counting down.
ACGCGCCCCCCCGGGAACTGACGAAGGTAGCGATCTTTTGATCTTTCAAAATCACAGATCGCAGCCTTCGGCTGCTTCTGGGCAGGGTCGATCCCATTAATTAAATTGCATGCAATTCAATTGCTCGCTATGTTTTCGTCTTCTTCCTGATTTCAGAGCGCGCCCCATGAGCGACAACCTGCTTAATATCCCTTGCACCACCATCAAGGGTGAGCAAAAAACCTTGGCTGATTTCGCCGGTAAAGCGGTGTTGGTGGTCAACACTGCCAGCAAGTGCGGCTTCACCCCACAGTACAAAGGGCTGGAGGAACTCTGGCAGACCTACAAGGATCAAGGTCTGGTAGTTCTGGGCTTTCCATGCAATCAATTCGGCAAGCAGGAGCCGGGCAATGAAGGCGCGATCAGTGAGTTCTGCGAACTGAATTTCGGTGTCAGCTTCCCGCTGTTCAAAAAGATCGAAGTCAACGGCACCAGCGCCCACCCATTGTTTGTGCAATTGAAGAAGCGCGCTCCGGGTCTACTCGGTTCTGAGGGCATCAAGTGGAACTTCACCAAATTCCTGATTGGCAAGGATGGCCAGTTGGTCAAGCGCTTTGCGCCGGCCACCAAACCGCAGGATCTGAGCCGCGAGATCGAAGCCCTGCTCAAATGAACAGCCTGTCCGTCGATTCGCTGAACCTCGACAGTCAGTTGTGCTTCAAGCTGTATGCCGCTTCCCGTGCGGTGATCCGCGCCTACAAGCCGATGCTCGATCAGCTTGGCCTGACCTACCCGCAATACCTGGCGATGCTGGTGTTGTGGGAATGGCAGGCCAGCGCGCCAGAGCAACCGACGGTCAAGGCACTTGGCGAACGACTGGCGCTGGATTCCGGCACCTTGACCCCATTGCTCAAGCGGCTGGAGCAATTTCAACTGGTACAGCGTCAGCGCTCGGTGCGCGATGAGCGTGAGGTGCATTTGAGCCTGACGGCGGCGGGACAAGCGCTACGCGAGCAGGTCGGGCCACTGAAGGCCCGTCTGCTGTGCGACAGCGGTGTGGATCTGGATCGATTGAGTGACTTGCGCGACGGACTCGATCACTTGCTGGGCCAAATCAAAGCGCTGGCGTAGTCGTAATCCATTGGTCCAGCAATGCCGCCAGCTCTTCACGGCGAAACGGCTTGGCCAAGTAGTCACTCATGCCCGCCGCCCGACAGCGTTCGCGCTCCTCGGACATAGCGTTGGCGGTCAACGCGACAATCGGCAGGTTTGGCCAGCGTCCGCTCTGACGAATCTGTCGGCTCGCTTCATAACCGTCCATCACGGGCATGTTGCAGTCCATCAGCACCAGATCGAATTCCTGATACTCCAACTGATCCAGCGCTTCGGCGCCATGGGCAGCCACCACGACATCACAGCCCAGTTTGCCGAGCATGCCTTTGGCCACCAGTTGATTGACCGGGTTGTCCTCGACCAGCAGCACGCGCCCGCGTCTGACGGGGGGCGAAGTTTCGAGTTGTGCATCGTTGATGGTGGCGACCTCCGGGTTCAGGGTGCGCCGCAGATTCTGATAGAGCGCGTTACGCGCCAGTGGTCGGGCCTGCTGTTGCAACGGGGCGAGGGCTGCGGCTTCTTCGCTGGGCAGGAAACTGCCGTAGGCGGTCACCAGCAGGATCGGAGCGGTGAGTGTCGGACGCAGTCCGAACAGGCACTCAGGGCAGTCAGTGATCAGCACATCGGGCGACAGCCCCAGCAGCGAGTCATCAATAGTGCGTTGTTCGTATGCAAGGCCCCAGACCGGCAGCAGATTTTTCAACAACTCTGCCAAGCCACTGCTGGCGGCGGTAATGGCGAGGACTTTGCCTTGAAGAAGAACCGGAGCCAGTGCTCGGGTATGGCAGGGCAGCGGAAGCTCGGCGCAGAACTGGCTGCCGAAACCTGTCTCGGAACTGATACTCAGGCGTCCCTGCATGGCTTCGCAGAGGTTGTAAGTCAGCGCCAATCCCAGTCCTGTGCCTCCGTACTGGCGGGTAATGCCGGCACCTGCCTGAGTGAACGGCTGGAAGATCTTCACCTGTGCTTCCTGTGCGATACCGATACCGGTGTCGCAGACTTCGATACGTACGCCATCCTTGTAGGTCGACAATCGCACATCCACCCGCCCGAAGCGGGTAAATTTCAGGGCGTTGGACAGCAGGTTGCTGACGATCTGCCGAACCCGGGTCGGATCGCCCAGCACCAGTGCGGGGAAGTGCGGATCAATCAGGCAGGTCAGCTCGACGCTCGGCGCCGCGTTCTGCGACAGCAGGTTGGCGGTGTCCTCGATCAATGAGCCGAGATCGAACGGGATGTGCTCGAGTTCCAGTTGCCCTGCATCGAATTTAGAGAGGTCGAGAATATCGTTAAGCAACTCCACCAGCACTTTGCCCGAGTCGTGGGCGATTGATAGCTGTTGTTGTTGCTCGGCATTCAGCGGTCCGTCGAGTGATAGCGCAATCATCCCCAGCAGACCGTTGAGTGGCGTGCGGATCTCATGGCTCATGTTGGCCAGGAACGCCGACCGTGCTTCGGCCATCTCCAGCGCAGTGCCGCGGGCGACTTCAAGCTCCTGATTAGACTGGCTGAGCCGGGTATTGATCGCTTTGAGTTCGGCGGTCCGTGTCGAGACGATGTCTTCCAGTTGGCCGAGGTATTCGGTCAGACGGTTTTCGGCGTTGCGCCGCTGCTGGATCTCGGTGGCGATGTTCTCGAATTGCTGATTGGCGACTTTGACCAGTACGCCGATTTCATCGTTGGCATGCCCGGCCGGGCATTCCAGCGTGGCCGCTTCGGCGCTGCGAGGGTCACGTCCGCTGAGCTCGCGAATGACGCGAACCAGCGGTTTGGTCAGCATCACGTAAAACAGCGCCAGCAGAATGCCGGTCAGGATCAGGCTGCGCGCGAAGCCATTGAGCAGTGTGACCTCGGCCCGGCGCAGGAAGCGGCTGCCGTACGTGTAGGTGTCGACTTCAAGACTCAGGATTCCCAGCGATTCGTTGGGCAGGTGATCCAGATACAGGCGATCTTCGAATTGACGCTTGGCGCCGAAGAGGAAATCGCTGATCACCCGATAGCCGTTTTGCAGCTCAGGGCGTTTTACACTGGCCAGCACCGTATTGTTGTTGTCGATCAGTTGCGCAGAAATGATTGCCGGTGAGCGCAGCAGGCCCAAGGCGAGTTCCTGGGCCAGTTCGGCATCGATGTTGTAGGCAATGCGTGATGCCGGGTTATGGCTGATCTCCAGCAAAGACAGGATTTCACGGTTGATGGCGGCGTCTTCACTGGCATAATCGATGCCGATTTGCAGTAGGCTGAGCAGCGTGCCGAGAATGAACCCGACCAGCACAGTAAGCCTGGCTTGTTTGTATGACAGCCGGTGAGTGAATTTGATATCCATGGGGTGTTGAACCACTTCCGTTTCCCTTCGCTGCTCAAGCATAGTCGATCATGTACGGATACCGAGGTTCCCGAATCGCCTTGTAACAAGGCTCGGCGCGGGAATTTTGATCTGAGTGTCGTCGCTGGATCGCCATCATCACTGTGAAAGTGTCCGAGGAGAAGACGTGGATTCCCGATTGAATGCTTTTCTTGAACGTGCCGAGTCTGTTCTGGCGCGGATCGAACCGTTGTTGCCGGTCCCTCGTCCCGTCATCGATTGGGGTATTTGCCTGGCTGCGCGCTGGCAGCGTGACGGACGCAGCGGTTTTCTGCTGCCGCTGGAAGTCAGCCTCGACATGCGGCTGTCCGACCTGATCGGTGTTGACCGTCAGCTTGAGCAACTGGGGCGCAACACCCGGCAATTCCTCGACGGCATGCCGGCCAACCACGCTTTGCTCTGGGGCTCGCGCGGCACCGGCAAATCCTCGCTGGTACGCGCGTTGCTCGCCGAGCACGCCAAGGCTGGCCTGCGCCTGATCGAGATCGAGCGCGACCATCTGGCCGACTTGCCGCGTGTGGTCGAGCAGATTGCCAAACTGCCGCAACGTTTTGTGCTGTTCTGCGATGACTTGTCGTTCGAATCCGGTGAAGGTGATTACCGCATTCTCAAAAGCGTGCTTGACGGCTCTCTGGAGCAGGCGCCGGACAACGTCTTGCTGTACGCCACTTCCAATCGCCGTCACCTGGTGCCGGAGAAGGAAAGCGACAACGAGAACTGGAAACGCGTCGACGGCGAGCTGCACCCCAGTGAAGCGGTGGAAGACAAGATCGCGCTGTCGGATCGTTTCGGTCTGTGGCTGTCGTTTTATCCGTTTACCCAAGAACACTTCCTGAATGTTGTCGAACACTGGATCGGCCAGTTGGCCGCCAAGGCTGGCCTGAGCTGGCAGCGCGACGAAGCACTGGACATCCTTGCCGTGCGTTGGGCCACCGGCCGCGGCAATCGCAACGGACGTTGCGCGTACCAATTCGCCCGTTATTGGGTGGGACTGAAATTGTTGGAGCACAAGGCATGATTGATTTGCAACAAAGCGGCCAGGGCCTCGAAGGTTATGGCATGTTGGCCGCGCAACTGGAGTCGCTGCTGGCGGATGAGCGCGATTTTATCGCCAACGCTGCGCAGTTTTCCGCGTTCCTGTTCAACCAGCTCGAGGATCTGAACTGGGCGGGTTTCTACCTCAATCGCCACGAAGAGCTGGTGCTCGGCCCGTTTCAGGGCCAGATCGCTTGCGTGCGTATTCCGTTCGGGCGCGGTGTGTGTGGCGCCGCAGCGGCCACTCGGCAGACCCAGCGGGTTGAAGACGTTCACGCGTTTCCCGGTCATATCGCCTGCGACAGCGCCTCGAACAGTGAACTGGTCGTGCCGCTGGTCAAGGAGGGGCGCCTGATCGGTGTTCTTGACCTCGACAGCCCGAAGCTTGCGCGATTTGGTGCCACCGATCAGACGGGTATCGAGCAACTGGCGGCGATCTTCCTGCGCCTGACCGACTGCTGATCACCCGCCAAGGCCGGCCTTTTGCAACAGGCTGGCCGTATCCACCGCATCAATCTGGTGTGGATCGAGAAAACGTTCGGCGTACTGCATGTACACGCCGTCGTTGATGAATAATCCAAACAACTGCGCATCGATGTGCGCCTCGCGGCACATGGTAGCCATGATCCCCAGGGCCTCGCTCAACGACTTGGCTTTCTTGTAGGGGCGATCAGCCGCAGTGAGTGCCTCGAAAATATCGGCAATCGCCATCATTCTTGCTGGCAGGCTCATCTCTTCGCGCTTCAGGCGTTTCGGGTAACCGGTGCCGTCCATTTTTTCATGATGGCCACCCGCGATTTCGGCAATGCTGTCGAGGTGGCCGGGGAAGGGCAGGTGGCTGAGCATCATGATCGTCTGCACCATGTGGTGATTGATGATGTAGCGCTCTTCGCGGGTCAGTGTTCCGCGCACGATGCTCAGGTTATACAGCTCGCCGCGATTGTATTTGTAGCGCGGCACATCCAGCTTGAAGCCCCATGGATTGTCGTCCGCAATCAACTCGTTTGCGTCGCGTTCAAGTAAATGTTCGGGTTTGTCCGCCAGCAACTTTTCGTGCGCTGGCAAACTCTGCACTGGCGTTTTCGCCTGACGCTTGTTTTCTTCCCATGACACGCCCAAACGGTCATCCAGCGTCCGCACCCATGTGCGTTGGGACAGATCCTGCAGGCGCTGCAGATCCGCTTCGGCCATCGCTTCACTGCCCAGGTTGCAGCGGGCCACAAAGGCAAAGTCTTCGTCCAGTTCGCACAGGGTTGCATCGCGCCGTTCGACCAGTGAGGTTTCGTCTCCACCCAGGGCCAGGGCCTGCCAGTAAATGATCCAGGCATCGCGCTTGAGCACTTCGAAACGGGTGCGGATTTCGTGGATGCGGTCGTTGAGGGTTTCCAGTTTGGTGGCCTTGTCGACCACGTATTCCGGCGTCGTGACCTTGCCGCAGTCGTGCAGCCACGCGGCAATGTGCAAGGCTTCCCATTCATCCTCGGTGGGCTGATAGGCCTTGAAGGCGGGCGCCTGGCTTGCCGCAGCGGCCTGGGCGAGCATCAGGGTCAGCTCCGGCACTCGCTGACAATGCCCGCCGGTATAGGGGCTCTTGGCGTCGATGGCCCCGGCGAGTAACTGAATGAATGCATCGAGCAGTTGTTTCTGTCTGGCTTGCAGGCGTTGGCTCTCGATACTGACAGCAGCGGCACCGGAGACTGCCTGCAAGAAGGCAATGCGGTCGGGTCGCAGTTTTTCGAGGTCGGCCGGGGTGCCGCTGTCGTTGATCAGCAGAATCAGCAGCCCGATGGTTTCGTCGTGGCGGTTGTGCAGGCGGATGCCGATCAGATGGATGCGCGGCGAGGCCATTGCCAGCAAGACTTTCTGCAGATCCCCGGCCTGATCGACACCAATGTTGCTCACCACATTGTCGGCGCTGACCAATTGTTCAAACCATGCGGGGCCCTGGCTTTCGTGCAGGTCGTGCCCCTGAATATCGAACGCCTCCAACGCTTGAGGTGTGCCATTGATCACCAGCCCGTAAGGCTCCATGCGGCTGTCATCATTTTCACGCAGATAGATCAGCCCTGCCTGTGCCTGGGCGATCTGCACCGTTTCGAACAGTACCCGTTGCAGCAGAGGTGCGAACCGGGTTTCGGCCCCCAGGGTGTCGGTAATCCGGAAGAAACTTGCCAAGGTATCTTTCATTCGGGCCATCGACACGCTCAATTGGTCGACTTCAAGTACCGGAGAGCGCCGTGCCAGCGGAAAGTTGAAATCGAAACTGCGGATCGCGTCCGCTTCCTTCACCAGCGCATGCAGCGGTTTGACCAGAATTCGCGAGATCACCCAACCCAATGGCAGGCACAACAACAAGGTGCCCAAGGTGATCAACGCACCTTGCCAGCGCATGCGATAGGCATCGACCAACAGTTCGTCTTCCGGCACGAGCAACGCCAATTGCAAACCTTTCGGGCCGCCTTCCTGAATGCTGCTGCGTGCGACGATCCATTGCCGGCCATTCGCTTCCAGTCGATTGCCTGTGTGTGCACCGGACAGCAGCGCATGGAGGCTCGGGCTCAAGTCGGCCGCCCTGGCCAGATGCGCGGTGCGATCATCGACGATCAGGCGGCTGCTATCGGGATAAGCCACGGCATTGCCGTCGGCATCGAACAGGACAATTTCGGTGGAAGGCGTGACGACATGCTTGCTTAAGGTGGCAGACAGGGCGGCCAATGTCAGGTCGGCGCCAATCACCGCATTCTCGCCACTGCGTCGGGCCAGCGTGGTGCCGACATTGAGGGTGGAGAAAAACACATAGGGTTCGGTGGTGATCTGCTCGGTTTGCTGGCGGGCGTCGAGGAACCAGGCGCGGCTGCGCGGATCGTAGGCGTCTTCGGTATTGTCCTGGCGGCTGATTGGCGTCAGGGCGAGGTCGAAGAACAGCGATTGCGAATGCATCTTGCCCTGCTGGTCATGCTCGATGCTCCAGACCTGATACGCCGCCGCTTCCGGAGCCTTGAGCAGTGTCTTCAAGGCAGTGGTGCGTAGCGGGCGGACCATGAAAAAATCGCCATTGGCATAACCCAGATAGAGCGAGGCCAGGTTCGGGTTGTCTGTGAGCGACTGGCTGAACGGTCTGAGCAGCGGCAAGCGTTGATCAAGACGCGTGGCCTGTGTGGCGGGATTGTCCGCCAGCAGGCTCAACAGGTGCCGGATTGGCTGATAGGTCGCGGACATGTCCAGGCGCACGTCCTGTTCGATCCTGTTGAACAGCTTTTCACTGCTCGACAGGATGATCTGCGTCGTCTGGCGATAATTGAACAGTCCCAGTACCACGCCCGTGAGCAACAGGAGAAACGTGAACATGACACTGATGTGCACGTGCAGCGGGAACCGGCGTTGTTCCGGGCGCAGTGGGCTGGGCATTTCCGGTTCTCCTTGATGGTTAACTCACTGCTCAGCGCCAAGCATAGTTAAGGCACGCTCATTGTGCCTTGATCGGACAACGCTAATTGTTGTTGCAAGGCTTGTTCCAGTTCGAGTATTGCCCGGTTGCTCGCTTCGCAACGGCGGGCGATCTCGTCCGTTGCCAATGCCTGCGCGCAGGCCTGTTCAAGGGCATCACAGCATTCGATTACGCGCGTTGCCTGAGCGATGCGCGCGGCGCCTTTGATCTTGTGAGCGACCACCGCCAAGGCTCCGGGATTGTCTTGCGGCGACAACGCGAGCAGTTCCTGTCGGTCGAGACGGCTGCTTTTGAGCAGTTCAACCAGCAGCCGCCGAGCCTGTGCAGGATTGCCGCCGGTCAACATGTTCAGACTTTGCAGGTTGAATGCAGGGGGGGGTGAAACCGGGACGATGTCATCGAGCCACTGGCTGAGCAGACTCAGGCTCAGGGGTTTGAACAGGCAATCGTTCATGCCGGCCTGTTTGCAACGTTGTATCTCCTCGGGTTGTGCATTGGCGGTGAAGCCCAGCACCGTGCAGGGTGGGCAGCGGCTCTGCAGCTCTTGCTGGCGAATGGCGCGGGTCAGTTCATAGCCATTCATCAGGGGCATGTTGCAGTCAACAATCACCAGGTCGAACCCGCCATCCTTCCACAGTTCAAGTCCGCAGCGACCGTTCTCGGCGATGCTGAAGTGATGACCGAGGAACTCCAGTTGCTGACACATCAACAAGCGGTTGGCAGGGTGATCGTCCACCACAAGTACGCGCAGGGGCGCCAGCGAAGTTTTGACAGGGGGGTCACTTCGGGCCGTACTCACCTGGGCCAGCAAGGTTTCCAGCGGCAAGGAAATGCATACCTGAGTGCCGATACCGGGCTGGCTGCTCAATTGCAGTTGTCCGCCCATCATTTCGCACAGATTGCGACTGATGACCAGGCCCAGACCTGCGCCGCTTCTGGCCTGCTGATGGCTGTTCTCCGCCTGGGCAAAGGGTGCGAACAAACGCTGCTGATCCTCGGCACTGATACCGACGCCGCTGTCCTGTACGGTCAGTTGCATCAGCGCACGAGCCGGCACCTCCGTGCTCATGAGGTCAAGGGTGATCCTGATATGTCCTCGCTCGGTGAACTTGATGGCGTTGCTGACCAGATTGGACAGCACTTGCTTGAAGCGCAGTGGGTCCAGGTGCACGTCGACCGCCAGATCCGGCGGATTGAAGATGATTTGCAGGGCGAGATTTTTCTGCCGGGCGAGGCCGTCGAAAATTCTGGCAACAGACGCCACCGTGTCGACCAGATTGACCCGTTCCGGACAAAGGCTCAGGCGTCCGGATTCGATCCGTGCGATGTCGAGAATGTCGCCGATCAAGCCCAACAGATCCTTGGCCGAATGGTAGGCGGTGTCGATCGATGAACGGTCCGGATGCTGTTGATCCATGCGTTTGAGCGTCAGTTCGAGCATACCGATCACAGCATTCATCGGTGTGCGGATCTCGTGACTCATGGTGGCAAGAAAAGTGCTCTTGGCACGGTTCGCCTCATCTGCCTGCTCTTTGGCGGTGCGCAACTCGTCGAACAGTTGGCGACGCTCGCTGATGTCGATCCAGCCACCGATTATGCCTTTTACTTCGCCGCTGGAGTCGCGATACGGGATGATCCAGTGATAGATCGTCAGCCGGCGGTTACCGATGTGCAGGGGACGATCCAGTAACTGGGGAATGCCTTCGTTCACTACGCGCTGGTAATCGGCTTGAAACGCCTGCGCTTCGAAGGCGTTGCTCAGAGTGCCTTGCATGACGCTTTTGCCGATAACGTCCTCGCGTCTGGCATTGAACACTTCGAGGTAGCTGTCGTTGCAGCTTTGCAACAGACCTTTGCGGTCGCGAACGTAGATCGGGTGTGGTGTGCCGTTGACCAGTGAGCTCATGAACTCGAACTGGTCGCTCAAGGCTCGCTCGGCTGCCTGGCGCTGTTTGATCTGGTGTCGCATGTAGGCGTTCCAGGCCAGCAGGAGCAGCAGGACCAGACAGGCTCCTGTGATCACTTGATAGAACAGGCGCTGATAGTTGCGCCAGATGTTCTGCGAGGCGCTGGAGTAACCGCGCCACCGGCCGTTGATCACGCCGAGCTCTTCGGGGGCAATGCTCAGCAACGCTTTGTTGATGATCGAACCCAGTTCCTTGTTATCACGGGCTGTTGCCAGGGAGAACGCTGCCTGACCGGTGCCGATGGTGGTGGTGATTTGCAACGCGCGTTCGAAGATCCGCGAAGAAATGAAGTAGTTGGCGATCACCAATGAATTCACCGCGCCGTCAACGTGACCTTCGGCGAGTAGCGAGACGGCGCTGAATGTATCTTCTGTTTCGATCAACTGGATACGTGGGAACTCGCGTCGCAAATACTCGACCATCGGATTGCCTTGGGCAATCGCTAGCCGCTTGTCTTTGAGCTGACCCAGATTGGATGGGCTGTCAGCGCTTTTGCGTGTCAGCAAGACGTAAGAGTTTTCCAGATAGGGCCGACTGAAGTTCAGGGTTTTTTCCCTCTCGGCAGTTGGTAGTAGTGCTGCTATGAGATCGGCCTTATGGCTGTCGATCTGTTTGATCATCTGCGCGTCGTTACGGCTGCGATGGATCTCGAAGCGCAGGCCGGTGCGCAGGCGGATCAGTTCGAGAAGGTCTGCGCTGATTCCTCGAAAATTGCCGTCGCCGTCGAAGAAGGTCAGCGGCGCGTATGCTTCATTCACCACCACACTCACCACGGGATGCTGTTTGAGCCATGTTTCTTCGCGTCTGGTCAATTGCAGCTTCTGATCGGTGAGGAGCAGGTCGCTGCCTGCGCTCCAGCGCTTGGCGATGTTGTCCCGTTCGCTGCGTGGAACCGCTTTGAGCACGGCGTCGATGATGCCCAGCAATTGCGGATTGTTACGCCGTACGGCGAAGCTGAATCCGAGGGCTTCCTGCTTGCCGAAATTGGCCATGCGGACGTTGTTCAGGTGGCCCTTGTTGATCATGTAATGGGTGGAAAGCGTGTCACCGAGAAATACATCGGCCTGATCGAACGCGACGGCGTTGATCGCGTTTTGATAGGAGGGGTAGCAGGTAATGAGCGCTTTGGGATAAAGCATCTTGACGTCAGGGGGCGGCAAGTAGTGATACACCATGCTCAGTCGCAGGCCTGCCAGGCCTTCGGTCAGGGAGCGGTTTTCGTCTTCGCGGGTAACGAGCACTGGCTGATCAATTGCGTACGGTTCGGATAGCGTGATGTCGGCATTACTGGCTTCGAACCCGTTCGCCGTACCCAGCAGGTCAACCTGGCCGTCGATGAGCGCGTGAATCGCGGCCTCCCGGGAGGGAAAGCGTTTGACCCGGATCGGCAAACCGATGGTTTGACTGAGAAGCCCCGCATAGTCGGCGGTCAGCCCCTCGTAATCGCGACCGCTGGCGGTCATGTCGAAGGGGGGGTAATCGGGAGCGGAGGTGCCCAGTACCAACTCGCTACGGGTTTGCAGCCACTGTCGTTGAGACTGTTCGAGTGCCACTGGCACCGATTCGCTCGCCGAGCGGCTGAGCAAGTTATAGTCCGGTGAATCAAAAGGCATGGCGAACACATTGCTGCTCAAGAACAGACCGGCACTCAACGTAATTAAATAGTCTTTTAAACGACTGGGCATGCTGGCTCTCACACGAGTGCGTTACGTTTGGCCATCTCGATAAGCTCTACAAGGGACTTGGCTTTGAGTTTCTGCATAAGGCGTTTTTTGTAGGTGCTGACGGTTTTATTGCTGAGAAACATGCCTTTGGCTATTTCCTTGTTGGTGCGTCCTTGGGCAAACAGTTGCAATACCATCAACTCGCGATCGTTGACGGACTTGAAGAGTTCCAGTTCTGTATAACGAATATCGTCGCTGCGAACCGGATTCAACGCTTGGCTGGGGAAATAGTTGTAACCGGAAAGTACCGCCTTTATAGCACTGACCAATTCGCTTAGGTCTTCCTGTTTACATACATAGCCCGACGCACCGGATTGCATGCAGCGAATTCCGAATAAAGTCGGGCATTGCGCGGTCAGTACCAGGGTTTTCAACGGCGAACTCATGGCGTTGAATCGCGCCAGTACCTCCAGACCGTCGAGTTTTGGGATGCTGATGTCGAGAATGATCAGGTCCGGCATGCACTCGCGCACCATCTGCATGGCATCGACCCCATTGTCGGTCTCTCCGACGACCTTATAACCTTCATGTTCCAGCAGCATGCGAACGGCGAGACGGATGACCGGGTGATCGTCGACAATAAAAACGGAGTTCATAATCAAATCCCATACAAGCACGAATAAAGCGCGCACCTTAGCCCAGATAGATGAAGGCTCGCATGAAGTGACTTGGCTTCAGTCGCGTTATCGGATTATTCCTACAGTTAATGAGGAAAGGTACTACGGTCGAACTAGGTTGGGCGTAAGGATGTACAGGAATTGCAGTGGCTTATAGTTCGGCTTGAATGTTTTGCAAGTGCTGGTTGTTAATGGTTTTTTATAGGTGTTTAAGTGTGCTGATTCGTGGCTTGTTTGTTTTTGTTTGTTTTGCCGTTACGTCGCGCCATAAAACTGCTGAATGTGCCCGTCTCATAAGCGATTGAGCAGAGAAAGTGATCGCCAGACATTCAGCCGGCTGAATGCCGACCGAATGGGGCCGAATCAGCGACTGGAGCGACCGGTCATCTCCAGCGCCATTTCGCTGGCGTAGCTGTCGGTCATGCCTGCAATGAAATCGATCATGCGTAAAAATGAAGTGTGCAACGAACCCTGCGGATCCGGTGCGTTATTGCCCAGCAAATCGAGAATACGTCGACTCTTGAACGACGGCGTGCGCCCGTTGTGTTGTTCCAGTGCAGCACCGCAGAACGAGTTGAGTAGAATCTCCAGCGTCGTGTAGGCGCCGATTTCGTGCAGGGTTTTGCGTTTGTCCTGAAAGATCTTCTTGCGGGCAATGTCCTTGGCGTTCAATACACAGCGCTTGGCCGGGCCGTGCATGTGCTCGACCAGATCGCCGTGCAACGTGCCGGCGAGCAGTGCGTCCTGTTGCTCGACAAAGGCCCGCGCCGCCGCGTTGGTCAAATGCTCGATGGCCTTGCCACGCAGGATTGCCAGTTTGCGTCGACGCGAATCCTGCGGGCCAAGCTGACGATAGGTTTCCGGCAGATCATCACCCACCAGTCCGAGCAGCAGCGATTCGACTTCGGCGTATTCCAGCAACTCCATCTCAAGACCGTCTTCGAGGTCGATCAGGGCATAGCAGATGTCGTCGGCGGCTTCCATCAGGTACACCAACGGATGGCGCGCCCAGCGCTGGTCTTCCAGTTGCGGCAGTCCAAGCTTGTGAGCGATCTGTTCGAGCAGTGGCAACTCGCTCTGATAGCAACCGAATTTGTGTTTTTTGTATCCAAGGGAGTCAGCGTGACGGGCTGTCCACGGGTATTTCAGATACGTGCCAAGCGTGGCGTAGGTCAGGCGGGTGCCGCCGTCGAACTGATGGTACTCAAGCTGCGTGAGCACCCGGAAACCCTGGGCATTGCCTTCAAAATTGAGGAAGTCGGCGCGTTCGGCTTCACTCATGCCATCAAGCCAGCCACGCCCGGCCGCCTGTTGAAACCAGTGGCGAATGGCATCTTCACCTGAATGGCCAAACGGCGGGTTGCCGATGTCGTGAGCCAGACAAGCCGATTGCACGACCATCCCCAGGTCGGCGGGATCGCACCAATCGGGAAGGGCATTGCGCAGGGTTTCACCGACGCGCATGCCCAACGAACGGCCGACGCAACTGACTTCCAGTGAATGGGTCAGGCGCGTGTGGATGTGGTCGTTGCTCGACACCGGATGCACTTGGGTCTTGCGACCCAAGCGGCGGAAGGCGCCGGAGAAAATGATGCGGTCATGGTCTTTATGGAAAGGGCTGCGGCCGAGCTCTTGCGGGCTGTGCAGGGGCTTTCCGAGGCGTTCGCGGTTGAGCAGGGTGTGCCAATCCAAGGCTGATTCTCTCCGTCTGGTGACTGAATTGCCCTAGCTTCCCGGTTCACGGCGGCACCTGCAAGCGGAACTACAGCCCCGCCGCATCGATGTCGATCAACAGCAACCGTTCGCCGTTGTCGAAAAACTGTCCGGCCGTCAGGCAATACTGGTTGCTGGTGGCATCGCGGTAGGTGTTGGACAGGGTCAGGCGCCTTTCCTCCCAGCCTTCGGCGAGCAAATGGTAGAAGTACGGGCGCCATGACCAGTTGTGCCCCAGATAACGGTTATCGGCGACCCAGCCGTTGTTGCGCCATTCCAGATTGGGAGTCAGTTGCGTGCCGTGACGGTCGCATTGATAAAACCGCAGCAGCCATGGGAAGGCCTCCAGTTGTGGCAATGCACTGAGTGGCGCGTGAGCCTGAGCCCAGTTTTGCAGGATTGCCATTAATTCACTGAGTTGCTTGCGCATCTGCATCAACCGTCCGCGTTCGGCGAGTTTCTGTCGAACGTACCGCTGGCGTAGCTCGGCAAAACGTTGCACAAAAGCGTCTGTCGGATAGAAGGCTTCCTGGGCCCGGGCGAACAGAAAACCCTGCACGTAACGTGAACCGCACTCGAGGGCGAAATTCAGTTGGGCTTCGGTCTCGACACCTTCGGCGATGATCCAGCAGCCGGTTTTCTCGGCCATTTGTGCAAGCGCTTTCACAACATCACTGCTCGGGCCGCCTAGGGCGGCGGCCTGAAATAAACGCATGTCGAGTTTGAGGATATCCGGTTGCAACGCCAGCACTCGATCAAGTTGCGAATAACCGGCGCCAAAGTCATCGATGGCAATCCGCGCACCGGCCTGGCGATAGCGCGCGACCACTTCGGCAAGGCGCTCACCATTGCCCCCCAATTCGGTGATTTCGAACACGATACGTTGCGGATCAACATTATGGCGTGCCAGTTGTTTAAGGCTGGGTAGCGCTTGATCGGAGCGCAGTCGACTGATCCAGCGCGGCGACATGTTCAGGCTGAGAAACCAGTCAGCCGGGGCTTCATGCAAGCGACTCAGGGCGTTGTCACGAATCTGCCGATCAAGGCGGCGCAGCGCGATGGCAGGCGTGCGGCTGTCGGCGAACAATGGCCCGACCGAGGTCAGTTGACCGTCAGCCTGACGCAGGCGTCCTAACGCTTCGACGCCTGCTATGCGTCCGGTGGCCGTGTCGATGAAAGGCTGAAAGCAGGCGAGCGGTTGCCCGTCGATCACGGGGCCTCCTTAGTCGTTCTTGTTCTGGTTGGACCCCGTCTACCGGGTAGGCGCGAGAGGATTGAACCTCCGGATACAGGAGGTTCATCTCGCGGCTATTGCAAGAATGTAGCCAGATGCGTCCGTTCAGCGTTTGCCCGAACCCTGCATCACCAGTTTGATCAGCGGCCCAAGGCTGGTGCCCAGACGAATCAATCGGGTCAGCCCCCCGACGCCGCCGCTTTTCGCGCCTTTGCCGGTAATAAAGCCCAGCAGTGTGACAGCCGCCACGCCCCACAGCGGCGCGTGCTTGATGCCCAAGCCACCCTGCAGGTTTTGTGTCATGCCGCGCATCCGCTGCAGGGGCTGCATCACCTGACCGGCTTCATGGCGGATTTCCTGCCGGTGCATTTCCATACGAAGGCGGATAAGCGCTTTGCGCATTTCCCGGCGTGAGCTGTTATGAGGAAGTTCAGGCAGGCTCATGGCAGCAGGCGCTCCCGGTCATTGGCCAGCTCTTCGAGCGTGCCGTGGAAGGGCGAGGATTCATCGAAGATCGCAGCCTTGAGGCGCAAGCCACAGAAGATTGCCGCCAAGGTGTAGAACACGCACAGGCCGATGATCGCCGGGAGACGGTAGGTGTCCCAGAACACAATCAACACCAATGTCGACAAACCGACCAGCAACAGCAGGGCAAACACCAACGCCAGGCCCGCAAAGAGCAACAGGCTAACGGTGCGTGCTTTCTGCTCTTGCAATTCGATGCCGAACAGCTCGACATGACTGTGCAACAAGCCAAGGACGGCAGCGCCCAAACGCCGCGTGGAGGAGGCGGTGCCCGCAGTCGGGCCGGATTCACCGATCGACATGATCAGCGCCGAGTGGCCAGCAGGCCGATCAGGAAGCCGACGCCTGCCGCGATACCAACGGACTGCCAAGGGTTGGCCGATACGTAATCTTCCGTGGCAGTGACAGCGGCCTGACTACGATCGCGCAGAGTGTCTTCGGTCAGTTTCAGGGTTTCCCTTGCACGCAGCAGACTGTCGTGGATCTGATCACGCAGTTCATCGGCCTGATCGCCCGCCAGACTGGCGGTGTGCTCGAGCAACCGTTCGGTGTCGGCGACTAATGTCTGGAAGTCGTTGATCAGGATTTCTTGAGCAGTCTTTGCCTTGATGCTGGCCATGGTGGATCTCCGTAGGTGGCGTCTGAATCGTTCGAGTATGAGCCCTGCGCGAAGGTTCAGTACAAATGACTGGTACAACTTTTGCTGTGTCGTGGTGCGTCGCCCAGCTGTCGTGCGCGGTTGCTGGGCACGCAAGCAGAAAAACCCTAATTCCAACAATCCATGTTCGTGTCAGGACATCGACCTTGTGCGCCAAGGTGGTTCATCAGCCCCTAGGGTTAATGACGGCTTGGTCGCAACTTGGTGCATGAAATGCCCGCATGAACTGCTTTGGTGCCTTTTTAAGCCCTCAGGTCTGCCTCTTTATGGAAAATCTGCAAAGCGCTGTGGACACGCTGGTTCACAGCTCCAATACGTTGTTCATTTTGATCGGTGCGGTGATGGTGCTGGCAATGCACGCCGGTTTCGCTTTTCTGGAGGTCGGTACGGTCCGCCAGAAAAACCAGGTCAACGCATTGTCGAAAATTCTCAGCGATTTCGCCGTCTCGACCCTGGCCTATTTCTTTATAGGCTACTGGATTTCTTACGGTGTGACCTTCATGCAACCGGCGGCGGTGTTGAGCGCCGATCATGGTTATGGGCTGGTGAAGTTTTTCTTCCTGCTGACTTTTGCAGCGGCGATTCCGGCGATCATTTCCGGCGGCATTGCCGAGCGAGCACGCTTTGTTCCGCAATTGTGCGCCACGGCGCTGATCGTGGCATTCATCTATCCGTTTTTCGAAGGGATGATCTGGAACGGCAACTATGGCCTGCAAGCCTGGCTGACGGCGCAGTTCGGTTCGCCGTTCCATGACTTCGCCGGTTCTGTGGTGGTGCATGCCATGGGCGGCTGGCTGGCGCTGGCGGCGGTGTTGTTGCTCGGCCCGCGCAACGGGCGTTATCGCGAAGGGCGACTGGTGGCCTTCGCGCCGTCGAGCATCCCGTTTCTGGCATTGGGCTCGTGGATCCTGATTGTTGGCTGGTTCGGCTTTAACGTGATGAGCGCGCAAACGCTGCAAGGGGTCAGTGGTCTGGTGGCCGTCAACTCGTTGATGGCGATGGTCGGTGGCACCGTGGCGGCATTGATCGTCGGACGCAATGACCCGGGTTTTCTGCATAACGGCCCGTTGGCCGGGTTGGTGGCGATCTGCGCAGGCTCTGATCTGATGCATCCGGTCGGCGCGCTGATAACCGGGGCCATTGCCGGTGCACTGTTTGTCTGGTGCTTTACCGCTGCGCAGGTCAAATGGCGCATTGACGATGTGTTGGGTGTGTGGCCATTGCACGGTTTGTGCGGCGTTTGGGGTGGGATTGCGTGCGGGATCTTCGGCCAGACAGCGCTCGGCGGTCTCGGTGGCGTGAGTCTGATCAGCCAATTGATTGGCTCCGCACTCGGCGTTGCAGTGGCGCTGATTGGTGGTTTCGCCGTGTACGGTGTGATCAAGGCATTGCATGGGCTGCGCCTGAGTCAGGAACAGGAGTATTACGGCGCCGACCTGTCATTGCACAAGATCGGCGCGGTGAGTCAGGACTAAGTTTCCTCATGGTCGGCACCGGGGTAAAAACCGTGCAGCAGGCGATAGCGATCAATGCGTACCAGATCGACTTTTTCCTGTACCTGATGCGCCGGCAAACCGAGCATGATCAAGGCGTGCGAGGCCAGCATCAGGCTCGATTCCAACAGTTCCGGCACCACTTCGGTGGCGCCGGCGGCTTTCAATTCGGCCCATTGACTGTCGTCGCGGGTGCGCACCAGAGTCGGTACATGTGCGTTGAGCCGGCGGGCTTCCTTGAGGATGCGCAGGGCGACATCGCTCTGATCCACCGCGATCACCAGCAGCCTTGCGCGAAGCAGGCCGACGGCGGTCAGGAGATCTGCGCGTGAGCAATCGCCATAATGCACGTCACTTTCCCCGGTTGCGGCTTCCTGTACCCGCACCGGGTCGTTGTCCAAGGCAATGTAGGGTTGCTGCGCGTTGCGCATGAAGCGGCCGATCGATTGACCGACGCGGCCGTATCCACAAATAACCACATGCTTGTCGAGTTCGGCGTTGAGCGCGCTGATCTCCTCGATCTGTGCTTCCTGGTTGGGTTTGCGATGCAGGGCCGCAGCGATGCGTGGAGCAGCCCGCAGCAACAGTGGTGTCAGTAGCATCGAGCAGAAGGTTGCCGCGAGCAGCATCGCCCCCAATTCCTCGGGCATCAGGCTGTTTTGTTGCATTTGCGCCATCAGTGCGAAACAGAATTCGCCGCCCTGGGCCAGGGCCAGACCGCTGCGCCACGCGGTTTCGCTGTCACTGCCGCGCCACTTCACCAGAAGCGCCACAACTATGCCCTTGATGACCATCAATCCGAGTGTGAGGCCGAGAATCAACAGGCTGTGGCTGACGAACAATTGCAGATCGATCAGCATGCCGATGCTGACGAAAAATACCCCGAGCAGAATGTCGCGGAAGGGCCGGATATCGGCCTCGATCTGATGCCGATAGTGGCTTTCACCCAGCAACATGCCGGCGAGGAAGGCGCCAAGTGCAGGGGACAGACCCAGCAGATGAGTCAGCCATGCAGTCAGTAGCACAATTACCAGCGCCAACAGCACAAACAACTCTGCAGAGCGCGAAGCGGCCACTTCTTGGAACAGCCGAGGCAGCAACCAGCGACTGGCGAACAGCAGGCCGACAAACAGCACCCCGGTTTTCGCCAGGGTCAGCGGCAATGCCCAATACCATGCTTGATCGCTGCTGCCGGCGAACACCGGCACCAGCGTCAGCAGCAAAACGGCGACAACGTCCTGAAACAGCAATACGCCGACTGCATTCTGGCCGTGGCTGCTGAATACCTCGCCGAGGCTGCCGAGCTCTTTGGTCACGATCGCCGTGGACGACAATGACAGTCCGGCGCCGAGCAGCAGCGCTGGAGTCATCGGCATGCCCAGCAGCATCAGCAGCAGACCCAACAGCGCTGCGCTGATCAGCACCTGCTGGCTGCCCAGGCGAAACACCACCTGGCGCAACGCAATCATCTTCGACAGGGAAAACTCCAGGCCCAGCGAAAACAGCAGAAACACGACGCCCAGTTCGGCCACGTCTGGCAGGTGTTCACTCTCGTTGACCCAGTCGAATGCGCTCGGCCCGACCAGCAGCCCCACGCACAGGTAACCCAGCACCGGCGGTAGCCGCAGACGACGGAACAGGGCAATCATCACGAGGGATGAGGCGAGGATGATCAACAGGTTGGCAAACACTAGGCACTCCGATGTCAGGCTCTGGCTTCTCAAGCGTAGAGGCAAAAAGAGCGGGAGCATCGCGTAATTGGTTATTGCGTGAACTGATTTGCGTCAGGGTTTTGCGAGTGAAGCGCCAAAGAGGCGCTGAAGCCTTTGGGCGGTGGTGGCTCGACGGGTTTCCAGGGGAGGCCTAGAATAATTTCATTAAATTTTTGGTTGAGTAACCATGCCTCCTGAATGTCAGTTGTTCGGCACCCTGGGGTGTCATTTGTGTGAAGTCGCTGAAGCCGAATTGATGCCCTTTGTCGAGCACGGCCTGCTTGTCGAACTGGTGGATATCGCTGAGGACGAGCGCTGGTTTGAGGCCTATAGCCTGCGGATTCCGGTGCTGCGCCGAGTCGACACCGGTGCGGAACTGGGCTGGCCGTTCAGTGCCGATGAGGTCGCGGCGTTCCTTGGTTGAGGAGCTTTGCCGGATTATCCCGCTGGTCGCCGATGCGAATCCATCCCTTGGCACTTCACGATTTATTCGGTTACTGTATGGGCATACAGTAATTGGGTCAGAGGGACGAACCGTGGTCAATGTCGAACAGTTGAAGAACAGCGTGAACCGGATGTCGGTTGACGTGGTGCGCGAGGCCGTTCTCGAATTGCGCCTTGACGGACTGGTCACGGAAGGCAAGACGCCATTCAATAAACTGCATTTCAACACTTGTTTTGCCGAGATTGAGGCCTTGTTTCAGCGCGCCGGTTACCACAAGCAATTGGATGTGGTTGGCTATCAGGGTTTGCTCTACGCCTTGTATGACCCGGGTCGCTGGGAGGCTGTCGATGTGTTGCGCTGGCTCAAGGAATTCACCGAGGCAGCGGCACTCAAGTTGATTCCTGCCTGAGGATTCTGCGCTAGGTTCGCTTCCTTCATTGCTGGATAATGCCAGCCTGCCTTGAGGGTCCGAATTTCCGTATGTCCATATCTACATTCTCTGCTGCGCAAAATCAGGCCAGCACGCTTTATCTGCCGCTCGGTAAGTGGCTGACCGTACTCGATTGTCTGTGCGAGCATTTCAGCGCCATTGGTCGCGAGCAATGGCTGGACCGAATCGCCCGGGGGCGGGTACTCGATGGTCATGGGCAGCCAATAGCGGTGGACTTGCCCTACAAGGAAGGCTTGCGGATTCACTATTTTCGCGAAGTGCCGGACGAAAAACCGATCCCGGTGGTCGAGTCGATTCTCTATGCCGATGAGCACTTGGTGGTGGCTGACAAACCTCACTTCCTTCCGGTTACGCCGGCCGGCGAGTATGTCGAGCAAACCTTGCTGCGCCGGCTGATCCGGCGTCTGGATAATCCCCATCTGGTGCCATTGCACCGTATCGACCGGCATACGGCGGGGCTGGTGATTTTTTCGGCCAATCCACAAACCCGCTCGGCGTATCAGTCGCTATTTCCGACGCGGCAGATAGACAAACGCTACGAAGCCATTGCCCCTGCCTTACCTGAACTGAATTTCCCGTTGGTGCATGAAAGCCGCCTGATCGATGGTGAACCGTTTTTCCGCATGCAGGAGGGGCCGGGAGTCAGTAACACCGAAACGGCTGTCGAGGTTCGGGAGAAGAATGGCGATCTCTGGCGCTATGGCCTGTTTCCGGTGACCGGCAAGAAACATCAGCTGCGTGTCCACATGACCGCGCTGGGGGCAAGTATCTGCAACGATCCGTTTTACCCGGATGCGCTAAAAGACGTTGAGGACGACTATGCCAATCCGCTGAAGCTCTTGGCGCAAGGACTTCGTTTTATCGACCCGGTAACAGGTGAGGAGCGCGAGTTCGAGAGTCGTATCACCCTGCAATGGTGATGCCGTCCGTACTTTTTGAGTGTTCATGAAAAAGCCCGCATGGAAATGCGGGCTTTTCTGTATCCGTTGTCGACGTGGAGCTTACAGCTCTTTAACGGTACGAACCTGATCCTTGTTGAGGCGGGTTTCTTTACCGTCCAGCTGTTTGAACTCGTAGAAACCTGAATCTTCATCGTATTGCGGGGTGTCGACGGCCTGGATTTCGCGACCGTCATTCAAGGTGATCACTGTTGGCGACGAGCAACCGGCAAGGGTAGCGAGGCCCAGTGCGAGCATGAAAGTGGCGAGGGTCCGTTGAGTCATGAGTGTGTCTCCGAATGTGAATTCTTTTGGTTACTGAGCTTGAGACGTACACAAGACGTCAGAGTTCCTTCGATAGTGTCAGTCTGACACGGTGTTGTGCGAATTTAACAGGTCCAGGGTGTTCAGGTTAGCCAGTCGCGGGTCGTTGTCGGGGCATTGCAGGGCGGTGGCGCCCAAGCTGCGCATCACTCGGCCAGGGCTGCGTTCACCGGCGCCCCAGGCGTCTTCGAAGGCTGGTAAAAGTGCGGCCGGAATCACGCAGAGCAAAGGTTCCCAGTGTTTGCCGTGGCGCAACATTAAAGGTTTGTCAGGATTCTGGTTGGCGGTTTCGCGCATGTCGTGCAGCAGTGCTGCGTCGATACTCGGGACATCGCATGGCAATACCAGTAGGTAAGGATGGCTTGCGGCTTTCAGGCCAGCACGAATGCCCGCCAATGGTCCTGGAAAGTCGCTCTCGTCGTCCATCACCAATTGATCGGCGAACAGCGCATAACGCTCGCGATTGCGATTGCAGGAGATGATCAGGTCATCAGTCAGTGGGCGAGTCTTGCGCTGCAAATGTGCGATCAGCGGTTCGCTCTGCCACTCCACCAGACCTTTGTCCTGACCGCCCATGCGCTGGCCGCGTCCGCCTGCCAGGAGAAGAATGGAGCAGGGCGGCAGTTGCGTCTTCAAGGTCATGGCTGCTCTCCAGAGGGGCGGCAAAAAAAGGGGGCGCTGTGATATAACACCAGGCTGTTTCCCCTACAACTGGACGAGCCTATGAAAGCCAAGGCTGATGTACCTTTCGTGCCGCTCAATATTGCGGTTCTGACTGTCAGCGATACCCGAACCCTGGAAACTGACACCTCGGGTCAGCTCTTCGTCGATCGCTTGACTGCGGCTGGCCACATTCTGGCTGAGCGTGTCTTGCTTAAAGATGACCTCTACAAAATTCGCGCGCAAGTCGCCAACTGGATTGCCGACGATGTCGTGCAGGTTGTGCTGATCACAGGTGGCACCGGTTTCACCGGGCGTGACAGCACGCCTGAAGCCGTCGCGTGCTTGCTCGACAAGCAAGTGGATGGGTTTGGCGAGTTATTCCGGCAGATCTCGGTGGCCGATATCGGCACCTCTACCGTGCAGTCCCGTGCGCTGGCCGGCCTGGCGAATGGCACACTTGTTTGCTGCTTGCCGGGTTCGACCAACGCCGTGCGCACTGGTTGGGATGGCATTCTTGGCGAGCAACTGGACGCTCGCCACCGCCCGTGCAATTTCGTGCCTCATCTGAAAAAGGCGATGCCTTGTGAGTCCCGTGGGTAAGCCGGGCAAGATGGGCTCGCTGATGCCGGTCGAGGAAGCGCTGGCGCGTTTGCTGGATATGGCCGAGGCCTCGCCAATCGTCGAGCATGAGTATTTACCACTGGCGCTGGTCGAAGGTCGGGTGCTGGCCGAAGATTTGATTTCGCCTCTCGATCTGCCACCTTGGCCCAATAGCGCCATGGATGGATATGCCCTCAACCTGGCCGACTGGACCGGCGAACCTCTGCCAGTCAGTCAAAAGGTGTTTGCCGGGCAGTCTCCCGAAACTCTGAAACCCGGTACCTGTGCGCGCATCTTCACGGGAGCGCCGGTACCGCCCGGCGCAGATTGCGTAGAAATGCAGGAAAACGCTGACGTTCAGAGCGATGGAACCGTACGCTTCATCGAACCTATGAAGATCGGCCAGAACATTCGCCCACAAGGCCAGGAAACAACTGTCGGTGAGTTGATCCTGTCGGCCGGAACCCGGCTTGGCCCGATTGAGCAAGGTTTGGCTGCTTCGCTGGGCTGCGCCGGTCTGACGGTTGTGCGCAAGGTTCGAGTGGCGGTGATTTCCACCGGCGACGAATTGGTCGAGCCGGGTCAACCGCTGGGGCCAGGGCAGATCTACAACAGTAATCGGGTGCTGCTGTGCAGCTGGTTACAGCGTCTGGGCTGTGAAGTGATCGACGCGGGCATTCTTCCGGATGATCTGGCGGCCACCCGTGCTCGCTTGGGTGAGTTGCAGGATGTTGATCTGATTCTTTCCACTGGAGGCGTATCGGTGGGGGAGGCTGATTTTCTGGGTATCGCTTTGCGAGAAGAGGGCGAACTGGGCCTTTGGAAGCTGGCAATCAAACCCGGAAAGCCGCTGACATTTGGCCATTTCCGCAATGCGCCCGTTATCGGGTTGCCCGGTAACCCGGCTTCGACGTTGGTGACCTTCGCGTTGCTTGCTCGGCCTTACCTGATGAGGCGCCAAGGTGTGCGGGATGTCGGCCCTCTGAAGTTCAAGGTGCCAGCAGGCTTTGTCTGGCCTGTTGCCGGCAACCGGCGTGAATACTTGCGGGGTCGTCTTGAGCAGGGGCGGGCGACTATCTACCGCAACCAGAGCTCAGGTGTGCTGCGCAGCGCCGTGTGGGCAGACGGATTGGTTGAAGTATTGGAGGGGAGCACTCTGCTTGAAGGAGACGAAGTCGTCTTCATTCCGCTGAGTGATCTCCTGGGCTGACCCCCGCCCCGCAAATGCAGGCGTCGACTGATCCTGTCGACGCCTGCAATGTTTCGTTCGGTCAATGGCTGATCAGTGCAACAAGCTGGTCGAATCGGCTATTGGCCACCCAACCCAGCAGACACAGCACTACGGCTGTTGCGCCCGCCGAGTAGGCGAGACGGTGTTTGATCGTTCTGACGTCACTCCGGACTTCGTCCATGTCCCGTCGAATGTATTTGAGGTGGGTTTCCAGCTCGGTCACACGAGGTTCCATATCAGTTTCTCCAGTGGTCTTGGTGCTGTTTTTGAAATCGGACTTGTGACTCGCACGACATTCGGCGAGAGGGGCAACCGGACTCACTGGCATTCTGGCTTCATGGCTTGACATGGACATATCCACTTGCTGTTTCAAATGTACGCCAGCTACCTTTTTCATCTTTCGAGCTATTAAAAAACTTTGGGGAGTTTCCACTCATTACATGCACGTCCTTGTGTTGTCGGATTGATGATTGATACCGCCGGCACACGTTGACCCAACTGTCCTGTGTGGTCAATTGAGCCGATTCCGCATGTTTCGTAAGAAAAAGTACCTGTGTGTAGGACGCTTCGGCCGGCAATTGAATTAATTGTCATTCCTGTGGCTTTTTTGCGCGACACGGCGGTCAACATGTTTCAATCGATTCAATTCAGGGAGTGACGCTATGAGTGAACGCCGGGCGCTGTTGGTTCTGCATGGCAAGCAGGCACTCAACGAGGCCGTTCGCACCGCGGTAGAGAACAAGCGCAAGCAAGGCTGGGAGTTGGCGGTGCGCTTGACCTGGGAAGCGGGGGATGCCCAGCGATGGGTGGAGCAAGCGTTGGCGGACGGTTACACGAAAATTATTGCTGGCGGCGGAGACGGCACGTTGCGCGACATCGCCGAAACCCTCGCGGCGCATCCGGGTAAAGCCAGTCTGGTGCTATTGCCTTTGGGAACCGCCAACGACTTTTCCCGCGCAGCAGGGATCCCGCAGGAGCCGGCCAATGCGCTTGAGCTTCTCGATGTACCGCCGTGTGACATTGATCTGGGGGAAGTGGGCGGGCAGGTCTTCCTGAATATGGCTACCGGCGGTTTCGGCAGTCAGGTCACGGCCAATACTTCAGAGGAGCTGAAAAAAGTATTGGGTGGTGCAGCCTACCTGTTCACCGGTTTGTCGCGGTTCAGTGAGCTGCATGCCGCTTATGGTGAGCTGCAAGGGCCGGATTTTCACTGGAGCGGCGAGTTGCTGGCATTGGGAATCGGCAACGGGCGTCAGGCGGGTGGCGGACATGTATTGTGTCCGCAGGCGCTGGCCGATGACGGTTTGCTTGATATCAGCATCTTGCCAGCACCACAGGAGTTGGCCGGCACATTGAAGTCGCTGCTCAGCGATGGTTTCGGTATCGACAACATGTTTGTAAGAACCCGATTGCCTTGGGTCGAAATCAAGGTCGCTGAAGGGCTGTACATCAATCTTGATGGTGAGCCGCTGGAAGGCAGCAGCATGCGGTTCGAGGCACGGCCAGCGGCGTTGCAGGTTCACCTGCCGAGGAGTTCGCCGCTCTTGACCATCAAGCCGTCAGTCAGTCGTCCAGACTGATGATCTGTTCGCGCACGGCGAACAGTACAAGGCCCGCCACATCGTAGATTTGCAGGCGTTTCATGATCTGCGAACGGTGGGTCTCGACAGTCTTGATGCTCAAGCCCAGGCCATTGGCGATTTCCCGGGTGGATTTGCCGCGCACGATCAAACGCAGGATTTCCAGCTGTCGGGCAGTCAGGTTGTGCGAGTCGGCGGTTTCCGGCTGCTGCTTCTGATTGCGGGTCAGCGCTTGGTTGATCACGGTGTGGGCGATGGCCGGACTCAAGTAACGTTCGTTGTTGCGCAAGGCTTCCAGCGCGTGCTCGAGTTCGGTGGCTGTGGTGTCTTTGAGCAGGTAGCCGTGGGCGCCGGACTCCAGTGCCTGCATGATCAACGCAGGGTCGGTGTGCATCGACAGGATCAGCACTTTGCTCTGCGGACGCACGCGCTTTAGCCGTTGCAAAGCTTCCAGCCCGCCGGTTTCTTTCATGGAAATATCCAGCAGCACGATATCGGGACTCAGTTGCTCGACCATTTCGAGCAGTTGCGAGCCGTCATTGGCCTCGCCAATCACCGCGTAACCGGGAATATCCAGCACCAGAGCGCGCACGCCGGCCCTGATCAGCGAGTGGTCATCCACCAGAAGTAAGTTGCAAGTCAACGCATAACCTTATTCGTACTGGCCCGTTCGAGTGCACGGGGCGCCCAGGGGAAAAGTGCTTCGATTCGAGTGCCTTTGCCCGGCTCACTGATAACGTTCAGGGTGCCACCCAATTGCTCGATCCGTTCGGCCATCCCGGCCATGCCTCGCTGTCCTTCACGACCTGGATTGGCGGCAGGGGCAAAGCCCAGTCCGTCATCGCTGATCAGCAACGTCAGGCCCTCTGGCAGGCGTTGCACGCGTATTACCAGATTTTTCGCCTGCGCGTGACGCAGGATATTGGTCACAGCCTCCTGGGTGATGCGAAAGGCGGCGACCGCCATTTCTTCCGGGATGCCGTTAAGGCGTTGCTGGCAGTCGAGGCTCCAGTGCACGCTTGTATGAGTCAATGTCTTGAGCAGGTGTGCTCGCAGGCTGGCTTCAAGGCCAAGGCTGGTCAATTGGCGAGGATTGAGAATGGCCGATACATCACGCACCTTGTCGAGCGTTTCCTCAAGGGTTTCGCACAGTGCGGTGCATTGGTCCTGCAAGTCTTCCGGCATCCGCCGTTTTAGCCAGTCGCTCTGCAGCTTGGCGGCGGTCAGCAATTGGCCGATATCATCGTGCAGCTCGCGGCTAAGGCGGTGGCGTTCGTTTTCCTGGACTTCGAGCAGGCGGTCGGCGAGTTCCTGAGGCTGAAATTTGATTGATTTGCGTGACAACCGATATTGCACCCAGACACAGGTGGTAGCCGCGACGTCAAGCAACAACAGTCCGAGGCCAAGGTGTGCGGAAAAGCCATAGGTCAACAGGCTGCCAAGTGTGGCCGCGACACAAAGGATGAGTGTGAACCGGCGGGCGTTTTCCCGAGAGGGTGGCCATGTGGTGATTGACTTGAGACTGGCGTACATAACGGATGGAGCCAATGGATGTTCGCTGCGGGTAGACCGGCCGGTGGCTGGCGGGTCTCTGTCTGAAAATGCTGTCAATTATGTTATTGATTTCAACGCGGTCAGTGATCGTGTTTGGCTGCCAACTTCGGTGGAGTGCCTATATCTGGATATCACTGTGCCATTAATTTGAGAGCAACTAATGGGCGGCATAATACCACTTAAGATACCGTTGGTCGCGCTTGCTATATATGTCCGAGGAGTCAGGAATATGCGTGATATTGGACGCGAGTGCCATAATTGAAAAAGTCAATCTATTGTGTTCGATAGATGTCAGCGTGCCTGAAGTTGATTTTTAACACACAGGCAAACCCTGAGCCCGACCGGAAATATCCATTGTTGTCAGGTGCGATGATTTAATTCGATTTGTCGCTAACAGGCATGAACTATTCAATTACGACATTCAGCGGCACAGTGTGGCGACCTCTTCAGTCATGGCGCGCGCCGTATCAGGCCTGTCGCTCCGAATAGGCCAGGAGGGGCAAACGTTTGGCGGTGGGGGCTGGCTGAAACCGAGTTTGACCGACCTGAAAGGCGAAGGCATCGATCAGCGAGGCCTGTTCACTTTTATCGAGGCTCAGCTGCCCGGTGCTCTGATCGACCAGTTCAAGTTGCCAGGCCATCAGCGTGAAACAATCCTTCAAGGCAACCAGGGCCTGTTCGTTAAGGTCGACGTGGTCCTGCACCAGGTTGAGCAAGTCGTAAAGGTGCCGGGAGAACTCGGAAATAGCCTCAAGCGCCAGGGCCTCAGCCCTGCTTGCAAGCTTGAGCAGCGTGCTGAGCATGCAGTCGATGGCGTCCTTGTCGTTGCTGATCAGTTGCAGATGGCTGAGGCATTCTTCGGACTTGGCCAGGAGCGTTTCGGCCTCGACCAGAAATTCGGGGAAGCGTTGCGCCCACTCTTTACGGTCGATCGGCATGCTTATCTCCACAACGTCATGTCTGGTGAGGGAGTGCCGTGTGTGACGACGATCATGAATCGTCGGGAGATCGCGCCCAGACGTGCAGGTGCACAGACTGAGAGGTTCCAGAGGGTTTGTTGCCACTGAACTGCGATCGCACACAATAGCCTGACTCCGTTCATGCAATGAGAATGGCGTCACATTAATGGCTATTGGATATTGCGAATATCAGGTTGGTCCTGATTGTTACTAGGGGAATCCCTTAGACGCGGGAACCTACAGTGCAAACCGAGGTCGCGCCGCAAAGAATGTAGCAGATGAAAATCACGGCGCCAGTAAAGCATGATGTTAATGTGACATCAATGGTGCGTTATGGCATTTTGATGGTGAATTTTGCGGGAATCAAGATTCGTCATAGACAGCCGATAACCCCTTTTAGTGAATTCATCAGAACAAGCCCAGGAGTCATTGATGGCCGGCATTCTCGACACGGTAGACCAACGCACGCAACTGGTGGGTGAGAATCGCCTGGAAATTCTCATGTTCCGACTGGCCGGGCGCCAATTGTTCGCGATCAACGTGTTCAAGGTTCAGGAAGTGCTGCAACTGCCAAAGCTGACCCTGATGCCTCAGCGTCACCCGTTCGTCTGCGGCGTGGTCAACCTGCGTGGGCAGACTTTGCCGGTGATTGACCTGTCGCAAGCGATCGGTATGCGTCCATTGGTACCAGGTCCGAACAGCACCATCATCGTCACCGAGTACAACCGTTCGGTGCAGGCATTCCTTGTCGGTGGTGTGGATCGCATCGTCAACATGAACTGGGAAGCCATTCTGCCGCCGCCGGCCAGCGCTGGCCGTCAGCACTATTTGACGGCGATCAGCAAAGTCGACGATCAACTGGTGGAGATCATCGATGTCGAGAAAGTGCTTGCAGAGATCGTCCCCTACAACGCCAAGGTCTCGCGTGACAAACTCGACGATCCGGTGCTGGAACGCGCCCGTGATCGCGAAGTGCTGCTGGTGGACGACTCCAACGTGGCGCTCTCGCAATTGCGTGACACCCTCGGCCAGCTCGGCGTGAAAATGCACATTGCCAGCGATGGTCTGAAGGCACTGAACATGCTCAAGGCGTGGGCTGATACCGGCGTGAACATGACTGACAAACTGCTGATGGTATTCACCGATGCGGAAATGCCAGAGATGGACGGCTATCGCCTGACCACCGAAATTCGTAACGATCCACGCCTGCGTGGTCTGTATGTGGTGTTGCACACCTCGTTGTCCGGCAGTTTCAACGAATCGATGGTGAAGAAGGTCGGCTGCGACAATTTCCTCTCCAAGTTCCAGCCGGACAAACTGGTCGACGTGGTACGCCAGCGTCTGATGCTCGACGAAGTTCCAGCGTGATGGATCTGTTCGAAGGCTGACCTCTCGTCAGTCTTTGATTCGCGGGTGAAGCTCGTATAGGGTGGCGTTTTTGCCCACAAGGGAGCTGGCCATGCTGCGTCTGAGCGCGCTTTATCGTTACCCGTTGAAATCTGGCAAGGCCGAGGTTCTGCAAGGGATCAGCGTGGACAAGCTGGGACTGGAGGGTGATCGACGCTGGATGTTGGTCGACGAAGCCAGCGGCCGTTTCCTGACCCAACGCGCCGAAGCGAAAATGAGCCAGCTGTCCGCGCTTTGGAATGCTCAGGGTGGCCTCACCTTGAGCGCGCCTGAGCATGCTTCAATCGACATCACCTTGCCTGCCAGCGATGCGCAGTTACGTGGCGTGACCATCTGGCGCGACACGTTGCGTGTGCCGGATGCCGGTGACGAAGCGGCAAATTGGGTCAGCGAATTCATCGGTAAACCGACCCGTCTGGTGCAAGTGCCGCTGGACCGAGCCCGCACGACTCAGGCCGGTTTCGGCAAGGACGACGATCAAGTCGCCTTCGCCGATGGTTTTCCACTGTTGCTGATCGGTGAAGCCTCGTTGCAACACCTGTCGCAACAGGTCGGGCGGCCGTTGGAAATGCTGCGTTTCCGGCCGAATCTGGTGATCGAAGGCAGCGAGGCGTACGCCGAAGACAGCTGGAAGCGTATCCGTATCGGCGATGTCGAATTCCGTGTGGTCAAGTCATGCTCGCGTTGCATTCTGACCACGATTGATCCGCAGACCGGCGAGCGCAGCGCTGATCGTGAACCGCTGGCGACCCTGCAGAAAACCCGCGCCCAGGCCGATGGCGCGATGTTCGGTCAGAATCTGGTCAACGATGGCAATGGTCATCTGGAAGTCGGGATGTCAGTGGACATTCTCGAGTAATCAATGCCAGAACGAAAAATGCCCGTGTCCTTGGACACGGGCATTTTTTTATCGCGCAGGAACCCGATGGGTTTAGCCGCGGTATTCGCACAGGTAAGCGGTGTCGACCGCGACTTTCAGCTGGAATTTGCTGTTGGCCGGCACGTTGAACTGGCTTCCGGCGGCGAAGGTTTCCCAGTTGTTGCTGTCGGGCAGTTTGACGGTCAGTGCGCCAGACACTACGTGCATGATTTCACGCTGGCTGGTGCCGAATTCGTATTCGCCCGGGGCCATGACGCCGATGGTCGCCGGACCTTCAGCGGTGCCAAAGGCGATCGACTTGACGGTGCCGTCGAAGTACTCGTTGACTTTAAACATGGGCGATTCCTCGAAAAGGGCTAAAAAGTGAGGCGGCCAGTATGCACAAGGCTTTTAACGCCGTCACGCCCCTAAAGCGGCAGCACCAGCGGCAGCAGGCGCGCGGTGTTGCGTGCATCCTCCAGCGCTCGGTGTTGCTGACCGCTGAACTGCATCCCGGCCAGTTGCAGCGCGCCATTAAGGCCCAGCGGCCGCTCCAGGCGCCGGGCCTTGGCGAAGCGTTGCTTGAGGTTCATGTGCGGTACCCGGCTTAAGGCGCTGTCGAATTGCAGCCGCTGCCATTCCTGAAGTAACTGTTTGCGGTCGTAATCGCCCCAACTCACCCAGCCTTCGAGGCGCGTCTGATGCTGACCGAGCCAGCGTTCGAAGGCCGGCCAAACCTCGGTCAACGGCAACGCTGCGTCGATATTGGCTTGAGTGATGTGCGTGAGTTCGCGACAGAACGGCGTCAACAAGGGCCGTCGCGTCGGTTTGACGAAGCGCTGGAAGTGATCCTGCTCGCGTCCGGCACGATCAACCAGTGTGGCGCCGATCTCGATAATTTCCATCTCGGTGACCGGCCAGCCACCCTCGTCGGTGGTGGCTTCCAGATCTATGACCAGCCAGTGAGGCATCGCAGGGTTCCTGATTTCCGCGTCCTGATTCATCAGAGCGTAGTCAAACCCTGCGTTTGCGCCTGGCGACTCACTCCACTTGCAACAGGATCTGACGATTTTTTACCTGATCGCCGACCTTGACCTGCACCCGCTTGAGCACGCCGTCAATGCCGGCCTTGAGCGGGTGCTCCATTTTCATTGCCTCCAGCACCACCAGCAACTGACCTTTGCTGACCGCGCTGCCTTCGCTGACCAATACGTCGACGATGGCGCCGTCCATCGGTGCTTTTAGCGTGCCGGAGCTGACGCTGGTCTGACTGCCGATGACCGCGTGAGTTCGATCCTCAAGGCGCAGGTTGCCGGGATGGGTGAACAGCCAGAGTTGCTCAGCATTGAGCCGATAGGCGTGTCGCTGGCGCAAACCGTCGATCTCCAGCGTCAACGCCTGTGGCGTGTGGTCGATGATTTTCAATTCCAGGGGCTGTTGCGCCACTTGCACCTGGAAGGTGTTTTGACCCCGGGGGAGTAGTTGCAGCGTCCAGTCCTGCGATTCAAGCCCGAGGCGATAGTGCAGCGGCACATTGGCATTGTTGCGCCAACCCGCCAATGCCGTGCGGTGGAGGCGGGCGCCTGCCTGATAGAACAGCACCGCGGCGATTGCCAGTTGTTCGGCACTTGGCACGTAGCTGTGCAGGCTTTCGTGATCCGAAAAGTGCTGGGCAATGAACGCCGTGCTGAACGCACCCCTGACAAATTGCGCCTGTTGCAGCAGGCTGACCAGCAAACGCTGATTGCTTTGCACGCCCAGCAACACCGTGTCCTGCACGGCACGCAACAGTTTGCGCCGCGCCTCTTCGCGGGTGGCGCCATGGGCAATCAGTTTGCCGAGCATCGGGTCGTAGAACGGGCTGATCGTTTGACCTTCGAGCAGGCCATGATCGATGCGTGCGCCGTGCTCAAGCGCCGGCTCCCAAGCTTCAATGCGCCCCGTTTGCGGCAGAAAGTCCTGTGCAGGATCTTCGGCGTAGAGCCGCACTTCCATGGCATGGCCATTGAGTTGCACCTGATCCTGAGTCAACGGCAGCGGCTGTCCTTCGGCGACCAACAGTTGCCAGGCGACCAGGTCCAGCCCGGTAACCAACTCAGTCACCGGGTGCTCCACTTGCAGGCGCGTGTTCATCTCCAGAAAGTAGAACTGCCCGCGGGCATCGAGCAGAAACTCCACGGTACCGGCGCCGACGTAGTTCACTGCGCGTCCGGCCTTGAGCGCGGCCTCACCCATGGCCTGGCGCAGTTCGGCGGTCATCACCGGGCAGGGTGCTTCTTCGATGACTTTCTGATGACGACGCTGGATCGAGCAGTCGCGTTCGCCGAGGTAGATAAGGTTGCCGTGCTGATCGCCGAACAGTTGCACTTCAACGTGGCGCGGCTCGATCAGCGCTTGTTCGAGGATCAATTCGTCACTGCCGAATCCGTTCAATGCTTCCGAGCGTGCTGTACGCAATTGCGCCGGCAATTGCGACGCGTCGTGCACCAGACGCATGCCGCGTCCGCCTCCGCCAGCGCTGGCTTTGATCATCAATGGATAGCCGATGCGTTCGGCTTCGCGCAGCAATGTGCTGTCGCCCTGTTCTGCACCTTGGTAGCCGGCGATGCACGGCACGCCGGCTTCGAGCATGGCGATTTTCGACAGACGTTTGCTGCCCATCAGTTCGATGGCGTCGGCACTTGGTCCGATGAAGGTCAAACCAGCCTGTTCGCAGGCGCGGGCGAATGCGGCGTTTTCCGAAAGAAAACCATAGCCGGGGTGGACGGCATCGGCGCCGCTGCGGCGGGCGGCATCGAGAATGGCCGGGATGTTCAGGTAGGACTGTTGCACTGGCGCCGGGCCGATGGGCACGGCTTGATCAGCCATTTTTACGTGCAGCGCATCGGCGTCGGCGTCACTGAACACGGCGACGGTGCGGTAGCCCAGGGCCTGTGCGGTGCGCTGGATACGGCAGGCGATTTCACCGCGGTTGGCGATCAGAATTTTCTGAATGGCGGGCATGGGCTGTTCCCTCGAAAGTTGCGGTGTATGTGCTGGCCTGCTCGCGAAGCTTTTAGGTGGCCCATCCGGGTTTGCGTTTTTGCATGAACGCCATGGTGCCCTCGATGCCTTCAGCACTCGTCACGGCTTCGCTGAACCACTGCGCGGCTTCATCGAGTAATTCACTTGACGGTTGCCCGGCACTGGCCAGCAGCAATTTCTTCGTCGCAGCATTCGCCTCCGGCGCGCAACACAGGACATGCTGCAGCACCTCATCCAGGCGCTCGGCCAGGGCCTGCGCATCCTGCTCGACAAAATGCACCAGCCCCAAACGGCGTGCCTGATGGCCGTCGAAACGTGCTGCTGTCAGCGCCAGTCGGCGGGTTTCAGTCAGGCCGATGCGTTGCAATACAAACGGTGCGATCTGCGCGGGGATCAGGCCCAGGCTGGTTTCCGGCAAACCGAATTGCGCCTTGTGATCGGCAATCGCGATATCGCTGACACAGGCCAGTCCGAAACCGCCGCCCATCACGGCGCCTTGCAGCACGCAAACCAACACTTGTGGCGCGTGCTGCGCCTCTTCCAGCAATGCCCCGAACGCACGGTTCAAGTGGCGGTAGGCGTCTGCACCCTGAGTGCGGGCGTTGGCCATGTCCTTGATGTCGCCGCCTGCACAAAAATGTCCACCGGCCCCACTGAGCACCAAGGCTCGAATGGCACGTTCATCGCGAACCGTCGCCAGCACCGCTCGCAGTTCGGCGACCATCTGCAGGCTCATTGCATTGCGGCTCTGCGGGCGATTGAGGGTGACGTGCAGTACGCCGCCGTGCCGCTCCAATAGCAGTGTCTGGCAATCGGGCAGGGGGCTCATTTCTTTTTCCCCGGCAGGATGCCCATCAGTTTGCAGATGATCCCCAGCATGATTTCGTCGGCGCCGCCGCCAATCGACACCAGCCGCACATCGCGGTAAGCACGGGCCACCGGGTTATCCCACATGAACCCCATGCCGCCCCAATATTGCAGGCAACTGTCGCTGACTTCGCGACCCAGACGCCCGGCTTTGAGCTTGGCCATCGAGGCCAGGCGCGTGACGTCCTGGCCTTTGATGTATTGCTCGGTGGCCTGGTAGACCAGTGCCCGCAGGCATTCGATTTCGGTCTGCAATTCGGCGAGGCGAAAGTGGATAACCTGATTGTCGATCAGGGCGTTGCCGAAGGTTTTGCGCTCCTTGCAGTACTCGATGGTGCTGTCGATGCAGTATTCCAGGCCCTTGAGCATGTTCGCCGCGCCGAACAGACGTTCTTCCTGAAACTGCAGCATCTGCATCATGAAGCCGGCGCCTTCATGGCCGATGCGGTTGCGCTGCGGGATGCGCACGTTGTCGAAAAACACCTGAGCGGTTTCCGAGCTGCGCATGCCGAGTTTGTCCAGATGCGAACTGAGACTGATCCCGGGTGTGTTCATCGGCACCATGATCAGCGATTTGTTGATGTGCGGCTTGTCGTCGGAGGTATTGGCCAGCAGACAGATGAAATCAGCGCTTGGTGAGTTGGTGATCCACATTTTGCTGCCGTTGATCACGTAGTCGTCGCCGTCCTTGCGGGCGGTGGTTTTCAGCCCGGCGACGTCGGAGCCAGCGCCCACTTCCGAGACACCGATGCAGCCGACCTGCTCGCCGCTGATGGCCGGGCGCAGGAATGCTTCACGCAGTTCATCGGAGCCGAAGCGGGCCAGCGCCGGGGTGCACATGTCGGTCTGCACGCCGATCGACATCGGAATGCCACCGCAGTGAATGGTGCCAAACTCTTCGGCCGCGACAATCGAGTAGCTGTAATCGAGGCCCATGCCGCCGAATTTTTCCGGTTTGGAAATCCCCAGCAAGCCCAGATCGCCCGCCTTGCGGAAAATCTCGTGGATCGGAAAGCGTCCGGCCTTTTCCCATTCGTCGACATGCGGATTGATCTCGTGCTCGACGAATTGGCGGACAGTGCGGCGCAGCGCTTCGTGTTCCGGGGTGAAGATCATTTTTATTGTTCTCCGTAAGATCCGTGGCGGTCAGAACCGGCTGACGCCGAAGCTGTTGGGTTGCAGTGCGCGTATGTCGGCTTCGTGGCAGATATCCAGCAGATAGCCGAGCAGGGTGCGGGTGTCACGCGGGTCGATCAGGCCGTCGTCCCACAGGTTGGCGCTGCCATAGAGTGCTGTGGATTGGCTGTCGAGTTTCTGCGCGGTGGCCTGTTCGAGCATGTCGAGCATTTTCGGATCAGGCGTCAGGCCGTCCTTGAGCTGCTTGGCTTCGGTGACGATGCGCAGGACTTTACCCGCCTGAGCCCCACCCATCACGGCCGTGCGGCTGTTGGGCCAGGCGAAAATGAAGCGCGGATCGAGACCGCGCCCGCACATCGCGTAGTTGCCGGCGCCGTAAGAGCCGCCCACGACAATCGTCAGTTTAGGCACCCTGGCATTGGCCACGGCTTGAATGAGTTTCGAGCCATGTTTGATCACGCCTTGCTGCTCCGACTCGGTGCCGACCATGAATCCGGTGGTGTTGTGGAAAAACAGCAGCGGCGTCTGGCTCTGATCGCACAGTTGAATGAATTGCGCCGCTTTGCTCGCGCCGTTGGGGGTGATCGGGCCGTTGTTGCCGATGAACCCGCAGGCACGTCCCTGAATTCTCAATTGGCCGCAAAGGGTTTGCTGATCGAATTCGCCTTTGAATTCGAGGAAGCAGGATTCGTCGGCGATGCGCGCGATGATTTCACGCACGTCGTAGGGCTTTTTCGGGTCGTTCGGTATCAGCCCCAGCAACTCGTCGATGGGGTAGAGCGGCTCTTTATATTGCGGTTCCGGCAACCACGGCAGTTGCTCGTTCCACGGCAGCATGCGCAGGATTTCGCGCACCTGGCGTACCCCGTCGGCATCGTTTTCGGCCAGGTATTCGGCAGTCCCGGCAACTTGCGCGTGCATCTCGGCGCCGCCCAATTCTTCATCCGTGGCGACTTCGCCAGTGGCGGCTTTAAGCAAAGGGGGGCCGGCGAGGAACAGCTTGGCCTTGCCGCGCACCACCACCACGTAATCCGACAACCCGGGTTGGTACGCGCCGCCAGCCGTGGCCGAGCCGTGTACGACGGTAATCTGCGGTAAACCCATGGCCGACATCCGCGCCTGATTGGCAAAACTGCGTGCGCCTTCGACGAAAATCTCCGCGGCATAATTGAGGTTGGCGCCACCGCTTTCGGCGAGGGTGATGACCGGCAGTTTGTTCTCCTGAGCGATCTGTTGCAGACGCAGGGATTTTTTCAGACCGCTCGGCGAGATCGTGCCGCCCTTGATCGCACTGTTATTCGCCACCACCAGCGCACGAATGCCAGACACGTAACCGATGCCGGCAATCAAGCCGCCACCGGCCGCGCTGCCATCCTTGTCGTCGTGCAGTTTGTAACCGGCGAGGCTGGCCAGTTCGAGAAACGGAGCACCGGGGTCTAGCAGCAGGTTCAGGCGTTCTCGGGGCAACAGTTGGCCGCGCTTGTCGAATTTCGGCTTGGCTTCGGCGGCCTTGTTCAACAGGTTCTGTTCGAGTTGCTGGACGTGTTCGATGGCGGCGATCATCGCTGCGCGGTTGCGGGCGAATGCTTCGCTGTGCGGGTCAAGTTGGGACTGGATCTGCGCCATGGCTTACTCCTTGTCCTGCAAAACGTCGGGAAGGTACGCACGGTGGAAACCGTTGAATGACTCACTGTGGGTCGCCTTGTGCAACGGCCATGCACGGCAGCCGATGCTGGCGGCACCATCGATTTTCAGCGTGCTGCCACTGATGAATGCCGCTGCCGGGCTGAGCAGAAACACAATCGCCGCGCTGACTTCCGATTCGGTGCCGATGCGCTTGAGCGGCACATGTTCACGCAGGGTCGGGATCACCGCTTTGAACGCACCTTCGTAGGTGTCCATGCCACTGGAGGCGATCCAGCCCGGCGCGACCGCGTTGACTCGCACCCCGGCGTATCCCCACTCGAAGGCGGCAGTTTTGGTGAAGTTGTCCATGCCTGAACGCGCGGCGCCCGAGTGGCCCATGCCGGGCATGCCGCCC
This sequence comes from Pseudomonas baetica, assembly GCF_019733355.1. Lineage (GTDB taxonomy): Bacteria > Pseudomonadota > Gammaproteobacteria > Pseudomonadales > Pseudomonadaceae > Aquipseudomonas > Aquipseudomonas baetica_A. Next base: position 46,181 of record NZ_JAIHLQ010000001.1, on the reverse strand, counting down.
CACATGTCGGCGAGCATGTTGACGATGTTGCCACCGTGTTTGCTCATCGACTGGTTGAACACTTCCCGGGCCATCAGGAAACCGCCGACCAGATTGGTGCGTAGCACGGTTTCGAAACCTTTCTGATTGATCGAGGCCAATGGCGACGGATATTGGCCGCCGGCATTGTTGACCAAACCGTGGATCGGCCCGTGCTCGACGATCAGCACCTTGACCAATTCCTTCACCGCCTCTTCATCGCGAATATCGCAAGCCTTCCAGTGTGCACGGCCACCGTCCTCGGCGATTTCGGCGGCGACCTTCTGCAGCTTTTCAGGTTTGCGTCCGACCAGCAGCACCTTGGCACCGAGCGCCGCCAGTTCATGGGCGGTGCAGCGACCGATGCCGCTGCCGCCGCCAGTGACGATGATGGTTTGGCCGCTGAACAAATCGGCTCTGAAAATCGACGCGTAAGCCATGCAAACAATCCTCTAGTCGAGCTGTTCGGCGATGCTCTGCGGCACCGGGATCTGGATTTCCAGCAGTTGCTGGGCGAAGGCTTTGCCTTGCGGATCGATACGCAGACTGGCCACGCCACCGCCGCCGAGAGCGTTTTCCAGGAGAAAATTCAAACTGTGGGTGCCCGGCAGGTACCAGCGTTCGACCCGACCGTGGAGCGGGTCGAGGACGTGGCTCATCCAGTCGACGATGACCGCCGGGGTCAGCGCTTCAGCGATCCATGGCAGGTATTCAGGCTTGCGCGGCATCACACCGATGTTGCTGTGGTTGCCCTTGTCGCCAGAGCGCGCCACGGCGAGTTTCACCAACGCGACGCTGGCGTCGGCGCGGCCCTCAGGTTTTGGTGGTTGATCGGCGATGGGCAGGTTCTGGCTGTCGAGAGCAATCAATGCGGGCAGGGCGCAGGGATGGCGCTCGCCGGCCATGTCGATTTGCAGGGTGCAGGCACTTTTATCAATCAGGAACGAGAACAGACGAATGACCGGGTACACCGTCGGCCGGCCGCCGACGATGCCGGTGAGACCCGGCGCCATACCCGTGGCAGCCTGGGCGATCTCCCGGGAGAACAGGATCAGCGCTTGCTTGTTTGGATGGCGTACAGCCAGTTTGATCAACACCTCTCGCGTGTCGCGACGCCGGCCGTGGGGGCCATAAGTGGCTTCACTGCCGAGCAGTTCGATGCTGGTTTCGCTGTAGGGCGCCCAACCACGCTGGCTGAACATCTGCGCAGTCTTGTCGATAATTGCCTGACTGACGCGGCGCGCCTTTTCCACCGCGTCAATGCCGGCGATCAGGCAACTGGCGGTGCAGCGGAAACCGTCCGGGTACGTGGCACTGACTTTGTATTTGTCACTGGGCGGCAGGCCTTTGGCACCCCGCACATGCACCCCGTTTTTGCCTTGCTGCTGAAGTTTGACCTGACTGAAATCGCAGACCACATCGGGCAACAGGTACGCCTGTGGATCGCCGATTTCATAGAGCAACTGCTCGCCGACGGTCAGCGGCGTCACCAGTCCGCCGGAGCCCTCGGGTTTACTGACGATGAATTGGCTGTCGGCACTGACCTCTACGATCGGGAAGCCGATGTGCTCGTAATCCGGAACATCGCGCCAATCGGTGAAATTACCGCCGGTACATTGCGCACCACATTCGATGATATGCCCGGCCAGCGAGGCTTGGGCGAGCTTGTCGTAGTCTTGCCACGACCACCCGAACTCGTGCACCAGCGCTGCGCTGACCACGGCACTGTCGACCACCCGCCCGGTGATGACGATGTCGGCGCCCAGGCGCAGTGCCTCGACAATGCCCGGCGCGCCGAGGTAGGCGTTGGTCGATACGCACATCGGTGGCAGCGGGGCGCCGCTGAACATCTCGGTGATGCCTTGGCCGGTGAGTGACTTGAATTGCGCTTGCAGGTCATCGCCCAGCAGCACGGCGATTTTCAATGGGGTGCCAACCTTGTCGCAGGCGGCTTGCAGGGCGGCGGCGCAAGCCAGTGGATTGACCCCGCCGGCATTACTGATGACACGGATTTTCTGCTCGGTCAGTTGCGGCAGTAGCGGCGTCAGCACGTCGATGAAGTCGCTGGCGAATCCTGCCTGTGGGTCTTTCATGCGTGCGCCAGCCATGATCGACAGGGTGATCTCGGCCAGGTAATCGAACACCAGATAATCCAGGCGTCCTCCTGCCACAAGCTGAGCGGCGGCGGTCGACGTGTCACCCCAGAAGGCACTGGCGCATCCGATGCGGACGGTGGTTGGCATTTTTATCTCCGACTCAGGAACCTGCGACAGAAGTGTCTGGAGGCTACCAAGCAAGCGCTTGGTTTGTAAACACTTGAAACTATCTTCTGCCCGAGCGCTTGCTTGGTCGCCGCCAGCGGCTTAAATTGCGCGCAACCCTGCGGTTTCAGGGGGCAACAGACTGATCGACTGTAGGAGAGAACGGGTGGACGAGCAAAAAGCCCTCAGGGTCATGCGCGAATTGGTCGATGCAGGCCAGTTGACCGACCCGGACAGCGCCCGCGGCAAACTGCTGCAAGTGGCGGCTCACCTGTTCCGCAACAAAGGCTATGAACGCACCACGGTGCGCGATCTGGCCGGCGCGGTGGGGATTCAGTCGGGCAGCATTTTTCATCACTTCAAAAGCAAAGATGAAATTCTCCGTGCCGTGATGGAAGAAACCATTCGTTACAACACCGCGTTGATGCGCGCAGCGCTCGCCGAAGCGACCAGCGTGCGTGAGCGGGTGTTGGCGCTGATCCGTTGCGAGTTGCAGTCGATCATGGGCGGCAGCGGCGAAGCCATGGCGGTTCTGGTCTATGAATGGCGCTCTTTGTCCGAGGAAGGTCAGGCCAAGGTTCTCGCGTTGCGCGATGTCTATGAAGACATCTGGCTGCAAGTGCTCGGTGAGGCCAAGGACGCCGGGTTTATCCGCGGCGATGTATTTATTACCCGACGTTTCCTCACTGGCGCATTGTCCTGGACGACCACTTGGTTTCGCGCAGGTGGCAGTTTGAGCCTTGATCAGTTGGCGGATGAAGCCCTGATTCTGGTCCTCGAAGAGCGTTGAGGCGCTTTCTATCCGTCCGGGAAACTGGCTAACTGGGCAAAACCGCCTAGCTTGAATGCATTGATCGATATTTTTTCGGGGAGTGGGGTGTTTTGAAGTCTTCGCCAATTCGCACAGTCGCGGGGTTAGTGCTCGCAGTGCTGGCTGCATTATGGGTATTGCCCGCTCAGGCAGCGCAATTGGTTCGGGTCGGCGCGGCGCATTTTCCGCCTTACACCGTTCGCCCCGAAAATGGTGCCGATACCGGTCTGTTACCACAGTTGGTTGAGGCGCTTAATCGCCTGCAAAGCGACTATCAGTTCGTGCTTGTGCCGACGTCGATTCCCCGACGTTTCGGCGATTTCAAGCAAGGCCGGATCGACATGGCAATCTTCGAGAACCCTGACTGGGGCTGGAAGGAGATTCCCCACACCGACGTCGACATGGGCCTTGAAGATGCCGAGATCTTCGTCGCGCAGCGCGAGGCTGGTCGCCAGCAGAACTACTTTGCTGACCTCTCCGGCAAACGCCTGGCGTTGTTCAGTGGTTATCACTACGAATTTGCCAACTTCAACGCCGACCAAAAATTCCTCACGCAGCACTTCAACGCCACGCTCACCTATTCCCACGACAGCAACCTGCTGATGGTGCTGCGCGGGCGGGCGGATATCGCGCTGGTGACCCGCTCCTATTTGAGTGATTACCTGCTGCGTAACGAAAAAGTGCGCGATGAGTTGTTGGTGTCGCAACGCATTGATCAGGTCTATCACCACTACGCCATTCTTCGCCCGACCGCGCCGATCAGTGGCGAAGCGTTCGGCAAGCTGCTACAGGGTTTGCGCGACAACGGCGAGATGCTGAAGATTTTCCAGCCGTACCAGATTGCCGTGGTGCCAGTGCCTCATCACTGAGGCACTGATTGACCTCCAAACCTAAATTTCCCCTCTCGGCCCACGTTCCATCGTTTAACTGTCGACGATTACCGTGAGCCCGACCCATGTCCAAGCTGAATGACCTGACTGCCCTGGCCTTGCCATCGGGCAGCCAATTGGTAGCCGATGCAACCGAAAGCCGTCTGAGCCTGAGTCTGGAAGGGCAACCGTTGATTCGCCTGCGTCTGGATCGTGTGGCCAAGGGGCCGATCCAGATCGATGAGCGTTTTGCCCTGCCGCCAGGCCAGGCGCTGTGGGCTGCCTGTTACTGGCTGTTCGCGCGGGACCCGGAGTGCCAGCAATTGACCTGGCAACTGGATCAGCCGCCGACTGAGGCCTTGCTCAGCGGTTTGCTGGTGAGCACCGACGTGGCGGGTGAATACCGCTGCGAACGCACGCTGTTCTGGCAACTGCCGCAACCGTGGCTCGGCGCTTCGCTGACCGGCAGCTATCCGCAGCAAATGGTTGTCAGCGCTGGCAAGCGCCATCCGTTGCGACCGATGAAGCCGCGCGGCGAGGTTTATCGGCGTTTTGATGCGCGCCTGGGCGCTTGGATTTCCCTGCGTACCGTCGAAATCGAAGCAGACCTGCCGCGCTTCAATCGCTGGCAGAACAGTCCGCGGGTGGCCAGTTTCTGGCAGGAAGAGGGCAGCCTTGATCAGCATCGCGAATACCTGAGCAAGCTTGACGTCGACCCGCACACCCTGACCCTGATCGGTTGTTTCGATGATCAGCCGTTTGCCTATTTCGAAGCCTATTGGGCCAAGGAGGATCGCATTGCACCGTTCTACGACGCGGACAATTACGATCGTGGCATTCACATGCTGGTGGGGGAGGAAGATCACCGTGGCCCGCACAAAGTGGCGAGTTGGTTATCGGCGCTGGTGCATTACCTGTTTCTCGATGATCCGCGCACTCAACGGGTGGTCGCTGAGCCCCGTGCAGACAACGCGAAGATGATCGGCCATATGCAGAACCAGTGCTTTCATTGCGAGAAAGAGTTCGACTTCCCGCACAAACGCGCAGCGCTGATGATTCTGGGGCGTGAGCGGTTTTTTGATCGATGCAAATTGGCTTGATGATCGGGCCTCAGGATCAGGGTGATCCAGAGGCCGCCTTCGCGAGCAGGCTCGCTCCCACAGGGGGCTGATGAACAAGACAAATCCAGTGTGGGGGCGAGCCTGCTCGCGATTGGGAGCGCTGAAAACTCTACGGGTTAGCGACCACCCACCGCCACGGCATCCCGACGACTGCCCGAGACCTTGCGGCAGTGCACCAGCGCATCACGAATCATGAAGTTGACCAGGGTCGGCGAAACGCCGAGTTCCTTGGCGATGTCCTTTTGCGGCACACCGTGCAAGCGGTACATCTCGAATGCATAGCGAGTGCGGCTGGGCAGCTCGGTCAGGGCGTCGGCGATGTGTTCCAGGGTCGAGAAGTTGATGTGCGAGATTTCCGGGGAGGCCCCCTGAATGACCACGTTCAACCCTTCCTCTTCAGGGCCGGAATACTTCTGCTCCAACGCCTGTTTGCGGTAGTGATCGATGGCCAGGTTGCGCACGATCTGGAACAGGTAGCTCAGTTGAGCCTTGATCGACGAGGTGATCTGTGGCGCTGATTGCAGTCGGAAAAACGCATCCTGCACCACGTCTTCGGCCCGCGATCGGCAGCCGGTAATGCGCGCTGCAATTTTGACCAGAATCAGTCGGTTGTCGACAAAGGCCTGAAGTAGCGGTGAATCGCACCTGCCTGTGGATACTTGTTCCGTCATGGAAATCACCTTGCTGCCAATAGGTTAGTGGGGCGCCTGGGGGAGGGGCGTCCTACACATCGAGCGACAAATTATGTTGAATGATAATGATTGTCAATTGAGAAAGAGAATTAATGATCCATCAAGGTGCGGTCTGAGAACTGCGGCACGCCGCCGCACTCCGGTCCCATTGGCTAGCCCGCTTGGCGACTAATTATTTCAAGACGTCATCCGTTCTCATTGGTGAATGGTTGCGGGTTAACAATCCCAACCAGACAGCATTCCCATGCCTTGCGCGGTCGGCGTAGACCGCGCCCTGCATGCCCTCGAAGGGCGTGACGCAGCAACCCGATTCCACTAGCAAGCCGAATTCAGGCAGGAAACCAAATGACCGACGCGTTAGAACTCCCCAGCACCCTGGTCCACGCCCTCCAGCGCCGCGCGGCCCTGACGCCGGATCGACTGGCCTTGCGTTTTCTCGCCGAAAACGAAGAGCAGGCTGTGGTGCTCAGTTATCGCGAACTCGATCAGCGTGCGCGCAGCATTGCTGCTGCGTTGCAGGCCGAAGCCGAGTTTGGTGATCGCGCGGTTCTGTTGTTTCCCAGCGGTCCGGATTACGTCGCGGCGTTCTTTGGTTGTCTGTACGCGGGGGTGATTGCGGTACCGGCCTATCCGCCGGAGTCTGCTCGTCGTCACCATCAGGCGCGATTGCTGTCGATCATCGCCGACGCCGAACCGCGTCTGTTGCTGACCAGCGCTGATCTGCGTGACGCCTTGCAGCAGATCGAAGGGGCGCCGCCGTTGCTGTGCGTCGACACCCTCGACAACGCTCTGGCCGAGCGTTGGGTTGAACCGACCCTGCCGCCGGATCACATCGCCTTCCTGCAATACACCTCCGGCTCCACCGCGTTGCCCAAAGGCGTGCAAGTCAGCCACGGAAATCTGGTCGCCAACGAATTGCTGATCCGCCACGGTTTTGGTATCGACGTGAACCCCGACGACGTGATCGTCAGTTGGCTGCCGCTGTACCACGACATGGGGCTGATTGGCGGTTTGCTCCAGCCGATTTTCAGCGGTGTGCCGTGCATCCTGATGTCGCCGGCGTACTTCCTCGGCCGGCCGTTGCGCTGGCTCGAAGCGATCAGCCAATACGGCGGCACCATCAGCGGCGGGCCGGATTTCGCTTACCGCTTGTGCAGCGAGCGGGTCAGCGAATCGGCGCTTGAGCGTCTCGACCTGAGCCGCTGGCGTGTGGCGTATTCCGGCTCCGAGCCGATCCGCCTCGACACCCTGGAGCGTTTCGCCGAAAAGTTCACCGTGTGCGGTTTCAGTGAAGACAGTTTCATGGCCTCGTACGGCCTGGCCGAAGCCACACTGTTTGTTGCCGGCACACCGCGCGGCACGGGCATTGCTGCGCTGCGCGTGGACGATCAGGCGCTGGCACAAAACCGCGCCGAGCCTGGTGACGGCAGCCCGATCATGAGTTGTGGCATCAGTCAGCCGGAACACGCGGTGCTGATCGTCGACCCCACCCGTCTTGAAGAACTTGCCGATAACGTCGTCGGTGAAGTCTGGGCGGCCGGCCCGAGCATTGCTCAGGGCTATTGGCGCAACCCCGAGGCCAGTGCCAAGACCTTCGTTCAGCACGCCGGTCGCACATGGCTGCGCACGGGTGACCTGGGTTTCATCCGCGACGGTGAGCTGTTCATCACCGGTCGGTTGAAAGACATGCTGATCGTGCGCGGTCACAACCTGTATCCGCAGGACATTGAGCAAACCGTCGAGCGCGAAGTGGAAGTGGTGCGCAAGGGGCGCGTGGCCGCGTTTGCGGTCAGCCAGGATGGCGAAGAGGGCATCGGCATTGCCGCAGAAATCAGCCGCAGCGTGCAGAAAATCCTGCCGCCCGAAGCGCTGATCAATGCGATTCGCCAAGCGGTGGCCGAGGCTTGTCAGCAAGCACCGAGCGTGGTGGTGCTGCTCAATCCGGGCGCGTTGCCGAAGACGTCCAGCGGCAAACTTCAGCGCTCAGCCTGCCGCCTTCGTCTGGCCGATGGCAGCCTCGACAGCTACGCGGTGTTCCCTTCGGCTGCAGCCTCAAGCAGCGAACCGGCCGTGCCAACCACTGACCTGCAAGCCCTGATCGGCAACATCTGGGCCGAGCAATTGAACGTCAAACAGGTCAACAACGATGACCACTTCTTCCTGCTCGGCGGTAACTCCATCGCCGCCACCCAAGTGATCGCCCGTGTTCGCGAAGCACTCGGCCTGGAACTGAACCTGCGCCTGCTGTTTGAAGCGCCGACCCTGTCTGCTTTTGCCGCCGCCGTGGCGCAACAGCAAGAGGACGGCGGCCACGCTCAGGGCGCAATCACCGTTGTGCCGCGCACTGAGCCGATGGCGCAATCGCTGGCACAGAATCGTTTGTGGATCACCTGGCAACTGGACCCGCAAAGCAGCGCTTACACCATTCCCGGTGCCTTGCGTTTGCGCGGTGAGCTGGACGAAGACGCCTTGCGCCGCAGCTTCCAGCAACTGATCGAACGCCACGAATCCCTGCGCACGCGCTTCTTCGAACGTGACGGTGTGGCCCTGCAGCAAGTCGATGCGACGGCTCAATTCAACCTGCAACGGATCGACATCAGCGATCTGCCAGTCCATGCGCGTGAAACCCGTGCGCAACAAATCCGCGAGGACGAAGCGCGCACTCCCTTTGATCTGCAAAAAGGTCCGTTGCTGTGGGTGAAGCTGATTCGTCTCGATGACGAAGACCACCAACTGCTGGTGACGATGCATCACATCATCGCTGATGGCTGGTCGCTGAACGTGCTGATCGATGAGTTCTCGCGCCTGTATGCCGCCGCCTCGCAAGGCGCCACCGCTGATCTCGCGCCGCTGCCCACTCAGTACGCCGACTATGGCAGTTGGCAGCGTCAATGGCTGGCGCAAGGCGAGGGCGAGCGGCAACTGGCGTACTGGAAAGAGCAGTTGGGCGATGAGCATCCGCCTCTGGCACTGGCCACCGATCATCCGCGTTCGGCTCAGCAACTTCATAGCGCCGCACGACACACGGTGCGTCTGAGCGTCAGCCTCAGCGAAGCGATCCGCAACACCGCGCAGGCGCACGAAGCGACGCCGTTCATGCTGTTGCTCTCGGCATGGCAGAGTCTGTTGCACCGCTACAGCGGCCAGCGCGATATTCGCATCGGAGTGCCCAATGCCAACCGTCCGCGCCTGGAAACCCTGGGCCTGATTGGCTTCTTCATCAACACCCAAGTGCTGCGCGCGGAAGTCGATTCGCGCTCGTCGTTTCTCCAATTGCTGGCCCAGACCCGCCACGCCGCACTCGGTGCTCAGGCCCATCAGGATCTGCCGTTCGAACAACTGCTCGAAGCCTTCCCGCAGGCCCGTGAGCAAGGCCTGTTCCAGGTCATGTTCAACCACCAGCAACGCGATCTGAGTGCGCTCAAACGTCTGCCGGGTCTGCTCGCCGAGGAGCTGCCGTGGCACAGCCGCGAAGCCAAGTTCGATCTGCAGTTGCACAGTGAAGAAGACCGCAACGGGCGCCTGACCCTGTCCTTCGACTACGCCAATGAGCTGTTTGACGCCGCGACCATCGAGCGTCTGGCCGAGCATTTCAGCAACGTGTTGCGTGAGGTCTGTGAACGCCCGCAACAAGCCATCGGCGACCTGCAACTGTTGGCTGCCGACGAGCACGATCAACAGCAACAGTGGAGCGTTGCGCCGTGTGCTCCGGCGCAACAATGGTTGCCGGAACTGCTCAATGAACAGGCACGCCAGACCCCTGAACGCAGCGCACTGGTGTGGGAGGGCGGTAGCCTCGACTTTGCCCAATTGCACGCCCAGGCCAACCGCCTCGCGCACTGCTTGCGCGACAAAGGCGTTGGCCCGGATGTCTGCGTGGCCATCGCCGCCGAGCGTTCGCCGCAACTGTTGATCGGCCTGCTGGCGATCATCAAGGCAGGCGGCGCCTACGTGCCGCTGGACCCGGATTATCCGGCCGATCGCTTGGCCTACATGCTCAGCGACAGCGGCGTTGAACTGCTGTTGACCCAGACCGCACTGCTCGACCGCTTGCCGGCCAGCGCGGGTGTCAGCGTCATCGCCATGGACGCGCTGCATTTGGAAAACTGGCCAAGCGAGGCACCGGGCCTGCGCCTGCACGGCGACAACCTTGCCTATGTGATTTACACCTCCGGCTCCACCGGCCAACCCAAAGGCGTCGGCAACACCCACGCGGCGCTCGCTGAACGTTTGCAATGGATGCAGAACAGCTATCGCCTCAACGAAACCGACGTGCTGATGCAGAAAGCGCCGATCAGTTTCGACGTGTCGGTGTGGGAGTGCTTCTGGCCGCTGATCACCGGTGCCCGTTTGCTGATCGCCGGCCCCGGCGAGCACCGCGATCCGCATCGCATCGCCCAACTGGTTCAGCAGTACGGCGTGACCACGCTGCACTTCGTGCCACCGCTGCTCGCGTTGTTCATCGACGAGCCGCTCAGCGCCGAGTGCACCAGCCTGCGTCGGGTCTTCTCTGGCGGTGAAGCCTTGCCGGCGGAGCTGCGCAACCGCGTGCTCGCGCAATGGCCGGTGGTCCAACTGCACAACCGTTATGGCCCGACCGAAACCGCGATCAACGTCACCCATTGGCATTGCACCCGCGCCGATGGCGAGCGCTCGCCGATTGGCCGACCGCTGGGCAATGTGGTCTGCCGTGTGCTCGACGCCGATCTCAATCCAGTACCGGCCGGTGTACCCGGTGAACTGTGCATCAGTGGTAGCGGTCTGGCCCGTGGTTATCTCGCCCGCCCGGCACTGACCGCCGAACGTTTCGTGGTCGATCCATTGGGCGAGCAGGGCGCGCGGCTGTACCGCACTGGCGACCGCGCACGCTGGACGTCGGCTGGAGTGATCGAATACCTCGGCCGTCTCGATCAGCAGGTCAAACTGCGCGGCTTTCGCGTAGAACCGGAAGAAATCGAAGCGCGTCTGCTCGCTCAGGACGGCGTTGCCCAAGCCGTGGTGCAGGTGCGCGAAACCGCCGCTGGCGCGCAACTGATCGGCTACTTCACCGCCCTTGATGGCCGCGAGGATCAGGACGCGCAGATCATTCGCCTGAAAACCGCATTGGCCGCCGAACTACCGGAGTACATGGTCCCGGCGCAACTGATGCGTCTGGACGAAATGCCCCTGAGCCCAAGCGGCAAACTCGACCGCCGCGCCTTGCCAGAGCCGCAATGGCAAGTGCGTGAACACGTCGAGCCGGTCAGCGAACTGGAACGGCAAATCGCCGCGATCTGGCGCGAAGTGCTCGGTCTGGCGCAAGTCGGTCTGCGCGACGATTTCTTCGCCCTCGGCGGCCACTCGCTGCTGGCCACGCAAATCATCTCGCGTACTCGTCAGGCTTGCGACGTCGAACTACCGTTGCGCGCCTTGTTCGAACACAGCGAACTCGGCGACTTCGCCGAGCAGATTCGCCTGATCCAGGTCAGCGGCCGCACCAACCAACAACCGCCGATTGCTAAAGTCGACCGTCGCCAAGCGGTGCCGCTGTCCTACTCACAGCAACGCATGTGGTTCCTCTGGCAAATGGAACCGGACAGCCCAGCGTACAACGTCGGCGGCATGGCGCGCGTGCGTGGCGTGTTGCATGTCGAGCATTTCGAGGCGGCATTGCAGGCGCTGATCCTGCGCCACGAAACCCTGCGCACCACGTTCCCCAGCGTCGACGGCGTGGCCCGTCAGCAAGTGCATGCCGAAACCGGTGTACGCATGGGCTGGAAGGATTTCTCCCAACTCGCGGCTGACGTGCGTGAGCAAAACGTCCAGCAACTGGCCGACGAAGAAGCGCACCTGCCGTTCGACCTGGAAACCGGTCCGTTGCTGCGCGCCTGTCTGGTCAAGACCGCCGAGCAAGAGCATTACTTCGTCCTGACCCTGCACCACATCGTCACCGAAGGCTGGGCGATGGACATCTTTGCCCGCGAGCTCAGCGCGTTGTACGAGGCGTTCATCGATGACCGCGATTCGCCGCTGGAACCGCTGCCGGTGCAATACCTCGACTACAGCGTCTGGCAGCGCGACTGGCTGGAGTCCGGCGAGCGTCAGCGCCAACTCGACTACTGGACCGCGCAATTGGGCCGCGAACACCCGCTGTTGGAACTGCCGGGCGACCGTCCGCGTCCGCCGGTGCAAAGCCATCAGGGCGAACTGTTGCGCTTCGATCTGAGCGACGATCTTGCTGCTCGGGTTCGGGCATTCAATGCGCAAAACGGTCTGACCCTGTTCATGACCATGACCGCCGCTCTCGCCACGCTGCTCTACCGCTACAGCGGCCAGACCGATCTGCGCATCGGCGCGCCGGTGGCCAACCGTATTCGTCCTGAAAGCGAAGGGTTGATCGGTGCGTTCCTCAACACGCAGGTGCTGCGTTGTCAGCTCGACGGGCAGATGTCGGTCGGCGAGTTGTTCGACCAGGTTCGTCATACGGTGATCGAAGGCCAGTCGCATCAGGATCTGCCGTTCGATCATCTGGTCGAGGCCTTGCAGCCACCGCGCAGCGCTGCCTACAACCCGCTGTTTCAGGTGATGTGCAACGTGCAGCGCTGGGAGTTCCAACAGAGCCGCACGCTCGCTGGCATGACCGTCGAATACCTGGCCAACGATGCGCGGGCGACCAAGTTCGACCTCAACCTGGAAGTCACCGACCTCGACCATCGCCTCGGTTGCTGCCTGACCTACAGCACGGATTTGTTCGATGAGTCGACCATCGCACGCATGGCCAGACATTGGTGCAACCTGCTCGAAGCACTGATCGCCGATCCGCAACAACGCCTCAGCGAGCTGCCGCTACTCGATCAACCTGAACGCCAGCAATTGCTCGACAGCCTCGGCGTCGAGCCGGGCGAGCATCGTCTCGATCAATGCATCCATCACCTGTTCGCCGAGCAGGCTTTGGCGCGAAAAGACGCACCGGCCCTGACTTTCGCCGCACAGACCCTGAGCTACAGCGAACTCGATGCCCGCGCCAATCGTCTGGCCTGGGCGCTGCGTGAGCGCGGCGTCGGGCCGCAAGTGCGGGTTGGTCTGGCGCTGGAGCGTTCGCTGGAAATGGTCGTCGGTCTACTGGCGATCCTCAAGGCTGGCGGCGCCTATGTGCCGCTGGATCCGGAATACCCGCTCGATCGTCTGCATTACATGATCGAAGACAGCCGTATCGGGCTGCTGCTCAGTGACCGCGCCATGTTCAAAGCCCTTGGCCAATTGCCATCGAACGTGGCGCGCTGGTGTCTTGAAGATGACCGCGCCGCACTGGCCGATTACCCGGCCACCGAGCTGCCCTTCATTAGCCTGCCGCAACATCAGGCGTACCTGATTTACACCTCGGGCTCGACCGGTAAACCGAAAGGCGTTGTGGTCTGCCACGGTGAAATTGCCATGCACTGCCTCGCGGTGATTGAGCGTTTTGGCATGCGTGCGGATGACTGCGAGTTGCACTTCTATTCGATCAACTTCGACGCCGCCACCGAGCGTCTGCTGGTGCCGTTGCTCAGCGGTGCGCACGTTGTGCTGCGGGCGCAAGGGCAGTGGGATGCGCAAGAAATCTGCGGGCTGATTCGCCGTCATCGCATCAATGTTCTTGGCTTTACCCCCAGCTATGGCAGCCAGTTGGCGCAATGGCTGGCGACGCAAAACGAAATCCTCCCGGTACGCATGATCATCACCGGTGGCGAAGCGTTGACCGGCGAACACCTGCAGCGCATTCGTGCAGCGTTCAAACCGAGCCTGTTCTTCAACGCTTATGGCCCGACCGAAACCGTGGTCATGCCGCTGGCGAGTCTCGCTCCCGAGGTGCTGGAAGAAGGCGCCGGCAGCGTGCCGATCGGCAGCGTGATCGGCGCGCGCGTCGCTTACATTCTCGACGCCGATCTGGCGCTGGTGCCGCAAGGCGCGACGGGTGAATTGTTCGTTGGCGGCGCGGGACTGGCTCAGGCCTATCACGACCGTGCGGGCATCACCGCCGAACGGTTTGTCGCTGACCCGTTTGCGACCGATGGCGCACGCATGTACCGCACCGGCGACCTGGTGCGCCAGCGCGCCGACGGTCTGGTGGAGTACTTGGGGCGCATCGATCATCAGGTGAAAATCCGTGGTTTCCGTATCGAGTTGGGCGAAATCGAAACGCGCTTGCTCGATCACGACGCGATCCGTGAAGCGGTGGTGCTGGCACTGGACGCGCCGAGTGGTCAGCAATTGGTGGCCTATCTGGTGACGGCGGTTGCCGAGCAAGGCGAAGCCAGACAGGCCGAGTTGCGTGAAGCGCTCAAGTCCCATCTGAAGGCAAAACTGCCGGATTACATGGTGCCGACGCACCTGATCCTGCTGGCGAGCATGCCGCTGACGGCCAACGGCAAACTCGACCGCCGCGCCTTGCCGGCGCCGGATCCGGAGCTCAATCGTCAGGACTACGTTGCCCCCGGCAGTGAACTGGAGCAGACCCTGGCGCAGATCTGGTGCGAAGTGCTTAACGTCCAACGGGTCGGCCTCAACGACAACTTCTTCGAACTCGGTGGCGACTCGATCCTGTCGATTCAAGTGGTCAGCCGTGCGCGCCAGCAAGGCATTCATTTCAGCCCGCGTGATCTGTTCCAGCACCAGACGGTGCAGACGCTGGCCGCCGTGGCCAGTCGCACGCAGCAGGTGACGGCCGAGCAAGGTCTGGTTGTTGGTGAGTCGCGTATGACGCCGATTCAGCGCTGGTTCTTCGACACTGACATCCCTGAGCGTCAGCACTGGAACCAGGCATTGTTGCTGGAGCCGACCGTGGCGCTGGAGCCCCATCGTCTGGAGCAAGCGCTGTGGGCGGTGATTGGGCAGCACGACGCCTTGCGCCTGCGTTTCAGCGAAGTCGCAGGCGAGTGGCAAGCGACGCATCAAACGGTGTCTGAAACGGCCGTGTTGTGGCAGGTGCGTGTCACGTCGATGGACAAGTGCGAAGCGCTGTTCGCCGATGCCCAGCGCCGTCTCGATCTGCAAAACGGCCCGTTACTGCGCGCCTTGCTGGTCGATGGTCCGCAGGCGCAGCAACGCCTGTTTATCGCCATCCATCACTTGGTGGTCGACGGTGTGTCGTGGCGTGTATTGCTCGACGATTTGCAAACCGTGTATCGCCAACTCGACAGCGAGCAGTCGCTGAAACTGCCCGCAAAAACCAGCGCCTTCAAGGACTGGGCGGCGCGTTTGCAGGCTTACGCCGGCAGCGAATCCCTGCGTGAAGAATTGAGTTGGTGGCAGTCGCAACTGGCCGGCCCGAACGCTGACTTGCCGTGCAAACACCCGCAGGGCGGCCAACACAATCGTCACGCACAAACCGTCAGCGTGCGACTCGATGCCGAGCGCACCCAGCAGTTGCTGCAACAGGCACCGAGGGCCTATCGCACCCAGGTCAACGATCTGTTGCTGACTGCGTTGGCCCGTGTCCTGTGCCGCTGGAGCGGTCAAGAATCGGCGTTGATTCAACTCGAAGGCCACGGCCGTGAAACCCTGTTCGACGAGATCGACCTGACCCGCACGGTCGGCTGGTTCACCAGCGCCTATCCATTACGCCTGACCCCGCACAACATCGAAGAGGCGGCCGGGCAGGGCGCTTCGATCAAGGCGATCAAGGAACAACTGCGCGCCGTGCCGCACAAAGGTCTGGGCTATGGCGTGCTGCGTTATCTGGCCGATGACGTCTGCCAGCGCAGCATGGCGGCGTTGCCGAATGCGCCGGTCACCTTCAATTACCTCGGTCAGTTCGACCAGAGTTTCGGCAGCGATGCGCTGTTCCGCCCGCTGGACGAGCCGGTCGGGGCTGCCCACGATCCACAGGCGCCGCTGCCGAACGAGTTGAGTGTCGACAGTCAGGTCTATGGTGGTGAACTGCTGCTGCGCTGGACTTTCAGCGCCGAGCGTTACAACGCGCAGACCATCAACGATCTGGCCGATGCCTACCTTGGCGAATTGCAAAGCCTGATCGCTCATTGCCTGCAAAGCGAGGCCGCAGGCCTGACGCCGTCGGACTTCCCGCTGGCCAGGCTAACCCAGGCGCAACTCGATGCCTTGCCGGTGCCGGCCGCGCACATCGAAGACGTCTATCCACTCACGCCGATGCAGGAAGGCATGCTTCTGCACACCTTGCTCGAACCGGGCACCGGTCTGTACTACATGCAGGATCGTTATCGCATCAACAGCGAACTCGACCCCGAGCGTTTCGCTCAGGCCTGGCAAGCGGTGGTCGCCCGTCACGAAGCGTTGCGTGCGTCGTTCTGCTGGAACGTTGGCGAAGACATGCTGCAAGTGATCCACACACCGGGCCGCACGCCGATCGAATATCTGGACTGGAGCGCCATCGCCGACACCGAGCAGGAACCCAAGTTGCAAGCGCTGCTGAAAAGCGAGCGCGAGGCCGGCTTCGATCTGCTCAATCAGGCACCGTTCCACCTGCGTCTGATCAAGGTCGGCGCGGGGCATTACTGGTTCATGATGAGCAACCACCACATCCTTATCGATGCCTGGTGCCGTTCGTTGTTGATGAACGATTTCTTCGAGATCTACACCGCCCTCGGCGAAGGTCGTGAAGCGCAGTTGTCGGTGCCGCCGCGTTATCGCGATTACATCGCTTGGCTGCAACGCCAGAGCCTGGCCGAGGCGCGGCAGTGGTGGCAGCAGAATCTGCAAGGGTTCGAACGCACCACGCCGATCCCGAGCGACCGTCCGTTCCTGCGTGAGCACGCCGGTGAAAGCGGCGGCATGATCGTCGGCGACCGCTACACCCGCCTTAATGTCGAGGACGGTGCGCGTCTGCGTGAACTGGCGCAGGCCCATCAACTGACCATCAACACCTTTGCCCAAGCGGCGTGGGCACTGGTGCTGCGACGCCTGAGCGGTGATCGCGACGTGCTGTTTGGCGTCACCGTGGCCGGGCGCCCGGTGGACATGCCACAGATGCAACGCACCGTTGGCCTGTTCATCAACAGTGTCGCGCTGCGGGTGCAGATGCCGGCGGACGATCAGCGCTGTGGCGTGCGTCAGTGGCTCAGCGGTCTGCTCGACAGCAACATGCAACTGCGCGAATACGAATATCTGCCGCTGGTGAATATCCAGGAACAGAGTGAATTACCCAAAGGCCAGCCGCTGTTCGACAGCCTGTTCGTGTTTGAAAACGCGCCGGTAGAAGTCTCGGTGCTGGACCGGGCGCAGAGCCTGAATGCGACCTCGGATTCGGGCCGCACCCACACCAACTTCCCGCTGACGGCGGTGTGTTACCCGGGCGATGACCTCGGCCTGCATCTGTCTTATGACCAGCGTTATTTCGACGAATCGACGGTCGAGCGCATGCTCGGCGAGTTCAAGCGACTGCTGCTGGCGCTGGTTGACGGCTTCCATGGCGACATGGCCGATCTGCCGCTGCTCGGCCGCGAAGAACAAGACTTTCTGCTTTACGGTTGCAACCAGAGCGGGCATGACTATCCGCTGGAGCACAGCTACGTGTCGCTGTTCGAAGCGCAGGTTGTGCAACATCCGCACCGCATCGCCGCCAGTTACCTTGATCAGCAACAGAGTTATGCCGAGCTGAACCACAATGCCAACCGCCTGGGCCATGCATTGGTAGCGGCCGGCGTGCAGAGGGATCAACCGGTGGCGTTGCTGGCCGAACGTAACCTCGATCTGCTGGGCATGATCATCGGCAGCTTCAAGGCCGGTGCAGGTTATCTGCCGCTGGACCCGGGCCTGCCGAGTCAGCGTCTGCAACGCATCATCGAACTGAGCCGCACGCCGGTGCTGGTCTGCAGCGAGGCGTGCCGTGAACAGGCGCAGGTCTTGCTGGACGAATTCAGTTGCGCCAACCGCCCACGGTTGTTGGTCTGGGAAGAGATTCAGACCTTGGCGACATCGATGGAAAACCCGGGCATTCACAGCGGCCCGGACAACCTCGCTTATGTGATCTACACCTCGGGCTCCACCGGTTTGCCGAAGGGCGTGATGGTCGAACAGCGCGGCATGCTCAACAACCAGTTGAGCAAGCGCCCGTACCTCGATTTGAGCGAGGCCGACGTGATCGCACAGACCGCTTCGCAAAGTTTCGACATTTCCGTCTGGCAGTTCCTCGCCGCGCCGCTGTTCGGGGCGCGAGTGGACATTGTGCCGAACACCATCGCTCATGATCCGCAAGGTTTGCTGGCGCATGTGCAGGTGCAGGGCATCACCGTGCTGGAGAGCGTGCCGTCGCTGATTCAGGGCATGCTGGCCTCGGATCACCTGAGCCTCGACGGTCTGCGCTGGATGCTACCGACCGGCGAGGCGATGCCGCCGGAGCTGGCGCTCCAATGGCTGCAGCGTTACCCGCAGATCGGTCTGGTCAACGCTTACGGCCCGGCGGAATGTTCCGATGACGTGGCGTTCTTCCGTGTCGACATGGCCTCGACTCGCGGCAGCTATCTGCCGATCGGCACACCCACCGACAACAACGTGCTGTATCTGCTTGATGGCGCGCTGGAACTGGTGCCGTTGGGTGCGGTAGGTGAATTGTGCGTGGCCGGCACCGGGGTCGGGCGCGGTTATGTCTGCGATCCGCTGCGCACAGCACCGGTGTTTGTACCGAATCCGTTTGGTGCGCCGGGTGAGCGTCTGTATCGCACCGGTGACCTGGCGCGACGTCGCAGCGATGGCGTGCTGGAGTACGTTGGCCGGGTCGATCATCAGGTGAAAATTCGCGGTTACCGGATCGAATTGGGTGAAATCGAAGCGCGTCTGCACGAACAACCGGAAGTGCGCGATGCGGCGGTCGGGGTGCAGGAGGGCGTCAACGGCAAGCACTTGGTCGGCTATCTGGTTGCGGCGGATTCCGCGCTCAACCCGAACGAACGTCTGGAGCGCATCAAACAACGTCTGCGCAGCGAATTGCCGGAATACATGGTGCCGCTGCACTGGTTGTGGCTTGCGCAGTTGCCGCTCAACACCAACGGCAAACTGGATC
The DNA here is from genome assembly GCF_019733355.1 of Pseudomonas baetica. GTDB lineage: Bacteria > Pseudomonadota > Gammaproteobacteria > Pseudomonadales > Pseudomonadaceae > Aquipseudomonas > Aquipseudomonas baetica_A. The sequence goes on along the minus strand of NZ_JAIHLQ010000001.1, from coordinate 27,415 downwards.
GCAAAGCTTTGCCTGCGCTGGAGATCGGTCAGTTGCAGAGCCGCGATTATCGGGCGCCACGCAATGAGCTTGAGCAGACCCTGGCGGGTATTTGGGCTGAGGTGTTGAAGGTCGAGAAGGTCGGTGTGCGCGACAACTTCTTCGAGCTGGGCGGGCATTCGTTGCTGGCCACGCAGATTGCTTCGCGGGTGCAGAAGACCCTGCAACGCGACGTGCCGCTACGGGCGATGTTTGAGTGCAGCACGGTCGAGGCGCTGGCCGAATACATTGAGGGGCTGGCGGCCAGTGATATCACCGAGGAGAAGGTGGATCGCTTGAATGATCTGATGGCGCAGCTGGAGGGTTTGTAGTCTCTGGCGTCATTGAACTCAACACACTTCAACCGCCACATTCGAGTACATTTTCAAGGTTGACGACCCCGAACCGGCAGCTCAGTCTGCCGGTTCACTTTTTTACCGCGCAGGTGAATCGATGCCCTTTTTCAAGGTGGACGGACAAGCACTTCATTACATTGATCAAGGCACAGGCCCGGCCGTGTTGCTGGCCGGCAGTTATTTGTGGGACCAGGCTATGTGGGCGCCGCAGATCGCCGCGTTATCGCCGCACTATCGAGTGATTGCGCTGGATCTATGGGGGCACGGCGAGTCCGGACGTCTGCCCGATGGCACTCAATCGCTAGATGACATCGCCCGTCAGGCGCAGGCGTTGCTTGATCATCTGGACATCGACAAGGTCACGCTGGTCGGGCTGTCGGTGGGTGGCATGTGGGGCGTGCGTCTGGCGCTGTCGGCACCGCAGCGGCTCAAGGGGTTGGTGCTGATGGACACTTACGTCGGCGTCGAACCCGAGCCCACCCGTCAGTACTACTTCTCGCTGTTTAAACAGATCGAAGAAACCGGGGAAATCTCGGAACAGTTGCTCGACATCGTCGTGCCGATCTTCTTCCGGCCGGGCATTGATCCGCAGTCGGCGTTGTATCAGGATTTTCGCGCAAAACTCGCGGCTTACACCTCTGACCGGCTACGCGAAAGCATCGTGCCGATGGGGCGCATCACCTTTGGTCGTGATGACCTCCTGCCGCGTCTGAGTGAGCTGAATGCAGCCACCACACTGGTGCTGTGCGGCGATCAGGACAAACCACGACCACCGTCGGAAGCGCAGGAAATGGCAGAGCTGATCGGTTGCCCTTGGGTACTGGTGCCGGAGGCGGGGCATATCTCCAATCTGGAGAATCCGGCGTTTGTGACTGAGGTGCTGTTTAACTTCCTGAGTGAGCGCAACGGTTAGACCGCGTCATCGCTCTTCGCGAGCGAGCCCGCGCCCACAGAAGGATGGCATTCCAATGTGGGAGCGGGCTCGTTTGCGAAGGGGCAGTAGCCTCAACAATGTCCAGTGTTACTTAGGCCCAAGAATCTTCGCCAACTTGTCCGGCGTCGGCGCGCCTTGTTGCTGTTGCAGTTCGCCCTTGTCGTCCATATAGAAAATCGCCGGCGTGGCTTGCAGGTCCAGGTCTTCCATCAACTGCATGTTTGCCGCCAGTTTGGTCTGCACCGCCGCCGGGATGTCTTTCAACGCCTTGAGCGAACTGCCCTTGCCTGCCTTTTCGTGGTCTTGCAGTGCCTTTGCCGGATCCTTGGCGGCCAGCAGCGCAGCAGATTTACCCGGGCTGTCTTCGCGAATGATCCCGACCATGATGTGCCGTAATTGCACCTTGCCGGAGTTGACCCACGGCCGTGCCTGTTCCCAGAACATGTTGCAATACGGGCAGTTCGGGTCGCTGAACAGGTACACCGTGCGGGGTGCATCCTTGTTGCCGTCCTGAATCCAGTTGCTCGCTTCAAACTTGGCCCAGACTTCCTTGGCCATCGGCGCGTAGACCAGTTTTTGCAGCGGTTCACTGCTCAGGTCCTTGCCGTCGGCGTCGTACAGGTTACCCAGCAAAACGTGTTGACCGTCCGGGGTCAGGTACAGCGCCATGCCACGGTTCTGGTATTGCGCGGCATAACCGCGCAAGCCGTCCGGGGCGTCGAACTGGCCGACGATTTTTGCGCCTTTGGCTTCGATCTTTTTGATCGCGGCCGGTAACTCTTCAGCGGCCTGAACGGACGGCAGGTGCAGCAGGGCAGTGCCCAGGGTCAGCGTCAGCAGGTGGCGGAGGCGGTGCATGGCAGTTTCCTTGCAGAGGTGGCCGGGCCAGTGGCTCGGTTCGGGACGTCGAAGTTTTCCAGGGCGCGGGCCAGGCTGGCGTTGGACAGCTCGCCCAGATGACTGGCCAACAGCCGGCCGTCAGGGCTATAGAACAGGGTAGTCGGTAATGCCATGGAACCCACGGCCTGACCCAGGCGGCCGCCACGGTCGAACAACACGTTGCTCAGGCTCAGGCCCTGTGTTTCGAGAAACGTGGCCACGCTCTGCATGCTTTCGGCCTGATTGACGAAGAGAAAGGTCAAATCGGGGCGTTGCTGTTGGGCACTTTCCAGTACCGGCATCTCCCGCCGGCAGGGCGGGCACCAGGTCGCCCACAGGTTGATCACCAGTGGCCCGCCCTGATAGTCGCTGAGTTTGATGGTCTCTCCGGCCGCGTTGCGCAGGGAGATGTCCGGCAAGCGGGTACCTTGTTCGTAGATATTCAACGACAGCGTCGCCAGCAGCCAGAATGCCACGCCGCTGGCGACGCCGAACCCCAGCGGTCGACGCGATCCCGGGCGACGCCAGCCGCGATACAGCGCAGCCAGCAGCAATACGATCACCCCAGGCCAGGCAAGGAAACCACCATCGCGCAGGTCGATGATCTGCCACGGATCATTGCGATAGTGGCTCCAGTACATCGCGACAAATGCGACGCGAGCCGCGAGTATGCCGAGCAGAAACAGGCTGAACAACGCTGACTCGGGGTTATCACCACCACGTTTGGCCACCCGCCAGCCAACAAAGGTCGCCAGTGCCAATGCACTGATCAGCAGCAGGTGATTAAGCGCGATGGCAAAAGTGCCGAGAGTGAAGGTCAGCATCAGTTGGCGTCCCTGGTGGCGGTCCAGCGTTGCAGGAACGTATCGGCATCGACTTCGCCGGTAATGCGCTGGCTACGACGTTCCTCGCCGTCGGCGCCGATCCACACGAAGCTGGGTGGCCCCGGTACTTTGAAGCGAGCGAGCAGTTCACGGCTGGCGGCGTTGTCAGCGGTGACATCCAGTCGCAGCAGGCGCACATCGCTCAGTGCCTGCATCACCTTGTCCTTGCCGAACACCTGCTTTTCCATGACTTTGCACGACACGCACCAGTCGGCGTAGTAATCGAGCAGCACCCACTGGCCCTGGGCCTTGGCGGTATCAAGTTCGCGTTGCAGTGCCGCCGGATCCTTGAGAGTGGTGAACGCGTCATGGCCACTCGTTGCTGCGTTGGTGACACGGCCGGCGCTGTAGACCTGCAACGGCTGGTACGGATCGTCGCTGCCGCCAGCGGCGCCGATCACCATCAAACTGCCCCACAACCCGAGCAGCAAGGACGTGGCACCGAACATCTGGGCAACCCGGCCATAACCGTCGGATTGCTTCCAGGCGCTATAAGCGGCGATCAACAACAGGGCACCGCACAAACCCTGCCACAACGACGGGTCCAGCACCGGGCGCAACATCAACAATGCGGTGGCGAGGAACAGGAAGCCGAATACGCCTTTGAGCAGGTTCATCCAGTCACCGGGTTTTGGCAGGAAGCGATTGCCGACTGTCACCAGCAGCAACAGCGGTACGCCAATGCCGATCCCCAGCGAGAACAGAATCAGACCGCCATGCAGTGCGTTACCGCTCTGCGCGATGTACAGCAGCGCACCGGCCAGTGGCGCGGTCATGCATGGGCCGACCAGCAAACCGGACAGCGCGCCGAGTACACCTGCGCCAATCAGGCTGCCACCGGTGCGGCTGCGCGAAGCGTGTTCCAGTCGGTCCCGCAGCGCGACCGGCAATTGCAATTCAAAGAAACCAAACATCGGCAATGCCAGCACCACAAACACGGCGGCGAAGGCGCCCAGCAACCACGGATTTTGCAACCAGGCCTGCAGGTTCGCCCCCAGCAGTGCGGCAATCACGCCCATCGCTGCATACACCAGTGCCATGCAGATCACATAACTGCTGGCCAGCGCGAAACCCCGGCGTGGCGTCGCACCACTGCCGACAATCATCCCGGCCAGAATGGGCAGCATCGGCAGCGTACAGGGGGTGAATGCCAACAGCAGGCCGAGGCCGAAAAACACCAGCAGGCTCCAGCCCAGCGCCCGTTGTTGCAGGCTGCTGGCCAAGGCTTGATCCGGAGCTTCTGCGCCTGTCGCCACGGCCGCTTTACCGCCCAGGTCAATCACCCGGGTTTGCGGTGGATAACACAAACCGGCATCGGCACAGCCTTGGTAACTGACTTTGATCTGGCCGGTAGCCGCCGCCGGGATCTTCACCTCAAGCCCTTGACGATAGACCGGTTGTTCACCGAAAAACTCATCGCTGTGGGATTCGCCTTCAGGCAGCAACGGTTGTTGTTCGGCGGTCAGCCCGTCGAATTTCAGGCGCTTCTGGTAGAGGTAATAACCGTCGGCGATCTGCCAGAACAGTTGGTTCTCACCGGACTCCAGGCGCTCGGATGTAAGGACGAATGCTTTGTCGACCGGCAAAAACTCGGGTTTTGTTTCAAATGGATTGTTCCCGGCCTGGGCAAGGCCCGAGATCAAGAGCGCAAACAGTAGAAAGAAATGACGCATGTAGGAGCCTTGTCCCTGTGCAAGTGAAGCGCAGAATGGGCGGTCGCGATTAACCGATGATTAACCGCGCCCTGTGACGCCTCCTGGCCAGTCAGTCACGCAACAGTCCTGGCCACGTACCGTCATTGACCGACTTTGGGCCGTACGTTCGTGACTTGCTCATGTCGTATCTCAGGTACTCGTGGTTAGTCAGGAAGATGTAAAGCACCGAACTGTCTGACGTTCGATCATTTTGTGCAACGGAAATAATTCGATGTTTATAGCGCGACAAGCCGGGCCAGTTATTTTCGTTGATCGTGTCGTGACAAATAGTGTCGCGTTCCAGGTTGGCGCTGACGGTGGTGCCATCGCTTAACAGAAACCGGAAATATTTGTCGTTTGCGGGACGTGGCCACCAGGTACCTCCGACAATCCGCTCAAAATAAGGTTGCAGGCGATGCCACATTGAATGTTCAACGTACTGTTGGCCCATGACTTTATCGGTATCCTGGTTGTACCACGTCACCACTGGAGTTTTATTCTGATAAGAGAACAACCACAGAATATCGCGGTCGTCGAACAATACGCTCTTGCGAGGGAATCCGGTTGTTGTGAAGCCGAAGCGCAGGTTCTTTACGTCATTGAGAGTATCCCAACTGCCCTCGACAGGTGAGGGGTAACCCGCCGGTACTTCATTGTCACCGATGTTGAAGCGTGAGTAGGTATTGGTGTCTTTGAAGAAAAAATAAATCCGGTCTTTTCCTGCGCGCCAGTCCACAGCGACAAAATTTTTTAATTCAGGCATGTCTGATTCCATTCATATAAAAGCGGTAAGTTTGCTGCTTTAAGGTTTGTTTGTACGGCGGCTGCCACACACAGGTTCAGTCGCGCAGCAGTCCCGGCCAATTGGTTTCATTGATATTGTGCGGGCCGGAGACGAGCCGGTCTGTCTGTATGTTGTAAACAAGGTATTGGTTGCCGGTCAGGAAGATATACCAATAGCTGTCAGCGAAAGTTCGATCATTTTGTGCGCCGGTGATGATCCGGTTTTTATAAGGAATAAGGGCGCCCAGTCTCTGCTGGCCCAAAGCATTGCGGGTCAGTGTTTTTGCTCTGTAGTCGAACGTCAGGTAATGCCCGTCATTGAGGATGAATCTGAACAGGAAAGAATGGCCAGTAATCTCTGCCCATGTGCCGGTAATGATCTTGTCAAAGTAAGGAAGTATCGGCTTCCAGAGCGTGTCGGCCAGTTTGTAAATACCCGACACTTTATCTTCATCCTGGTTGTACTTGCAGACTGTCGGTGTGTCGCCGTTGTAGAAGAACAGCCAGGCGATATCTTCGTCGCCACCGGCGTTAAAACCCAGTGACGTGGTGGTGAAGCCGAAGCGCAAGTGTTTGGTGTACGGGTCGAACTTGTCCCAACTGCCTTCAGTGGGGCCGGGATAACCGTCCGGCACTTGTCGATCGCCGATATCGAATCGAGAATAAGTGTCGGTGTCCTTAAAGAAAAAATAAATGCGGTCAGGGCCAGAGCGCCAGTCGACGGCGACGAAATTTTTTAATTGAGGCATGTTTTAAGTCCATTTAGTTAGGGTTGTTTTTTGAAGCGTGTTCAAACTATCTGGAAACGTTATTTGTATGTAGTGAAAAGGTGTGGTTTTTTATTTCTGGAAACGCTGGATGGAAATGATCTTGCGCGACATCTGACTATTGGAGTGGGCGATCACAGGGCGCATGCCCACTCGATTGTTCACTGTGCTTTGCGTCACCATCGGGGATCGCCATAATTGCCGCTTAATCCTCGCTTGCTTCACTCACGTTTTTTGCTCAGGGAGTTGCCATGCACGTACTGGTTTGTGAAGACGATGAGTTGATCGCCAGCGGTATCGTCGCCGGTCTCACTGCCCAGGGCTTGACTGTGGAGCACGTCAACACCGCGTCCAAGGCGCGGGCGATACTCAAGGTCGCCGAGTTTGACGTGATGGTGCTTGATCTCGGCCTGCCCGACGAAGATGGCCTCAAATTGTTGCAGCAGCTACGCCAACAAGGCCTGGAGATTCCCGTGCTGATTCTGACTGCGCGCGATTCGGTCACCGACCGCGTCAACGGTTTGCAGGCCGGCGCTGACGATTACTTGCTCAAACCGTTTGACCTGCGTGAGCTTTTTGCGCGTCTGCAAACCTTGCTGCGTCGAGTGGCCGGGCGCAGCGTCAACCTGATCGAACACGGTGCGCTGACCTACGACCCGAGCAGCCGTGAAACCACCCTGGCGGGGCAACCGGTGGATTTGTCGCGACGCGAACAATCGCTGCTGCAAGCCCTCCTGCACAACCGGGGCCGAGTGCTTTCCACCGAACAATTGAAAGACAGCGTCTACGGTTTCAATGATGAATTGGAAAGCAACGCGCTGAACGTGCATATCCACCACCTGCGCAGCAAACTCGGCAAAGGCATAGTCGAAACCGTGCGAGGGCTGGGCTATCGCCTCGGGCCGGCCGATGGTGGAGATCAGAACAAGTGATGAGCCTGCGATTGCGCCTGAGCCTGACCCTCGGCGCTGCGTTTGCGCTGATCTGGGCGTTGGCAGCGGCCTGGATGCTCAGCGATCTGCGCAATCAGATGATGTTTTCCCTCGACCAGCGTCTGGTGGCTTCAGCGCGCATGGTTGCCGGGCTGCTGGAGCAATTGCCAGCCTTGCCGAGCAAAGGCGAGGGCACCCATTTCAGTGCCGAGCAACTGAACATTCCCGGCGGCATGGCCTGTCAGGTCAGTTCGCTGCGCGGGGAGATTCTTGCCCGCAGTCACAACCATCCTGAACAAGCGCTGGAGGCCGAGAAAATGGGCTTCCACGACCAGATGATCGACGGCGCGCCGTGGCGCAGTTTCACCCTCGCCCGGGGCGACGTGCGGATCACCACGGCGGACCGGCAGATTGAGCGCGAAGCCCTGAACATGTCGATCCTGCTGGCGGCGTCGGTGCCGGTGGGGGTGGCGTTACTCGGATGTCTGTGCCTGCTGTGGCTGGGGATCGGCCAAGGGCTGGCGCCGCTCAACCGTCTGCGCGAAGCCTTGATGCGGCGTAATGCCGATTCGCTTGAGCCGTTGCAGTTGCAGTCGTTTCCCAGCGAACTGAAGCCTTTGCTCGACACCCAGAATCAGTTGTTCCAGCGCATCGGCAAGACCATCGAACGTGAACGTCGCCTGACCGGAGACGCGGCCCACGAACTGCGCAGCCCGCTGACGGCGATCAAGACGCACCTGCAAGTGGCACGCATGACCGACGGCAGTGCCCGCGATCAGTCGCTGGCACGGGCCGAGGAGGGCGCTGATCGCTTGCATCGCACGCTTGAGCAGTTGCTGTTGCTGGCGCGGGTTGAGGGCAGTCTCTCGTTTGATGACGGCTCGCAATGCAGCGCCGAACAAGTGGCCAGACTCGCCATTCAGGACGCCACGGGTGGTGAACGTCAGCGGATCGAATTGAAGTTGCCGGCCAATCTCTCGGCAGCGCCATTGCAAATGCCAGCGGTGCTGTCGATTGCCGCGCTGCGCAATCTGCTCGACAACGCCCTGCGCCATACGCCCGAGGACTGTGCGGTCGAGGTGAGCCTGGAAACCATCGGCAACCGTGTACGCTTTGTCGTGCGTGACCACGGTCCCGGCATTGCGCAGAACGATCTGCAGCATCTGACCCAGCGCTTCTGGCGCAACGGCCAGAGCACGGGCTGCGGCCTGGGTCTGGCGATTGTTCAGGCAATCGTCCAGCGTTGCGACTGCGCGCTGCATTTCGACAGCCGCCCGGACGGGTTGCGGGTTGAACTGACCATGCCGTTACAACCGGCCTGAATCCAGCATGAATCCCTGTGGGTGCGGGCTTGCTCGTGAAGGCGTCTGATCAGTTGATATTGATGTCGACTGACACAACACCTTCTCGAGCAAACCCGCTCCCACAAAGGATCAGTGTTTTGGCTCATCAAATGTAACTTCTCGGCGTTCGCTATCCGGCTGGCTTGGGGTTAAGGTCACCCCAGCTTTGACTCAATGGATTGAGGGAACTGCGCCATGGAAGCACCCATCTGCATTCGTCCGGCCATTCTGGCCGACGTCGGAATCATCAGCCGTATCATCGAACATTCGATCCGTTTCGGTTGTGCGCTCGATCATCGCAATGACCCGCCGCTTGTCAGTGGCTGGACCCGGCAGCATTGCGCCGACGTCATCAGTGCCCGGCTCGCCGATCCGCACTTCTACTTGAGTGTCGCTTTGCTTGCGGACAAACCGGTCGGTGTCGGCATGGCCCGGGTCAGCGGCGACATTGTGTTCTGCTATGTACAGCCGCAATCCTTTCGCCGTGGCGTGGGGCGGGCGTTGATGAGTGATCTTGAAGGCTGGCTGCGGGTTCGGGGGGCGCTTCACGCCCACCTCAACAGCACTCGCACCGGTGAAGCCTTTTATCGTCATCTGGGGTATCACGAATCTGAACCATCCCTGGCACACCAAGGCTTGCAGGTCCTACCCATGTACAAGCCGCTGCCGTTGCCCGGATGACGAGTCGATCAAGGGCCTAAATCCTCACCTCGCTTAAGCGTTTCCAGAACAGGAAAACCTGCAAGTGCGCCCCGTGACGGGAGTGCGTAACTGTCGGGTGTGCTGTTTTGGTCGCTATTCATAGCCAATTGAGGGGTCGAGAGATGTCAGTCGCCACCAGCCTTATCGAAGAGTCGTCGGCCCGGGTCATCTCGGCGCCAGCGGAAACCTTGTATCAGTTCAATGAATCGCCATTGCTGGCCCGTCAGGCCCGGCAGGAATCCAATGCCCGCAGCTATCCACGCCGCATTCCACTGGCACTCAAGCGCGCCAAGGGCTTGTATGTCGAAGACGTCGAGGGGCGTACGTTCATCGACTGCCTGGCCGGTGCCGGCACGCTGGCGCTGGGGCATAACCATCCAGTGGTGATCGAGGCGATCCAGCAGGTGCTGGCCGATGAATTGCCGCTGCATACGCTGGACCTGACCACCCCGGTCAAGGATCAGTTTGTCCAGGATCTGTTCGGTCTGCTGCCCCCGGCGCTGGCGTCGCAAGCGAAGATCCAGTTCTGCGGCCCGACCGGCACTGACGCGGTGGAAGCGGCGTTGAAACTGGTGCGCACCGCCACCGGGCGCAGCACGGTGCTGTCGTTCTCCGGCGGTTATCACGGCATGAGCCAGGGGGCATTGAGCCTGATGGGCAGCCTGGGGCCGAAAAAACCGCTGGGGGCTTTGCTCAGCAGCGGCGTGCAGTTCATGCCGTTCCCGTATGACTACCGTTGCCCGTTTGGCCTCGGTGGCGCGGCGGGGGTGAAGGCAAACCTGAGCTATCTGGAAAACCTGCTGAACGATCCTGAAGCGGGCGTGCAATTGCCTGCGGCGGTGATCGTCGAGGCGGTGCAGGGCGAGGGCGGTGTGATCCCCGCCGATATCGAATGGCTGCGCGGTTTGCGCCGGATCACCGAGAAGGCTGGCGTGGCGCTGATTGTCGATGAGATCCAGAGCGGTTTCGCCCGTACCGGCAAAATGTTCGCCTTTGAACACGCTGGCATCACCCCGGACGTGGTGGTGCTGTCCAAAGCCATCGGCGGCAGTCTGCCGCTGGCGGTGGTGGTCTATCGCGACTGGCTCGACACCTGGCAACCGGGCGCCCACGCCGGTACGTTCCGGGGCAATCAGATGGCGATGGCTGCAGGCTCTGCGGTCATGCGGTATCTGGTCGAACACAAGGTTTGCGAACACGCCGCCGCCATGGGCGAGCGTTTGAGTGAGCACCTGCGCATCCTGCAACGGGATTTCCCGCAACTGGGCGATGTTCGTGGTCGCGGTTTGATGCTTGGTGTCGAGTTGGTCGATCCGAATGGCGCCCCGGATGCGCTCGGCCATCCACCGTCGTTTGCGCGCCTGGCGCCACTGGTGCAGCGCGAATGCCTCAAGCGTGGCTTGATTCTGGAACTGGGTGGCCGTCATGGCGCGGTGGTGCGTTTCCTGCCGCCGTTGGTGATCACCGCTGCCGAGATCGACCGTGTTGCCGAGATTTTCGGTCGCGCTCTGGGCGCGGCCATCGCGGCACTCTAAATTTCTCACCACGCCGAACGTTCTTTCTACATACCCGGCTGCACCCTTCGAGCAGCCCACCCTTACAACGATGGAGAATCAGCATGACGTCAGTATTCGACCGCGAGGACATCCTCTTTCAGGTCGTGGTCAACCACGAAGAGCAGTACTCGATCTGGCCGGATTACAAGGCCGTGCCAGAGGGTTGGCGCACCGTGGGCAAGAGCGGCCTGAAGAAGGAATGCCTGGCCTACATCGAGGAAGTCTGGACTGACATGCGTCCGCTGAGCCTGCGTCAGAAGATGGAAGGTCTGACAGCCGCTCAATAAGCTGCCGGGCAAAAAAAAGAAACCCGCTGGACTGGATGCAGTCAGCGGGTTTTGTCATTTCCGGGATTTGATCATGCAGAGCGTTAATGCGCTGTAACTGCACTCAGCCCCTTGATCAGGGCGTCGACATTGCCTTCCAGCTCAGCCACCGGGTCCGCCGCATCTGTACTCAAGACCAACAGCCGACCGCCCGATTCAGCAATTGCCGCTTTTACCGCCTCCGACGGCTGTCGATGGTGCAATACCACCGCCACCTCATTGTCTTTTAGCGTCGCCGTCAGTTGCTTCAGATCTTCCGGCGTCCAGTCAGCATCAGGGCGCGGATCCTGAGCGATCAGTTCCAGGTTCAGGCTGCTGATCAGATACCCGAAGTGATCACTCAAGCTCATCACACTCAGATTATCGGTACTGGCCAGACGCGCTTCGCTGTCGGCGCTGAGCTTGAGCAAGCGCTGTTTCAGCTCCGCCAGATTCGCCTCGATCTTCGGCTTGGCGGTCGGTGCCAAACGCACCAGATCGGCGGCCATCACGTCGGCCATGCGTCCCATGTTGTTGCTCGCCAGCCATGGCTGACTGTTCAAACCATCGACCTTCGACCCCGGTTGCACAGCGATGCCGGGCAGGGCGCCGTCGACCGGACGGGCAGCATCGACTTCAACGATACGGATGTTGCTGCGGCGGGCGATCGGGTACAGCGGATCATCGGCCCACAACGAGCGCACACCGATCACCGCATCGGCGCCGGTTGCCAGTTTGCTCAACGCCGGCGCGCCGCGCCCGGTGAAGTAGGCGGTTTGGCGACTGCCCGGCAGGTTGACCGGTGCCGCACGTTCCAGGCTGATGTCGGTGCCTTTGAGCAGCACCTCGCTCAGGCCATAGGTGATTGGCAGTGAGGTCAGCACTCGCAGGGGTTTGGTGCTTTCGGCGGCCATCAGAGGGGGCGAGACCACGCCGCACAGGGCCATGGCCAACGTCAGGTTGCGCAATGAAAAAGCCATTTATCCAAGGTTCCCTTTCAGACTGGGGACGACACCGCGCGCAATGGCGGCGAGGGCGAAGGCGATGCCAGCGACCAGAATGATCGCGGCGCCGGACGGAATCGGCAGATCGAACACGATCGGCGCGAGAATGCCGCACAAAGTGCTGATGGTGGCAATCAATACCGAGCACCAGAAAAAGCCCTTCAGCGACTGGCTGAGTAACCGCGCGGCCGCCGCAGGAATCACCAGCAGGGCACCCACCAGAATTGCGCCGATGACTTTCACGGCCGCGACGGTGATCAGTGTCACCAGAATCACGAACAGGTAATCCAGAGTCTTTACGGCCACGCCGCGCACGGCGGCCAGTTGCGGGTTGAAACTGGCGAGCATGATGCGGTTGTAAAGCGGCAGGGCCAGCGCCATGACCAGCGAACCGACGATGGCCAGCACTGCCAGATCGTTGCCGTTGACGGTCAACACCGAACCGAACAGCACGTTTTCCAGAATGTGCACGTTGATCTTACCCGCCAGAATCAGCAGCAGACTCGCGCCCAGTGCCAGCGACACTGACAGGAACACGCCGATCAGGGTGTCTGGTGCCAGGCCGGTGCGGTTGCGCAGGTAATTGAGCAGGATGCCGAACAGCAGGCAGTAACCGAACAGGCTGCCGTAAGGTCCGGTGTAGGGTTCGCCGAGCAGGATGCCGATGGCCACACCGGTCAGCGCCGCATGGCCCACCGCCTCCGAGAAAAACGCGAAGCGCTTGACCACCACCAGCGTGCCGAGGCCACCGAGTACCGGGCCGATCAACAGACCGGCAAGCAATGCATTGACCACAAAACCATAGGCCAGCGCTTCGGGCAGGTAACCGGAGGAGGCCCAGCCCTGGACCATCAGACGAAAGGCTTCATAACTCATCAGGCAACGCTCCGTGGATGGGTCGAAAACAAACTCAGCAGGCGTTCCGGAGTCAATGCCTGTTGCGGTGTGGCGTCGAACAGCACGCGACGGTTGAGACCGGTGACGCGGTCGGCCAGACGCCCGACCGCGTCCAGATCATGTTCGATCCACAGCACGGTGATGCCCGCTGCGCGCCAGTCGCCGAGCAGGCGTTCGAACACCTGAATCCCTGCTTCGTCCAGAGCTGACATGGGCTCGTCGAGCACCAGCAGTTGCGGCGCCGGGATCAGCCCTTGCGCGAGGAGCACTCGCTGACGTTCACCGCCGGACAGCGCGCCCATGCGGCGTTTGCGTTTGTCCTGCATGCCGACGCGCTCCAGTGCCGCACCGATGGCGCCGGCGTAGCGCTTGCTCAAACCGAGAAACGCCGGCCGGCGCTGGCACATGGCGGCCATGAAATCGTCGACTGTCATCGGCAAACCGCGATCAAATTCCAGCGCCTGCGGGACGTAGCCGATGGTGCCGGGCATGCCGGGCCATTGCAGGCTCAACTGCCCCTGATGCGGCATTTGCCCCAGCAACGTCTTGATCAGCGAGCTCTTGCCACCCCCGTTGGGACCGACCAGTGCATGCACGCTGCCGGGCTGCACCTCAAAGGTTACGTTGTCGAGAATCGTGGTGCGCCCCAGCGTCAGACTGACTTCGGCAAAATCCAGCGTCGGCCCCGAAACCTGTGCGAGCAAGCTCGCTCTCACAGCGGATCTGGATGCGTCAGAAAGGGGTTCTTTTATCGTCATGCGCCGGACTCCTGAATCGCCCGAACCACGGTGTTGAGGTTGCCGGTCATTTCCTTTTCGTACTTGTCTGCCGCGTATTCACCGTAAGAAATGTGCGACAGCGGGTACAGCTTCACGCCTGACTCACGCTGAATGGTGTCGACGTAAGTGGACGGGAAGTCCATTTCCGAGAAAATCACTTTTACGTCCAGTTCGCGCAACTGGTCGATGGTCTTTTTCAACTGGCTCGGGCTTGGTTCAATACCGTGGGCCGGCTCAACCACCGCGGTCACTTCCAGGCCGAATTCGCGCAGCAGGTAGTCATAAGCGGCGTGAACAGTGGCGACGCGCAATTCGGCGTTGGGTGCCTGGGTCAGTTTGGCGAGCGCATCGGCACGCATCTGCCGCAGACGTTTGCCGTAGGCGCGGGCATTTTGGGTGTAGGTCTTGGCGTTGTCCGGATCGAGTTTGCCCAGCTCGCGGGCGATGTTGTTGACCTGCGCGATAGAGGCGCTGATCGACAGGAACGTATGCGGATTCACGACTTTGCCGGCACCGCGTGCGGCGACCCCGGTGGCGGCCAGCAGCGGCACGTTTTCGTTGGCTTCGATGGTGTTGACGTTCGGCGTTTCGCTGGCCGCGATCATGCGGTCGGCGAAATCATCATGGCCGACACCGTTGAGCACGATCACATCCAGACCGCTGATACGTTTGATGTCCTCGGCCCGTGGTTCGTAGGCGTGCGGATTGAAACCCGCAGGAATCAGCGGCACGACCTCAGCCTTGTCGCCAACGATGTTCGCCACATAGCTGTAATAAGGGTGCAAGGTGATGCCGATGCGCAGGCGTTTGGCCGGATCGGCGCTCGCCAGCGGGCTCAGCAGGCAGGCGCAAAGGCCCGCTAGAAACAAACGTAACAACGGACGGCGAGGCGATGAAATAGACATGGGCAAGCGGTCTTCTCTCGAATAAGGGCGAGGAATCAATGACGATGTTCGCGGGTAACCCCGGCATCGTATTGCGCGACGATCTGTTTCCACCCAGCGGCGGACAGGGCGGTGTCGGTCAGCTCCGATGGGGCTTGCAGACCCGCATCACGATTGAGCCAGATATCCGGTGCCGCCTTGTCATCGGCGGCTACGCGCATCAGAAACGAACCGGCGACGGCGGGTGTCTGGCTATGGCCGAAGTAGGCGCTGTCCGCGAGTATTTGCCAGGCATGGCCGCCACGGCTGATCGCGCTGACGTCCTGAGCAAACGGGGCGAAACCTTCATCGGCCAGGCCTTGTGGGGACGGCAGGGTTTTCTGTTCTTCGCGCAGCAACTGGATTTCGTCCAGCGTCACGCGCAGATCGGCATAAATGCCCTGCTCGGCGGCGCTGAGGTCGCGCCGGGCATCGAACTGATGGCTGGCAACAGGCTCCGGTTCGTGGGAAACCCTGCGCCATGCCACCACGGACCCTGCTATCGCGAGGATCAACAGGCACATCAGCAACACGTTGAGGGTTTCATGGCCGGCTCCTGCCGGGCGCACAACTTGGGTGGTTGGCGTACTCATGGTGCCTCGATGTCCGCTTGGTCGATTTCCACGACATGCCCGGGACCGGCGTCGAACAGCACGTAGAACTCGGCGCCGGGTTTCTTGAAGGTCAGGGTCGAGTCGCTACCGAGTTTGCCCGGCACCAGAATCGTCTCGTCGTAGCCGATCACGTCGAGGGTTACCCCCGGTGCGCCGCTGCCGTCGGAGAAACCGCCAGTGCATTTGATCTGTTCGGCATCAATGGCTTTGCACTCGCACATCGGGTTGTGCGCCAGGGCGCTGGCGCTGAAACCGGCGCACAGTACCAGCAGCGCGGCGCTCAGTCGCAGACGGGAAGGGCGTTGAGCGTGGCTCATGGGTTGGCTCCTTGTTTGTTCAGCCAGGCAATGGTGGCGGGGGAGGCCTGGCTCAGGGGAATCGAGGCCTGATGCATGCTGCCGTCCCAGCCCTCCAGGGTGATCCACAGTTCGGCGTCAGCTTTGGTTTTTTCCGGGATCGGCAGTTGTGTGTCCATTCGGTAAGGCGTACCGAAGAAGATCACGCCGGCTGTACGCAGGCTGCGCGGCTTGCCGATGCGCAGATAGGTGGCCTTGACCTGTTCGATACAGGTATCGCAAAGGGCGGCGCTGAAGCTCTTCATATAGCCGGCCGGCCCCGTGAGGATGGGGGCTTCATTACGAAGTTCGGCCAATCGCAGGCTCCAGGGCCCGACCTGGATATCGCCGATCTCGTGCTGACCCAGGCCACTATCGCCGCGAAACAATGAGGCATCGGCGAAGTATTTGGGCATGAAGCCCAACGGGATCAACAGCAGCAGAACATTGATGTGAAACCGCCACTTGTGCCAGAAGCGAGACAGTCGGGATGGCCGCTTGATCAAGGTGGACTTGCTCACAGGCTGGCCTGCGAAGGTTCACGGCTCATGGCCGCTTGCGCCTTGATGCGGGTTTTCTTGTCCTCGCGCTTCAGCGCGTTGGCGGTCGCCAGGGCGGTACGTTTGGTCCAGATGAGCAAGCCGCTGAGCACCATCATGCTCAGCAGCAGGCCGAAGAAAAACCAGATCAGCTTGATCCAGATTCCGCCGAAGTCACCGGTGTGCAGCGGGCGCATGGATTCGGTTACGAACTCCAGCGAGGAGCGATCGGACAGCAACCGTAAAGCGGCCAGGTCACCGTTGTACGGGTTGAGCGTCGCGGTCTGGAACATCAATGGATACCAGCCGCGACCGCCGACACTCATGTGGCTGTAGGCGTTACCCGGCAGGCTGACGAAACTGGCTTGCAGCCCCGGAATCTTCTGTTGAGCGATCTCGATGGCGTGATCCAGGCTGATACGTGGCGGCGGCGTGCCAGCCGCTGAAATGGGTACGCTTTCTCGGGACATGGCCGGGATGATCGGTTCGCTGGAGATGGAAATCTGGTTATCAAACAGAATCGCCCGGATCAGGAACCAGATGCCGGTGATGGAAATGACCGCAATGAACCAGATCGACCAGATGCCGCACAGTCGATGGAAGTCGCCCCAGAAGATGCGTGCTCCGTGGCGCACACGCAGGGTCGGGCGCAGAAAACCTTTCCAGAAGCGCTTGTAGACCACCAATCCGGTCATCAATGACACCAGCATGGGCACGCCCAGAAACGACACCAGATACCAGCCCCAACTGAAACCGTTGGTGAATGGCACCAGCCACCAGCCATGCAGGGCGCGGGTGAAAGCCTTGAAGTCGAAGGCGGGCGCAGTGCCCTGAATGACGCCGGTGTACGGGTTGACGTAGACCGTCAGTGAACGCCCGTCGGGGTAGCTGACTTCGACATCAAGGGCAAAGTGTGATTCGTCCGGACGGCTGATGCTTTGCACCCGTGTCTGGGGCTCGGCCTTTTTGATCGCAGCTAGAATCTGGTCATAACTGAGCAGCGGGGTATTGTCCGACGGCTGGCTGGCGCGCATTTGCGGGTTGGCTAGCCAGACTATCTCCTGGCTGACGACCGCCAGCGTGCCAGTCACACAGACGATCAGGACAAAAAACCAGATGGGCAAGGCGAGCCAGCTATGTGCCAGGAACCACAGTTTGGAGCGGGATTTCTTCGACATGATTACGCGTCTTGATTCGGTGAAAGGCCGCGTGACTACGGGCTTCGTAGTTGGCGTCCCTGAAAGGCGCAGTCGTGGCTTTTGCCTACGCGAAAGGCCTGTATCCCTATAAGACGGATGAGCGAAGCAAATCCCGATAAACGATATGAAAGTAAATGTTTCGCAATTCTCCCGATTATCCAGAACTGCTCTTGGGGATCTCGGTAAGTAGCGCTGGCAGGTGAAGCAACCGCGCCAAACAACCCTGTGGGAGCGGGCTTACTCGTGAGGAGGCCAGACCTGCCACCCAAAAATCTAACCCTGACTGAACATCTCCATCGCCCGCTGTCTGATCTGCTCCTCTGTCAGATCCTCCTTGCGTGTGGCCAGAAACCACAAATGCCCATAGGGATCCTTCAACGTGCCGCTGCGATCACCGTAAAACTGGTCCTTGACCTCGGACACCGTCGTCGCCCCGGCGTCCAGCGCCCGTTGAAATGATTTGTCGACATCAGTCACATACAGATGCAAACCGACCGACACCGCTTTGTCGGGGCTGCTCAGTGGCCCTTGATCACACGGCGAGCCGAGCATGATTGCGCTGTCGCCGATACGCAGTTCCGCGTGGCCGATGCCGCCATCGGGCATGGCCAGGCGCATGACTTCGGTGGCACCGAAGGCTTTCTTATAGAAATCGATGGCCTCGGCGGCCTTTTGGATGCCCAGGTATGGGGTAATGCTGTGATACCCCTCCGGGATGGGCTTGATGCTCATGACGTTCTCCCTGATTTTTATTCGAAGAGATGTGGCTCCACCCGAAAGGTGGAAAATTCACTATAGAACTGTCCTTGCGGCGAGGATTTTTGCCCGACGAGCAGCACCCATTATCGGTATTAGAGAAAGTGCGGCCCGGGCCCTTGTTCTCCCAGCACATCGCCCTGATTGCGCAGCGGACAAGCCTCCATCGACAGGCAGCCACAACCAATGCAGCCATTGAGTCGGTCGCGCAGCAGCGTCAGTTGGTTGATCCGCTCATCCAGTTCGCGCTGCCACTGCTGCGACAGGATCTTCCAGTGCGCCGCGGTCGGGGCGCGATCATCCGGCAGGATTTTCAATGCCTCGCCAATTTCCGCCAGCGTAATGCCCAGGCGCTGTGCAACTTTGATCAGCGCTACCCGCCGTAGCACTGCGCGTGGATAACGCCGCTGATTGCCAGCATTGCGCTGGCTCTTGATCAACCCCTTGGCTTCATAAAAGTGCAGGGCGGTGACTGCAACGCCGCTGCGGGCCGCGACTTCGCCCACGGTTAACGGCTTGTGTAGGTTTTCTTTGGTGATCATCTGAAACAGCTCTTGACCTTGACTTAACTAGAGGTTTTACCCTGCGCTCCTTCGAGTCGCAAGATTCGCCTTACAGATACGAGGGGGCTTTTCATGCAAGCATCAGCGAAAAATCGTAGCTTCACCCAGTTGATCGAATTCGAGATCGAACCTCGGCAGCAAACGGCACTGGTCTTGGCGTTGTCGGTGCAGACCGAGCGTTTGGCCCTGCGCTACGAGGGGTTTGTCAGCGCCAGTGTGCAGGCCAGCGACGATGGCCGGCGGGTGTTGAGTTTTGTGCAATGGCAGAGCCGCGAGGCGGGGGAGGCGGCATTCAGCAGTTTCGAGAATGGTGAACAGGATTTTTGGCAGTTGATCCGCGCCCATCAGGCGAAAACCGTAACGTTCAATTCGTTTCAGGTGCTGAGCAGCATCGCCCGCAGTCATGACGATGCGCTGCACTGCCATTTGGTCGGGTAGTTCGAAAGCTGGATCAGCCGTTCGCGGGGAGATGGTCAAATTCTGATAGCCACTATCGAGAGCGTTGATTTTTGCACGAGCGCGGCCGGGCGTAGCCTTTGTCCATCGACTCCTCACTGCTTGCCAGGACGCGCCCCATGAATCGTTTACTGACCCTTTCGCTGTTGCTCGTGGTTTCCGTGCTTGCCGGATGTGCCACCCATGTCTCCCCGGAACAACGTCCTTACACCCCCGAAGAAACCCGTGAGTTAGCGATGGAGGCCCTCAACCGCAGTGGTTTGTCCTTTGACGAATACCACGCGAAAAAAGCCTTGTTGCTTGGCCAGTCGCAAAAAGCATTTGGTTTCGATAAACAAGGCGAAATGAGTGCCGAGCGTGCCGTACAGCTACACGGCCGTTCAAGCTGAAAGCCAACTGTACTGCTTGAAGTTTTACCTAACTGTCCATGGGTTTAATGGACAGCGTGGGATAGGGTCGACATCTGAATGACCTTGATGGATTGCCCACCATGACCCTCTCGCTTGATCTTCTGCTGGGCTTTGCCCTGTTTGCCCTTGTCACCTCGATTACGCCGGGGCCGAACAACACCATGTTGCTGGCATCGGGGGTGAATTTCGGCTTCAACCGTACTATCCCGCACATGCTCGGCATCACCTGCGGCTTCTTTGTGCTGGTGGTGGCGGTGGGTTTTGGTTTGGGTGCGGTATTTCAGAACTATCCGATTCTCTATACGGTGCTGCGCTATGTCGGCGCCGCGTACCTGCTGTATCTGGCGTGGAAAATCGCGCGCTCTGGGCCTGTCGGTGACAGCGCGCAAGGCGAAGGCAAGCCGATCAGCTATCTGGGCGCTGCGGCGTTCCAGTGGGTCAATCCCAAGGCGTGGATCATGGCCATCGGTGCCATCAGTACCTACACGCCGATGCAGGGTTACTTCACCAATGTGCTGGTGATCGCCGCCGTGTTCGCCATTATCAATCTACCGAGCGTCGGCGTCTGGGCCGCGTGCGGTACGCTATTGCGCAATGTGCTGAAGGATCCGCGCTGGTTGCGTGTTTTCAACTGGGGAATGGCCACGTTACTGGTAATTTCGCTGTACCCGTTACTTCTCGAAAGCTTTAGCTGACGCATTGCTTCAATCGCCGGCCCGATGCCTGTTAAGCTCGGCTTCAGGAGCGTTCCTACGCACTTTTAAATGAAGTTGTTCTTCTTTAACGGCATCCGATCAGGTATTGATGACGCTCTCGAACCGACGCGCAGCTCACGAGGCTGCGCTGTGCCGTTTGCAGACACGAGTCTCCTGATCCCGGAACACGCTCTGCGAGTCTTTTATGAACACACGTCCGTTGTATTTCGATTACGCCGCCACCACCCCGGTGGACGAGCGGGTCATCCAGGTGATGATCGAATGTCTTGGGTTTCACGGTAACTTCGGCAACCCGGCCTCCAGCTCCCACACCTTCGGCCAACAGGCCCGGAAAACGGTCGAGCAGGCTCGCCGGCAAGTCGCCGAACTGGTTGGCGCGCAAGCCGAACAGATCGTCTGGACCTCCGGTGCCACCGAGTCCAATAACCTCGCCCTCAAAGGCGTGGCCCAAGCGCGCGGTGTGCCGGGCGGCCACATCATTACCAGCCAGATCGAACACAAAGCCGTCCTCGATACCGCCCGCCAATTGCAGGACGCCGGCATCGCCGTGACCTATCTGGTGCCGGACACCGACGGCCTGATCACGCCGCAGGCTGTCAGCGAAGCGATGCGCGATGACACCTTTCTGGTGTCACTGATGCTGGTCAACAACGAACTCGGCACGGTCAACGACATCCCCGCCATCGGCGAGGTCGTGCGTGGCCGCCAAGCACTGTTCCATGTCGATGCGGCGCAGGGCGCTGGCAAGGTAGCGATTGACCTGGCGCAGTGGCCAGTGGATCTGATGTCGTTCTCGGCGCACAAACTTTATGGTCCCACAGGCATCGGCGCGTTATATGTCGGCCCGCGGGCGCAGCAACGTTTGCAGGCGCAGATTCATGGCGGCGGCCACGAGGGAGGGCTTCGTTCCGGGACTCTGGCGACCCATCAGATTGCCGGAATGGGCGCTGCGTTTGCCTTGGCTGCAGCCTCCTTTGATGAAGAGAAGACGTCCATCGTCGCGCTGCGCGAGCGCCTGCTCGAACCACTGCTGAGCCTGCCGGGCGTAAATCTCAACGGCAGCGCGAGCCAACGTATCCCGCACACCTTGAGCCTGACCTTCGGCGAAGGCGAGTTCAACAGCGCGGCGCTGAGCCATTCGATGGCGTTTTCCGCAACCTCGGCCTGCAACTCGGCAAGCAACGCGCCGTCCCATGTGCTGTTGGCGCTGGGGCATGACGCACGTCTGGCCGAACGCACCATTCGCTTGAGCCTTGGCCGTTTTACAACGGCCGAGGATATCGACAAGGCCGTAGAATTGATCAAAACCGCCTGCGCCAGTGCTCCGGCATTCTGGGCGACAGGTCTTTAACCAGCCGACCTAACGGCTACGAATAATAACGATGAAGTGATTGGCAGGAGACATGATGAGTAACCAGACCTCGACCGAAGGATCGGTGCCCCACCGCCTCGCGCAGACCCGCGAACTGATGCGCCGCGAAGGCATTCATGCGTTGTTGGTGCCGTCGGCCGATCCGCATTTGTCGGAATACCTGCCGGGCTACTGGCAAGGCCGGCAATGGCTTTCGGGCTTTCATGGCTCGGTCGGGACTTTGATTGTCACCGAAGATTTCGCCGGCGTCTGGGCCGACAGTCGTTACTGGGAACAGGCGACCAAGGAGCTCAAGGGGAGCGGCATTGAACTGGTCAAGTTGCAACCGGGTCAGCCGAGTCCGTTGGACTGGCTGGCCGAGCAGACGCCGGAAGGTAGCGTAGTTGCGGTCGATGGTGCGGTGATGGCTGTGGCTTCAGCGCGCACCTTGAGCAGTAAACTTCAAGCACGCGGCGCTCGTCTGCGTACCGATATCGATTTGCTGAAGGAAGTCTGGAGCGATCGCCCGAGCCTGCCGAATGCTCCGATCTATCAGCATCTGCCGCCACAGGCGACTGTCAGCCGTGTCGACAAGTTGGGCAAACTGCGCGAAAAACTGCACGAGCGCGGAGCCGACTGGCATTTCATCGCCACCCTCGACGACATTGCATGGTTGTTTAACCTGCGTGGCGGCGATGTGTCGTTCAACCCGGTGTTTGTTTCCTTCGCGTTGATCAATCAACAGCAAGCCATGCTGTTCGTGGCCTTGAGCAAGGTTGATGCAGATTTGCGCGCAGTGCTCGAAAAAGATGGCGTGACGCTGCGCGATTACAGCGAAGTGGCTGACGCTTTGCGCGCTGTGCCGAATGGCGCCAGCCTGCTGGTGGATCCGGCCCGAGTCACCAGCGGTCTGCTGGATAACCTCGACAGCGGCGTGAAACTGGTCGAAGGTTTGAACCCGACCACGCTGGCCAAATCGCAAAAAAGCGAAGCCGATGCCCAGCACATTCGCAAAGCAATGGAGCAGGATGGCGCAGCGTTGTGCGAATTTTTCGCCTGGCTGGAGTCGGCCTGGGGCCGAGAACGCATCACCGAATTGACCATCGACGAGAAACTCACCGCTGCCCGTGAACGTCGTCCTGATTATGTTTCGCTGAGTTTCAACACCATTGCTGCGTTCAACGCCAATGGCGCGATGCCGCATTATCACGCCACCGAAGAAGAGCACGCGGTGATCGAGGGCGATGGTCTGCTGCTGATCGATTCCGGTGGTCAGTACCTGGGCGGCACGACCGATATCACACGGATGGTGCCGGTCGGTACGCCGACTGAAGAACAAAAGCGCGATTGCACGCGCGTTTTGAAAGGCGTGATTGCACTGTCGCGAGCGCAATTTCCGAAAGGCATTCTGTCGCCGTTGCTTGATGCCATCGCTCGTGCGCCAATCTGGGCCGAGAGCGTGGATTACGGTCACGGCACCGGTCACGGCGTGGGCTATTTCCTCAACGTTCACGAGGGCCCACAAGTCATTGCCTATCAAGCGGCGCCGGCACCGCAGACGGCGATGCAGCCAGGGATGATCACGTCCATCGAGCCTGGCACTTATCGTCCGGGTCGTTGGGGCGTGCGTATCGAGAACCTGGCGATGAACCGTGAGGCGGGCAGCAGTGAATTCGGTGAATTCCTCAAGTTTGAAACCTTGACGCTGTGCCCGATCGACACTCGGTGCCTGGAGCCAGCGCTGCTGACGCAGGAAGAGAAACAGTGGTTCAACACCTATCATGCCGAAGTGCGTGAGCGTCTGAGCCCGTTGCTCAATGGTGCGGCGCTGGAATGGCTGAACACTCGCACTATGGCTATCTGATCGACTGCAACTCAGGCGCTGATACCAGCGCCTGAGTCACGGCTTCCTCTAGGCTTGGCGCAGCGCTTCCTCGACAAAGTCGAGGCGATCCTGGCCAAAGAACATCTGTTTGCCAATAAACATGCTCGGCGCGCCGAAAACTCCGCGTTTAACCGCTGTTTCCGTATTTTCCTTAAGAACGGCTTTGACGGTTTCGTCGTTGGTCAGTGCCAGTACTTCTTGTGGATCGAAACCGTGCTCGCTCAATACCGCTGCGACAGTTGCTGGTTCATCCAGGCTGCGGCCTTCTACCCAAAGTGCACGAAACAGGCAATCAATTAAGGCCTGGAAACGATTTGGCTGACGCAGTTGGACACCTGTTACGGCGCGCATCAGTATCAGCGTGTTGATGGGGAAGTGTGGGTTGAACCTCAGGGGGACGCCATAGCGTTTGGCGTAGCGGTCCAGATCCTGAAACATGTAGCGACCTTTTGCCGGAATCATTGCCGGGGAGGCGTTGCCGGTGGCTTTGAATACGCCGCCCAGCAGCATAGGCATGTAGATCAACTCGCTGTTGGTCGCAGCGCATATCTTCGGCAACTGGGTATAGGCGAGGTAAGTGGCAGGGCTGCCGAGGTCAAAATAGAACTCCACGGTTTTGCTCATCATCGCTGAACTCTCTTTATTGTTATGGAGGGGATTACCAGCGCTCGTTCCAAGGGCGCAGGTCCAGCTCAAACGTCCACGCATCCCGTGGCTGACTGTGCAGATACCAATAGTTTTCGGCAATGTGTTCGGGGTTCAGAATACCGTCATGGTCCTTGGAGGCGTACTTCTCGGGGAAGCTGTTGCGGATGAAATCGGTATCGATGGCGCCATCGACCACTACATGCGCGACGTGAATGTTCATCGGCCCCAATTCACGCGCCATGCTCTGTGCCAGAGCGCGGATACCGTGTTTGGCGCCCGCGAACGCGGCGAAACCCGACGCCCCGCGAAGTCCGGCGGTAGCACCCGTGAAGAGAATGGTGCCGCGTTGACGGGTAACCATGCGTTTGGCCACTTCGCGAGCATTGAGGAAACCTGAAAAACAGGCCATTTCCCAGATCTTGAAATACTTGCGAGCGGTTTCTTCGAGAATACTGCACGGCACATTCGCGCCGATATTGAATACGAAGACTTCAATCGGACCGAGGCGAGTTTCGATGTCTTCAATCAGCGCGATGACGTCTTCTTCCTTGCGCGCATCGCAGGCAAAACCGTGAGCTTCGCCACCCTCGGCCAGAATCGACTCCACCAGCGGGTGCAATTTGTCGGCGCTGCGCCGCGTGACGCAAGCGATGAATCCCTCCCTGGCAAAGCGCTTGGCAATCGCGCCGCCTGTCGCATCGCCTGCGCCGACAACCAATACGACCTTCTTGTTATTCATGGGTAGCCCCTTTATTAAACGATCGTTAAGTGAACGAACGTTATGCTAGGATCCAGGCAACGTCAAGGCGGCCAATCGAGGGCAAACACATGCGTTACTCCGCCAGTCACAAACTGGAAACCCGGGAAAAACTATTGCAGAGCAGTGCGCTTTCAGCCAAGCGATCCGGGTTTTCCACGGTTGGCGTCGATGGCTTGATGAAGGCCATTGGCTTGAGTGGTGCGGCGTTTTACAGCCACTTCTCGTCGAAGGATGCGTTGTTCTCTGCCATCGTCGAGCGAGAGTTGGGTCAAAGCCTTGAGCGACTGGGCGGGCATGGCACGCAGGATCGTGAGCGACTGGAACGCTGTCTCAAGCACTATTTGAGTATGGCCCACGTTGAACAGCCTGAATCCGGCTGTGCCTTGCCAGCGTTAGGGGCGGAAATCGCACGTTCGGACATTCAGGTGCGTGAACAGGCAGAGTTGTGGATATGCCGGCTTCAAGAGCGTTGGGCGCAGATACTTGAGAGCGACAGTCTGGCCTGGTCGGTCCTTTCGCAGTGTGTTGGGGCACTGGTGGTGGCGCGTATGCTGGCCACGCCGGACATTCAGCGAGCGGTGCTGAAGTCCAGTCACAACGAGATTGGACGCCAGATCGCTACACAGCCGTGATCTATTTACAGATGACGATCATGCTGCGACTTGTGTAGCCAGCGGGGTTGAGGCCAAACGGATAGTCGCCTGGTTCCTCCACGGCATCCCCCGATTTGGCGATGACCCTGTAGCCTTTCGGAGCGCAGGAATTAGCTGCGCTGGTATAGCACCGATCCCAAGAGGACGAGAGTCCCGAACAGTTGATGTGCAGTCCTTTCTTGCCGTGCTTTACCGAAGTTTTCGAAGTTGCCGCGCAGCCAGCGACTGCGAGTACGGCTACCAGTATCAAAATTCGCTTCATTACTGTCCTTATAGCTAGCGGCCACGAGTCTCTCGCTCGGGTCTGCCTGTATTCGCTCGCACTCTAAGCGTTTCGATATCCCTATCCGAAAAAATCCATATCTGGCACTGAGTTAAGGGCTTAAACATGGCCTAAATGAACGCCAATTGCCAGACCTTCGTCAAATCCTGTTTCAATCTGCCGCAATGACAGGCTTGGCCGCGCTATCCATAGTCATGGTCGCGCCGACGGAAGCCAGGATAATGCACAGGATCGCCAGCCATTGTGACAGTGTGAGGTATTCCTGCAGGAACAGCAGTCCCGACAACGCTCCGAACGCGGGTTCGATGCTCATCAACGTACCGAAGGTGCGTGCGGGCATACGCGTGAGTGCGACCATTTCCAGCGTGTAGGGAAGGGCGGTGGACAGGATGGCAACGCCAATGGCAATCGGAATCAGCGATGGCGTCAGTAGAGCCGCGCCGGCATGCACGATACCGATGGGGGCCACAAACAAAGCCGCGATCATCACGCCTAACGCAGCGGTTGTAACACCGTTGTCGGCACCGGCCTTCTGACCGAACAGGATGTAAAGCGCCCAGCAGACGCCGGCACCTAACGCATACCCGGCGCCGACCCCATCGATGCCGGCGGTTGTTGCTCCTGTAGGTATCAACAGCAGCAGCCCGGTTGCTGCCAGGCCGATCCATAGAAAATCGATGGCGCGACGGGATGCATATATAGCTACAGCCAGCGGACCGGTGAATTCGAGAGCAACGGCGATTCCCAGCGGAACCGTGCGCAAAGACATATAGAAGAGGAAGTTCATACCGCCTAATGCCATGCCGTAGACGATCACTGTGCGCAACGACTTGGCGGTTAGCTTCGCTCGCCATGGGCGCAGCAATAACAACATGATCACGCTGGCGAAGATCAGGCGCAGGGTGGTTGTCCCTTGAGCGCCAACCACCGGAAACATGCTTTTGGCCAAAGACGCGCCGGACTGGATAGATGCCATGGCTATTAAGAGCAGGCCAACCGGGAACAGCATGGAGGCAAGAGAGCGGGGTTGGTCATTCATTGCGCGGTATCGTCCAAGGTGGGAACTGGGTATTGTTCTAGGCGTTGGGCAATATACTGCGCACTCGCTGCGGCTGCGTCTATATATACGGGGCTTTTTCCGGCTACCGATAGAAAAAAGAAATTAACGGTTGACGGCAGATTCTGGAAGCCTATAATTCGCCCCACTTCCGGCGCAGTCGAAACGGAAAACTCCTTGAGATTCAATGAGTTATGATGTTTTCGGCAGTGGGTTGCTTCAGGTTATCGAGGCCAGAAAGAAGTTGAAAAAGAGGTGTTGACAGCAGCGTGTAACGCTGTAGAATTCGCCTCCCGCTGACGAGAGATCGGAGGCGCAAGTGGTTGAAGTTGTTGAAGAATTCTTCGAAAGCTTCTGAAAATAATCACTTGACAGCAAATGAGGCTGCTGTAGAATGCGCGCCTCGGTTGAGACGAAAGATCTTAACCAACCGC
>NZ_JAIHLQ010000019.1 GCF_019733355.1 Pseudomonas baetica | reverse complement strand
CTATCGGTAGTACTCAATCCTTGTGGGAGTCTGGCTTGCCAGCGATGGCGGCGGGGCAGCCGACCATTCTCTTGCTGGATGCACTAAATCCTACTGTGGGAGCGAGCCTGCTCGCGAAAGCGGTGGGTCAGGCACCATAAATATTGAATGCGCTGACGCCTTCGCGAGCAGGCTCGCTCCCACGGGAGATCAGTTTTGTGCGGGAGGTTGGGGGATTTCGTGGTTGTCCAGTACGCGGTTCACCGCCAGTTCGGCCAGCATGATGATCTGCTGAATCGCCATAATCGTGCGCCGCTGCGGGAGGTCGATGTAGGCGGCGATGTCGCTGGTCATGAGGCTGGCTTGCGCCAGTGACTCGCAGGCGTGGACCAGCAGGCTTTCGCTGTCCTGATCCGGTGCGACCTGGAACATGGTGCTGGGTTTGTGGAATCTGAGGGTGGCGACGTTAGGTTTGAGGTAGTGGTCGAGGGCGCGTTCGGCTGCTTCGTGGAATTTCTTCGAATCGGGGGATTGGTAGGGCGAGGTGTCGTTGGTTTCGGGGGGATTGGGTGTTGGTTTTTTCATGTTTGACTCCTTGGGAATAGTGGAGCCATCCCTCTAGTTGCCGCGACGCAATTTGAGGGTGGCAGCTATACGCGGGTTCGCGGACCGACTCCCAAGGCAATTCGGCATACCCGAAGGTATCCCGCGCACAGCCGCCATAAAACAAACTGACAGTCACTTATGAGCTGCAGTCAGCGGGCGATTATGCCTTAAGAGGTCGGGCCGCGACGCCCGTTCGCTGAATTTGCAGCGACCCTCCGAGCCTATCCACCCCACTTCCGACGCACAACCGACACGACTTGTCGGAAATATCTCGCTCGATGCCAACCCTGTAGGAAACCGGCCGCGAACCTTTTTCCAGGTCGTTTTGAAGTCGTTCGCCATCTTCGATTTCACGGTTCACTCATAGATCAAAATTCATTGCGGTTTATTTCGAACCTGTCTTGAGCGCCTGTAATTTCTGACAGTAGACAAATTGGCCAGTCACCCGGAGATTGAGCAGGCCCCCTTGGGCGCCAGGGAGTTATCCGCCAATCTACCGACTTCAAGGATTCAGCCATGAGTTATACAGATACGAATTACCAAGGTTTCACCATTCGCGAATATTCATCCGACACTCCAGGTCTGCGTTATCAGGTGATCTATAGCGCAACAGACGAGAGTTTGTTGCTAGAGACCCGCAAACAGGCCGAGCAATTGATCATTGATCGATTGGAGCGGATGAAAAGTGGAGGGAAAGCCTTTTGATTCAGCCGGGCTAACGCTCACCCGATGCAGGAGCGGCCTTCCGCAGTTCCTGCATCGGGTGGGTTGTCAGGTTTGGGCGGGGACTTTGTGGTCATCCAGTACGCGGTTTACCGCCAGTTCCGCCAGCATGACGATTTGCTGGTGCCGTCGATTGCCGCGCCGCAATCGGAGGTGGCAGCTGTACGCGGGCTCGCGGACCGATAACTGAGAAATCGGCATACCTCCAAGAAGGAATCCCGCGCACAGCGGCCATGACGCAAACAACAGGCACCGAGGTGCCGTGAGGTTGGCGATTATGCATCAGTTGTCGGGCCGCGACGCCCCATCGCTGAATTTGCAGCGCCCCCCCCGAGCCTATCCACCCCATTGTTGATGCACAACCGACGCGACTTGTCGGAAATCTCCGCGCAATCCCCAGCATCTGTAGGGCAGGCACTATTCCTACATCCAACGCTGATCAAACTGTGGGGCTTGCTCCCACCCTGTTTTGTGGTGCAACAAAAAAGGCGATGCCCCTTTCGGGATATCGCCTTTTCTTTACCGCCGCTAAATCTTATTCCGGCAGTTTGTACGCAATCACGTAGTCACCCATTTTGGTGCCCAGCGAGCCGTGGCCGCCGACAACGAGCAGCACGTATTGCTTGCCGTCCTTGCCGGTGTAGGTCATCGGGGTCGCTTGGCCGCCAGCCGGCAGACGCGCTTTCCACAACTCTTTACCGGAGTTGACGTCGTAGGCGCGCAGGTACTGGTCGAGGGTGCCGCTGAGGAAGCCGACGCCGCCCGCCGTGACCATCGAGCCGCCCATGCTAGGCACGCCCAGGGTGAAGCCGATCGGGATTGGCGAGCTGTCGCGGCTGGTGCCGTTTTTGCGTTTCCACACGACTTTGCCGGTGGTCAGGTCGATACCGGCGACGTAGCCCCAGGCCGGGGCCTGGCACGGTACGCCGAGGGGCGACATGAACGGGTGCATGATCACCGCGTAAGGCGCGCCGGTGTTCGGTTGCACGCCAGCGGTTTCGCTCTCGCGTTTGCTGCCGGCGGCGACTTGCGCGCGTGGCACCATTTTCGAGACGAAGGCCATGTAGTTCGGGCTGGTGAACAGCATCTGGCGAACCGGGTCGACGGAGACGCCGCCCCAGTTGAACACGCCGACGTTGCCCGGGTAGATCAGACTGCCCTGTTCCGACGGCGGGGTGTACTGGCCTTCATAACGCAGCTCTTTGAACTGGATGCGGCACAGCATCTGGTCGAACGGGCTGGCGCCCCACATGGCTTTTTCGGTCAGTTCCGGGGCCAGCAGGTTGAGGTCCGAACGCGCCTGGGTCGGTGCGGTGTGGTCGCCTTTCACGGCGCCTTGCGGTACCGGGATTTCGCGGATCGGAATGATCGGCGTGCCGTCACGACGGTCGAGGACGTACAGGCTGCCCTGTTTGGTCGGGGCGATCAGCGCCGGTTTCACGCCGTCGGCGGTTTTCATGTCGAGCAGGGTTGGCTGGCTGCCAACGTCCATGTCCCACAGGTCGTGGTGGGTGAACTGGTAGTTCCAGCGCACTTTACCGGTGGCCAGGTCCAAGGCAACAACACCGGCGCTGAATTTCTCGGCGCCCGGGGTGCGGTTGGCGCCCCACTGGTCTGGGGTCTGGTTGCCCAGTGGCAGGTAAACCATGCCGAGTTTTTCGTCGACGCTGGCCAGCGACCACATGTTGGCCGAGTTGCGGCTGTAGGTTTCGCCCGGGGCCAATGGCTCGGTGGCGTCCGGATTGTCGCTGTCCCAGTTCCACACGAGGTGGCCGTCGCGCACGTCGAAGGCGCGGATCACGCCCGATGGCTCGTTGGTCGACTCGTTGTCGGTGACGTGACCGCCCATGATCACCAGATCACGGGTAATCGCGGCCGGGGAGGTGGAGTAGTAGCCACCCGCGGTGAACGGGCCGATGCCTTGGGTCAGGTCGACCACACCTTTGTTACCGAAGCCTTCGCAGATTTTGCCGGTGTCGGCGTTCAGCGCGATCAGGCGCGCATCAGCCGTTGGCAGGTACAGACGACGCGGGCAAGCCTGAGCAACGGCTTTACCTGCTTCGGAGATGACCGCGGAAGCCGCGTTTTCAGACTTGGCGTAAGCGGCTTCGTCGTAATACGACACGCCACGGCAGGTCATGTGAGCGAAGCCTTTGAAGCCGACCGGGCTCTTGATCTGCGGGTCGAAGCGCCACAGTTCCTTGCCGGTGTCCGGGTCCAGTGCCAGCACTTTGCTGTGCGCGGTGCAGGCATAGATCATGCCGTTGGCTTTGAGCGGAGTGTTTTCGTTGGTCAGCTCAACCGGGTCATCAGCGGTCGGCAGGTCGCCGGTCTGGATGC
This sequence comes from Pseudomonas baetica, assembly GCF_019733355.1. Taxonomy (GTDB): domain Bacteria; phylum Pseudomonadota; class Gammaproteobacteria; order Pseudomonadales; family Pseudomonadaceae; genus Aquipseudomonas; species Aquipseudomonas baetica_A. Next base: position 140,220 of record NZ_JAIHLQ010000019.1, on the reverse strand, counting down.
GCCATGCTTCTTGCAGCTTGCCGACGTTGGCCGGGGTGATCTGCTTGAGTGGCGAGTAACGGTCACCAAACTCGGTGCGGCCATAGGCCTGCCAGTCGCCGTCCGGCATTGGCGGCGCGGTGCTGGTGGTGCCTGCGGTGTCGCGGCCCAGTTCGCCGAAGGTTTCGCCTGGGTGGGTGAACAGGCTGGCCAGAGCAGTGACGCCGGCCAACACCACCGCCACGGTCAAACCGCCGGTGCCCATTGGCGCAGGGCCTGCGAGCAGCAGTGGACGACGGAACCAGGGCAGCAACATCAAGAAGCCGAGGACAAACCACAGCGCCAGACGCGGTACCAGTTGCCACCAGTCCAGACCGACTTCCCACAAGGCCCAAACAGTGCTGGCGAACAGCACGATGGCGTACAGGCCCAGCGCTGCGCGACGGCGCAGCAGCATCAAAATGCCGGTCAGGGCGATGCCGATACCGGCCAGCAGGTAGTAAAGCGAGCCGCCCAGCATGCTCAGTTTGACTCCCCCGGCCAGCATGGCCAGGCCCATCAGTAGAAGCAGAATGCCGAGCAGGCTCGGTAGCAGACGGCCTCGACTCGAAGCACTTTCGGTGCTCATAGTGTGAATCTCCGTGACGTTTATGTAGTCCCGCGCTGTAGTCACTTTAGATGACGATTTGGCGTGGGCATGGTTCAGATAAAACTTGTCTAGCTAACTGAATTCTTGTGTGGGAGGGGGCTTGCTCCCGAAAGCGGTGTGTCAGATGGCTGGTGTGTTGGCTGATACGACGCATTCGGGAGCAAGCTCCCTCCCACAGGGGTAGAGCGGTGTTGTTTAGAACGAGGACTGGATCTTCAGCCCCGCGATCAGTGCGTCATCGACCTTGTCGACGCCGCCCGGGTGGCGGATGTACTGCAGGTTCGGGCGCACGGTCAGCCAGTTCGTCACATGCACGCCGTAATACAGTTCGGCGCTGTATTCGGTGTCTTGCGGCGGCAGGAACGACGGATCGTCATAGTCATAAACAGCGCGGGCCTGATTGCTCTTCTCGGCGTTTTTTCGATAGGCCGGGTTGACGTGAACGCGGGCCAGGGCGAAACCGATGTCGTCTTTGGCGCGGCTGGCGAGCAGGCCTTTGTAGACCATGCCGGCCTGGACGTAGTTGTCGATGGCGTTGGTTTTCTTGTCGTGCATCGTGCCGTTGGCGAACACGCTCAAGCCGCGGCTGTTATCGCTGGCCATGCTGGTGATTTGCTGTTGAACACCCAGCCACACGCCATGTTTGCTGGAGGCACTGCGATAGGCTTCGCCGCTGAGGGCGGCCGGTTGGCCTTGGTTGTCTTTATAGACGTCGGTGGCCTTGGCGTTGCTGTAGTAGTAACCCGCGCGGTATTCGCCCGGCAGGCCGTTGAATGTCGGCGTCCACACCAGTTCCACCGGCAGGATCGCGCCTTGGGTGCCGCTGCCGCTGAGTTTGAAGCCGTTGCCGCGATCGAGGTTCGACGGGTTCTGCTCATAGGCGCCGACCTGTGCATACAACTGCGGCGTCAGGTGATATTTGACGCGCAGCGCCCACTGGCTGACCGGCCAGTTGTACCAGATGCCGCCGACCCAGTTGCCGACCTGCGAGCCGCAGAACGCCAGGTTCTGGAAGTCGCACGGGAAGCTGTTGAAGTCTTCGCCTTCGCCGAAACGACCGACTTTGATGTCGAGTTTCTGATCGAAGAATTTCTGCTGATACCACATCTGCGTCAGGCGCGTGGTCTGGCCACGGCCCCAGACTTCCTGAGCCGAGGTGAAACCACCCACACGCGGATCGTTGATGCGGTCATTGCTGATGTTGTTGCCGCTGCGTTTGGTAATGGTCAGTTGAAACTCGGCGTCGTCCCAGCCGAGGATCTTTTGCAGGTCCAGGTGCGTGCCCAAGCCGAACTGATCGCTGTAGCGCGCGGTACGGTCGTGGTCGTAGCCGCCGTGCAGGTTGCTGCCCATTTCACCGGTGTAATCGAGCTTGAAGTCGTAGCCTTTTTCCGAGAGTTCTGTGCGCGTGCCGTTCCAGTCACCGAGCATGTACGGTGACTCACTGTCGAACGCGGGAGCCGCTTGGGCGCAGGTGGCGAGGCCAAGGGCAGTGCAACCGCCGATCAGGCGCAGGGATGAGATAGCGCTGTCTCGGAAAAACGGAAAATCGGGCATAAATGGGTCTTTCTTGATCTTTTTTGGGGGATGAGCTGAGCGCTACGATTTGACGCAGGCAGTGAAGCGATTCAGCGGAAGGGCGGCAGGATAATGATCTGTAACAAAAAGACAAAGGGGTTTTGTTGACATGAACCCTTTCGGATTTGGTAACAGTGCGTCAAACGGGCGCATTGTGAGTCAAGCCACAGGCTGCGATCTTCTCAGGTTGGCCTACATTTGAAGCAAGCCCTTCCACCCGAACACCCCCTCGGCTAAGGTGCGCGGCTTCTGCACATTCACTTCGTCCAAAGGCCTGGCATGAACGAACACTCCCCCGATCCGCTGCACGGCGTGACCCTCGAACACATCCTCACGGCGCTGGTGGCCCACTACGAATGGTCGGGGCTGGCCGAACGCATCGACATTCGTTGTTTCAAGAGCGACCCGAGCATCAAGTCGAGCCTGACGTTTTTGCGTAAAACGCCGTGGGCGCGGGAGAAGGTCGAGCGCCTGTACGTCAAACTTGCGCGCACCAAGCGACCGCTCTGAGATGAACGCCTTGTTGCAGCGACGTCTGATCACTTTCGCTGCCATCCTCGGCTGGACGGGGTTGGGCCTTCAGCTCTACCTGATTTTCTTCGCCCGTTTGAGCGTCGATGCCGGTCTGCTGGGTGGGCTGGTGAGTTTCTTCAGTTATTTCACGGTCCTGAACAACACGCTGGTGGCGACGGTGCTGACGTGTGCCGTCACGCCGCGCCACTGCACCGCATGCCGCTGGTTTCTGCAACCGTGGGTGAGCAGCGCAGTGGCGGTGAGCATCGCCGTGGTCGGCCTCGCCTACAGCCTGTTGCTGCGGCATTTATGGCACCCCGAAGGTTGGCAATTTATCGCTGATGAATTGCTCCACGACGTCATGCCGCTGGTGTTCCTGGGCTATTGGTGGTTTTGCGTGCCGAAGGGCACGTTGCGTTTGTGGCATCTGCCGTTGTGGCTGATTTACCCGCTGGTCTATTTCATTTACGCCTTGCTGCGCGGGCATTTGCTGGGCGCGTATGCGTACCCGTTCATTGATGTCGCGGTGTTGGGTTATCCACAGGTGTTTATCAATGCCGGGGGGATTTTGGTCGGGTTTGTGGCGATTGCATTGGTGTTGATCGGCATCGACCGCTGGCGATCATTGTAGGTGCGAGCCTGCTCGCGATCGCGGTGAATCAGTCACCGTTTTATTGACTGATCCACTACCTTCGCGAGCAAGCCCGCTCCCACGGGGGAACGTCACTCTTCTTCAGAACCCTCGGCGCGCCAGTAGCCGACGGCTTTCACCCGCTTCTCGTCCAGCCCGTGCTCATCGAGCAGCACCCGGCGGATCTGCCTTGAGACCTTGGTCTGCGTGGCTACCCACGCATACAGATTGCCTTTGGGCACCTGCAACTGCTGGACGGTGGTCATCAGGTTGTCCTTGCCGCCCTCACGCAGTACCCAGATCACATTGATCTGCGCGGGGCTTTCCAGCACTTGTTGCTCACTGCCGTTTTCCACTTCGATCACCACCAGCGCCTTGCGATTGGCTGCCAGGCCTTCGAGGCGGCGGGCGATGGCGGGCAGGGCGGTTTCGTCGCCGATCAGCAGGTAGCTGTCGAAGATGTCCGGCACGATCATCGAACCGCGCGGCCCGCCGATGTGCAGGTACTGCCCAGGTGCAGCCTGTTCGGCCCAGGTCGAGGCAGGGCCGTCGCCGTGCAGGACGAAGTCGATGTCCAGTTCCAGCGTGTCGAGGTCATAGCGGCGCGGGGTGTAGTCGCGCATCTCGGGCATCGGGCCGTTGTCCTTGCCGGCGCCGAGTTCCAGGGTTTCCAGCGCCGCTGCTTGTTCGGCGGTCTGCGGGAACAACAGTTTGACGTGGTCGTCCGTGCCCAGGCTGATAAACCCGGCCAGTTCCGGCCCGCCCAGGGTGATGCGGCGCATGCGCGGGGTCAGGTTGACCACCCGTAGTACTTGCAACTTGCGGCGTTTAATTTCGTGCATCACGCGGTGAATGGTTTGCGTATCGACTGCGGTCATTCGGCTTTCTCCGGGGCAAGTTGAACGGCAGGGCCGTCGACGATGGCTTTGGCGGTGTCGTTGAGCAGGTCGCGCACGCGCAGGATTTCTTCCGGGCTCCAGCGCCCGTGGTGCAGTTGCAGGGCGTGGCGCAAGTTGTGCACCGCCTCGTGGATTTCCGGCGGGCGGTCATGCCCGCGCAACGAGCGCTTGCTGACGTCGATGCGCATGCGCACGCCATCGAGTGCGACGGCTTGCTCACTTAAAGACAAACGACCGGCGTCGGTCACGCTGTAACGTTTTTTTCCGGCTTCGGCGTCACCCGCAATCAAGTCGCTTTCTTCCAGAAAGGTCAGGGTCGGGTAGATCACGCCCGGGCTCGGGCTGTAGGCGCCGTCGAACATGCCCTCGATCTGGCGGATCAGGTCGTAGCCGTGGCACGGCTGTTCGGCGATCAGCGCCAGCAGCAGCAATTTCAGATCGCCGGGGGCGAACACCCGTGGGCCACGGCCGCCGCGCTCACGACCGGGGCGCTTCTCGAAACCGTCGCGGCCGTCGCCGTGGTGGGAATGAGGGTCTCTCATTTCTGTCTTCTCTCGTCATGTTTAGATACAACTTAAGATATATCTTAACGGTCGTGCAAGGCGTTTTTCGCAAGGTGACAGGTGTGTCTGACGAGCGGCTCTCATCCGGGAATGCAACAGGTCGAATGTTCATGCTTGTCCTGCGATCAATAACTTTGAAGTTAAAGTTAAGACTCTATTTAATCGAGTAACTATTCTAAAGTTCTAACTGGGTCCCGTTATATCTGGGCGATATTGCTGTATGGTTTTTTAACTTTATCTGTGTGTAGGGCGTAACTTACAGCCACTGTTTTGAATATCGTTTTTTTGTTCTTTTTTCTTGCGGGTCATGAGGTTGTTTAACTACGAGCTTATAGGAAGTTACTTGCTTACTTTCCAGAGGGAACAGTCGATGATGCCCCGGCATTGAAAGTTCAAGTTGATCTGGCTCAACTCCCCTGGCGTTCGACTTGAACTTTCAATCATTCCTTCTCTTATAGAAAACAAGGTACTGAACGATGTTCAAGAAAATCGCAATCGCTGCTCCTTTGGCTCTTCTGGCACTCGGTTCATCGGGAGCGTTCGCCGCTGGTGAAGCCGCTCACTCCATCAGCATCGTCGCTCACGTGCCGACCAACGGCTTCTATGTCGTGCCGACCAATCCTGATCTGGTCAACAAGGATCAGGACATGAGCTATCAGCCAACTACCGGCAAAATGAGCGAAGTCAACGGTTTCTTCGATGTGCGCAACAACAACGGTTCGGTTCACGCGAGTGTGGACAGCGTGCCAAAACTGATCTCGGGCTCCAATGAGATCGCGCTTAAAGTCGAAGTCAATAACAAGACCCTGACCACCACCCCTCAGGAAGTTGTCGGTGAGGCAGAGTCGGACGTGAACTATCGTGCGCCGATCAAAATCAGTGCCATCGGCAGCGCTTTCAACCCGGGTGATTACACCGGTGTTGTGGCAATGACCTTTGATGCAGTGCCACCGGTCGGTACGCCTTGATCGAGCGATCCGGCAACAGGCGCTGAGTTCTCCACAGCGCTGACCGACGGGGCAAGCCACTGGGCGTGCCCCGTCGGACTTCATCATTCGTAATCAGAGTAAGAGTTCATGTTCCCGATGACACCCATCGCGGCTGCGCTTGCGCTGTTGTTTTGTGCCAGCGTAGCCGTGGCTTCCAACTCCGCCGGCACGACGCCGCGAAGTCTTTTGGCCCAGGCCAAAGGCCTGCCGGCGGATTTCGAGGAGCATTTCTTTGATGTGCCTCTGGCTGTTCGGGTTGAACTTGATCGCCAGCCGTTGGGCGAAGCCATGGTGGTGTTGTCCCGCGACGACCGCATCACATTGCTTGAATTCACCGACACCAGCGAGAACCGTTTCGGCCCTGCCGAGCGGGAAAAATGGGCGAGTTTTCTCAAGCCTGGCGTGCCTCTGGGCAACTGCGTCGGTTCCTGTCCGGATCAGGTGCTGGCCGTGCATTACAACCTGGAAAATTCGTTGGTCTCGATCCTCACCGAAAATGCCGAGCGCGACGTTGAAGCCAAGCGTTATCACGAACAGCCCAAAGACGGCAGTAACGGTTTGATGGTGCGCAATCAGCTCAATCTCAATGGCGGTCAAGGTCAGGATCTGGGCGGACGCTTTGGCCTTGAGGCCATCAGCAGTCTGGGCAACTGGAGCCAGACGCTGAACCTGCAACTGGCGCGCCTCGGCGGGCCGGACGACAAGCTTTACCACGCTCTACACGAATTCCACACCCAGCGCGAATTGCAAGGCAGTTTTTTTCGACTGGGCTATTTCACCCCCAATTCCGAAGGGTTGACCCGCCAGCCGCGTACGTTCGGCAACAGCCCCGACACGGCCGTCGGCGTGATGTACGGCAGCTCCGACAGTCTGGCGATCAACAGCCCGATGCCCAGCGTCTATCCGATTTATGTCACGGCCAACCGTCAGGGTTCGGTGGAGATCTATCGCGACGGCTTGCTGATCAACACGCAATCGGTGCCCGCCGGTTTGCAAACCCTCGACACCCGGCCCTTGCCCGGTGGCATCTATGAAGTGGAAGTGCGGCTGATCGAAGACGGTCAAATCACCTCCACTACTCAGGAGCTGGTGTACAAGCCCAACAACTGGCGCAACCTCGATGAGCGCTGGCGCTATAACGTGTTTGCCGGTGAGGAAAGCAAGCTGCTGAGCAACTGGGACACCCAGTCCAGCGGCAGCCCCACGGCTGGCGCGGCGGTCAACTATCTGATGCACCCGCGGGTGATTCTCGGGCTGTCGGCGCGCCAGATCCGCGAAAAACTGCAATACGGCACGTCCATCGACTGGACGCTGGCCAATCACATCAGCCTGTACGCCAACGTTTACAAGACCGAGGATTACGGCACAGGCCTGGATCTGCAAAGTCTTTACAGCTACGGGGCCGGCAGTGTGGTGGTCAGCCACAGCCGCAGTTGGCTCGACACCACCAACACTTACGACACGCTGCCGGACGGCACGCGGGTTCGCCCACGTAACGTGTTTATCGGCCAGACCAGTAACTCGTCACTGGCAGTCAACCATCGGGTCAGCAGTAAAAGTTCGCTCAACGCCAGGGTCTCCCACAGTGAGGGGAACGTTGAGGGCATCGGACTGGATATGGGCTGGACGCAACGCACCGATCTGTTTGGCAGCGACGCCAGTTGGCGCTTGTCGCTGTTTGATCGCCCGGGCAGTTACAGCAGCGGCGATGCGCGCAATCGCGGGGTCGATCTGAGTGTCAATCTGGCGCTCGGTGCCCCTGGTCAGCAGATTACCGGCAGCATCGGTTCGCGCACGGCCCGTGACGGCAGCCGCGACAACAATGGCTCCATCGGTTGGCGCAAGGACCTGAAAGACCATGTGCTGCAAAGCGTGTCGGTGACGGCATTGACCGACACCTATGGCGTGGGGATGTCCAGCCTGGCGAACTTTCGTACCGACGCGGTCAACGGCGACGGTTTCATTCAGCGTTCGTCCTATAGCGGTAATTTTACCGGTGGCCTCAACGTCGATAGCACGCTGGTGGTCGGCGGCCAGCACATGCTCATGACCAGTCAGAGCGAAATGCGCGGTGCGGGGATGATCGTCGATGTTGAGTCGGACATCGATGACGTCATCTTGCGCGCCGACGATTACGTCGGCGGCAGCGCGGCATTGAAACCGGGGCGCAACTTCATTCCGATCACGGCCTATCAAAACAGCTCTGTGGGTTTCGATTTCGAAGGCAATCACGTCCCGGCAGCCACCATCGAGCCGGCGCGCACCCGTTATCACTTGAACAAGGGTGGGGTGGGTTACAGCAAGATCCGCGTGATGAAAACACTGACCGTGCTCGGCCGTCTGGTCGACGGGCAAGGGCGGCCGCTCAAGGGTCACCATGTGATCAACCACGCCAGTCGCGGGGTGACCGAGGTGGACGGGTTCTTCTCGATGGAAATGAACGCCGGCTCGCCGACGTTGCAAGTGCGTCGCGATAACCAATTGCTCTGCCAGTTCCGGCTGGAAGAAAACCAGCATCGGCGCGAAAACAATGTGCTGATGATCGGCGATTTGCGCTGCACACCGGACACCCTGGCCGATGTGACCTCCACCGAACAGAAGGCGGGTTGATCCCTATGAAAAAAGCCACATGCCTGCTGGGATTGTGCCTGGCGCTGGCCCTGCCGGTGGTCGAGGCGGCCACTCAGGAGATTCGGGCGTTGTTCCAGCCTGACCCATCGCAGCCGCGCAAGAACGTGTTCGTCAACAAGACCCCCAACAGTGGGTACTGCGCCGACTACCCCGATCAATGCGCGGAAAACTCGATATTCAGCATTCGATTGCCGCTCCGGTTCGATGCCCCTTTGACCCTCCCACCGAATTGGGGGATTGGAATAAAGGTGCCTGCCAACTGGCGCTCATTGGCGGTGATCAATACCGAGACGATGGAAACGGAAATCGTTGAAGTGCGTATCACCGGTGTCGGCTCCAACTATGTCCTGAGCCAGCCGGCCCACGAACTGGTCGGCGTGAGCGACGTACTGCTGGGCCATCAACTGCTCTGGGACAGCAGCAGTTGGGTATATGCGTCCCCGCCCTGCCAATACAGCGGTGTCGGCGCTTACACTCCTGCCACCTACCGGTTTTTCTGGAAAACTCCCGTCGAGGGATACTGCGCCAAGAAGACGTTGGCGACCATTCCATCCATGTACTTCGATACCCTCGACTTTGCTTATGAACTGCGCACACCCAATCCGTTGGGCATGTCATCGGGTTTGTACACCGGTTCACTGACCTACAGCCTGGGCAGTGGCGGCGATTTCGATATCGGGGGCGGTTTTCAACCGGACGACAGCAGCCTGACCCTGGACTTCGTGCTGGACGTGCAGCACACCCTCAAGGTCGATCTGCCACCGGGTGGCAATAAAGTGGTGCTGGAGCCCGAGGGCGGCTGGACGCGCTGGGTCAACAGCGGGCGCAAGCCATCCAGCATTTTCCGCGATCAACTGTTCTACATCTCCGCCTCGTCCCGGTTCAAAGTCATGATGCTGTGCAACTCCTACGGTGGTTCACGGTGCATCCTGCGCAGCCCGAAGACCAATACTACCGAAGTCGAAACGTTCCTCACATTGCCCCCCGGGATCAGTGGTCCCGGAGGCGGAGACGTCAATCGGGTCATGTTGCTCTACAACACATGGGTCGGTCCGTTCCAGCCGCAGATCTACCTTGAGCGCAAGGCCGGTTCTTTGCGTTTTGCAATGCCCAAGGACGCCATCGACTTTGTCTTGCGACCCGGTGTGAATGACACCTTCACCGGCAACATCACCATCATCTGGGACTCGGAAGTGTGAGCACCTCCGGCAGGCGATTTTCATTTTTCATGGAGCTGAAAACGATGAACCGTGGTTTTTTGCTGGGCGTGCTCAGCCTGTTTTGCCTGACGGCGCAGGCGGGTCCGCAGATCAATGTCGGCACTGTGTACGACTATCTCGAGGCTGATAAAAGCACCTACCTCAAACGCGTGTTCAACAGCGGCGATGCCACGGCGTTCGTCAAGGTCAACGTGCTGGAAATCGTCTACGACGCTGAGGGCAAGCCACAGGAAATTCCTGTGGCGAACGCCGCCGACGGTGCCTCGCGCAATGGCTTGATGGCAAGCCCCGCGCGGTTGATCGTGCCGGCCCAGGGCATGCAGGGCACCCGTTTGCTGTATATGGGCGAGCGTGATCGCGAGCGGTACTTCCGAGTGCGTTTTGTGCCAGTGGTGCCGGAAAAGGAAGACGAGTTCACCGTCACCGGCGAAGAGCGCGAAGACTACAAAAAAGCCCTCAAGGCCGGGGTCAACGTGATGACCGGATTCGGTACGGTCTTTTTCGTGCGGCCCAAAGATGCGCGGTTCGCCACCGTCATCAACGAAACCGACAGTCGCTACGAATTGCGCAACGACGGCAATACGGTGTTGATCGTCGACGAGTTCAAAAACTGTTCACTGACCAAGGAAACCGACTGCGGCGCGACGACCAAACACCATGTGCTGGCGGGCAAGAGCTTCGCCTTCGACAAGGAGAAGGGGCGTGAGTACCGCTTCTTTCTGATCGAGGGCGCCGACAGGAAAGCCCTGAAAGTTGTGAGCCGCTAGGCCTGCTTTTCATTGACGCAACGGGTAACCGACATGATCAAGCAATATTCCGCCGCCGCGCTGATGGCCACGGTGGCGCTGGCCAACTCCACGGCCTGGGCGGCTCGGGAAATACGCACCTTTGAAGTGTCCCTGACCATCCCCAGTCGGGCGTTTTACATCATTCCGGCAGAACCGGACTGGATCCACCGCCCGCAACGGCTCGCATGGGATTATCCGCGTTCGACCCTGGGCAGCCTGCAAAAGAATTTCGATGTGCGGCACGACAACAGCGCGATTGAAGCGCGCCTGGAGGCTATTCCCTACCTGTCCAATGGCCGGCCGGGTGAGGAGATCGGTCTGCGGGTCACCTTCAATGGCGTTGAATTGAGTGCGCAGGTGACGCCGCAGCAGGTCCTTTCTCAGGAAGAAGCGGCCGCGGGCAAGCGCGTGGCGCTGGTGATCGACCCGGTTGAACCGGCCGGCGGCTATCGGGCCGGGGATTACAGCGGCAACGTGTTGTTGCTGTTCAATGCCCGCGCGCCGGGTGCGCAGGCAGACCAATAAAAAGAGTTCAGCAGAGGCGGGGCGACGCATGAACAGGTTCATTGGGGTGATATGGATGGCGGCGTTGAGCATCCCTCAGGCGCAGGCGATCAATCAGGAGATCCATGCGTTGTTCCAACCGGATTCTTCCAGACCAGACAAGATGACGTTCGTCAACAAAACGCCGAACAGCGGTTATTGCGCCACCTATCCGGGCCAATGTGAAAATAACGGCATGTTCAGCATCGAATTACCCATACGTTTCAGTTCTACCCGCTACGTAGGCATCTTTGACTGGGCGGCAGTAAAGGCCCCCGCCAATTTGCGGCGGCTGACCGTGACAAACAGCCAGACACAGGAAACGCAATCTGTGGAAATACGCATTACTGGCATGGGCTCCAGGTATGTTTTGAGCCATCCGGCTGTGCGACTGGCCGGCGGCAGCAATGCACTTGAAGGCCATAGCAGGTTATGGACCACGGGTAATTGGGTACAAGCAATACCTGCCCCTTGCTGGTACAGCGGCGAAGGCGCCTACGAGGAGGACAGCTGGCGGTTTTTCTGGAAAACCACGCAAGAGGCCCACTGTCTTAAAGTGCCGGCGTACCACATTCCGTCGATGTATTTCGACAAGCTGGACTTCGCCTACGAGCTGCGCACACCCAACCCGTTGAACATGTCTACCGGCCGTTATACCGGTTCCTTGACTTACAGCCTGGGACCTGGAGGGGATTTCGATATGGGCAAACTGTTTGAGCCGGACGACAGCAGCCTCACCCTCGATTTTGTGCTGGACGTGCAGCACACCCTGAAAGTGGATATTCCACCCGGGGGCGACAAAGTCGTACTGGAACCGCAAGGCGGCTGGCAACGCTGGCTGGACAGTGGACGCAAGCCTTCGCGCCTTTACCGCGATCAGATATTCCATATCTCGGCGTCGTCGAAATTCACCATGAAGCTTGAATGCGAGCACCGTCTGGGCGTGGGCTCGGGTTGCGCCATTGCAGACGGGCAGGGGTTCGCGGGCGCGGTGGACGTCAGTGTCAGTTTGCCCAACGGCTTGACCGACAGCGCCGGGCAAGCGGTCACGCGCAAGCGCTTGGGGATCGAGGCGACAGCACCGTTTCAACCCGGCTTCTATATCGATCGCAAGCCGGGAACCCTGCATTTCGAAGTGGATGAACAGCAAACCCACTGGATGATCGACAACGCCCAAGGCCGAATTTACAGGGGCAATATCACGGTGATCTGGGATTCGGAGGTGGGTTAGTGCGCATCAGTTGGCCAGCCCCGGGTTCAGGGCTGGCGCCTTGCGAGGGTCAATGGCCGATGCTGATCAACGCTTCGCGGGTCAATTGTCTGGACAGTTCGTTACGCGAATAACCGATATTGTTCAGCAGTCGGTCGTACCGCGCCTGACTCATGGCCTCGCCGCTGAAAATATCCGCGTGGGGAATGTTCAGTTGATCGGCCAGGGTTTCCATCTTTCGTATCAACGGGTTCATCTGAGTCTGCGCGTTGGCATTGGCGTACTCCGCTTGTGCCAGGCGCAACTCATCCAGCAGGCCCGGTTTTTCCTCGAACCGCAGATCATTGCGCTCATATTGTGTCGGATGGGTTTTGCGCAAATGGCGTTCCCAGAAATCATCCCCGTTAGGGTCAATCATGCCGTCGACCAGTCCGTTGCCGCTTTCGCGCAGCTTGAACGAGTCATAGGCCGCGTCGATCTTCGCCTGGGTAACGCCTGATCGCTGCTGGTAAAGCATGCCTTTTGATTGCCAAGGCAGCTCCAGCCGTTCCGCCAACCCGGTTTCATAGGCCATATGGATTTCAAGATCATCCGGCGCGCGATTGTTCGACGGATCGATCAGATGCTGTTGCTCTTGACGGCCGATTTCTTCTCGAGCGATATCGCCGACGATGTTCAGGCGTGCGCGGCTGCGGGCCAGCCTCGCCAGATTGTGGTCAAGCGCAAGGGCCGAGGCCGGCTCGGCATAGGCCCTCGAGACCAGCACTTTGATGCCCATGGAGTTGAACAGATAGGCGCCGCCGTCGCGGCAGCTATCGGGCTCTCTGGCTTGTTTGAACAGTTCTTCACGCAGGTCGGAATCCAGCGCGGCGGCATCGATCATTTCCCAGACACGCTGGGTCAGTTGTTGGCGTGTTTGCGTGTTCTGGTAATCAGCGGTTCGCCTCTGCCGGGCAATGACGGCAAAAAAATCTGCGGAGCCTGGCTCGGCCATCAGATCGTGCCAGGACTCTTCGCGGTACTTGCTCAAAGACGCCGAGGGACCAAACCCGTCCGGTTCACCGGGAAACGATTTCCAGTGGCTTAGTTCGTTTGTGGCGGCCGGAAAATCGGTCTGCACAAAGGCCATGCCGGTGGATTGGCGATAAGTGCCGTAGCGTACCCGATCCTCATTGGAAAGCTTCGCCGTGTCGAAACGCGCACGACTGAGGATAAAGGCCTGATCGGAACCCGGTGTGACTTCGGGCAGCGTATTGATCGGCGTATGACGCATATCCAGCATGAAACCGCGGGGACGATGCTTGTCCACCGAGCCGACCTTGAACAGGCCCTCGGGCCAGGACTGGATATCGGTATTGGCCAGACTGAGGTCTTTCAAGCGATACATCCGCCCGACATCGGGTGGTTGGCGCAACGGGTTACCGTTCAGGTTCAGTGATCGCAGGCGAATCAAACCGCCAAGTTGTTCATTTGAACGCACGGTCAACTTGATGCGGTTGTCGGTCAGATCCAGACTCTGGAGGTGACGCATTTCTCCGAGGGTGGGAGGGATCTCCGTCAGGTCACACTGACGCGCGCTCAATTCACGTAGCTTGGGGAAACTGCCAAGCACGCCATCGGACGATGTCGAGAAACGCGTTTTATCGAGTTTCAGCGCAGTGATCTGGTCGAGGTGTCTCTTCATCCCGGGCCGCTTGCGCAGATCGCCCCACCAACGATCGAGGTTCGGCCGCGAAAGCGAGCTGGACAGGTCCAGCGAATAGCCTTGCTCTTGAGGGTTGCTGTGCTCGGCATAAGTGTCGTTTTGACGCTCGAAGCACTCAAGCAGCCGTTCCTCGATATGCCTCCCGCCCTCCTGCATGTACTGCGTCGATACTCCGGGGATCGGTTCTCCCGAGCCATCCACATCGGGCGGGTAGCTTTCCCGCCAATTTTGCATCTCTGTGCGCAATTGCTCGCGTTCGCCTTCCAGGTGTTTGATTGCGTCAGTGGGATCACCATTCTTGCGCAGCTTTTCGATGAACACCTTTGCCTGATGCTCAGACATTTTCGGGTACAGCTTTCGGACTTTCTGTTCCGGGGTGTTTTGCGCCCAGGGCCACGGCCATCGGCCTGTCAGCGTTTCGGTTTCAACACTGGCCACTCGACGAATCGGTGGTTCGGCCATCACGCTGCGGCGCTCGGCCGGTTCGGCGGATGTTTCCAACAGCCATTGTTTGAGGCGTTGACCCTGACCGCGCCGGTAGCCCGTTGCCTGCAGTTTTTCGTCAGGCAGGGCATGCAGGATCGACTCGTAGAAGTCGTCGGCTTCATGCAGCGTGCGATTGTTGGCGTCGAGCACTTCATAGCGGCCATGTTCGTCACGAACCAGACGTCTGACGGTGGTTGCATCATCCGCGCCGACGCTGCAGCGCAGCGGGCCGTCGTAGCTGCCGTCGTGCACGTCCAAACGCACATCGGCAAAGGTGTCGGTGTTGAATTTGAGGGTGTTGAGTGCCAGTCGCTCGGTCTCCGGGAGCATCCATTGCTCTTGGAAAAAACCGTTATAGGCGCGGGCGGTGGACGCTTCGAAATCCAGTTCCCGCGCCTGCGCCTTGAGGCGCAGTGGCAAGTGGTTTTCGTCGGCGATACGTTGCAACTCGGCCGGTTTTGCCAGGGCCACGACCTTCTCGGCCAACGGCAACGGGAGCTGCGGGAATGTTTTTTGTACGGCGCGAATATCGGCCTTGTTTGATTTTTCACCCACTTGATACAGGTAATTGGAGACATCTTTCTGGCGCATGTCGACGGCATCCGCGAGCAGGTTGCGCACCGCTGTTGCCCGGTCGCTGCGAGGGACGTCGCGACCAAGCAGTTGTTTGAACTCAGTATCGTCGAGGAAATTTGCCAACCGTTCCGGCAGTTTGCCCGAGGTGAGATCCGCAAGGCTGATGCTCAGGGTATCGGCATCCGCTGCATTGGCATCGCCGTATGTGCGCGCGTAACCCTGCAGGTCGGCGCTTTCATAAATCTTCAGCGCCTTGGTGCGTGGCCAGCCTGGCTGCCTCGTCAGCAGCGGCTCGAACCAGACGGCCTGCGGGTCGATGGGGCGGCCATTGCGGATGTTCGCACTGGCGAGTCGGGCATCGTCATAGGCACTGAAACGCTTGATGGTGTCGGTCAGCAGCGGCGGCGGTGCAGTGTTATCGATATGCATTTGGCGCAGTTGGTTTTCGTGCGTGCCGCTGATCACACGGATCTGTTCCCGTTGCACCGGCGAAAAGCCTTCCACGCTGTGCCCGACACGACGCATCAACGTCGCAAAGTCCCAGTCGCGCGGGTTTTCTATTTCCTGCACCCAGGCACCGTGACCGTTGTGTTCGATGAGCGGTTTATAAGCGTTTGGGCGTGTCGGGTGCTTGATGCGATGGGTCTTGGACGTCGGTTCGCTCGATGCTTTTTCGACCGCGTAGAGTTTACGTTCCAACAGCAAGACCCTTTCATCGCCGTACAAATGCAGGCCATGCTTGTCGGGTTTCGCGTCGGGTGCCAGGCTGATGTCGTTGCGCTCGTAAGGCTTGATGTCGGGATGCCAGAGGCTGGGTTTGCCATTGGGCAGTTTCACCGGTTTCATATCGTCGACCAGCGATGACAGTTTGACGCGAACGACCTCGCCGATTTTTGCGCCCGAGGCAAAGGCTGCCAGTTGAATGACGTCGGTTACCACACTGATCAGATGCTCGCCGGCTTCCAGCGACTGCCCTTGGGCCAGATCGACAATCCCCTCGATAACGTCGGTGGCCAGTTGGTAAGCGGTGTAAGCCAACATCAACTGGCCCAGCACCGGTACAAACGGTGTGACGACCAACAGCGCGACGTTGAGAATGTCCGAGAGCATTTTCTGGAAATTTTCCCACCAGGCCCAGCGTGCCTTGCTGTCAGTGTCGGCGGTGGAGACGGCTAACTCCCGGGCATCATTCAGGATCTTGTTGAACTTTTGTTGATAGAGGTGCCGCCAGTAGTTGCCTTGCAACTGCACACGATCAAATTGCAGGTTTGGGTTGTCCACCGGGTCCTGGCGCCATGGCGGTCGTTGGTCGGTCGGATCCTGGCGCGGGTGATACCGATAAATGAACAGCCGTTGCTCCAGTTCGGCAAAGAAGTGCCCACGCTGCTGCTGATCGACGAAATCGCTGAAGAACTGGCGATACGTTTGCTTGGTTGACTCGATGTATTTGTTTTCGCGCAACTGGCGAGTCAGTTCGTCCTTGAACGCCTTGAGCGAGTCGTACTCCTTGAGCGGATGATCCGGATCATGGGGGACATAGGCGATCACGCGTCGAATCCCGCGGCTGTCGCGTACCGCATCGATGAGCAGGAGAATGCCGGTCAGCCGGGTGCTGAGAATCGACAGGTCGCAGCACAACATGGCGCGGCCATTGAGCAGCAGTTGCGGTTTGTCTTCGGCCAGGTTCAACAGCATTGTGCAGGTGTCGACCTGGATGTCGTTCTTGATCAGCGCCATGTAAGCGGCCGCGGTGAGGGCGTCTTGCTGGCTTTGTATCACCCTGTTTTTCAGAACGGCTTCAGCCACCGGCTCGCCGGGCAACAGGTACCTGTGCAAATGCTTTTCATAATGAGCGCCGATGTCCAGATCCCGGCATAGCGTCTGAAACTGGGCGATGGACATGCTGTGTCTGATAGGCAAGACGTCGAACAAACCGCGTTCATCGGGTTGGCTGATGTACTCGGAGCCGCGATCAACCGTTTCACTTTTGGCGAAGTTGTGTAGCGCGGCGTCCAGCAGGGAAACCGTTCGACTGGTCACTCCGCCCGAGAGCTTGATCGTGTACCAGGGCTGGTCTTTGGGCATGTACAGGCGCAGGTAGGTTTTCTTGACATCGAGTTCCAGGCCATGGCGCCGTTTGATTGCGGCCTTGAGCAACGGCTCGGCGAAGGCATGCAGATCGGTTTTCGCCATCAGGTGGTCAACCGGGTTTTGTGAGGCCCAGGCCTTGAGATTGGCGGCAGCGAGCTTTTCCAGCCAGGTGTCTGGCGCCTTCAAGTACCAGGGTTCGATCTTCAGTGGCACGGCTGCCAACGCTTGGCCCCGGGCAACGGTGGCGCCTTTGAAACTGTCGCTGACGGCGGACTTGATGAATTCGTAGTGCCGACCTTTTTCTGCGTTTTCGGCAGACTCGGGTATGGGAGACATGGCCAATCATCCTTGATTGTTTGAGGAGTGATCAGCCTACCGGCGCAAGGGCAAAACAAAAGTTCAAAGTTCAGGCGGCAAACGGCGCTGTGGGGCATCAACCCGACGAAAATTCGAATTCGAAAAATACATAAGTACCACCCGCTGCGAAGAAAAAACGTCACGCTGAATCGGAAACGACTGACACGATTTGTTACCTCGTCTTCAGACGTACCGGATTGATCATCGCAACGTTTGTGCTCTGTGCGGGGTGGCATTGCAGGTCGCTGCCCGGTTGCAGATACGGCGTGAGGAACGGTGCCATGCCCTTGAGCACCTGTACTGGCAAGGCTGAAGTGAATTTGAAGTTCTCGGCCGAAGGCCCCGGAACGAACGCGGTGAGGGTGCCGAAATGGTGATCGCCGATGTAGAACACGAAGGTCGCCGTGCGGTTGATCGACTTCGAACTGAGGATGCGTCCGCCCGAACCGATGGCCTCGATGCGGTTATCGCCCGTACCCGTTTTGCCACCCATGGCCAGCGGACTGCCATCCGCCAGTTTGAAACTGCCGGAAACACGTTTGGCCGTACCGGCGTCGACCACCTGTGAAAGCGCTTCACGCATGGCGGTGGCAACTTCCGACGGCATCACCCGTTTGCCAACATGCGGGTCATTGATCAGCCGCGTTTCATAAGGCGTGTCGGCGGCAAAGTGCAGGCTGTCGATGCGCAGGGTCGGCATGCGCACGCCATCGTTGAGAATGGTGCCGATCAACTCCGCGAGCGCTGCCGGACGGTCGCCGGAGCTGCCGATGGCGGTGGCCAGCGATGGCACCAGATGATCGAACGGGTAGCCGACTTTTTTCCAGCGCTGGTGAATCTCCAGGAAGGCTTCGATCTCGAGCATGGTGCGGATGCGGCTGTCACGGGCGCCCTTGTGTTTGCTCTTGAACAGCCAGCTATAGACTTCCTGACGTTCGAAGTGGCTGGCCTTGACGACCTGACTGAACGTCGCGTCCGGGTTGTTCAGCAGGTAACCCATCAGCCACAGATCCAACGGGTGAACCTTGGCGATGAAGCCCTGGTCCGGGAGGTCGTAGCGGCCCGGGCCATAAGCGTCATAGAGCCGGATCAGGCGATCGTCGGTGAGTTTTACAGTGAGCTTGGCGTCCTTGAGGTGCGAGCGCACGAAGCGGTTGAAGTCTTCCTGAGTCGCGTTCGGCAACAGGTAACGGTGCACGGCGGCCATGCGGATCGGGGTCGGACGCATGCTGTCGAGGAAGGTTTCGAGCCGCGCCTGGGTGTCTTTGTTTTTGTACCTCTTCCAGAACTTGAGCAAGAACGATGTACCTTCACGGTCGGCAAAGCTCGCCAGGTATTCCTGACGCCTTGGGTCGCGGTCGTCCTTGAGCAGTTCGGCGCTGCTGTTGGGACCGGAGTAAGTGGTGTAACGCACCACATCGCGCATCAGACGAATGAACGGCAGGTTGATCGACTCGCGCAGGGCGTCGCGCAGGGTCGGCATGCGGCCGTTGTCTTCCTTGCGAAAGTTATGAAAAACGTGCAACCCGCCACCGGTGAAAAACGCCTCGCCGGGGCTGGCCGAGTATTTGCGGTCCAGCGCTGCACCGAGCATTTTCGAGAGGTCGTGGTCCTTGTTCTGGATCAGGTAATCGATGACCCATTGGCTGAGGCGATCCTGGTCGGGGACGTCGACCTTTTTCAGTTCCGGTACGCTCAGCGCACTGTACTTGTCGTGCAACTCGGCGATGATTTGCAGGTACGTGGTGAGCACACGCATCTTCGCCGTCGAGCCCAATTCGAGTTTGCTGCCTTCGTTGATGTCGAAGGGCTGGTCGGTGCTGTCGGTCTGCACCCGCACTCGCGAGCCGTCGGGGGTGAGTTCGAGCAAGGTGAAGCTGTAGCGCACCTGAGCAGTGCTGACAGGCGTCAGCAGCCGTTCACCGAGCAGGCCGATTTCAGCGGCGTAGGCCGGGTCGGCGAGTTTTTTCAGGTAAGCGGTGACCTGGGTTTGCAGGTCGCCTTGCAGCGTGCTGGTGGCCGAGAGGTCGAGGCGGTCAAGGTCGTACAGCGAACGATTGAGCATCGCGGCCAGGCGGCTACGAGCAGCGTTGATACCTTTGTTGGTTTCAATCGGCTGAAGAGTGGGCTGGGTCTGCCAGTCGCGATAGATGACCTGGCTGGCCAGTGCGGCATCGGCGAGTGCGGTGTCGATCACGCCGTTCTGCTTGAGCAGGCGCAAATGGCTGTCGGTGAGATCGGCGAGTTCTTCGTGGCCCTTGTTCAGGTAATGGGAGGGACGACGCTGGGCGATCATCAATGACAGCATTTCACGCAAGGCCAGGCCTTTATCCGCCATGGTTTTCGGGTCGGTCGCCGGGCTGTTCAACTGTTCGTTGGCCTTATTGAAGTCGCTGCCGTACCAGACCCGCAACCCTTCGGCCATGCCATGGACTTCACCATGGCCAGGCACGGCCGACAGCGGCACGCTGTTGAGGTAATCACGAACGATGTTCTGCCGCGCGGTCAGGGTTTGCGGGCCGTCCTGATAGGCGCGCACGCTGGCGGAGATCATCTGGCGAAGCTTCTCGGCGCCGGACACCGTCAGGCCATCAGGTGAATGCCGGTACTTTTCAAGTTGCGTCGCCAGCGTGCTGCCACCCGCCGATTGCCCGGGCAAGTGCAGCAACTTCGCCACTTGCGACCACGCGGCCATGCCGAACCTCGGCCAGTCCACCGCCGGGTTGGTCATCGGTTGTCTGGGGTCGAGCAGAAAGCGGTTTTCAATGAACAGCAGGCTGTTGACCACCGCCGGCGGAATCGCGGCGAAACTCGAATACAACTGCTGTGGATAGTTGTACTGATACAGCGGCGCAGCGCGGCAGTCGGTGATCGAGAGTCCGGCCTGAGTCTTTTCCGCATAGGGCACGAACATGCCCTTGCCGGTATAGCTGAGCAGCGCCGGCGAGAAGCGGGTCTGCTCGGTGATCACGTAATCGCGTTTGAGCAGGCGCGGCAGGAGTTCATCGAGCGAGCTGTAACCCAGGCGCAAATCGAATGGCCCATTGCCGGGGTAGCGAATCGCTTCGCTGGGACCAGGTTCAAGCTTGTAGGTCAGTGAGGCTGCGTAGCGGCTGAGTTCATGGGCCTGGAAACGCGAGGTGCGCATTTCCTTGGCCGCCGCCAGCCCGACCACGATCAGGATAATCAGCAGCAACAACCAGAATGCCTTCCACCCATGCCGGTTGCGGCGGTTTTTTTCAGGGACAGGCGCTTCATCATCCACACGGTCAGTCGGAACCACGGCTTTACTCGAGTCGGTTTGCCACAAAGCGCCCATAGTCGATTGATCCATTCACGCAGATTGATCGGACTTGTCTGAAGCTTAGACGGTGGTGGGCGACAGGAGGGAAATTGTGAAGCGAGCACGGACCAAGAGTCGCGATGAGGGTGCCAGACGCCAGGCGGGCTCTTGCGACTTTTTGTGGCGCGTGAGTGCAGGAGGAAGTTGCTGATTGTTAAAAGATTATTCAAGTAAGTTGAAGTGTGTAAGTGGATAGTGCTTTTGTTTGGTAATACATAAGGTTAGTAACGGTTTTCGGTTTTTTATTTGAAGGCGCCTGTTGTTTACTTTTGCTTCGTTTATTTATCAAGGAAGATTGTATGATCGAAGCAAATGATGTTGTGGTGGATGCTGGTTCGGTGTCTGCCAGTTATGAAAGCCAACTTGAGTCTGCAAGGCTTGAAGCTGAAAGTGTCTCGCCGTCTGCACTTGGCGACTTGGGTGGAGCCTTGTCCTGGCCGATGCCATTGAGTACTGATCAGCAGAACGAAGTGCTGAGCGCTGTTCAGCTTTATATCGAAGGTCTTGATGAACTATGGAAGCCAGGGCAACAACTGCTGGAGCATTTGTACCTGCACCATCCGCTTGACAGTAAAACATTAGGGAATCCTGCCAAGGCACTGGAAACACTCGTTGCCAGCGCTCGCGGGCAAGCGCTTGGGATGGCGGTACAAACCCGTTTGAAAGGCATTTCCACGGACGTCAGCATCACCGAATACGCATTGGCCGCCATTCACTTGAATCTTGATCCGTTGTCTATTGAAAACACTCAACGCAACAGCGTCGCGGGTTTTGATCTGGCCAGTCGTCAACATTGGGGGAAACCGGTTTCGGCGGTGTTCAACAAACTACGTGAACACTTGATCAAAGAACTCATCAGCGGCCCTGAAATGGCCGGATTAGGCGCCTACGCATTGTTGGCAAGGAATGCCCCTCTGTTCCTGATCAAAGACATCCCGGATGGCGTCAAGTACGGCGGTGCGGCGTGGTTCAACCTGGCCGTGGCCGCTGCGACGATCGAAGCTCAATGTCCGGGGAAGCTCGCGAATATGACCTTTGCCCAGGTCATGATCTGCGCTGAAAGTGCTGCTATGACCGATCCGGCCGTTACCCGGTACGCCCAGACCATCGCGCTGATCGATTGGGGCGTTGTCCATGTGGCCGTAGAAAAGAAAGACGATGAACGCTACACCGAAGTAGAACTTGGTGAAATAAAAGAACAGTTCAATGCTCAATTTATCGACCGGCTCAATACGCCAGTGTTGTTGAAAAGTGTGTTTTCAAGTCGCCAAAGCATTGCGCTGGCCGGGCTTGAAAAAGAATTTGGCAAAGACTTTCCGTTTGAACATGCCGCGCTTGAATGGGACAGCTCGTTAAAAGTGTTAAGTCATCTCGCGCCCGTGCCGAGTGATGTGCTAGGGCCGCAGGGCAAGTACTCGTTGCTGGACGTTGCAATGATGGATGGCAATTATCGATGGAAATCCAGCGACAAACTTCTGAACGCTGTTATTCACGACATCAACGAACTGAACCTTCGCGTGCGGGAGACTTTCAGGAAGCAGTTTGCAACGACACTGAGCAACCTCAAGGAAGGTGCCCGGTTAACCGTAAAACACCTCATATCCGAGTTGCCGCTGGAAGACCGAGAAAACCTCGAATATGGAAAAATCGATTTCTATCAACACAAGACCTACAAGCTGAGTACGAGCTTTTTTGGCAGAAACCTGACGTACACCAGTCCAACACTGACATTGAGAGTCGAGCGGGGAACGGGGAAAAAAGTAAGTGTGTATCACATTGACTTGGGGGCCGACTCGATCAAAAAAAGTGGTTCTGACCCTGCCCAGGTGGCCGAACGAACCAACGTGAATGTTCCGAGCACCGTGTACACCACTGAACCTTTTTATGTCGCTGATGAATCGGTCGCTGCGAAGCTCAAGCAAGGCAACGAGACGCAGGCCTTGCCTCCCAAAAGTTATTCCAGCGAGAGAACCCTGACGATTGCTGATGCCTTCGTTGAGCATCTTGATTACGACAGCGAGAAGATTCTGAACGCTGCGCAGGGGCAGACGACGTATGACAAAGAATTGGCAGCCATGAAATCCCGCATGGAGTTTTTGCTCAACCTGATTCCCTTCAAATCCGCCATTACCCATTTTGTAGAGGGTAACTATGTAGACGGCGCCATTGATCTGTTCCTCGACGTATTGGGATTCGTCACCGCAGGCGTGGGTGCCGCAGCAAAGTTGGCACAAGTGGGGGCCAGGACGGCTTCGGCAATCAGCAAAGCGCTCAAGGTAGCGAAAATCATAGGGGCCGTTGTCATCGGCGAACTCAACCCGGTGAGTGGTATAGCGGCAGGCGTGCAGTTACTGGGTCGGGGGATCAAGTTCGTGGGCGTTAAAGGGCTGCACCAATTGAACAGACTTCGGGCGTCTGCGAGCGGGTATGACTTGCTGCTCGGAGTCACTAAGGCGCACGGGCCGACAGTGCTGGGCACCTTCAAAGTGGGTGAGCAAAGTATCGAGGGCGTGGGGGTGTTGAAAAATGACAGTTGGTACCCATACAACCTGGACACCCGCAGGCTTTATGGTCCGCCGGGCAATTTCACGCCTCAACGTTTTTGCTGGGGTGGAACCTTGGGCGGTGAGGCAAACTCCCGTATCTATTTGAATTTTCATAACAATGTTGAATTTGCACGGAACAGGAATAATCTTCGAGCCTTTGAACGTGGTTATACGCAAGGGAATGTAATCGTAATCGATGGCTACACACCTGGAATGAAATTTGATGAGTTGATTGAATTGGTATCAGAGCCTGGTCTCAAGCCTGAAGAAATAGGGGCTTTGACAAAGGAAATAAAAACCAAAATTCTGAACGACGCTCGTTATAGTTCAAACCTTCTTGCCGCGGATTTGAAGGGTTTGGCTGTCGAGGTCGTTCCTGTTTCGCAGGGGCATTATCTGGCTCACGTCAATATGGTTTCCAGAGGTGAGTGTGCAGGACTCTCAAATGCCATGGCTTATGCTATTCACCATGGAAACGAAGACATACTGCTGAAAAATATTCCCAGAGCTGCCCTGGCGAAAGAAGCGCCTGGATCCACCGAATTTATCTGCGACATGACGGAGTTTCACAATACGGTGAACAATAAGGAATCTTTTCATATGGGCGCAGCCAAGAAGAAAATGGATGCCGACGAAATTATCGATGCACTGGAAAGTTCTCCTGATTCGAAAACACTCAGGCTGGCCTCAAAAGACCATGCAATGCTTGCAGGTATAAGAGTCAGGAACGGTAGACCAGAGTGGTTCTTTTACGAGCCTAACTCTGGATTTGCGAAGTTTTCCAGCCCCGAATCCATGAGGCAGGGCATGCATAAAGTACTGGAAAGCGGAGCGCTGGCCGCGACGTTAAACACCTATGGAAGAAAGCGGGGTGGTCGTGACTTCAATGTCAGTGAATTTGATCCCGCCGATATTGATAACAGTTCCATTAGCCGCAACCGCGTTGAGAATCTTTCGTCTGTTGAACTGCCTGATCCAGAAGAACTGGTCACGGTTCAGACCCTCCATTAAAGCGTTCGTCAAGGTTCTCCGACCTGGACAAAAACGCCAGACGAAAAGACGACGCACCAAGGTTGTGCAATACTCGCCGCCGTTTTCGGTGGCGAGTTTTCCTACATTTGCCAGTTGATCCGCCGGGTCTACTGGCATTCTTGCGACAACTCCCGCTGAATCTTGTGGTTTATAGAGTGAAAAGACCTACGACAAGGTTTTTATACTGACGCCCCGCTGATCTTGCAGGCTGTCCTGCAAGACGCGTTTGCCCACGAAGCAGACGCGGTTTTCAACGAGCCAAGGCTAATCGGCCAACGCTTGAACACTCGGTGGCCATATCCAATAACAAGACGAGGTTGCACCCCTATGCCAGTTGGCAATCACCTGCCTCACGGCGAAACCGCTCAGGGCGGTCCGCTTAAACGCGAACTCGGCGAACGGCATATTCGGCTGATGGCCCTCGGAGCCTGTATCGGCGTCGGTCTGTTTCTCGGTTCGGCCAAGGCCATTGAAATGGCCGGCCCGGCGATCATGCTCTCCTACATTCTTGGCGGTCTGGCGATCCTGGTGATCATGCGCGCCCTCGGCGAAATGGCCGTGCATAACCCGGTGGCCGGTTCGTTCAGCCGCTACGCGCAAGACTACCTCGGCCCGTTGGCAGGCTTTCTCACTGGCTGGAATTATTGGTTCCTGTGGCTGGTGACCTGTGTCGCGGAAATCACTGCCGTCGCCGTGTACATGGGCATCTGGTTCCCCGATGTGCCGCGCTGGATCTGGGCCCTCGCGGCGCTGATCAGCATGGGGTCGGTCAACCTGATCGCGGTCAAAGCCTTCGGTGAATTCGAATTCTGGTTCGCCCTGATCAAGATCGTCACCATCATCGCCATGGTGATTGGCGGCATCGGCGTAATCGCCTTCGGTTTCGGCAACGACGGCGTCGCGTTGGGAATTTCCAACCTGTGGAGCCACGGCGGCTTTATGCCAAACGGCGTGCAGGGCGTGCTGATGTCCCTGCAAATGGTCATGTTCGCCTACCTCGGCGTCGAGATGATCGGCCTGACCGCAGGCGAAGCGAAGAACCCGCAAAAGACCATCCCTGATGCCATCGGCTCGGTGTTCTGGCGGATTCTGCTGTTCTACGTCGGTGCGCTGTTCGTGATCCTGTCGATCTACCCATGGAACGAAATCGGCACTCAGGGCAGTCCGTTTGTGATGACGTTCGAGCGTCTGGGCATCAAGACCGCAGCCGGCATCATCAACTTCGTGGTGATCACGGCGGCATTGTCGTCGTGCAACGGCGGCATCTTCAGCACCGGGCGCATGCTCTACAGCCTGGCGCAGAATGGTCAGGCCCCGGCCGGTTTTGCCAAGACGTCCAATAACGGCGTGCCGCGTCGCGCATTGCTGCTGTCGATTGGCGCACTGCTGCTGGGTGTATTGCTCAACTATCTGGTGCCGGAAAAAGTCTTCGTCTGGGTGACGTCGATTGCCACTTTCGGCGCAATCTGGACCTGGGTCATGATCCTGCTGGCCCAGCTCAAATTCCGCAAAGGCCTGAGCGCCAGCGAACGTGCCGCCCTCAAATACAAGATGTGGCTGTACCCGGTCAGTTCGTACTTTGCGTTGGCGTTCCTGGTGCTGGTGGTCGGCCTGATGGCGTACTTCCCCGACACCCGCGTGGCGCTCTATGTGGGCCCAGCATTCCTGGTGGTGCTGACGGTGTTGTTCTACGTGTTCAAGCTGCAACCGACCCAGGTGTCGCAAGGCGCGGTGCGTTCGGCTTCGTAAGTGAAGGACGTTGAAACGGCGAAGCCCCGGTCGAGAGATCGGGGCTTTTTTATTAGGGCGGCGCGGTCGCTGCACGGATGAAATACGTATAACCGTTGGTCGGAATAACCCTCGTACCTGTAATTTCTGACAGTAGACCGCCCCTGCGCCATGGCCTAGCTTGAAGACCCGACAAGTCGGAGTCAGCAAGGAACGGACATGAAAGGATTCTCCGCAACCGGCGTGATCGGCTTTGCAGATGCGCTGATCCACTGGCAAATATTTTTCGTGCTCTGCACCGCGGTCGGCCTCGATCAGGCATCCAGCAATTTTGCGGCGTTTTGCGTGGCCGCTGCGTTCTCGTTTTACGTGAACGCGCTTTACACGTTCGAGAGAGAAACGTCGGTGTTCGCTTACCTGATGTTTGTCGGCGCAATGGGCGCGGTGAGTTTCGGCGTGGGCGTGATTGCCGATGCCTGTCATCTTCCCGGCTTGGTGACGGTGGCTTTTTTTTCACTGATGAATATTTTGTTGGGGTGCTGCTTTTTCCGGTTTGTGCTCTTTCGGGAGCGTCGGATATGAACGTATCAGTGACTGATTGCCTTCCAGCGTCCGAGTCTCGTGTGACTTCACAACCTTTCGTGGTCGACCTGGACGGCACTCTCCTCAAGTCCGATTTGCTGTTCGAATGCGCAATGGCCTTTGTGCGCAGCAAGCCTTTGCAATGTCTGAAACCGCTGGCCTGGCTCACTCATGGCAAAGCGTATTTGAAAGAGCAGTTGGCGCAATCAACGGACATCGATGTCGCGACCTTGCCCTACGATCCCGACGTACTCTGGATGATTGAGGCGCAACGCAACAGCGGCCGAAAAATAGTCCTCGCTACGGCCAGCCACTACTCATTGGCAGTGCGCATTGCCGAGCACCTTCAGGTGTTTGATGAGGTGTTGGGGACGACGCTTGAGCGCAACCTGTCAGGGGCGCACAAACGTGATGTGCTGGTGACGTTGTACGGTGAGGAAGGGTTCGACTACGTCGGTAATTCATT
This sequence comes from Pseudomonas baetica, assembly GCF_019733355.1. Classification (GTDB taxonomy): domain Bacteria; phylum Pseudomonadota; class Gammaproteobacteria; order Pseudomonadales; family Pseudomonadaceae; genus Aquipseudomonas; species Aquipseudomonas baetica_A. Next base: position 113,115 of record NZ_JAIHLQ010000019.1, on the reverse strand, counting down.
CGACGATCTGCCGATATGGCGCTCCGCCAGGCATGCCTATGTCGTCAATCCGTTCCCGGGCGTCGAGCGTGCCATTCGGCACCTGGGCAACATTGCTCAGGTGATCCGCTCTGACGCGACGACATTCAGGAGTTGGTATAAAGCCTTGCGCATTCATCAATGGGTGAAGAACGCGCTGATTTTTGTCCCTCTGCTCGCCGCCCATCAACTGGCCAATCCACTGCCGCTTTGGCACGGCGTGCTGGCTTTCGTGTTTTTCGGATTGTGTGCATCGGGTGTCTACGTCCTCAATGACCTGCTCGATCTTGCCGATGATCGCAAGCATCCAACCAAGCGCCATCGACCCTTCGCCAGTGGATCTTTGTCGATCAAGTCCGGGTTGATGGTTTTTCCTTTGCTCTTGCTGGTGTCCTTCACGGGCGCCTGGGTTTGGCTGCCTCGCTCATTCGTGGCGGTGCTCGCCTGCTATTACGTGCTGACACTGATTTATTCACTGGTGTTGAAGCGGCTGATGGCGCTCGACGTGATTACCCTGGCGCTGCTGTACACCCTGCGCATCATTGCCGGTGGCGCCGCTTTTGAACTGGAATTGACTGGCTGGATGCTGGCCTTCTCCATGTTCATGTTTTTGAGTCTGGCGCTGGTCAAACGCTATGCCGAACTGCTGGTCGCCCTGCACAGTGGCATCACCGGGAAAACCGGTGGCCGGGATTACTTTCCCGCCGATCTGGCCATGCTTTCATCATTGGGCGCTGCGTCCGGTTATCTCACCGTCATGGTGCTGGCGCTGTACATCCATGACAGCGCGACCATCGCGCTCTATGCGCATCCACGATGGATCTGGCTTGCCTGCCCTGTGTTGCTGCTGTGGATCACCCGGATCTGGCTGCTGACCCATCGCGGCCGAATGAATGACGACCCGGTGGTGTTCGCACTGCGCGATCGCTTGAGTCTGGCGATGGGGGCGGTGTTCTGCCTGATTTTCTGGGCGGCGGCATGAAACGGATCAACCAACGAACAAAGTGCCTAAGGCGATTGACAGGTCTGTTTGGGGATTCATTAATCGGGTTCGAAAAGGACTTCGCCAATGAGTGAAATAAACACCCATGTTTGCGCACGCTCACTTGTGAGCGCTTCAGGGCTATCGACTGCCCTATTGGTTTTTTTTGTACCGACAGGTTTGTTGTTTCTATCGATCCTGGTCATGAACCATGGTGTGATGATTTATACGCTGGATGATCCTTATATCCATATGGCGCTGGCCAAACATATATGGGCTGGGCATTACGGCATAAACGCTGGAGAGTATTCCGCTCCATCCTCAAGTATTATATGGCCTTTTATGCTCGCGCCTTTTTCAATGTGGGGGCGTGCGTTTTTTTATGTACCGTTGGTGATCAATGTTGTTTTTGCGTTTCTGACATTTCTGTTGGTGGTTGATTTGTTGAAGCGTCTGAGATGTCAGTTTCCTCTGGTGGTGACGTGTGGGCTTTTTTTTCAATAAATATTTTCGGGCTGATTTTTAACGGGATGGAGCATAGCCTGCAAGTTTATCTGACGAGCTTGATTGCCGCCGGCATGGTGCGCAAGGAGTTTATTGAAGAGACAAAGTTGCCAAATATTCTCTACCTGGCGATTTTTTTACTGCCATTGGTACGCTACGAAGGTTTGGCGATTTCATTGCCCACATTGGTTTATCTCTTGTTGAATGGTGAACGCAGCAGACCATTGTATTGCGGTATCGCGATACTGCTGGCCCTGGCATCCTTCAGCTTTTTCCTGAACAGCCTGGGGCTGGGGTTATTACCCTCTTCGGTACTGGCAAAGTCGGATATTTCTGGCCTGCAATCCCTTGCCGAACATGCGCTGGATCAATGCAGGCAAGGTGGGTGGGTTATCTTCGCCGTCTTGATGTTCTGCTGGTATTACTCAGGTAGAACGTCGCTGATCATGCTGCTGTTAAGTGTCACTCTATGTCATACACTATTTGGCAAGACGGGGTGGTACGGTCGATATGAGATTTATTGGCTTGCTTTTATTGCCATGTTTTTTCTAGCGGCCTGTAGCAGGCATCTCAGTGATCGCTGCATGGTGATGGTTTTCAGTTGTTTGCCATTGGCCTTTACTGGGCTTTTTTACGTGACGTTGAGTACCCCATGGGCGTCGGCGAATATCAATAACCAGCAATACGTAATGTCAAAAATTGCCTCTCGGTTGAATGAGCCGTTGGCAGTTAATGATCTCGGGCTTGTTTCATTGGCGACCGATCAATATGTATTGGATCTTGGCGGTCTGGCGAGTTATGAGGCGTTGCAATTGAAGCGCGCGGAAAGCAACTCGCTTTGGATTGGCGCTTTGATGAAGCAACACAATGTTAAATACGCTTTTATTTATGATGGCTGGTTCCGTCAGCGGCCCGCGAATTTTATAAAGATTGCCCGTCTGAAACTGGCTGTTCCGAATATCACTTCAGCGCAGGACTCTGTCTCTCTTTATGCCGTGGACGCTGCATCCGCTGACAAGCTTAAGTCGGTGCTGACGGAGTTTCGTGCGCTGAATTCGAGCGATAAGTTTGAGATCAACTATGTCGAGTAATTCAGCGAAAGCCGGTTATGAACGAGCGCGCGTGGCCTTGTCACTCTCGTCATGGGGCAATTTCCCCTTTGCCCCGCAAACCGGCCACCCCTGCCACTGGCAAACTGACGTCGGATCGCAGTGGCAGCGGTTGATCGAAACCCACGGCACAACGTTGCCGTTCGGCAATGGCCGCAGCTATGGCGACAGCTGTCTGGCCGTCAGTGATCATGTGTTGCAGTTACGTCCCTTGAGTCGCTTCATCGAGGCTGACTGGGAGAACGGTGAGATTTGCGCCGAGGCCGGAGTGACCTTGGGCGAGATTTTGCTGCTGTCTATCCCCCATGGCTGGTTTTTGCAGGTCACACCCGGGACGCGGCATGTCACGCTGGGCGGAGCCGTGGCCAATGATGTACACGGCAAGAACCATCACCGGTGCGGTACGTTTGCCCATTCGGTGGTGAGTTTTGGTTTACACCGATCCATGCAACCGCCGATGGTCTGTTCCCCAAAAGAGAATCCCCAGTGGTTTGCCGCCACCCTGGGTGGCCTGGGCCTGACGGGCGTCATCACTTGGGTGAAGATCCGTCTACGCAAGATCCAGTCCAGTCTGATCGACACCACGCGGGTTCGTTTTGAGGGGCTGAATGACTTCTTTGCCTTATCCGCCGAGATGGATGCCCGCCACGAATACAGCGTTGCATGGATCGACTGTCTGGCCACTGGCAATGCGCGAGGGCGCGGTGTTTTTACCGCTGGCGATCATCGCGAAACGGGTGCACTTCAGGCCGCAGTACCGCGTTCGCTGCACATGCCGATTCGGCCACCGGTGTCGCTGATCAATCCGCTCACTTTGAAACTGTTCAACCGTCATTACTGGCAGCGACAACCGGCCAGCAGACAATATCGGACGGTCGCCTACAGTCCGTTTTTCTATCCACTGGATGGCATCGAACACTGGAACCGCATCTACGGACGCAAGGGCTTCCAGCAGTTTCAGTGTGTTTTGCCAAGCTCGGTGGCGCAAGCAGCCTTGTCCGAGCTACTCAATTCCATCGCCCGCAGCGGTTCCGGCTCCTTTCTCGCTGTACTCAAGCGCTGCGGCGATATGGCGTCCCCCGGGCTGCTGTCCTTTCCAATGCCGGGCACTTCACTGGCATTGGATTTTGCGCAGAACAATGCCCTGACGAAAAAGCTCTTGCCGCGTCTGGATGCCATCGTCCGCGAAGCGCATGGCCGTTTGTACCCAGCGAAAGACGCCCACATGAGCGGCAGTGATTTTCGCCAAGCCTATCCCGCCTGGGAGCAAGTGGAAGCACTGCGCGACCCGGCCCTGATTTCCCGTTTCTGGCAGCGAGTTCTGCGATGAAAAAAATATTGATTGTGGGCGCCACATCGGCCATTGCCAGCGCCTGCGCGCGACTGTGGGCGGCTGAACGGAGCGAGTTTTTTCTCGTCGCCAGGGATGGGCAAAAGCTGCAGCAAACCTGCGCTGATCTGCAGGCCCGAGGTGCGCGAGCGGTGACACCGCATGTGATGGACGTCAGCAATACCGCCGAACACACCGTCATGTTCGAGCGCTGCCTGACGACGTTGCAGACAGTGGATATCTGCCTGATTGCCTACGGCACCTTGCCGAATCAACGTGAGTGCGAACAATCCGTTGAGATGACTGCGAAGGCATTTGCCAATAACGCCACTTCAGTGATTACCCTGCTGACGCTGTTGGCTAATGGCATGGCCGTTCAGCGCCGTGGCACGTTAGCCGTCATTTCATCCGTTGCCGGCGATCGCGGACGCCCTTCCAATTATGTGTATGGCGCAGCCAAAGCGGCGGTTACCGCGTTTTGCGAGGGGTTGCGCGCACGCTTGTTCAAATCGGGAGTGCACGTGATCACTATCAAACCCGGTTTTGTCGATACGCCGATGACTCAAGGGCTGGCGATACCGGCGCTGCTGATTGCGCAACCGGATGCCGTTGCCCGACGAATCGTTTCAGGTATTGAACGCAAGAGGACGGTGCTTTATGTACCCGGATTCTGGGCGTGGATCATGTGGTTGATTCGGGCCATACCGCAGCCGATTTTCAAGAGGCTGAATCTATGAACCAGGCGCTGATGCTCTCCGGGTGGCGCTATCGGGTGCTGATCGGTTCGGTGGTCTGCTCCGCCCTCGCGTACCTGGCTGTTTCCCTGTGGGGTGGGTGGTCGGCCGTGAGCGCGGCCGTCAGTCGAGTGGGGTGGTGGCAGGGTGGGCAAATCGTCGGGCTGGTTCTACTTGGCTACGGTTTGCGATTTTTGCGTTGGCAGATCTATCTCAATGCCCTGCGCCATCCACTGCCTTGGTGGCCGAGTCTGAAAATCTATCTGGCAGGATTCGCCTTGACCACCACCCCCGGCAAGGCTGGCGAGGCGTTGCGCGGGGTTTTGCTCAGGCGGTGGGACGTGCCTTATCCACACAGTTTTGCCGCGCTGTTCAGTGAGCGCCTGTCGGATTTGCTGGCGATGGTGGCATTGGCCTTGTTCGGCCTGAGCGCGCATCCCGAATGGTTGTCGATGATCGTCGCCTGTCTGGTGCTATTGGCGTGCAGCGTCTTGCTGGTGTCCCGACCAGGTCTTGTCAGTGCCCTTGATCGGCGGGTCGAACAAAGGAGCGGCTGGTTTCCCCGCCTGTTGCGTCATGTCGTTCATGTGTTGCACCAGTCCCACAGTTGCCACACCCCACGTCGCCAGATCGGCGCGACGTTGTTGAGTCTTCTGACCTGGGGGCTGGAAGCGCTGGCGTTTTACTGGATTCTCAATGCCATGGGCGCGGGTATACCTCTGACATTCGCGATGTTCATTTATGCCGTTTCCATGTTGGCCGGGGCATTAAGTTTTATGCCCGGCGGGTTGGGCAGTGCCGAAGCGGTGATGGTGACGTTACTGGTGTCGGGTGACGTGGCGTTGCCGGATGCGATTGCGGCGACGATGTTGTTGCGGTTGGCGACGTTGTGGCTCGCGGTTGGGGTAGGCGCTGTGGCGTTGTCGAGAATAAAGGTCGATATATAGGGAATGATCAAGTCGCGTGACTAATCAGGAGCAATAAGGGAATGAAGTTTAAACTTGAGAGCAGACCGCTAGCGGTTTATATGTCACTGGTAGCAGCGATGTTGGTAGGGGTTTATTTGCGATTGCGTCATATTGATTCTGGAGGTCTCTGGCTTGATGAGGCCTTTAGCGTTTCGGTCAGTGATCCTGATCATCATTTTGTTGATGTTTATCGCGCGACTTTAAGTGACGTTCATCCCCCGTGTTATCAGGTTTTGCTATGGGTCTATTATCATTGCTTTGGCTTTGGGGAGTTTACAGGGCGATATCTGTCAGCTTCCCTCGGTGTGTTATTGATTCCGAGTGTGTTTTTTTTGGGGCGCAAACTGTTTGATCAACAGGTAGGTGTTCTGTTTGCCTGGCTTGTGGCAGTTAATTATTTCCTGATTCGATACTCTAATGAAACTCGCTCTTATGCGCTTTTGGTGTTTTTAACGGTTGTGTCCTTTTGGCTATTTATACGTTGTGTCAGGCAGTCCGGATTTATTGATTTTTTGGGTTATTTTGTTGTTTCTGCCATGTTGGTAAATACCCATTATTTTGGTTATCTGGCGGTGTTTTCTCAGGCGTGTCTTGCACTCTACATGTTGCTGAAAAAAGACCTTGCCCTCGATATTTTTTATAGGTTTTTGGGCGCAGGTTTTTTTACCGTTTTAACCGTCCTTCCGGGGCTGTCGTATACGGAAATGGCCTTCGGTCGCCAAGACTTCTGGATTCGCCCCCCGGGCGAAACTTTTTTCTTTGTGGTTTTTTCTGAATATTTTGGCAATGCATTTTTGGCATTCATGGCGGCAATAATGTTCATTGCCGGATTCGTGTCGCTGACAGTAAGTGAGCGAAAAAAAGAAGCCTTTCGGCTGCTGGCGTTCTGGTTGATGTTAGGTGTGGTGGTGCCGTATGTATGCTCTGTTTATTTTACGCCTGTGACAACCGTTCGAAATTTTATTGTTTTACTGCCGGTTGTATTGTTGTTGATTGCTTTTGCTATCGAGGGTATCGAAGATAAAGCAGTCAGGATGTTAGTGCTTGTTGTGTTTTTATGCTTTTCTGCAACACCGGTGTTTAAGGGCGGCAGTAAATTTGTGCAGGGGCAGAACCCGGCTTTTAATAGTATGCAAATGCGTGAAATTGTCGAGTCGGCTATCAGTAAAGGTCATGGTGTTCCGGTTTATTCGAGTGATGATATTCAGTTTGGAGTGTATTTCAAGTTGCTAGGGTCCCCTGTGCATGTTGGAGATTTCAAAAAAATTGCGTCCGACCTGAACGCTATGCGGTCGCCGGAAAAATTTTATGTTCTGGAAACAACATATATTCCAAGCCTGGAGTCGGATGAGGTTTTTTTAAAGCAGTTCAACGCTGTACTTATCAGCAAGGAAGAACTGAATGAGGTGCGCTTGTTGGAGTTTCGCTCACTGAAACCATAGGCTCGGAGAGGGGCGTACCTACTCAATAGCGTAGGTACGCCAAAGTGCAATTACGGCACTGCCACTTCCATCGGCTCAAAACTGTCTGCCCGCGCCATCTGCCACATCCGCGAGTAAAACTCGCCGTTCACTTCCCCGGTGAGCAATTCCCCCGGCTTCAAAAACACATGCAGTTGCGAGAACAGTTTGATCTCGGTCGCCGACATGCGTCGTACCAGGTGCTTGGCCGACAGTTGCGAAGGGTGTTCCAGTCCGGCCGCTGCGAGCATTTCCGCCAAAGCCTTCAACGTGTTGCGATGGAAGTTGAACACACGCTGCGCCTTGTCCGGCACGACCAGTGCGCGTTGGCGCAAGGCATCCTGAGTGGCGACGCCGGTCGGGCATTTATTGGTGTGGCAGCTTTGCGACTGGATGCAGCCGATGGCGAACATGAAGCCGCGCGCGGAGTTGGCCCAATCGGCGCCGATGGCCAGCACGCTGGCGATGTCGAAGGCGCTGACGATCTTGCCGCTGGCGCCGAGTTTGATCTTGTCGCGCAGGTTCAGGCCGACCAGGGTGTTGTGGACGAACAGCAGACCTTCGCGCATCGGCACGCCGATGTGGTCGGTGAATTCCACAGGGGCCGCGCCGGTGCCGCCTTCCTTGCCGTCGACGACGATGAAGTCGGGAAGGATGCCGGTTTCGAGCATGGCTTTGGCGATGCCCATGAACTCCCACGGGTGGCCGAGGCAGAACTTGAAGCCCACCGGTTTGCCGCCGGACAGTTCACGCAGTTGCTGGATGAAATGCATCATTTCGATTGGCGTGGAAAACGCACTGTGGCGTGACGGCGAGACGCAGTCTTCGCCCATCATGATGCCGCGAGTCTCGGCGATTTCCCGGGTGACTTTGTGCTTGGGCAGAATCCCGCCGTGGCCGGGTTTGGCGCCTTGGCTCATCTTGATTTCGATCATCCGCACTTGCGGGTTTTGCGCTTGCGTGGCGAAGCGTTCCGGGTCGAAACGGCCGTCGCTGGTGCGGCAACCGAAGTAGCCGCTGCCCAGTTCCCAGGTCAGGTCGCCGCCGTTTTCGCGGTGATACGGGCTGATGCTGCCTTCACCGGTGTCGTGGGCGAAGTTGCCGAGTTTCGCGCCCTGATTGAGTGCGCGAATCGCGTTGGCGCTGAGCGAGCCGAAGCTCATCGCCGAGATGTTGAACACCGACGCCGAGTACGGTTGAGTGCACTGCGGGCCGCCGACGGTGACGCGGAAACTGCTGGGGTCGCTCAACGGCGCCGGGCGCATCGAGTGGCCGATGAATTCGAAACCCGATTGATACACGTCGATCAGCGTGCCGAACGGTTTGTCGGCGCTTTCATTCTTCGCCCGCGAGTACACCAGCGAACGCTGGGCGCGGGAGAAGGGCAGGGCGTCGCTGTCGGACTCGAGCAGGTATTGGCGAATTTCCGGGCGGATGCCTTCGACCAGGTATCGAATGTTGCCCAGGATCGGGTAATTGCGGCGTACCGCGTGCGGGCTCTGCATCAAGTCGAACAGGCCGACCAGGCTCAATACGCCGGTCACGGCAGTGATCGGCCAAAGCCAGTCGTGTTCGAGGAAAGGCAGGCTGGCGAGAGTGAATATCACGCAGACGGCAAAGAAGGCGTAGCGGCTCAGGAGGGACAGGCTCATACGGGTTCCTTGGTTCGGACTCAATGGATGTGGCCCGCCGCAGATTCTCTGTGGCTGCGGGCTTGCTCGTGAAAGCGCTGCAATCAGGCGTTCTGCGCCTGAAGAGCAATCGAAAACAGCTCGGCCCGGGAGGTGATCCCCGGTTTGCTGTACCGGTGTTTCTTATGGGCTTTCACGGTTTATACGGCGATTTCCAGCTTACGGGCGAATTCTTTGCTGGAGCAACCGCTGAGCATCAAACGCCCGACGGCGCGGTGGCAGGTGATGGTGTCAATCGAAAGTGTCACGCCTAGGCCCTTTCCCGCAGGGATCAGGCGGCAGACGGGGTCTGGCGCATCGGCAGTTCGATGCGAAAGGTTGTACCTACGCCCAACTCGCTGCGCACCGAAATGTCTCCGCCATGCTTTTTCACAATGCCGTAGGACAGGGATAAACCGAGACCAGTCCCCTGGCCGACCGGTTTGGTGGTGAAGAAGGGGTCGAAGATTTTTTGCAGGGTGTCCGGTGCGATACCTGATCCGGTATCGGCCACTTCAACCCAGGCGATGTCGGCCTGCTGCCCGGTGCGCAGGGTGATGATGCCGCGTTCCTGCCCCATGGCCTGAGCCGCGTTGACCACCAGGTTCATGATGACCTGATTGATTTGCGACGGCAGGCACTCGATGTCTGGCAACGGCTGATACTCCTTGATCACGTCGGCCTTGTATTTGAGTTCGCTGGCGACGATGTTCAGGGTCGACTCGATGCCTTGTTGCAGATTGGCCCACTGCCATTGCTGGTTGGAGTCGACCCGGGAGAAATCTTTCAGGTCCTTGACGATCTGCCCGACCCGGCCGATACCGTCCTTGGATTCGCGGATCAGCACGGGAATGTCCTCGAGCAGAAAATCCAGTTCGACGTCTTTGCGCAATTGCTCCAGCCGTGCCGCCGATTCGCTGTCCGTGGCGTGCCCGAGCGTCTGGTAGGCGTCGAGCATGGTCAGCAATTGTTTGAAGTAGCCGTCCAGTGTGCCGAGGTTGGAGGTGATGAAGCCGATCGGGTTATTGATTTCATGGGCCACGCCCGCCGCCAGTTGCCCCAGTGAAGCGAGTTTTTCCGATTGCACCAGTTGTCCTTCCAATTGCTTGCGTTCGTCGACTTCTCTCTGCAGTTCTTCGCTGGCCTGCTTGAACTGGGCGGTGCGCTGATCCACCAGATGTTCCAGATTGTGCATATGCAGGGAGGCCCGTTCAGTCATCTGCCATTTGGTGAGCAGGGTGTTGGCCATCTGTTGCACTTCGATGTTGTCGAACGGTTTTTTCAGGATCAGCAATCGATCATGAGCGTGCAGGCGTTCCAGCAGTTCGTCCCAGGAGTAATCCGAGTACGCGGTACACACCACCACCTGCAACTGCGGATCCTCTTTCCACAGGTGTTCGATGGTTTTCGCACCGTCCCAGCCATCGGGCATGCGCATATCGACGAAAGCCAGCGCGTAGGGGCGCTGCTCTTGCATGGCCTGAACCAGTTTGCCCAGACCTTCCTCGCCGCCATAGGCCGAATCCAGCTCGAACCGAGGACGCTCGGTTCGGGCCGGGGTGCCGAACAGTGCGGCCTCCATTTCGTCCAGTTCCACCGACTGTGCCGCCGGAGCGAGGATCTTGCGAAAGTCTTCATGAATCGAAGGCATGTCGTCGATCAGTAGAATGCGGCGATTCGAAAGCTCACTCATGCGTTCTCCGTTACGTTGATCAGGGGGATCTGCAGGGTGAATAACGCACCCTTGCCCGGCCCGTCGCTGTGGGCGGTGAGATGGCCGTTCATCTCGATGGCCGCCAGGGCGCAGCTGTGCAGGCCGAACCCGTGGCCTTCCTTGCGGGTGGTGAAACCATGGGCAAAGATGCGCGTCATGTTCTGCGGCTCTATGCCCTCGCCATCGTCCCGGACGCTGATTTCGAGGAAGTTTTCATCCGCGATTCTGACCCCCAGGGTCATGGTGCGTGGGCGGTTGCTGAGGTCCGACATCGCGTATTTGGCATTGCTGATGAGGTTGATCAGGATCAGTAGCAAGCGATGTTTGTCGCCCATCACTTGCGGCACTTCGGCGTATTCCTTGACCACCGTGACGTGATGCCGGGTCAGGGCTCCGGCGTTCATGCGCAGGGCGTCTTCGAGCAGTTCGTTGATGAACAGCGGCTCGGTCATGCTGTTGGCCCCGGCATAGGACTGCTGGGTGGCGACGATGTCCTTGATGTGGTCGACGCTTTTGTTCATCTGGTTCAATTCGTCGACCATTTCCTGCTGTTCCTGAGAGATCGCGCCGACCAGTTGATTGAGGTAACCGGGCAGCAATTTGCCCTTGGCGTCCTCGCTGAGGAAATAACCGAGGTCGTGCGGATGTTCGTTGATCAATTGCATGGCCTTGCCCAATCCCAGTGACTTGCTGGCGCGCAGCTTTCGCGCGATCAGATCGCTAGAGATGTTCACACTGTTGAGCACATTGCCGACGTTGTGCAGCACGTTGGTCGCGATCTCCGCCATACCGGCCTGGCGCGCGGCGTCGAGCAATTCGCTCTGGGCGTTCTTGAGCTCGCGGGTGCGCTCCTCGACCCGGTGCTCGAGCGCATCGTTGGCCGTCTGCAAGGCGCTATTGACCCGATTGATTTCGGCGAAACTGCGGATCAGGCGAACGGCCAGCCATATCAGCGACATCATCAACAGCACGGAAAACAGCAGCAGGTAGAAGTGGTATTTCCTTTCGATGACTTCGACCCGTTGCTGATCCAGGTCAAGCATGGTGGTGATGTTGTCCAGACGTTCGGCCACTGGAATGGCTTCGATGTTTTCGAGCAACTGATTGACCCGTGGTTGCTCGCGCGCAATCAGGGCGATGTGATTGCTCATGATCCTGATCGGGCTTTGAAACTCCGCGGGCAGGCGTTGTGCATTCACTGCCAGTTTGTTCAACCCTAACTCGATGTCGGCAGCTTTGTCGGCGGAGGTGACTTGGGCGAACTCCAGGGCACTGAGTAGCAGGTCGTAGGTATCGGTGGTGATGTTCTGCAACTGCAACTTGTCGAAATCAGGCAGATTGGCCAGTTGCGCCTGGATGTCGTCTTCGGCGGTTGGCAAAAAGGCCAGAGAGTTGCGCAACAGGGCGTTGTGCGACTTGAACTGTTCGACCAGGCTGATTTTTTCCTGCATGGCGTGCAGGAATCCCTCATGGGCGTCGTTCCATTGTGCGGAGTCGTTGCGACCATGCCCGGACTCCAGGGAGTCGAAGCGCTCCCAGAGCCGGGTCATCTCGTTCATTGGCGATACCAGGGGGTCGTAGTTGTGCGAGATCGCCACCCTGGCTTTGAGAATCTCGTTTTCCCACAGAGCGTTCTGCTGTTTGATCTGCCGGACCAGGTCCCTTGACTCGGTGTACGTCATGGTTTGTTCGGAGCTTGACTTGAAATAAAGAAACAGCAGGATCGAGGCCAGCACCACCGCAACCAGTGTGAGCAACAGCAGGCTGGTGTGGCGTGAGATGTTCTTCATGGCTTGCCCTCCCATTGGCCGGTCAGGGTCTTGAGAAACAGGATGATCAGGGTCTTGTCTTCGTCGCTCGGCATGCGCCCCAGTTGGTACTGGAACATCACGTCCACCGCCCGTTCGAGGGTGGGCGCCGAGCCGTCGTGAAAGTACGGCGCGGTCATTGCGACATTGCGCAGGCTCGGCACTTTGAACACGGCACGATCCGCTTCGTCGCCAGTGACATTGAAACGTCCCTGGTCGGCCACTGTCGGGTTGCCGCGATCGGCAATGTAGTCGCCGAACACACCGAATTTCTGGAACATGTTGCCGCCGATGTTCACCCCTTGGTGGCAGGCAATGCAGCCGTATTCCTTGAAGCGCTGGTAGCCGTACTTCTCCTCCAGAGTCAGGATGTCCGTGTTGCCCAGCAGGTATTGATCGAAGCGGGAATTGCGGGTTAGCAAGGTGCGTTCATAGGTGGACAGCGCTTGCTGGATATTGGCCTTGGTCACGCCGCCCGGGAAGGTCGCGGCGAAGTCCCGGCGGTAGTCGGCGTCGTTGGCGATGCGTTCGACGACGGTGCTCCAGTCGTTGCCCATTTCATGGGGGCTGGTAATGACTACGTCGCTTTGTTCCTCGAGCGTCTCGACGCGGCCGTCCCAGAACTGGCGGAAGTTCAGGCTGGCGTTGAACACCGTCGGTGTGTTGACGGCCACCGGTTTGCCGTCGAAACCCAGTGACAAGGCACGATTGTCGGCACCGTTCTTGTCCAATTGGTGGCAACTGGTGCAGGACAGGCTGTTGTTGATCGATAACCGTGGCTCGTGGAATAACCGGCGACCAAGTTCAACGCGCCGGGCATCCTGCAACGGCGCTGCGGGCAGGGGGATGAGCGGTTCGTCCAGCGGCTCGGCGTGGGCACCGATACAGAGTCCACAAAGCAGCAACGCCATGGCAGGGGGGTAAAGGCTCATCGGCAATCGTCTCCTTGACTCTCGTGGCCGGTTTCGGGGCGTGGATCAAACTGTCCAGGGCGGTGGGGACGTGGCGGCCAGCAAGTGCGCAAAAGCGTCGGCGGGCAGGGCTTTGCTGAAGTAGTAGCCTTGGCCTTCTTCGCAGTGGTGGGCCTTGAGAAAGGCCAGTTGTTCTGCGGTTTCGATGCCTTCGGCGATGACGTTCAATCCCAGACTTTTTCCCAGGCTGATGATGGCGCTGACGAGGGCGGCATCATTGCTGTCGTTGCTCAGACCGCGAATGAACGATTGATCGATCTTCAGCACATCAATGGGAAACCGGCGCAGGTAGCTCAGGCTTGAATAACCGGTGCCGAAGTCGTCGATGGACAGTCGTGTACCCAGTGCCTGCAGGCGATTGAGTGCGGTCATCGTCGCTTCGACGTTTTGCATCAGTACACCTTCAGTGATTTCCAGCTCCAGCCAGTCGGCGTCCAGCCCGGTCTGCTTGAGCACTTGCTCGACGCCTTCGACGAAGTCGCGCTGGCGAATATCGATGGGCGAGATGTTCACCGACATGCGGATCGGCGGCAGTCCCGCCACTTGCCACGCCCGAGTCTGACGACAGGCCTCGGCCAGCACCCATTGGGTCAGTGGCACGATCAGTCCGCTGTCCTCGGCCACCGGAATGAAGTCGCAGGGATAGACCCAGCCATGCCCCGGTTTCTGCCAGCGCACCAGCGCCTCGGCACCGACCACTCTGGCGCTGCGCAGGTCGATTTTCGGTTGGTAGTGCAGGACGAACTCTTGCCGTTTCAACGCCCGACGAATGCCCGATTCGATGCTTTGCTGTTCGCGTGCGCGCTGGTTCATCGCGTCGATGAAAAAACCGATGTCGTTGGGGCCGTTTTCCTTGACGTTACGCATCGCGGTTTCGGCCTTCTTGATCAACTCGATGGCATCCAGTCCGTCTTCGGGATAGACGCTGATGCCCAGGCTGGCGGTGACGCTGACGTCATGGCCGGCAATCGTCTGCGGCAGGCGAATGGCCGCGAGTACTTTTTCGGCGATGCCGTGGGTCTGCTGTGGATGGCTGATGTCGGTGAGGATCACCACGAATTCGTCGGAACCGTAGCGAAAGACCGAGTCTGATCCGCGTATACACAGCAACAGTTGCTGTCCGACGCGTTTGAGCATTTCGTCGCCCGCCGGATGGCCCAACGCATTATTGATGCGCTTGAACCGGTCCAGTCCGAGGAACATCACCACCAGTTGCTTGTCATGGCGCCGGCAGACGGCCAGGGCCTGGCTCAGGCGATCACCGAGCAAGGTGCTGTTGGGCAAACCGGTGAGGGTGTCGTATTGCAGCAGGCGCGACACCTTCAACAACTCGTGAACCCGCGCCTCGATGGTTCGCTCAAGGCTGAGCATTTTCAGTGCCGCGTCCTGGGCCAGTTGCCATTTCCAGGTCAGGGCATTGGCCATCTGGCGGATTTCCAGGCTGTCGAACGGTTTTTTGAGAATCAGTAACTGGTCGCCGAACTCTAGCCGCTCGGCCATGGCCTCCCAGCTGTAATCGCTATGCGCGGTGCACAAGGCAATTTGCAGGTTCGGATCGGCCTGCCACAGTTGCTCGATGGTTTCCAGACCATCCCATCCCGGCGGCATGCGCATATCGATGAATGCAAGGGCATAAGGGTTGCCATCGGCCAGCGCGCGCAGGACCAAAGCCAAGGCTTCCTGGCCCTGGTAGGCGGAGTCTAGCTGGAAGTTCAGGGGCGGCGACTGACGGGTACCGAACAGCGTCTGTTCGAGGTGATTCAAATCGGCCTCTTCTGGCGCCTTCGGGGCGAGGATCTTGCGGAAGTCGTCGTGAATCGCCGGTGTGTCATCGATGATCAGGATGCGCCGGTTGGATTGCGGGAATGGTGTTTTCATTCCTCATCCTCCTCCGGGGACAGGGCCACCTTGAGTCCGTCCCTCAGCAGTTGGCCTGCCTGCTCGGCGCTGACCGCCTCACTGAAATAGAGCCCCTGTGCGCTGGGCAAGGCGGCTGCGGCGGACGGCGCGGGATGCCGCCCCGGCGTCTGGTGGCCTTCGGCAATGATGCCGATGTCCAGATCCCGGGCGAAATTGACGATCGCCCGCAGTGCGCTGGCACCGGCTGCATCTTGAGTCGCGCTATCGATGACGCTTTGAGCAAGCTTGAGGTGATTGACGCGGTAGGTTTTCAGGTAATCGAACGATGAATATTCGGTGCCGAAATCATCGATGGCGATGGTCACGCCCAGTTCACGCAGGCGTGGCAATACATCGTTGTGGGTCCACTTGGTCTGGGCCAGCGTCGCCTCGGTGACATCGAAGCGCAAATCCCAGGGCGCAAGCTGCCAGCGTGCGGTGGTGCGCAGAACGTCGTAGATCAGTTCGGGACCGCTCTTGAGTTGCGCCAGAGAGAGCTTGATTGCCATCATCGGCGGTGCCACGCCTTCGTCGCGCCAGATCTGCATCTGGTGGCAGGCGCGATCCAGCACCCAACGCCCCAGAGGAATGATCGCGCCGGTTCTTTCCGCCGCCGGTACGAAGGCGGATGCCGGCAGCAGACCGCGCCGCGGATGCTGCCAGAGGATTTGCGCCTCCATGCCTAGAATCCTGTCGTTGTGCAGATCCATTTCCGGCGCGTAATGCAGTCTCAGCTCATCGCCCTCGAGCGCGGTCATCAACTCGCTGACGATGGTCATGCGTTCGGCGACTTCCCGAGAGATCTCCTCCGAGTGGAAGTGATACTGGTTGCGCCCCATTTCCTTGGCGCGGTACAGCGCCATGTCGGCCTGTCCCAGCAGGCTGTCAGCGTCGAGGCTGGTCGCGCTGTAACTGCTGATGCCGATACTGACCGAAATATGCAGCGCATTACCGGCCAGGGTGTAGGGCGCCATCAGTGCGTCGCGGATATGGGTCGCCAGCGCGGCCGATTGGGTCGGGTCGCTGACGTCCAGTTGCAGGATCGCGAACTCGTCGCCGCCCAGGCGCGCCACCACATCGTTTTCTCGCACGCGCGCCTTGATGCGTTGGGCGACTTCCTGCAACAGCAGGTCGCCGACCGGGTGCCCCAGGGTGTCATTGATTCGCTTGAAGTGATCCAGGTCGAGGTAAAACACCGCGAACGGCATGGCGTCACGACGCGCGGCCGCAAACGCCTGGTGCAGGCGCTCGATCAATGTGGCGCGGTTGGCCAGCCCCGTCAGGCTGTCGGAACGGGCCATTAACGCCAGTTTCTCCTCGACCAGACGACGTTCGGTGATGTCCAGAATGATGCCTTCGACTTCCTGCAGCCGCCCGTCATGATCGCGCACCGGTATATAGCGGTTTTCCACCCAGCGCCAAGTGCCCTGGCCGGTGCGCAGGCGAAATTCGATCGAAGCGCCCGACGCATGCCGATCCAGCACCCTGGCCATGGCCGTATCGACGTTCGCTTGGTCGTCCGGGTGAATCAGCTCCTGAGCCCAGTTCGACGAGCGCACCAGATCCGCGGCGACATGACCATAGCGAGTGATGTTGTGGGAGATGTACATCAGTGCAAACGAGGGGTCGCCGCGCAGCCGATAAAGGATGGTCGGGCTGTTCTGCACGATGATATTGGCGTCGGACAATTCCCGGGTGCGTTCCTGAACCGCTTGCTCCAGCTCATTGAGCTTCAGTGCGGCGTCTTCGGTCATTTGCCATTTGACCGTAAGGGCGCTGGCCATCTGGCGGATCTCGATTGCGTCGAAGGGCTTTTTCAGAATCAGCAAACGGTCGTTCAGCGCCAGACGCCGGTCGATGTCTTCCCACGAATAGTCGGAATAGGCTGTGCACAGCGCGACCTGCAACTTGGGATCGACTTGCCACAGCCGTTCGATGGTTTCCAGCCCGTCCCATCCCGGTGGCATGCGCATGTCAATGAAGGCCATGGCATAGGGGCGCTCATCGGCCAGCGCAGCTTCGAGTTTATCGAGTGCTTCCCGGCCCTGAAATGCCGAGTCAAGTTCGAAGTGCTGTGCCTGTGTTGCAGTCGGGGTGCCGAACAATAGACTCTCGGTCTCGCCGAGGCCGTCGTCCTCGGGGGTGGCAGGGCAGAGAATCTTGGCGAAATCGCCATGAATCGCCGGGGTGTCGTCGACGATGAGCACGCGGCGATTGATGTATAGGGGGGGCGCCGTCATACCGCGCGGTCCACGGGGTCACATGCTGTTGTCATCGGGAGCATCCTTTCCCTCACTACATGCCTGTTCGAAGGCCGATGGAGTCCGCCTGCGAGTTGAGCATAGTCGCGCCCTTGGCACTTCGCCTGTGCACTCGGGCTGAAGATTTGCGTGAGCGCTGCAGAAAATCATCTAGCCTTCAGTCAGGCACAGGCAAGCGAGGCGGTAGGCCAGTGCGTCGTTTACGTTCACTGTTTTGCTTGAGGTCACGCCATGGAAGAGCAATCCGCCCCGACTCTGCCTCACCGCCCCACAGTGCTGCTGGTCGATGACGAGGAGTCGATCCTCAACAGCTTGCGCCGCCTGTTGCGGGGCCAACCCTACGATGTCCTGCTGGCCACGAGCGGCGCCCAGGCACTGGAGATGCTGGAACAGCAGGCAGTGGACCTGGTCATGAGCGATGCTCGTATGCCCAATATGGACGGCGCCTCGTTGCTGGCTCATGTTCGCCAACGTCATCCGGCGACCGTGCGCATCATGCTCACGGGCTACGCCGACCCGTCCGCGATCATAAAGGCGATCAATGACGGGCAGATTCATCGTTACATCAGCAAACCGTGGAATGACGAAGAGTTGCTGCTGATCCTGCGTCAGTCCCTGGAGCATCAGCACTCCGAGCGAGAACGTCAGCGCCTGGAACAGTTGGCCCGGGTGCAAAACGATCAGCTCAAACTACTCAACAGCACCCTGGAAAAACATGTCGCGGCGCGCACCGCCGAGCTGCAACAAACCGCCGACATGCTTGATCTGGCTTACGAAGAACTCAAGCGCAGCTATGTCACCGGCACCGAAGTGTTCTCGTTGCTGGCCAATCTGCGCTTGCCCCCGGCCAAACAGACCAACCGGCAGATCATCGAACTGGTGCGCAGCTACTGCAAACACCATGACCTGGACGAAGCCACCAGCCGTGACCTGACCATGGCGGCGGCGCTCTACAATGTCGGCAAACTGAGCTGGACCGACGGCATGATGATTACGCCTTCGGATTTGCTGCGTCATACCGATCAAGAGCGCTATCGCGGGTATCCGAAGCAGAGCGAGTCATTGCTGATGACGCTGGACCCGATGAAAGATGCCGCACGCTTGATCCTGCATCACCAGGAGCGATGGGACGGCAGCGGCTTTCCCGACCGCCTCAAGGGCGAGGCAATTCCCTTCGGCTCGCGGTTACTGAAACTGGCGGTGGACTTCGTCGAGTTGCAACGCGGCCTGATTCTTGAGCGGCAGATGAACAGCGACGAAGCGTTGCTGTACCTGCGCCAGTACGCCGCACGCCTGTACGATCCGGAACTGGTCGAAGATTTCATTCAAGTGTGTGCGGCCTTCCTCAGCGATGTCACGCTGGCCGATCCGACGGTCAAGGTATTGACCACGCGGGATCTGGCGCCGGGAATGATTCTGGCGCGCAATCTCAACGCTGATAACGGCATGTTGCTGCTCAATGCTGGCAAAACCCTCAGCGGCCTGTTGGTGGAAAAGCTGATTGCTTTCGAAGCCATGGAAGGCGGCAAATACAAGATTTTCGTTAAAGTGCCTGAGGAGGTCGACGAGCAACTCAAGGCTCAGGGTTAGCGATCTGTAAGGTGACGTCCTTGGGCAGGCATGGGATCCTTGCGGTTTTTTCAGGCCGGTGGCTGACCCATGACCTCTGCATCCGTTGTCTCCCCACGCATCATTCGTATCGCCGCCGCGCTGCTGCTCGGCGCTGACGGTCGCACCCTGCTGGTACGCAAGCGCGGTACCACGGCGTTCATGCAACCGGGCGGCAAGATCGAGCCCCACGAACGGCCGCTGCATGCACTGGCCCGTGAACTGGAGGAAGAGTTGGGATTGCGCATCGACCCGGCGCAGGCGACATTCCTCGGCCAGTTCTGCGCCCCCGCCGCCAACGAGCCAGGGTTTGTCGTACAGGCTGAAATCTTTCAACTGACCATCGACACCGAAGTCACCCCTGCCGCCGAAATCGAAGAGGTGGTCTGGATCGACCCTGCCACCGACGGCGATGTTGAACTGGCGCCATTGACACGCGACCTGATCCTGCCGTTTTATCGGGCCTCGCTCACCGCCATCGCCTGATCATCCACGCAAAGGACTTTGCCATGATCCCGCTTCAAGACCTGCTGATTTTCGCCGCCGCCGCGTTGCTGATGGTACTGACGCCGGGGCCGAACATGATCTACCTGATCTCGCGTTCGATCTGCCAGGGGCGCAAGGCCGGTGTGACCTCGTTGCTGGGCGTGGTGGCCGGTTTTTTTGTGCACATGTTTGCAGCGGCCGCCGGTTTGACGGCGGTGTTTCTCGCGGTGCCGATGGCTTATGAGGTGTTGAAGTGGGCTGGCGCGCTGTATCTGCTGTGGCTGGCCTGGCAAGCGGTGAAACCCGGCGCACGTTCACCTTTCCAGGCGCAGCAACTGCCACCGGACTCATCGCGCAAACTGATCACCATGGGCTTTCTCACCAGCGCGCTGAACCCGAAAATTGCGGTGTTCTACCTCTCGGTATTTCCGCAATTCATCACGCCTGAACATGGCTCGGTATTCACCCAGAGCGTCATTCTTGGCCTGACCCAAATCAGCGTCAGTTTTTCCGTCAATCTGTTGATCGCACTGTTCGCGGCGGGCATCGCATCGTGGTTCGTGCGTAACCCGACGTGGCTGGCGGTGCAGCGTTACTTCATGGGCCTGGTACTCGGTGGTCTGGCCGTGCGGTTGATGCTTGAACAACGGCGAGGGGCTTGAGATGTGGATCGAACGGCTGGACGCCAGCCATGCCCTGGCCTATCGCGAGCTGATGCTCCAGGCCTATGACCGCCATCCGCAAGCCTTCACCTCCAGCGTGCGCGAACGGGCAGTGATGCCGTTGAGCTGGTGGGAAGCGCGGCTGACCAGCAAGCTCGATGTGGTGCTCGGTGCGTTCGAGGACGGCGTATTGGCGGGCATCGTCGGTCTGGCGTTCGAGCCTCGTGAGAAGGCCCGACACAAGGCCACGTTATTCGGCATGTACGTGTCGGCGGATTTTCGTCAGCACGGCTTGGGTTATGAACTGGTGCAAGCCGCGCTGAGCGAAGGCCAAAACCATCCCGAGCTGAAACTCATCCAGCTCACCGTCACCGCTGGCAACGACGCGGCGTTCAAGCTGTATCAACGCTGCGGTTTTATCCAGTTCGGCCTCGAACCGTTGGCCGTGCGGGTCGGTGAAGACTATTTCGACAAGATCCACATGTGGCGTGAACTCTGACCCACCATTGTTTCACCCTGTAGGAGCGAGGCCTGCTCGCGATAGCGGTGTATCAGTCACCTGGACGCTGACTGAAAGATCGCTATCGCGAGCAGGCTCGTTCCCACAGGAGTTTGTGTTTCAGGCGCGGGGATCGAGGTTATCCAGCGCACGGTTTACCGTCAGTTCGCCGAGCATCACCACCTGTTGAATACCGAGCAGGGTGTTGCGATGCGGCGTGTCGAGCAGGCCGGCGAAATCACTGAGCATCACGCTCGCCGAGGCGAGGGATTCACAGGCGTGGGCGAGCAGGGTTTCGTTGGCGGTGTCGGGGCTGACGTGGAATAAGGTGCTGCGGAGGCGAGGCGGGTTGGGCGTTACCTTGAACATGGCGAATCTCCTTGTACCGGATGAAACCTCCAATACTTGTCGCTAAACAAGTAAGGGTGGCAGCTGCACGCAGGTTAGCGAACCGGGGGTACAAGAGCCCGGCAGGCCCGAAGGCCTCCCACGCACAGCTGCCATAACATTAGTTGCAGAAAGAACACCTGCAAAAAAACTGGATCGCTGTCGCTCTTGTACCGTTCGAGTCGCTAAACCCGATCGCTGAATGTGTCAGCGACCG
Organism: Pseudomonas baetica; assembly: GCF_019733355.1. Lineage (GTDB taxonomy): Bacteria > Pseudomonadota > Gammaproteobacteria > Pseudomonadales > Pseudomonadaceae > Aquipseudomonas > Aquipseudomonas baetica_A. The sequence goes on along the minus strand of NZ_JAIHLQ010000019.1, from coordinate 91,828 downwards.
ACAAACGATAGAGACCCGGCCCAAGGCGCACAAGCCGGCGGATTCTGGCGTAGCTGTAGGCCGTGACGCAAGGTTGCGTAGCCTGAGTCCATGTCTGGACATGTCAGTTAAACAGCACTGTTTAGTCTGCCCAAAACTCTGAAAACACCCGGATCACTGTGGGAGCGGGCTTGCTCGCGAATACGGTCGGTCAGATAAGGATTGCTCAACGGACAAACCGCTTTCGCGAGCAAGCCTGGAGGGTGTGGTGGTGATCAACGCACCGCGCTAACACCATCCAGCGTCGAAAACGAAGTGTCCTTGGCCGTCAGCAGAAAGTCGCGCATGTACGGCGCATCGAGCATATCGGCGCGAATCCCGGCGTACAGCGTGGCAAACAAGCCTTTCTCCCCCAGCCGTTTGCCCTTCACGTAACCGCGTGAGCTGTATTCATGCAGCGCCCAGTGCGGCATGCCGCAGACGCCACGGCCGCTGGCGACCAGTTGCATCATCATCACTGTCAGTTCCGAGGTGCGTACCTGCGCCGGCTCGATGTCGGCGGGTTCGAGGAAGCGGGTGAAGATGTCCAGGCGGTCGCGTTCCACCGGGTAGGTGATCAGCGTTTCGGTCAGCAAGTCTTCGGGGACGATGTAGGGTTTGTTCGCCAACGGGTGCTGATTGGCCACCGCTAACATGGCTTCGTAGGTGAACAGCGGCACGTAGGTGATGCCGGCGATGTCCAGCGGATCAGAGGTCACCACCAGATCCAGATCGCCACGGGCCAGGGCCGGCAGCGGGGCGAAGGAGAAGCCCGAGGCGAGGTCGAGTTCGACTTCCGGCCAGGCATCGCGGAACTGGTCGATGGTCGGCATCAGCCACTGAAAGCAGCTATGGCATTCGATGGCCATGTGCAGGCGCCCGGCGGTGCCGCCGGCCAGTCGGGCGATGTCGCGTTCGGCGGCGCGCAGCAGCGGCAGGGTGGCGTCGGCCAGTTGCAGCAGGCGCAGACCGGCGCTGGTGAAACGCACCGGTTTGGTCTTGCGCACGAACAATTGCATGCCCATACGCTCCTCCAGCTCCTTGAACTGGTGGGACAGCGCCGATTGGGTCAGGTGCAAACGGTCGGCGGCATCGACCAGGCTGTCCGCCTCGCGCAATGCGTGCAGGGTTTTGAGGTGACGGATTTCAAGCACCGGCTGGCTCCATGAGGAAAACTTGTGATCAACACGAAAAGGTTGAGTTTGTCTCATGTTGGCTTGGCTGTCGACAATGGCGCCATCTTTTACTCATGGAGCACATTCGACATGGCCGTGGCCCACACCCTTGGTTTTCCGCGCATTGGCGCCGACCGCGAACTGAAAAAAGCCCTCGAAGCCTATTGGAAAGGCGATCTCGATCAGGCCGCGCTGAACCAGGTTGGCCGTGATTTGCGCGCCACTCACTGGCAGTTGCAGAAAGCGGCCGGCATCGACTTGCTGCCGGTCGGCGACTTCGCCTGGTACGACCAGGTGCTGACTCACTCGCTGACCTTCGGCGTGATCCCCGAGCGTTTCGACGGTGTGCGCGATGAGCATGGCCAGCCGAGCCTCGACACCCTGTTCGCCATGGCCCGTGGCGCTACCTCGAACTGCTGCGGTAGTGACCACGGCCAAACCCGATATGCCCAAGAACTGACCAAGTGGTTCGACACCAATTATCACTACCTCGTCCCGGAATTCAGCGCTGATCAACAGTTCAAGCTGAGTTGGGAGCAGTTGTTCGATGAAGTCGAAGAGGCCCAGGCGTTGGGCCACAACGTCAAACCGGTGATCATCGGCCCGTTGACGTTTCTGTGGCTGGGCAAGGCCAAAGGCAACGATTTCGACAAGCTCGATTTGCTGGAGCGTCTGCTGCCGGTCTACAACCAGATCCTCGTGCGCCTTGCCGAGCAAGGCGTGGAATGGGTGCAGATCGACGAGCCGATCCTCACCCTCGATCTGCCGCAAGCGTGGAAGAGCGCCTTTGAGCGCGCCTATCACATCCTTCAGTATTCGCCGTTGAAAAAACTCGTGGCGACCTACTTCAGTGGCCTGCAAGACAACCTTGGTCTGGCTGTCGGCCTGCCGGTACAAGGGCTGCACATTGATGCGGTGCGTGCGCCGGAGCAACTCGGTCAAGTGCTGGATCGCCTGCCGACCTACAAGATTCTTTCGGTGGGCCTGGTCAATGGGCGCAACGTCTGGCGCTGTGAACTGGAGCAGGCGCTGGCGCAATTGCAACCGGCGCAGGAGCGTTTCGGCGACAACCTGTGGGTCAGCAGTTCCTGCTCGTTGCTGCACAGCCCGGTGGATGTCGAGCGTGAAGACAAGCTCGATCCGGAACTCAAGAACTGGCTGGCATTTGCCGTGCAGAAGTGCAGCGAAATCTCCGTGCTGCGCGATGCCTTGAACGACCCGCAAGCGCCCAAGGTACAAACCGCACTGGCCCAAAGCCGGGCGATTCAGGCAAGCCGGGCGCAGTCACCGCGCATTCACAAAACCCAGGTGCAGGCGCGGATCAACGCGATCAATGCCAGCGACAGCCAGCGTCATTCGCCGTTTGCCAAACGCATCGGCAAGCAACAGGCGCGCCTGCAATTGCCAACGTTCCCGACCACCACCATCGGCTCGTTCCCGCAGACCGCTTCGATTCGTCTGGCGCGTCAGGCCTTTAAGCAGGGCAAGCTGTCGGCCAACGATTACCACGATGCCATGCGCAGCGAAATTCGCCACGCCGTGCAGGTGCAGGAACGCCTGGGGCTGGATGTGCTGGTACACGGCGAGGCCGAGCGCAACGACATGGTCGAGTACTTCGCCGAGCAACTCGACGGTTACCTGTTCACCCGTTTCGGCTGGGTGCAGAGCTACGGTTCGCGCTGTGTGAAACCGGCAGTGATTTACGGCGACCTGAGCCGGCCGCACGCCATGACGGTGGACTGGATCAGCTACGCGCAAAGCCTCACCGACAAAGTCATGAAAGGCATGCTGACCGGTCCCGTGACCATGCTGATGTGGTCGTTCCCCCGCGAAGACGTGTCGCGCAAAGTCCAGGCGCAGCAATTGGCGTTGGCTCTGCGTGATGAAGTGGTGGATCTGGAAAACGCCGGGATCAAGATTGTGCAGATCGACGAAGCGGCGTTCCGCGAAGGCCTGCCGTTACGCCGCGCGCAATGGCAGGAATACCTCGACTGGGCGGTTGAGGCGTTCCGCTTGACGGCTTCGGGCGTCAAGGACGAAACGCAGATCCACACCCACATGTGCTACAGCGAATTCAATGACGTGATCAAAGCGATTGCCGACATGGACGCCGACGTCATCACCCTCGAGACCTCGCGCTCGGACATGGAACTGCTCGAAGCCTTCGAGGCGTTTGATTACCCCAATGACATTGGCCCGGGTGTCTACGACATCCACTCGCCACGGGTGCCGGACACCGCCGAGATGGTCAAGTTGATGAGCAAAGCGGTGCAGCGGATTCCGGCCGAACGGTTGTGGGTCAACCCCGATTGCGGCTTGAAGACCCGGGCGTGGCCGGAAACCGAAGCAGCGCTGGTGAACATGGTGGCCGCCGCGCGGCAGTTGCGCGCCCGGTTGGCGTAAGCGCTCGGGGTGATCGAAAGCCTGCGTGGCGAGAGAGTCGATCTCTCGCCACAGGCATCCCTTGCCGCCGCGTCAGTTAACGTCTGGCAGCATCAAAAAGTAATCGAGGATGGTCGATCCCCTGCCAATCTGCCCGGCAGGCAGGTCGGGGTTTTCGGCGCGGGTGACAAAGCGGTGTTCGGGCAGTTTCAAATGCGCTTTTTCGAAATCCCTGAACGGCACGCTCGGCCTTCGATAGTGAAAGTGGGCGTACCAAAGCAATTGTGCAGGGTCCAGCGATATGTCCCAGATCTCGTACTCCTGCATATGATCTGGTTTGTTCGGGGTTTTGGTGAGGTTCTGCAGGGGGCTGACCCTGCGGATCTCCACGACGTCGTGATCGATAAGATCCTGCAACATGCCATCGGTAGGCTGTTGGCTGGTCAATGATCGCTGGGTGCGTATGGATCGGCCGGTGACAATCAATTCGTCGGCCTTATTGCGCAGTTGCTCAATGATCGGGTGCTGTGCCGACTTGGCCTGAATCAGGTTGGCGCGTTGATTCAGCTCGGCGGCCTGACTGACCATCATATGTTCCAGATCAACGGGGAGCATGCCCAGATCGGCATTGCTTTCAACCGTGGCCCGGTAGGCTGTCTGGGCGTCCAGACGCCGTTGCGCATCGCTTACAAGGAGGGCGAGCGCCACCTGTGGCGGTGTGGGGGGCGCAATGTTTTGCGGGTTCGTCAGACGGATTTTGCCGTCGGCGCCTTGTTCCCAGATTTCCTTGTATCCCCCGCGCCCGGTGAACACGTACTGGCGCGCCTGGGTCTGCGGATGCCATTGCTCAACGCCGTACAACACCTGATTGTCGGCAGTGGTGAAGACCCGCTGCACTGCCTGCCCTGTGCGCCTTGGCGCAGGCGGATCAATGATGCCCCGGCGGGCACGGTCGCCCAAACGTTCGATCCCGCTCAACAACGGTTCAACCACATCCAGATGGAAGTGTTGCGGATAGTTGGTGGTCCAGATCGTCATTTCGAGGCGAAACCGGGAGTACAGGTTGAGGCAATTTTGCAGAATCCGGCTGCGTTCGGCCGGTGACGCAATGATGTTCGGCAGGTTGTGCTGCGTGTACAAAGCCAGGTCAACATCGTCGCGAAGTTCGCGTGCCTGGGATAACAGGTAGAACCACGACAAATCATCCGTGCCGCCATAGTTCTTGACCATTTCCAGCCGATGGGAGGTTTTCAGATACAGCAGGTTGGCATCGCTGTGGTTGGTATTGAGCTCCTCGACCAGGTGGATCATGTGTTGTTTGTCCGCTCTGACGCGGATGCGGTCATACCAGAGGTTGACATGCCCCCTGAGCGCCTCCATCTGCTCCAGCAATTGCACCATCTGTACACGCAACGTGCGGGTTTCTTCGAGCATCATCAACCGTTGGTGAAGCGTGTCGGGCAGTAGATCGTCCATCGCATCACTCAGCACTTTGATTCTTTCTGACAAGGCTTTGGCTCTGTATGAAAGGTGCAACGCGCGGCGCCTGTGCCGGTCAGTGATCAACCATGCGGTCTTGCTCTGCATTTCGATCAAAGTCCGTTGCTTGTTGCCATGGGTCAGTGGCATCAGCTCAACCAGTGTCTGATAGCGTTTGCTCGCTAATTGGATATCGCCGACACAGGCGGCTTCGACAGCCGGTTGCAGGACCGCTCGATCCGCCACCGAGGCGCTAGCGTATTTGTTGATCAAGGCATCGCTGATCGCTCCCCGGGCCTGGAGTTGGTCGGCCAGGTCGTCAACCGCCAGAGTCAATTGATGATGGCGGCGAAACGTACGGCTGGCCCACCATTGCGGCAGTCGTTGTCGAATGGGGTCTGGCCAGAGCGGATCAAGCGCATCGGCCAGATGTCCGATGACGTTGCCGCCGCCGAGCACGCCGCCTTCCAGGGTGGTGCCATACACGCCGAACCAGGTATCCCACTGGCCGGTTTCGTCCAGGGCGATGGGTTGTTTGTAGGTTTTTTGCGAGGTGCCACGCAATCGCCAATTGCGTGAATCGGTGCTGGGCTGAACTTCATAAATCCGCCCCTGACGTACGATGAAGTCACCGTCGGCGTGGCGGTAAACGCCGCGATAAAGGCCGCTGGTTCCCGGCTCCAGCCCGGCCAGGGAAATCGGACGTTGATACTCGTAGCCGGCAAAACGCGCGATCAAGTGGCGGGCCTGACGCCGCGAAGACCTGTGCATCGCCGCCGCCGAGGTCGCCAGTGCTCGGGCCTGGCGTGCCCGCACCAATGAGCGAACCCCGCGCGAGACTCCCGAAAACACCACTTCACCGGGTAACAGGTCCATGGCAGCGTCAATCAATGACACCAGTACCGACTCGATTTCCGCCAAGCCGTCACCCACGTCTGCGCGCAAAAAAGCCGCCACGGCCTGATTCGCCGCCGTCCAGGCATCGTAGAGCGCCAGAGCGCTGCCGATGAAAGGCAACATGCCCAAGGCCATTTTGATGTAGTTGAATGCTCGCGGCCCTTTCAGGGCATAACGCTCCATGTACAACGCATCGTTGGAGCGTGAGGTCGAACGATGCGCTTCGATCAATCGGCCCATGTGCGCATCGAGCAGATGGGCAGCAAACGAAGTCGTGGCCGGCCAGCGCACGCCGACGCCGATAATGGCGTCAAAACGCTTGAGCAAGGCCTGCGCAATCCGGCCTTCATGTGCCCGCACGGTGCCTTGCAATGCCCGGCCGGCCAGATAAGAGGTCCACTTGTCTGTCTGACACAGCGTGTACAGGCCCAGGCGGGCGGCTTCCAGGTTGTCGTAACGGCGCAGAAATCGTTCATCGGGGCTGTCGGGCAGATACAGCAAGGTCGTGCCGCTGACTTGCTCTTCAATGAAGGTCACCCCGGACAATGTCGCGGGGCCCTCGTTGTGCGTGTCCTTGCCACCCGCGCTCAGATAGGCCGGGCGGATCACCACACGTTTGTTATCGGCATGCCAGGCTTCAGCGGTGTGGGCGTCGATGGCAATGTTCAGAATCTGCAACTCGTCCAGGCTGATCTGCTTTTGCAGATGGGCGAATTCACCTTGCAGTTTGAGCATGATCTGCCAGGGCTCGATCAGGCATTCGCGGCGATGTTCGCGGACATAAGCGGACTCATCCACCGACCCTGTGAAGGTATCGCGAATGAGTTTTTCGTAGGCGTTGGGCAGATCCAGTTCCGGAATGACACGTTTGAGGTACGCAAAGGTAATGCCGTCCTCCAGCGTCTGGCGTTCGGTGGCATCGGTGGAGGTGACTTCGGTCTGGACGAAATTCAAACGCAACGAAAGCGGTTCGAGTTGCATGGACGGGGTGTTGTCGATGTTGAGCTGAGCAAACTCCACCAGGGGCATTTTGCTGCGGGCGGTACTGGGCACCATCACCAGTTCATAACCGGAATGTCCCGGGGCGGGCTTGAAGCGTTTTTCGTATTTCACAGACTCGGGCAGGTCGAGCGTCACCTCGAAATCGCCCTTGATCGAAAAATCATCGCCCAGTCGCTTCAGCAAATGTTTGCGGGTGAATTCGTCTCGCGATTCCAGCGCCAGCGCCAGTTGTTTATGGCTGCGGTGCATCGCCGAAATAAAGCGCTGGATCAGGTCCTTGAGTGCGCCTCGGTCTGTCTCGGACAGGTGCTTGAGCCAGCCTGGCAGACGGGTGGCGAGCGTGTCGCTGCGATCCTGCTCCAGCACATGAGCGAAGGTCAGGTTGCGCGCGGCGTTGACCGGCACCTGCAAGGCGGCGAGGGTGCGTTTACGCAGGATTTCCAGCTTGTCGGCGTGTTCGCTGCGGCCACGCAGTGCGGTGGCGTTCGACTCGAACTCGCTGATCTGCGCATCAAGGCTCAAGTGCAGGGGATCGGTGTCGATCCGGTTCAACAGCAGTGCCAGTTCGGGGTCCTTTTCCTGGATCTTGAAGACCTCGCGTTCCAGTTCGCGGCGATTGGCAAAGCGTTGCAAGCCGCCGCCACTGCCGGGCCAGTAAAGCAACACACTGCCTGTCGAGTCTGCGTCGAGAAGCGCGGCTTGCCGCATCACAACAAGCGGGCCCTTGAGTGTTTCGGTCTGAGTGGTGGCGGTCTGGTCAGACGTTTCAGTCATTGTCAGGGTCAGGCTGGCAACCGTGAGATCAGCATCGCGTTCGGCTGCGAGGGGCGTGTCCAGAATCGCCTTGAGCAGATTGTGCTCAGCGCTATCGAGCTGACCCAGTGCCAATTGCACTGTTGCCTCGGCGTGCAAGCCGTCCTTGTGCGCCTGATGAATCTGATTGAACGCTGTATTGAACGTGCTCAGGTCCTGTGGTCGCGCTCGATACAGCAGGGCCGTCGCGGCCGTGTCGCAGGTTTTTTCTGCTGCTTCCAGGGCTTTGAGTGCGTCTTTGCACTCTTGCTGACGATGTCCCGTGCCGTCGGTTTCCAGCAATGCATCGAGTGCGTCGCGCGCTCGTTTCAGCGCCGCATGTCGCACCGACAACGGGATTGCTGCACGCAGGCTGCCGAACAGCGACTGTTCGTCGGTTTCGATATCGAGTTGTGCAGGTACCGGGTTTGGCGGCAACGCCACGATGATCGCTTTGCGGCGCTGGCTATCGAGCAGGTCTGCCTGAACAAGCGATTGCGCGCCATGCGCCATCAGCCCGGGCTTGCCGTGGTTGGCGTTGCGTAACGCGCTGATCTGAGCCTGTTGGCGATCGGCAAACAGGTCGCTTGAGCCGGTAATCATTGGGTCGGTGGCGGCGCTGTAGACAAAGCGCAGGTCCTTGGTTGGCAAACCGGTCGGGACAAGCGCCTGGCCGGTCAGCCAGTCTTCCAGGACTTGGCGTGTGCTGAACGCCTGGATGGCAACAGGGCGGGAGGGCAGATACAGCAAAGGACTGGCTTTGGCCGGATCGCCCACGCTGATGACCCACGCGCCTTTGAGTTTGACTTTGCTGTTATTGCTCAGCAGCAGCGCCAGTTGTTCCGTGTGGATGGGCTGACCGTCCAGTGTCAGTACCCCGGTGCGGGTATCGATGATCTGTTGCAACGGTTTGAGTTGTTCTGCGGTCAGGGTCCTGCGGGCGAATGCCACCTGGGCTGTGGCTTCGAAGTGATCACGGTAAAGCTGGATTGCCCGTTCGCGTTGAGTCACTGGGGTGCCGCGCGCGCGCGCGTCCCAAAAACTCAACCAACGAGCCTGGTGCGCCTGTTCGGTGCTCATGGCCTTGAGCAGTTCGAGCATTTGCAGCGGCTTCAAGGTGGCCAGCGGATGAGCCACAGGCACGCCGGTCACCCGGCTGTGCAGATCGACCGTCGCCTCCAGCGTCGGGTGTTGCAAGACAAAAGCACAGGCATCGGTGAGGCAGACAAAACGTTCTGGCTGGGTATCCGTGGCGGTCGAGCGCAGGCCGGCGTGCTCGCCATCAAGATTCAGTTGTTGGCGCAACAGTTCATTGATCGAGTCGCGCAGTGCAGGCGTCGCGGCAACCAATTCGCGCAAGCCTTGGCTGCTTTCGCGCCAGCGGGCCGTGGCCTGCTGCAACAGGCTGTCATCAAGATGTTTGGGCAGTGGGGCGGCGGGGGGCAGCGCCAGCGGTGGCGGGTAAGGCAGATTGGGGAAAAGGCTATCGGGCATGGCGGCATATCTCGCAATGGGAGCGGCGGTTCCACTCCTTGAGCAAGCCATTTAAGAGGGATCGCGAAGCACCATGGCGGTAGATAGTTATGGCATTGACGACCGCTCAGCACTCTTCATCAAACTGTCATCGAACTGTGGCAGCGCGCTTGTACAAACTTCATCAGACTCGCGCTCTACTGGGGTTCTGCGTTTCGGTGTTTTTCATGTACAAGGTTTTTCTATCAGTCGCGGCCATGTTGGCCGCGCTTTTGTTCGGTTTACCGGCATCTGCGGCGTCGCGTTGCGATGTGAATGTGCCGACCGAGCGGGTTGATCTGGCGCAGGTAAGCCTTGCTTACCAGAGCATCGGTCGTGCCTCCGACCCGGCGCTGTTGCTGGTGATGGGCCTGGGCGGGCAATTGATTCATTGGCCGGATGAGGTGGTGGTGGCGCTGTGTCAGCAGGGCTTTCGAGTGATCCGCTATGACAACCGCGATGTCGGCTTGTCGACCTGGCGGCAGGCACCAGCGGAGGCCAACCTGACCTTTGAAGTGCTGCGTTACAAACTCGGTCTGCCGGTGGCGGCGCCTTACAGCCTGACCGACATGGCCGAGGATTCACTGGGTTTGATGGATGCGCTGCACATCGAGCAATTCCATGTGCTGGGCGCGAGCATGGGCGGGATGATCGCCCAGCACATCGCCGCCATGGTGCCGCAGCGGGTGGAAAGCCTGACGCTGATCATGACCAGCTCCGGCGCTGAAGGTTTGCCGGCGCCGAGTGCAGCATTGGTGCAACTATTGTCGCGGCGCAGCGCACCGAACCGTGAAGTGGCATTGGAACAACAGGCGGATTTGCTGGCGGCGCTGGGCAGCCCTTCGGTCACCGATGATCGGCAGGCGTTGTTGCATCAGGCGGCGGTGTCCTATGACCGGGCGTTCAATCCCGAAGGCGTGAAGCGGCAGATCATGGCGATCCTGGCCGAGCCGAGCCGGGTGGCGCTGCTCAATCAACTGCGCGTGCCAACGCTGGTGGTGCATGGCACGGCTGATCCGTTGTTGCCGGTGATGCACGGCGTGCACCTGGCGGCGCATATTCGTGGCAGTCAGTTGAAACTGATTCCGGGATTGGCCCACCGGTTTCAGGAGGCGTTCAAGGCGCCATTGCTGGCGGCGGTGTTGCCGTATTTGCAGGCGCATCGTGAGGACGCGTCGCATTGGGCGCAGATCGAACCGGTGGCGGCGGGGAATCTGTTGTAGCTGAGGTTTCGCGGGGCCCCCTCCGGGAGCAAGCTCCCTCCCAAAGGGGAACGCATTGCCAATGTGGGAGGGGGCTTGCTCCCGAAAGGGCCAGCACTGTCGCCGCAAGACCGGACAGGTGTATCGTCTGGGTTTTGCGGCGTGAGGTGGCTCATGAATTCCACTCTGAAAATCGATTTTGTCAGCGACGTGTCCTGCCCATGGTGCGTCGTCGGTCTGTATGGCTTGTTGCAGGCGCTTGAAATCCTGCGCAACGAAGTGCAGGCAGAGATTCATTTCCAGCCGTTCGAGCTGAATCCGAAAATGGGCCCCGGCGGGCAGAACATCGCCGAGCATATCCAGGAAAAATACGGTTCGACCCCGGAGCAGTCGCAGAAAAATCGCGAAGCCATCCGTGCCCGTGGCGCTGAGCTGGGGTTTGCCTTTCGCACCGATGGCAACAGCCGGATCTACAACACCTTCGATGCCCACCGCTTGCTGCATTGGGCGGGGCTGGAGGGTTTGCAGTTGCCGTTCAAGGAGGCGTTGTTCAAGGCGTATTTCACTGATGGCGGTAATCCGTCGGATCACGCGCAATTGGCGCAGATTGCTGAAGGTGTCGGGCTGGATCGGCAACGCGCCGAGGTGATTCTGGCGTCGGACGAGTTTGTCGGGCCGGTGCGCGAAGAAGAGCAGGTATGGCTGCAGCGCGGGGTGAGTTCGGTGCCAACCGTTGTGTTCAACGGTCAGTACGCGGTGACGGGCGGGCAGCCGGTGGAGACCTTTGTCGGGGCGATCCGGCAGATCATGGCCGAGTCCAAGGGTGGCACAGTCAACTGATGAGCGACGAGCCCCTCGCTGAAGACCTCTCCCGGAGGGAGAGGGGCTGACAGGCTTTGATCTTAGCTGTGAAGGCGCACCCAAACGGTCACCAACACCGTCGCCGCCATCAACCACGCCACCGCCGCGACCGCCAGCGAAGCCTCCAGGCGCATTCGATCGACCATCACATACAACGTCGCCAGATACACGAAGTAAGGAATGATCGACCACATGCCGAACACGATCGTGGTCTTCAGGTCATCGACCGATCGCCCCTTGCCGACGATGTAATGCGCAATCAAGGCGAACGTCGGAAACAGCGGCACCAGTCCGGCGATGTAATAGTTTCTGGTCTTGGCCAGCGCCGCCAGAATCACGACAACGGCGGCACCGAGTGCAGCTTTCAGTAGCAGATCCATCAGTGGCTCAACCCGTACTTTTTCACTTTGTCGAACAGCGTGGTCTTGGCCATTCCCAGTTCCAGACTGGCCTGGGTCAGGTTGCCGCCGCTGCGGTGCAACGCGTCGTTGAGCAGATTGCGTTCAAAGGCTTCCACCGCTTCGGCAAATGCCAGACCCTGGCTACCGCTGCTGGCGCCGGACTTCTTGAAGGCCGGCAAGCCGAGGGCGAAGCGTTCGGCGACGTTACGCAGTTCGCGCACGTTGCCCGGCCAGTCATGGCTCATCAGGTTCGACAGGGTCTGGTTGTCCAGTTCCGGCAGGGCGCGGTCGAAACGCAGGGCTGACTGCTGGGTGAAGTGTTCGAACAGTTGCAGGATGTCTTCACGGCGTTCGCGCAGTGGTGGCAGTTCAAGGGTCACCACGTTGAGGCGGTAATACAGGTCGCTGCGGAACTCGCCAGCCTTGCTCGATTCATCGAGGTCGGACTTGGTTGCCGCAATCACCCGGCAATCCACCGCCACGCTCTGGTTCGAGCCGAGCCGTTCGAGGGTGCGTTCCTGCAACACGCGCAGCAGTTTGATCTGCAACGGCAGCGGCATGCTTTCCACTTCATCGAGAAACAGCGTGCCGCCGTCAGCGTGTTCGATCTTGCCGATGCGTCGCTTGCCGGCGCCGGTGAAGGCGTTAGCCTCGTGACCGAAGATCTCGCTTTCAAAGAGGTTTTCCGGCAGACCGCCGCAGTTCAGCGCGACGAACTGCTTGCTGTGGCGCCGACTGAAATCGTGCAGGCAACGGGCAACCAGTTCTTTGCCGGTGCCGGTTTCGCCCTCGATCAGGACGTTGGCCGAAGTGTCGGCGACGTTGGCGATCAGTTCGCGAAGGTTCTGCATCGCCGGCGAGCGACCGATGATCCGGCCTTCAAGGGAGTCACGTTCGGCCAGTTGCCGACGCAGCGACGAGACTTCGCGCGCGAGGCTGCGTTGCTCCAGCGCACGCCGCGCAACGTCCACCAGCCGCTCCGGCGAGAACGGTTTTTCCATGAAGTCGTAGGCGCCTTTCTGCATCGCGCCAACGGCCATGGAGATGTCGCCATGGCCGGTGATCAGCACCACCGGCAGGCTGCGGTCACGCTGCTTGAGACGAGTCAACAACTCCAGGCCATCGATGCCCGGCAGACGAATGTCGCTGATGACGATCCCGGCGAAGTTGTCGCCGACCCGCTCCAGCGCCTCTTCGGCACTGCCGACGCCGATGCAGGGAATGTCTTCCAGCGTCAGCGCCTGTTGGCAGCCGAGCAGGACATGGGGGTCGTCTTCGACGATCAGCACACTAAGGTCGTGGTTCATATTGGCTCGGCAGGAGTAGGGCTTACCAACGGTAAACTGAGGACGAAGGTGGTACCACCGCTGGCCGGGTGTTCGACACCCAGATGCCCGCCGGTGGCGGCCGCGAGGCTGGCAGAAAGGGTCAGGCCCAGACCCAGGCCTTGCTCGCCCGGTTTGGTGGTGAAGAACGGTTCGAACAGATGCTTGCGTACTTGGGTGTCGACACCATGGCCGTTGTCGCGCACCCGCAGGCGATATTTGCCGTTGAACTCTTCACCCTCCAGCCACAGCTCCGGCAGCGGCTGCGCTTGCATGGCGTCGAGGGCGTTGCCGATCAGGTTGACCAGAATCTGTTCGAGGCGGGTCTGGTCGATCTGTACCTGCACATCAGTGAACTGCCGGTGCAGTTGCAGCGCCGAGCTATCCAGGCGTGCGCCGAGTAATTGCAGGGCCGCCTCCACGGCTTTGCCGAGGCTGGCCTGGCCCTGATTGTCACCTCGCCGGGCAAAAGAACGCAGGCTGGCGGTGATCCGGCCCATGCGGTCGATCAAGTCATTGATGGTCTTGAGATTGGTACTGGCGACATCGAGTTGCCCGCGCTCAAGGAAGCGAACGGTGTTGCCCGACAGCGTGCGCATGGCCGCCAGCGGCTGGTTCAATTCGTGGGCGATGCTGGTGGACATCTGGCCGATCGCGGCGAGTTTGCCCGCCTGCACCAGCTCATCCTGAGCCCGGCGCAACGTCTCTTCGGCCTGACGCCGTTCGCGGATCTGGCTCTTGAGGCGATCGTTGCTGGCGCGCAGGTCAGCGGTGCGTTCGGTAATCCGACGCTCCAGTTGATTGTTGGCTTGCTGCAAGGCTTCGCGGGCCGCGAGGCGGGTGGCGATGACCTTGCGCCGCTCGTTCCAGGCAATCAGCAGGAAGGCGACCAAGGCAAACGCGACGGCGACCAGAATGCCCTGATTGATGGCTTCGCGGCGCAGATCCTGAAGCGGCGTGAGCAGGGTGAAATTCCACGGTGTGTCGCTTAAGGGGCGGGTCTGCGCCAGATAACTGATGTTCTCGTCATCGGACTGCAATTCACTGTTGGCCGGGAACGTGAGTTTTTCCACGCCTTCGGCCAGGGTTTCCCGGGCCAGCGGTTGCAGTTCGTTGAGCGGAAACCAGTAGTACTGCAGGCTGCGGGCGAGTTTTTCCTTGGTCTCGTCGCTCAGCGGTACCACCGATTTGAGCCGTCGGGCCGGATCGCTGGAGAGAATGATGATGCCGTTTTCGTCGCTGACAAATGCTTCGAGACGCGCCCGTTGCCAGCGCTCTTCCATGGCTTCGAGCCTGACTTTGACGACGGCAACGCCGATGATCGTGCCGTGTTCTTCCAGGCCATGGGCCAGGTAATAACCGGGTTCGCCGTTGGTGCTGCCGATCCCGTAGAAACGTCCGGGTTCGCCGCGAACGGCTTTCTGGAAGTAGGCGCGAAAGGACAGGTCTTCACCGAGGTAACTGTCGACATCGCGCCAGTTGCTGGTGGCCATGACGCGGCCGGTGGTGTCCATGACGTAGATGGCCCGACTGCGACTGCGCCGGTTCAGGCCTTCAAGGTATTGGTTGACCGTTTGCCGATGTTCCGGGGTCGGGTCGGCCAGCAGTTGCGGGACACTGGTTTCCAGTTCCAGCAGGCTGGGCAGGTAGGTGTATTTGCTGATCTCGCTTTCGACCGCGCGTGCGTGCAGTTCGAGCTGACGCTGGCCGTTCTCGCCGAGGCTGCGGATACCGAAGTGTTCACTGGTCCAGAAGCCGATGTAACCCAATCCGATCATCAGGGCGATGACCAGCGGCGGCAGGAACAAATGACGAATCAGACGGGGCTTCACGGCAAGTGATGGCGGCGCGGCGCGATAGAGAGTGGGGTCGCATTTCATCACAGATGCCTTGGGTCAACCACAACACAAATCTCAGGATCATCATTGATCCAATGTGGGAGCGGGCTTGCTCGCGAAAGCGGTGGGGCAGTCAACGATGATGTTGAAAGTGCCGGCCTCTTCGCGAACAAGCCCGATCCCACAGTTGGGGAGCGGTGTGTTGCTTTTAGTGCTGCAGAATCTTCTCGAGGAAATGCTGCGCACGTTCGGAGCGGGCATTGATGTCGCCGAAGAACTCCTCCTTCGGGCAGTCTTCGATGATCTTGCCGGCGTCCATGAAGATCACGCGGTCGGCCACTTTGCGAGCGAAGCCCATTTCGTGGGTCACGCACATCATGGTCATGCCTTCGTGGGCCAGTTGCACCATTACGTCGAGTACTTCGTTGACCATTTCCGGATCGAGCGCCGAGGTCGGCTCGTCGAACAGCATGACGATCGGGTCCATCGCCAGCGCACGGGCAATCGCCACACGCTGTTGCTGACCACCGGACAGTTGCCCCGGGTGCTTGTGGGCGTGGGCCGACAGACCGACGCGCTCAAGCAGTTGCAGACCTTTCTTGGTCGCCTCTTCCTTGCTGCGGCCCAGCACCTTGATCTGCGCGATGGTCAGGTTTTCGGTGATGGTCAGGTGCGGGAACAGTTCGAAATGCTGGAACACCATGCCGACGCGTGAACGCAGTTTCGGCAGGTTGGTCTTCGGATCGGCAATGGAGGTGCCGTCCACGACGATGTCACCTTTCTGGAACGGTTCCAGCGCGTTGACGCACTTGATCAGGGTCGATTTGCCGGAACCCGACGGGCCGCAAACCACGATCACTTCGCCTTTTTTGACCTCGGTGCTGCAATCAGTCAGCACCTGGAAGTCGCCATACCACTTGTTGATGTTCTTGATGGAGATCATACGGCAAACCTTTTTTGCAGACGCTTGACCAGCAGCGAGGCGGCAAAGCTGATTGTGAAGTACACGACACCGGCAATAATCAGGAACTCATTGGAACGGCCAATGATGTCGCCACTGGCGCGGGACGCGTTGAGGAAGTCCACCAGGCCCACGGTGTAAACCAGCGAGGTGTCCTGGAACAGAATGATGCTCTGTTGCAGCAGCAGCGGGGTCATCTTGCGAAAGGCCTGCGGCAGGATGATCAGACGCATCATCTGGCCGTAGGTCATGCCCAGTGCCTGCGCCGCACCCATCTGGCCTTTGGGGATCGACTGCACACCCGCCCGGACGATTTCGCAGAAGTACGCCGCTTCGAACATCATGAACGCCACGATGCAGGAGGCGAACGCACCGATCGGGGTGTCTTCACCGGTGATCCAGCGCAGTACGAACGGCACCGCCAGATAGAACCAGGTGATCACCAGCAGCAGCGGGATCGAACGGAAGTAGTTGACGTACGCGCCAGCGATGCTTGAAAGCAGCTTGTTATGCGACAGACGCATCAGCGCCAGAAGGGTGCCGAGAATGATCCCGCCGACCACACCCATGGCCATCAGCTTGAGGGTCATCACCATGCCGTTCCACAAACCGGGAATGGCCGGGACGATGCCACTGAAATCGAATTCCATTATTTACCCCCCACGGAGATCAGGCCGGGCACGGCAACTTTCTTCTCGATCACGCGCATCAGCAACATCAGGCTCATGTTCAGGGTGAAATAGATCAGGGTCGCCAGGGTGAAGGCTTCAAAGAGGTTGGCCGAGAACTCGGCTGTCTGTTTGGTCTGAGCGAGCAGCTCCATCAGACCGATCAGCGAGGCCACGGAGGAGTTTTTGAACACGTTCAAAAATTCCGAGGTGAGCGGGGGAATGATGATCCGGTAGGCCTGCGGCAGCAGCACGTTCCAGTAGATCTGTGGCAGCTTGAAACCCATGGCACGGGCGGCCGATTCCTGGCCACGAGGCAGCGCCTGGATACCGGTGCGCACTTGTTCGCAGACCCGCGCGGCGGTGAACAGGCCAAGGCACACGACAACACTCAGGTAGGCCGAGGTGGTCGGGTTCAGGTCCTGCTTGTACCACTCTTGCAGATCTGGCGGCAGCAGGTCGGGTACCAGGAAGTACCAGATGAACAGTTGAACCAGCAGCGGCACGTTACGGAACAGCTCGACGTAGCAGGTCGCGATGCCCGACACGATGCGGTTCGGCACGGTACGCATGACGCCCAGGATCGAGCCCAGCAGCAGGGCGATGATCCAGGCGACGATGGCGATGGCGATGGTCCAGCCCAGCCCGGAAATGAACCAGTCGAGATAGGTCTCGCTGCCCACGCCGGTGGACTTGAAGAACACGCCCCAGTCCCAGTTGTAATTCATTAGGGTCTCCCCTCGATTCGATCGATGTACAAGTGCCCGCCTGGGGAAACTCCGTTCCCAGCCTGATCTTGACGGTCAGGCACACGCGATCGGCTCGACAGACACCGGTTCGAGTGTTTCCAAAAAATGCCAGCAGGGAGTGACCATCCCCTGAAGAGGCAGGCGCCTCTTCAGGGGATAAGGTTAGTCAGAAATCAGGACTTCTTGTCGTCAGCCGCTTTGTCGGTCGGATTGGCGATCAGGGCCTTGAGCTCGTTGCTCATCGGGAAGTTCAGGTTCAGGCCTTTTGGTGGAATCGGCTGCATGAACCACTTGTCGTAGATGTTGTTGATCGCGCCCGAGGCGTAGGTAGCCTTGATGGCGTCATCGACAGCCTTTTTGAACGGCTCGTCGCCTTTACGCATCATGCAGCCATAGATTTCGTACGACTGTGGAGTGCCGGTCACTTCCCAGTCAGTCGCTTTCTTGGCCTTGGCGGCTTCACCGGCCAGCAACGCGTCATCCATCATGAACGCTACGGCACGGCCCGACTCCAGCATCTGGAAGGACTCGCCGTGGTCTTTGGCGGAGATGACGTTCATGCCCATCTGCTTGTCGGCATTCATCGACTTGAGAATGCGCTCGGACGTGGTGCCAGCGGTGGTCACGACGTTCTTGCCTTTGAGGTCGTCGAAATCTTTGTACTTGGAGTCTTTCTTGGACAGAAGACGGGTACCGATTTCGAAGATGCCGACAGAGAAGTCAACTTGCTGCTGACGTTCGACGTTGTTGGTGGTCGAGCCGCACTCGATGTCCACGGTGCCGTTCTGCACCAGTGGAATACGGGTCTGCGAGGTCACCAGGTTGTATTTGACCTGCAGGTCTGGAAGGTCGAGGTCTTTCTTGATCGCTTCGACGATGGCCATTTGGATATCGTGCGAGTAGCCGACCGGTTTGCCGGACGCATCAGCGATGTAGGAAAAAGGAATAGAAGCGTCGCGGTGGCCCAGGGTGATCACACCGGACTCTTTGATTTTCTTCAGGGTGCCGGTGAGTTCGGCGGCGAAAACTGGCGTGCTGATCAGAGCGGCAGCAATGGCTGCGCCCAGGATATGGGGAACGATGCGCATCAAATTTTCCTCGACATTGTTTTTTTTATGGAGCCAGTTTGTCGGCCCTTTTGTGCTTCGAATGCCTGACGGCTCCTGAAGGATTGGCTCAACAGACATTCGTCGAGAGAGTGTAGAGCATGAGTCGTGCCAAACCAGTCGACAGTGGTTAACTGCTTGATCTGCTTGGTTATTAAGTTTTTGTGTCGGTGTTATTCGGGATAACTGATCCGGTTATCCGAATCGACCGGAAGGTCGCGTTCGGAAAACCGAATGATCTTTTACCGTGTGGTTCCGCTCTGCGGGGTGAATGCCGTTTCATGCAGGTACTGCCATTCAACGCCACCTGCCTGAACCCGAAGAATCGCCACCGAGACACGCGAAGTGACGTTGTCGCCCTGGCGATGAGTTTCGGTGTAGCTCAGTGCCACCGTTTCGTCTTCCTGCCAGACCGTGTGCAAATCGGTGATGATGATTTTCAGCCCCGGTCGGCCACCCACCGAGCTCCTGAACAACTGCTCGACCTGGGACCGATCAACCGTCGTCGCCGAAGTGGTGACCATACGGAAGTCCTTGGCGAAGGCCTTCATCAGCTCCGTGATACTGGCTTCGCCGTTGCCGTCGGCATGGGTAAACACACGGTGAATCAGTTCGTGCACGTAATGGATACTGTGTTGCGCTTGTTCAATCTGGTTGTTGTTCATGGTTTGCCTTTACAGGGTTCAATTGACTCATCAAAAACAGCGGAAACAGCCCGACCAGCGCCGCAATCGCGAAGGTCGCGTGATAGGCCGCCGTGGTGTCGAACGGCTTGAGCAGCAGGTTGAAGATCATCAGAAACAGCGCGGCACCGAGGCTGAACGACATTTGCCGGTTGATATTCCAGATCACGCTGGCCTTGTGCGTGTCGCCGCCGGCAAAATCCATCAGCGAAGTGGTTTGCGCGGTGTTGGCGCCGATGCCGCCACCGATGCCCATCAGGCTGTAAGCAATCACGATCACCCACAGATCCGTCGGCGCATTCACCAGCATCAGCGTGGCGATGCCCGCGCTGTGCAAGAGCATGCCGAGGATGAACAGGCGTTTGGCGCCCACGCGGTTGTAGACCCGGCCACAGATCGTCATCGCGATGAATGCGCCGATGGCATAGAGGATCATGAACATCCCGGTCAGCCGGGCGCTGAAGTGCAGGGTGTTCTGCAGGAAGAAAATGCTCATCAGGTTGACCCCGGTGAACACCCCCGGAATCGCGTAATAGATGAAGATCGAAGTGCTGAGTTTTTTGCTCTTGAGCAGGTTCAGTTCGATGATCGCGTGGCTGGAGCGACGGTAATGCGCCAGGTACAACGCGATGAACACCAGGCCTGCCACGAGGCACGCAACGGCGGCCGCTGCCGGGTAGTCGCCGCCATACAGCGACATGCCCATCAGCAGGCTGGCCAGTGCTGCGCTGACCAGCAACAGGCCCTTGATGTCCGGGCGGGGCAGGCTGGCGGGTTTGCTTTCCTTGATCCAGAACCACGACAGCCCGGCAGCGATCAACGAGAACGGGATGTTGCTGTAGAACACCCAGCGCCACGAACTGCTGTCGACGATGATGCCGCCGACGGTGGGCGAAATCGCCGGGGCGATCAGCGCCACCGCCATGACCAGCGTAGAGATTTTTGCCCGCTGCTCGCCCTGGAACAGATTGAAGGTCAGTGCCTGACCGACCGGAATCAACAGCCCGCCGCCGATGCCTTGGATGAAACGCCAGATCACCAGTTCAAGGAAACTGTCGGACAAACCACACATCCACACTGAACCGGTGAAAACCAGCATCGAGGCGGTGAGAATCTCCCGGCTGCCGAAGCGACCGGCCAGCCAGGTGCTCACTGGGATAATCAGTGTCAGCCCTAGAATATAAGCATTGGCGACCCAGGCCACCGATGAAGTACTGACTTGCAAAGTTGCCGATATACTGGGCAATGCCACAGCCGACATGAATATATTAATGCAATCAATAAAGAAACCGATCAGAAAGATCAACGCGATTTTATAGCGATAGTTCATGTTGTATCCCCTTTGTCGCGCAGCATAGGGGCGGTGGACTTGAAGTGTCGATACGACTATGCTGAAAACAATGTTTGACAGGATTTAACAGTGAACCACAGCGCTATGCACGCTCATCTTAATCGGGTTCAGACGTTTCTCGCGGTGGTTGATTTTGGTTCTTATACCAAGGCTGCCAACTACCTCAGTATCAGCAAAGCCATGGCCAGTCTGCATGTCAAGGCACTGGAGGAGGTTTTGTCAGCGACGTTGCTGATTCGAAATACGCGCAATGTATCGCTGACGGAAATTGGGCAGGACTTTTATGACGAGTTCAAGGGAATAGTCGCGGACATCGATAATGCCTTCGATAACGTATTGAAGGGTAATAATCGGGTGTCAGGAAAGTTGCGGATTAGTTCGACCAGTGAATACGGTGAAAAATATATTCTGCCGCTGATTCCACTGTTCTCTGAACGTTATCCGGACATTCGATTGTGCTACAACTTCAACTCTTCATTGAATGATCTGGTGGCGGAAAAGCTTGATCTGGTGATTCGCCTGGGTAACTTGGCAGACTCGGCATTCAAAAGCCGCAAGCTGGCGGATTACGAAATCGTGATGGTCGCCAGTGAAACGTTTCTCGCCCGTTATCCAGTGAATGAGCCGCAGGATCTGAACAATGTGCCGTGGATCGCCAACAGCAATCTGCAGGCACCGACTCAGTGGAACTTGCGTGACAGGCAGGGGCAGGGCGTCGAGATCAACGGCATCAATCACTTCGAATCGAATTCCTCCACGGCGATCCGTTCGATGACGCTGTCGTCGCTGGGCGTCTCGGTGTTGCCGGCGTGGGTGGTCGAGGATGACATCGCCAGCGGACGTCTGGTGCGCTTGTTGTCTGAGTACGCGCTGCCTTCGCAATCAATCAACGTGGTGTTCCCCAACACCCCGCACCTGCCGCACAAGTCGCGGGCGTTTATTGATTTTCTGTTGTTGCATTTGGCTGAGTGATAACGAAACCCGACCCTCCAACAAAAAGCCCCTGAATCTCGCGATTCAGGGGCTTTCGTTCAAACGGTGCTGGAATCAGGCCGCTTCGATTTTGCGGTTCTGCTCGACCTTGCCCAGATACGCTGCGAGTTTTTCCTGCTCGGCTGGGGTCGTGAACAGACCCAACTTGCTACGGCGCCAAAGAATGTCGTGCGCGGTGGTCGCCCATTCCTCGCTGCACAGGTAATCGACTTCACGGGTGTAGAGGCCGCCGCCGAGGTGTTCGCCCATGTCGTTGAGCGATTGCACGCCTTCGAGCATGCGCCAGGTGCGGCTGCCGTAGTGGGTGGCCCAGCGGCGGGCGATTTCGGTTGGCACGAAGTCGAACTTGTCGCGGATCAACGCGCTCAAGGCCTGTGGGGTGGTCATGTCTTCGCCGCCGGGCAGGGTCGCCGTGGCGGTCCAGCTCGGGCGCATCTGGGTGAAAAACGGTGCCAGTTGGCTCATCGCCGACTCGGCGAGTTTGCGGTAGGTGGTCAGTTTGCCGCCGAACACCGACAGCAACGGCGCTTCTTCGCCGCCACCAGACAGCGCCAAGGTGTAATCACGGGTCACGGCCGATGGGTTGTCGGATTCGTCGTTGCACAGCGGGCGTACGCCCGAATAGCTGTGCTGGATGTCGTCTCGGCTGATCTGCTTCTTGAAGTGGGCGTTGACCACTTTCAGCAGGTAATCGGTTTCGGCCTCGGTGATCGCCACTTTGGCCGGATCGCCGGTGTATTCACGGTCGGTGGTGCCAATCAGCGTGAAATGGTTCAGGTAAGGAATCGTGAAGACGATGCGCTGATCTTCGTTTTGCAAGATATGCGCATGTTCGCCTTCGTACAGTTTCGGCACGATGATGTGGCTGCCCTGAATCAGACGGATGCCGTACGGCGATTCCATCTTCAGGTCATCACGAATGAACTTGGCGACCCACGGGCCGGCGGCGTTTACCAGCGCCTTGGCGGTGATCGAAAACAGGCTGCCGTCGGCGCGTTCCAGGTTCAGATGCCACAAGCCTTTGGCGCGACGGGCGTTGACGCAACGGGTCTGGGTGTGGACGTGGGCGCCTTTCTCCCGAGCGGCCATGGCGTTCAGAACAACCAGACGGGCGTCATCGACCCAGCAGTCTGAGTATTCAAAGCCTTTTTTGATTTCGCTTTTCAATGCGCTGTCGGCGCCGAACTTCAGGCTTTTGGAACCTGGCAGCTTTTCGCGCTTGCCCAGGTTGTCATAGAGAAACAGGCCAGCGCGGATCATCCACGCCGGACGCAGGTGCGGGCGGTGCGGCAGCACGAAACGCATGGGCTTGACGATGTGCGGCGCCTTGGCCAGCAGCACTTCGCGCTCGGCCAGCGCTTCGCGCACCAGACGGAATTCGTAATGTTCGAGGTAGCGCAGGCCACCGTGGATCAGCTTGCTGCTGGCCGACGAGGTATGGCTGGCCAAGTCATCCTTTTCGCAAAGGAATACAGAGAGACCGCGACCGGCGGCATCCGCTGCGATCCCCACCCCATTGATCCCGCCGCCGATGACGGCAAGGTCGTAGATCTCGGAGATAGGGGGCGTACGCAAGGTAGATGTGGACATCGGCTGGCCTCGGGCTCTTTTGATATTCTGTATTGGAAATCGAACATTAATGTTCATTTCCGAAAATGGTAGCTCATAAAGACGCGCACAGCCAGTCGACTTCGATTGAAAAAACTCATCGAAGGGCGGTTAAAAGAAAATATTCGAACATTAAGTGCGCGCAAGGGCGCGAGTGATGTGCTGTTTGTGAGGGCCTCTTCGCGAGCAAGCCCGCTCCCACGAGGGGAGCGCTTTCCAAATGTGTGCGGGCTTGCTCGCGAAGGCGCCGGTACAGCCGATGAGTATTTGAGGGTTAAACGACTTCCAGGCGAATTTTGTGCTGACTTAGCAACTGCGCCAACGCGGGCACTGGCTGCTGATCAGTCACCAGGCAATCAATCAGGCTGATCGGGCCGAGACGAATCATCGCATTGCGCCCGAACTTGCTTGAGTCCGCCGCGAGGATCACCTGGCGGGCGTTGGCGATGATCGCTTGGGAAACCCGTACTTCCTGATAATCGAAGTCGAGCAGGCTGCCGTCCTCGTCGATACCGCTGATACCGACCAGGGCGAAATCGACCTTGAACTGATTGATGAAATCCACGCTCGCCTGACCGACAACCCCGCCGTCACGGCGAACATTGCCGCCCGTCAGCAATACATCAAAGTCATCCTTGGCACTGAGCATCGAAGCCACATGCAAGTTGTTGGTGATGATTTTCAGGTGGTTGTGATTGAGCAGGGCGCGGGCAATCGATTCGGTGGTGGTGCCGATGTTGATGAACAGCGAGGCGTGATCGGGGATCTGGGCGGCGATGGCTTCACCGATGCGTTGTTTTTCATCGCGCATCTGATCGGCGCGCATCGCATAAGCTGTGTTTTCGACGCTGGAGTCATAGGCGGCGCCGCCATGGTAGCGACGAAGCAGATTGGCTTCCGCGAGTTGATTGATGTCGCGGCGAATGGTTTGCGGGGTAACAACGAACAGCGTGGCCATTTCCTCGATACTCACATAGCCGCGTTCGCGGACCAGTTCGAGGATTTGCTGCTGACGGGGAGGCAGATTCATGGGGCTTCCTTTGGGCTGCCGTGCAAAATTTGCCCATGATGCCGCAGGAATCCGCTCCCTACCAGTTAGAACCCTATAAGGATCCCGAGACTGTCTTATTCAGCGTCTTCGCGCTCCCAGTCACGGGTACGGCTGACGGCTTTTTTCCAGCCTTTATAGAGCTTCTCTTTCGCCACTTCGTCCAGGCTCGGTTCGAATTCGCGTTCGATGACCGCTTTGCCGCGCAGTTCGTCCAGGCTGCCCCAGAAACCGCACGCCAGACCCGCCAGATACGCAGCGCCCAGGGCTGTGGTTTCGCGCATTTGCGGGCGCTCGACCTGGGTGCCGAGGATGTCGGCCTGGAACTGCATGAGGAAGTTGTTGGCAACCGCGCCGCCGTCCACGCGCAGGGCCTTGAGGCGTTCGCCGGAGTCCTGTTGCATGGCGTCGAGTACGTCTCGGGTCTGGTAGGCAATCGATTCCAGCGCGGCACGGATGATGTGATCCACGCGCACGCCACGGGTCAGACCGAACAGGGCGCCACGGGCATACGGGTCCCAGTACGGCGCGCCCAGGCCGGTGAAGGCTGGCACCAGATACACGCCGTTGCTGTCTTTGACTTTATTGGCGAAGTATTCGGTGTCGTGGGCGTCGTTGATGATCTTCAGTTCATCACGCAGCCACTGCACGGTGGAACCGCCGTTGAACACCGCGCCTTCGAGCGCGTAAGCCACTTCGCCACGCGGACCGCAAGCGATGGTGGTGAGCATGCCGTGCTTGGATTTCACCGCTTTGTCACCGGTGTTCATCAGCAGGAAGCAACCGGTGCCGTAGGTGTTTTTCGCTTGACCCGGCTCGACGCACATTTGGCCGAACAGCGCCGCTTGCTGGTCGCCGGCGATACCGCCGATGGCGATGCCGCTCTTGGTGCGACCGTAGATTTCCGAGGAGGCTTTGACTTGCGGCAGCATTTCGCGGGGGATGTCTAGGATCTCCAGCATCTTCGAATCCCATTCAAGCGAATGGATGTTGAAGAGCATGGTGCGCGAGGCGTTGGTGTAGTCGGTGACGTGAACCTTGCCGCCAGTGAATTTCCAGATCAGCCAGCTATCGATGGTGCCGAACAGCAGTTCGCCGTTGCGCGCACGTTCGCGGCTGCCTTCAACGTTGTCGAGGATCCACTTCAGTTTGGTGCCGGAGAAGTACGGGTCGGTGACCAGGCCCGTGGTGTCGCGGATGTAGTCTTCATGGCCGTCACGCTTGAGCTGCTGACAGATCTCGGTGCTGCGGCGGCACTGCCAGACGATCGCGTTGTACACCGGCCGGCCGGTGGTCTTGTCCCAGACCACGGTGGTTTCACGCTGGTTGGTGATGCCGATGGCGGCCACCTGATCATGATGCAAACCGGCCTGAGCCAGCGCCTCAACCATCACCGCGCTTTGAGTGGCGAAGATTTCCATCGGGTCGTGTTCAACCCAACCGGCTTGTGGGTAATGCTGGGCGAATTCGCGCTGCGCGGTGCAGACCACGTTCGCGTCGCGGTCAAAAATGATCGCGCGCGAGCTGGTCGTACCCTGATCGAGGGCAATGATGTAGTTCTTATTCTCAATGTCGGTCATGTCGATTGCCTTGGACGAAAAAAGGGAGAGTGGGCCTTGGCGCAGGCTCTATTGGGCAGGAGCCTGCGCCGACTGTTTCAAGAAGTTCTTGGTTTGCCTTCAATGGCCGGTTCTGCATCCTTTGTAGCAGGTGTGGCGCCGGTCAGGTGACGGGCGATGAGCCCGCGATACCCGGCAGCGCCGAGGCAGGCACCGACAATCGGTGCAAAAATCGGAATCAGGAAGTACGGAATGTCGCGACCGCCAGTGAAGGAAATTTCACCCCAGCCGGCGAAGAAAGTCATCAGCTTCGGACCGAAGTCACGGGCCGGGTTCATCGCGAAGCCAGTCAGCGGGCCCATCGAGCTGCCAATCACCGCAATCAGCAAACCGATCAGCAGCGGCGCCATCGGGCCTCTTGGCAGGCCGTTGTTGTCGTCGGTCAGGGCCATGATCACGCCCATCAGGATGGCGGTGATGATCATCTCGACCAAGAATGCCTGGGCGGTGGACAGCACCGGGTTCGGGAAGGTGGAGAACACCGACGCCAACTCAAGGCTGGCCGCCGAGCCACGCACCATTTGATGAGTTTGTTCGAAATCGAAGAAGAGATTGCTGTACAGCGTGTAAACCAACAGCGCGCCGCAGAAGGCGCCGGCAATCTGCGAAAGAATGTAGAACGGCAGTTTGCGCTTTTCGAAGTCAGCGAAGATTGTCAGCGCGATGCTCACCGCCGGATTCAGGTGCGCGCCGGAAACGCCTGCGGTGAGGTAGATCGCCATGCTCACGCCTACGCCCCAGATGATGCTGATTTCCCACAGACCGAAGCTGGCGCCCGCGACTTTGAGCGCGGCGACACAACCGGTACCGAAAAAGATCAGGAGTGCAGTGCCCAGGAACTCGGCCATGCATTGGCCTGAAAGCGATGGTTGCTGTAAAGCAGTTGTCATTGAAAACCTCGATTTTTGTTGTTGTCTGGCGCACTGCCGACAGGGCAAGGCGCGATTTTCACCGAGGCGGGATCCCCATCCCGTTCTCGGTTTACTGCTGGGTGCTGCCGTGATCATAATTCTTACATTATTCAGATTCGAAAAAATATAGACAAGAAACAAACCTGTCAAAGGTCGAAAGTGAACTATTGGTCACAATAAAACTATCAGTGCGGTGAATGATCCTTTTTGGAGGATGGAAGTTTTTTCGGTTGTTCGCCTGCAGGCCACGGGAAACGTGGCTCGTGCTAGAGCCTTTTAGCCGGCGATGGCCTAGAATTCTGCGCAGGATTTTTCTGTCACTGCCGAGCCTGGAGCTGTCATGACCCCTGCGTTGGACTTGTTGAAAAAAGTTCGTGCCGAACATCGCGTGCACAGTTACGAACATGATCCGAAGGCCGCCTCTTACGGGCTGGAGGCCGCGGAAAAACTGGGGCTTGAGCCTGCACAGGTGTTCAAGACGCTGCTGGCTGCCAGTGAAAAGGGTGAATTGCTGGTAGCCGTGGTGCCGGTCGTCGGAAGTCTCGATCTAAAAGGTCTGGCACACGCCGCCGGTGTCAAAAAAGTCGAAATGGCTGATCCGGCGGCGGCACAGCGTTCTACGGGTTATCTGTTGGGTGGCATCAGCCCTCTGGGGCAGAAGAAACGCTTGCGCACCTTTATTGATCACTCGGCTCAGGGTTTTGCGACCATTTACGTCAGTGCCGGCCGACGCGGGCTTGAGGTCGAGTTGGCGCCTGCCGTGTTGGCCGAACATACCCAGGCCACATTTGCCGACATCGGTCGCGCATGACCATCTGCACTGTATGAAGAAAATTGGCCGGTTCTGTCACTGGCGCGGATCAGGTGTCAGTTGCATGCTCAATCGACGGACTGAGGGAGAAGGTTATGCAACTCGAGTTTCATCAGGTCGACGCGTTCAGTGATCGGCCGTTCAGTGGCAATCCAGCGATGGTTTATCGGCTCGACGCCTGGCTGGCGGACGAGTTGATGCAGAAAATCGCCGCCGAACACAATCTGGCGGAAACTGCGTTTCTGGTACGCGAAGGTCAGGCTTGGCATATCCGCTGGTTCACCCCGACCACCGAAGTGCCGTTGTGCGGTCACGCCACGTTGGCCAGTGCCTATGTGCTATTCGAAATCTACAAGGAAACCGTCGAACGCCTGGATTTTATCTGTCAGTCCGGGCCGCTGAGCGTCAGTCGTGAGGGGCGGCGATTGTGGCTGGACTTCCCGTCGATCGTGCCTTGCGAGATTGGCGTGACGCAGGATGTCGAGCGGGCGTTGGGTGTCGAGGCGGTGGATGTGCTCGGTTCCAGTGAGCTGTTTGTGGTGCTGGAGTCGGAACAGGCCGTTCTGGATTGCAAGCCGGATATGGTCGCGCTGGCCAAGCTGCCGTGGTTGGGTGCGATCGTTACTGCTCGCGGCAATCAACACGATTTCGTCTCGCGCTACTTTGCGCCGGCGATTGGTATCAATGAAGACCCGGTGACCGGTTCGACCCATTGCAGCTTGATTCCGTACTGGTCAAAGAGATTGGGCAAATCGAGCCTGACCGCATGCCAGCGTTCGGCGCGGGGCGGGGAGTTGTTTTGTCGGCTGGAAGGTGAGCGGGTGAAGATTGGCGGTCATGCGACGCTTGTTGCGAGCGGCACACTGCGCCTGGGTTAACACGAAAACCAATGTGTGAGCGGGCTTGCTCGCGAAGGCTGTGTATCAGCAAACACTCGTGCTGAATGACACGACGCTTTCGCGAGCAAGCCCCACATTTTCTATCGTGTTGAATCAGAGCGCGCTGTTGTAGCGACGAACGCCGTTTTCCACTGCCGGAATCTGTGCTGCCGTGCTACCGGATGCCTGGAACAACACCAGATGTTCGGCTGCAACACGAATCCCCACCTCTGCGCCAACCTGATGATCTGCATGACTCGGGAAGATCGATTCCAACTGGGCACCGGTCGGCAGTTGCAGGCGATACAGGGTTGAGGCACCCAGGAACGTCTTGCCCACAATCCGTGCTTTCAAAGCACTGTCCGGCGCATAAACGATGTCATCCGGACGCAACAGCACATCCACCGCACCGCCCACCGGCCACGTATAGGCACGATTGCCGCGCAGTTCACCCAGTTCGGTCTGCACCGATTCCGGGCTGCCGAGTTGGCCGCGAATGAAGTAGCCCTGACCGATGAAACTGGCCACAAAAGGCGTCGCCGGTTCGTGGTAAAGGTTGTACGGCGTGTCCCACTGCTCCAGTCGCCCCTCTTTGAAAACACCGACGTGATCACTCACGGCAAAGGCTTCTTCCTGATCGTGGGTCACCAGTATCGCGCTGGTACCACGAGCCTTGAGGATGTCGCGTACTTCATGGCTGAGTTTGCGGCGCAGTTCGCCATCGAGGTTCGAAAAGGGCTCGTCGAGCAGCAGCAGTTGCGGTTCCGGCGCCAAGGCTCGGGCGAGGGCGACACGCTGTTGCTGGCCGCCGGACAACTCGTGCGGGAAGCGCTTGCCAAGGTTTTTCAGGTTGACCAGTTCCAGCAACTCCTCGGTCACGCGCTCCTTGTGCGGATGCTTGCGAATGCCAAAGGCGATGTTGTCCGCGACACTCAGGTGTGGGAACAGCGCGTAGTCCTGGAACACCATGCCGATCCGGCGTTTCTCCGGTGCCAGGGTGAAACCAGGGCTGGAAAGGGTCTCGCCACCGAGGGTGATTTCACCTTCGTGCACCGGCTCGAAACCGGCGATGGCGCGCAGGGTGGTGGTCTTGCCGCACCCTGATGAGCCGAGCAGGCAGCCGATGTCGCCGGCGTTGAGGTGCAGATTGAGGTTCTGCACCACACGTTGATCTTGATAACCGCAAGCGAGGTTGCGCAGGTTCAGCAGTAATTCATGGCTCATGCGTGGTGATATGCCGGTTCGACGAGGAACTCGAGCAGGGCCTTCTGTGCGTGGAGACGGTTTTCTGCCTGATCCCAAGCGACCGAGCGCGGGTCATCAAGCAGGTCGAGACTGATTTCTTCGCCACGGTGCGCGGGCAGGCAGTGCATGAACAGCACGTCCTCGGCGGCCAGATCGAGCAGGGCACGATTGACCTGGAACGGGGTGAACAGTTTGAGACGCTTGGCGGTTTCTTCTTCCTGGCCCATGGAGGTCCAGACGTCGGTACTCACCAGATGCGCGCCACGCACGGCGTCCTTTGGGTCGCGGACGATGGTCACGCGGTCGCCGGCCTTGGCGACGAACTCCGGGTTCGGCTCGTAGCCTTCCGGGCAGGCGACGCGCAATTGGAAGTCGAACTGGATCGCGGCCTCTATATAGCTGTTGCACATATTGTTGCCGTCGCCGATCCAGGCAACGGTTTTGCCCTGGATCGAGCCGCGATGTTCGAGGAACGTCTGCATGTCGGCCAGCAACTGGCACGGGTGCAGGTCATCGGACAGGCCGTTGATCACGGGCACGCGGGAGTTGGCAGCGAATTCGGTCAGGGTGCTGTGGGCAAAGGTACGGATCATCACCGCATCAAGCATGCTCGATATGACGATGGCGCAATCGCCGATCGGTTCGCCACGGCCCAGTTGGGTGTCGCGTGGCGAAAGGAAGATCGCCTGGCCACCGAGCTGGATCATGCCGGCTTCGAAGGAGATCCGGGTGCGCGTCGAGGATTTCTCGAAGATCATGCCCAGCACGCGGTTTTTCAGGGGCTCGAACAGTACGCCGCGGTTACGCAGGTCCTTGAGCTCAACGCCTCGACGGATCACGCTGACCAGCTCTTCGGGCGTGCAATCCATCAGGGAGAGAAAGTGCCTTGCGCTCATCATTGACTACCTTTTGCTACACACCGCAGATGCTCAAAGCCTTGTTTAACGGAACAACGGGCGAGACCTGCGGCGTAAGCCGCACGGGGCGACGAAAATGGGGGAGGCGCGATATTGACACTAAATGTCGCGTTTTTCCAATAGGCTACGGTTTTTGCGGGATTCGGAGGGCGGACTTGGAGTTGCAGTCGCGCATTTGAAGCCGGGTTCAGCACAGCAGCGAGCCTCTTTGTACACTGGCCCCAAGGGGCTTGGCAATCGGCTGTGGCGCAGATGGCGCTGCTTTGGTCGGTTTACGACCGCCGCGCCACGAATCGCTTGGTCGGGTGCTCGGGCTGAAACATTTGCTAAAGCAAAGTGCTGAGTTATAAATACGTTTCGAGCGACGCAGGAAGCCTCCGCATGGAATCGAAAGAACAACTGTTAATGGAATTGCTGAGCCACACGGCTCGCTCACTGACCCATCTCACCGCCTCGGTCACCTCGATGTCCTTCGAGCTGCTGCGCAGCGAGGACGAAGTGGTCAAGACTGCCGGTCGCCACATGATCGATCGGATGGCGACCATTAGCGCCGGGCTCGATGAGCATTGGCGTCTGATCGGCGAACTCACTGGCGTGCATGTCGCCCACGAACAGATCGAAACCATCCAGGAAATTCAGTTGCAACCGCCGCCCCAGCTGCCATCGAACTGATCGCGCCAGGCTATCGGCTCGCCTGATAACCGTCGATTCACAAGACGAACGTCGCTGGCGCCCGGCCGACGCACGGGCCATAGTTTTGTTCCCGCAGGCGTATTGCCCGCCCCAGAACAAGACAGAGACTGGCCATGACCAAGACTCTCCATCACCGTGCCTGCCACCTGTGTGAAGCCATCTGTGGCCTGACCATCGAGACCACCGAAACCGATGGCAATGTTGCGATCACGTCGATCAAGGGCGATGCCCTCGACACGTTCAGCCGTGGGCACATCTGCCCCAAGGCCGTGGCTTTGCAAGATATTCAGAATGACCCCGATCGCTTGCGCCAGCCAATGCGCCGGGTTGGCAGTGAATGGCTGCCGATCGAGTGGGATGAGGCATTTACGCTGGTGGCCGAGCGCCTGGCGGCGATTCAGGAGCGCCATGGGCAAAACGCGGTGGCGGTCTATCAGGGCAACCCGAGCGTGCACAACTACGGGTTGATGACCCACAGCAACTACTTCCTCGGTTTGCTGAAGACGCGCAATCGCTTCTCGGCGACCTCGGTCGATCAGTTGCCTCATCACCTGAGCAGTTATCTGATGTACGGCCACGGTTTGCTGTTGCCGATTCCGGATATTGATCACACCGATTTCATGCTGATTCTGGGCGCTAATCCGTTGGCGTCCAACGGCAGCATCATGACCGTACCTGACGTCGAAAAGCGCCTCAAAGCAATTCAGGCCCGGGGCGGCAAAGTGGTGGTGGTCGATCCACGGCGCAGCGAAACGGCGGTGATCGCTGATCAACATCTGTTTGTGAGGCCTGGGGGCGATGCGGCTCTGCTGTTTGGTGTACTCAACACGTTGTTTGGCGAAGGCTTGACCCGCGACGGTCACTTGCCGGTCGACGGCCTGGACGAGGTGCGCGCCGCCGTAGCGACGTTCACCGCAGAAGCCATGAGCCCGTTGTGCGCCGTGCCCGCCGAACAGATCCGCCAGTTGGCCCGCGATTTTGCCGCCGCGCCCAGCGCGGTGTGCTACGGGCGAATGGGCGTTTCAACGCAAGCGTTCGGTACCTTGTGCCACTGGGTGGTGCAGTTGATCAATCTGGTGACCGGCAACCTTGATCGCGTCGGCGGGACGCTGTGCACGGAGCCTGCGGTGGATCTGGTGGCATCGACCTCGGGCGGGCATTTCAATAAATGGCAAAGCCGTGTGTCGGGCCGTCCCGAGTACGGCGGCGAGTTGCCGGTGTCGGCGCTGGCCGAAGAGATGCTCACCGACGGCGAGGGGCAGGTCCGTGCGCTGATCACTGTCGCCGGCAACCCGGTGCTGTCGACGCCTAACGGGCGACAACTGGAGCAGGCACTGGACGGCCTGGAGTTCATGGTCAGCATTGACCTGTACATCAACGAAACCACGCGTTATGCCGACCTGATCCTGCCGTCGACTTCGGCGCTGGAGAACGATCACTACGACACCACGTTCAATCTGTTCGCGGTGCGCAATGTCACCCGTTTCAATCGCGCAATCCTCGCCAAACCCGAGGGCGCCTTGCATGACTGGGAGATCTTCGTCGGCCTGGCCAAAGCGTTTGCCGAAAAAACCGGCAAGGAACTGAAGCCGACAATGCCGCCGGCGAAGATGATCGACATGGGCCTGCGCATGGGAATGTACGGTGACGCGTGCGCGCACAAACTGTCGCTGGCAACGCTCTTCGATCATCCGCACGGAATTGACCTTGGCGCATTGAAACCCAATCTCACTGCACGCCTGAAAACGCCGAATCAACACGTGCAGGCAGCGCCACCTGAGATCCTCGCCGACCTCGCACGGTTCGCCGCATTGCAGGCGCCCGACACCGATGAATTGCTGATGATCGGCCGCCGTCATGTGCGCAGTAACAACTCCTGGATGCACAATTACCATCGACTGGTGAAGGGCAAGCCAAGGCATCAATTGCTGATGCACCCGGATGATCTCGCCAGCCGTGGGCTTGAAGATGGTCAGTTGGTGCGCGTCAGTTCGCGGGTCGGGCAGATCGAAGTCCAAGTGCTCGGCAGTCTGGACATGATGAAAGGCGTGGTGAGCTTGCCTCACGGCTGGGGTCATGCGCGTCCCGGTGTACAGATGGCGATTGCCAGCAGTCAGCCGGGTTCCAGTGCCAACGACCTGACCGATGAATGTCAGCTTGACGAGCTGTCGGGCAATGCGGCGCTCAATGGCGTTCCGGTGACCGTGGCAGCGGCTTGAGCGTGTCTGTCGGGGAGACCGAGCATGGCGCTCGGGATTCCGTTACAATGCGCCACCGTGCCGACCCATGAGTCGGAAAGTTCAGCCGAGGTGCTCCATGGATATCATCGAAACGATTAAAGAGCAGATTGCCAACAACACCATTCTGCTTTACATGAAAGGCTCGCCGAATGCCCCACAGTGTGGCTTCTCTGCGAAAGCTGCGCAGGCTGTGATGGCGTGTGGCGAAAAGTTTGCGTACGTGGACATCCTGCAGAACCCGGAAATCCGCGCCAACCTGCCAAAATACGCCAACTGGCCGACTTTCCCGCAACTGTGGGTGGGCGGTGAACTGGTCGGCGGTAGCGACATCATGACCGAGATGGCTGCAGACGGTTCGCTGCTAAGCACCATCAAGGCGGCTGTCGAAGCGGCTGCTGCGAACAAGTCCGAAGCCTGATCGGCTTTTGCGGGTTTCGGCCAATGCTGAAACCTGGGCAGTAAAAAGCCCCGCGCCTCAAAAGAGGGCGGGGCTTTTTAGTGTCTCGCGTTTACCGGGCGCTAACTTACTCTTCACCCATCTGCGATTGCAGATAGTTCTCAAGACCGACTTTATCGATCAGGCCCAGTTGGGTTTCCAGCCAGTCGATATGTTCTTCTTCGGATTCGAGAATGTCTTCGAGCAGTTCGCGGCTGCCGAAATCGCCAACGGATTCACAATGTGCGATCGCCGCTTTTAGGTCAGCGTGGCCGGTCTTCTCGATACGCAGGTCGCACTCCAGCATTTCCTGGGTATGCTCGCCGATGTGCAGCTTGCCCAGATCCTGCACGTTTGGCAGGCCTTCGAGGAACAGGATGCGCTTGATCAGCTTGTCCGCGTGTTTCATCTCGTCGATGGACTCGTGGTACTCGTGCTTGCCCAGCTTGTTCAGGCCCCAATCTTCGTACATGCGTGCATGCAGGAAGTACTGATTGATCGCGACCAGTTCATTGGCAAGGATCTTGTTGAGATGCTGGATGACTGTAATGTCGCCTTTCATGATGGGAGTCCTGCCCTGTATTAGCTGTATATAGGCGGAGTTTGAGCTGCACTTTTATAAGTGTCAAACCTAAGTTATTGAATAATAAATGAAAATAAATCTGAATAAGAATGTTTGTGTTCCGCGTCTGGAGCCTAACCAGTTGATTTTCAGGCATAAAAAAACCGGACACTAAGTCCGGTTCTTTGAAATCAGGGTAATTACGCGGCAGTAAATTCGACTGGATAGGGGATCGCGGCCTGTGCGGTTTGCAGCTTGGTCAAGGTTTCGCGAACCACTTCCTTGGCCAGGCAGGCACATTTGCCACATTGGCTGGCGACGCCGGTGGCCTGGCGAACTTCTTTGTAGCTGCAGCAACCTTCATAGATCGCTTCGCGGATCTGTCCGTCGGTGACGCCAGTGCAGAGACAAACATACATAAGTAAGAACCGTCGCTGGTTGTGACTCAATTGCGATGGATCTTAATGTTAACGAGAATGATTGTCAAAGTGCTTTCGCAAAGCTTTTGGCCAGAATGGCCAGTGACTGACGAACGGTGAAAAGTGGCTATTTGCCTGGCCCTGTAAATGCAGCGTCCTATTCGCCAGCCTCAAAAAACCTTTAAGGACAGGCCAAAAACGCAGTGTATGATGGTCGGCCCTTGCGAAGGGGGTTCGTGTCACAGGGCTGTCGCCTGAGGGTGGCAGGCTGGCCCGGACCCTGAACTTCAAGTTTTTACACCAGGAGATATCAATGAGCGTACTCGTAGGCAAACAAGCCCCTGACTTCACCGTACCGGCCGTACTCGGCAATGGCGAGATCGTTGACAGCTTCACCCTGTCCTCGGCCATTAAAGGCAAATACGGCCTGGTGTTCTTCTACCCACTGGACTTCACCTTCGTCTGCCCGTCCGAGCTGATCGCTCTGGACAACCGTATGGCAGACTTCAAGGCACGCAACGTTGAAGTGATCGCGGTTTCGATCGACTCGCACTTCACCCACAACGCCTGGCGCAACACCCCAGTCAACAATGGCGGCATCGGTCAGGTGAAATACACCATGGCTGCCGACATGAAGCACGACATCGCCAAGGCTTACGATGTTGAGTCCGAAGGCGGCGTGGCGTTCCGTGGTGCCTTCCTGATCGACGACAAAGGCGTTGTCCGCTCGCAGATCATCAACGACCTGCCGCTGGGCCGTAACATGGAAGAGCTGATCCGTCTGGTCGACGCTCTGCAATTCCACGAAGAGCACGGCGAAGTCTGCCCTGCCAACTGGAAGAAAGGCGACAAAGGCATGAACGCTTCGCCAGAAGGCGTTGCGGCTTACCTGACCGAGAACGCTGCTGCCCTGTAAGGCGCAACGTCAAGGTACAAAAAAACCGGCTCACGTAGCCGGTTTTTTCATGCGCGGGATTTATTCGAGAACCATCAGTCGTCGAAATCTTCCCAGCCACCCATCTGCTTCCAGCGATTGACGATGCCGCAGAACAGCTCAGCGGTTTTCTCGGTGTCGTAGCGTGCGGAGTGCGCCTCACGGCCGTCGAAATCGATGTCGGCTGCCTGACAGGCTTTCGCCAGTACGGTTTGACCATAAGCCAGACCGGCCAGTGTCGCAGTGTCGAAACTGGAGAATGGGTGGAACGGATTGCGCTTCATATCCAGTCGCGCAACAGCGGCATTCAGGAAGCCGAGGTCGAAGCTGCTGTTATGGCCGACCAGAATCGCCCGTTTGCAGCCGTTGGCTTTCAACGCCTTGCGGATGCCACGGAAGATATCGGTCAGCGCCGTTTCTTCGCTGACGGCCATGCGCAACGGGTGATCAAGCTTGATTCCGGTGAACTCCAGTGCCGCCGCTTCGATGTTGGCCCCTTCAAAAGGCTCAACGCGGAAGAAGTAGGTGTGATCTGGGTAAACAAAACCCTTTTCATCCATGGCGATGGTGGTCGCGGCAATCTCCAGCAATGCATCGGTGGCCGAGTTGAAGCCACCGGTTTCTACGTCGACGACAACCGGCAGGTAACCGCGAAAACGCGCTGCCATTGGATGACGGGAACCGCCGCCGCCACCTTGACCTTCCAGTTCGTCGTCGAAATGGTCTTCACTCACGCGTGTTCCTCCAGCAGACGCCAGCGCAGCTTTTCACCGGCGCGCAGCGGGATAACGGTCAACTCGCCAAACGGCAGGCTGGTCGGGGCGGTCCATTCTTCGCGAACCAAAGTGATGCGGTCGGTATTGGCCGGCAGGCCGTAGAAGCGTGGCCCGTTGAGGCTGGCGAACGCTTCTAGCTTGTCCAGCGCATTACGCTGTTCGAAGGCTTCGGCGTACAACTCGATGGCGGCGTACGCGGTGTAGCAGCCGGCGCAGCCGCAGGCGGCTTCCTTGGCGTGCTGGGCGTGCGGTGCCGAGTCGGTGCCGAGGAAGAACTTCGCACTGCCGCTGGTGGCGGCGTCGAGCAGGGCTTCCTGATGGGTATTGCGCTTGAGGATCGGCAGGCAATAGAAGTGCGGGCGGATCCCGCCAACCAGCATGTGGTTGCGGTTGTACAGCAGGTGATGCGCGGTGATGGTTGCGCCGACGTTGGCCGAAGCCTCGTTGACGAACTGCACGGCGTCGCCGGTGGTGATGTGTTCGAACACCACTTTGAGCGTCGGGAAACGCTCGACCACACGGCGCATGTGCTCATCGATGAAGATTTTTTCGCGGTCGAACACGTCGACATCGCCACGAGTGACTTCACCGTGGATCAGCAGCGGCATGCCGACTTCGGCCATGGCCTCCAGCGCCGGGAAGATCTTGTCGATGCTGGTCACTCCGGAATCGGAGTTGGTGGTCGCGCCGGCCGGGTACAGTTTGGCGGCGTGCACGAAACCGCTGGCCTTGGCCTCACGAATTTCTTCGGGTTGGGTGCGGTCGGTGAGGTACAGCACCATCAACGGCTCGAAACCACTGCCGGCCGGGCGAGCAGCGAGAATCCGCTGGCGATAGCCGTCGGCTTCAGCGGCGTTGCGCACCGGAGGTACCAGGTTGGGCATGATGATGGCGCGACCGAAGGTGCGCGCAACATCGGCAACGGTATTGGTCAACACAGCACCATCGCGAAGATGAATGTGCCAGTCGTCGGGACGCAGCAGGGTCAGGCGGTCGGACATGAGGGGATTCCAGGCGGGTCAAACTGAGGGGAATGCTACCCGAAAAGACTCTTGCAGGCACTCGCTATCAAGTTTTGCAGGAACCTTCCGATATCCCATAGGTATGCCGTAAACATGTGTGTATCGGTCTTTTTGTTGCAGAAGCCAATGGAGCCTCCCGTGCGCCAGCGTTATTTAGCCTTGCTCAGTGTGTTTGCCAGCCTTCCCGCGATGGCGCTTACCTACCAGACCCGACTGGAGAACATTGAGTGGACGGTCGCCGGCGATAAATTCGAGTGCCGTCTGACGCAGCCGATCACTGATTTCGGTTCGGGTGAGTTCGTGCGCAGGGCCGGTGAGCAGGCAATATTCCGTTTGAACGCCTATAACGCCATGCTGGGCGGCGGTTCGGCGACGTTGCTCGCGGCAGCCGCGCCATGGCAGCCGGGGCGCGGCGACATTAATCTGGGCTCTGTCAGGCTGGGCAGCGGCAACATTCTGTTCAGCAGTTCGCAGTCTCAGGCAGGTGGTCTGATGAGCGGCCTGATGGACGGGCGCAGCCCTGTTGTACGCCGTGCCTCGGGCGATGGCCGGGTTTCGGAAGTGCGCCTGTTACCGGTCAAGTTCAGCAAGGCGTTCAACGAATACCAGAGTTGTGTGGCGAAATTGCTGCCACAGAACTTCGATCAGATTAAACAGTCGCAGGTCGGCTTCCCTGGCGAAGGCATTGATCTTGATGCCGCCGCCAAGGCCAAGCTGCAGGTCATGCTCGACTATATGAAGGCCGATCCGACGGTCAATCACATCGAGCTTGACGGCCACTCGGACAACAGCGGTAATCGCCTGACCAACCGTGAGTTGTCGCGCCGCCGGGCATTGGCTGTGGTCGACTTCTTCAAGGCCAACGGCATTCAGGAATCGCAGATCACTGTGCGTTTCCACGGTGA
Source organism: Pseudomonas baetica (assembly GCF_019733355.1). Taxonomy (GTDB): domain Bacteria; phylum Pseudomonadota; class Gammaproteobacteria; order Pseudomonadales; family Pseudomonadaceae; genus Aquipseudomonas; species Aquipseudomonas baetica_A. Next base: position 53,409 of record NZ_JAIHLQ010000019.1, on the reverse strand, counting down.
ACGTTATCCACTGGTGCCGAACACCAATGCGGCCAATCGGGCGAAGAACCGCCGGGTGAATGTACATTTGACGCGCGTGGCCCCGACCACCGCTCCAGCGCCTCAGGCCAGCACTCCCGCCAATACCGCGGCGACTTCCTGACCTGCCGGTCATCGTCGCGCTCTCGACAGATTCTGTCGCTTTGTCGTCTTAAGCTGTCGCGCCTCTGTAAATTATCGCGTTTGAGCGGTAGACTCCTCGGCTTTCCGTAGAACCCCGTGGAGTGATGGCATGGCGGACGTAAACAAGGTCGTTCTGGCGTATTCCGGCGGCCTGGACACTTCGGTGATCCTCAAGTGGCTGCAGGATACTTATAACTGTGAAGTGGTGACCTTCACCGCTGATCTCGGTCAAGGCGAAGAGGTCGAGCCGGCCCGCGCCAAGGCTCAGGCCATGGGCGTCAAAGAAATCTACATTGATGACCTGCGCGAAGAGTTCGTGCGTGATTTCGTGTTCCCGATGTTCCGCGCCAACACCGTTTACGAGGGCGAGTACCTGCTGGGTACTTCCATCGCACGCCCACTGATCGCCAAGCGCTTGATCGAAATCGCCAACGAAACCGGCGCTGACGCCATTTCCCATGGCGCCACCGGCAAGGGCAACGACCAGGTTCGTTTCGAGTTGGGCGCGTACGCGCTCAAGCCAGGCGTGAAAGTGATTGCTCCTTGGCGCGAGTGGGACCTGCTGTCCCGCGAGAAGCTGATGGACTACGCCGAGAAGCACGCGATCCCGATCGAGCGCCACGGCAAGAAAAAATCCCCGTACTCGATGGATGCCAACTTGCTGCACATCTCCTATGAAGGTGGCGTGCTGGAAGATACCTGGACCGAGCACGAAGAAGACATGTGGCGTTGGACCGTCTCCCCGGAGAACGCTCCCGACACCCCGCAGTATCTGGAACTGACCTACCGCAACGGCGACATTGTTGCGCTGGATGGCGTCGAAATGACCCCGGCCACTGTTCTGGCGACACTGAACAAGATCGGTGGCGAGCACGGCATCGGCCGTCTGGACATCGTCGAAAACCGTTACGTGGGCATGAAGTCCCGTGGTTGCTACGAAACCCCGGGTGGCACCATCATGCTGCGCGCTCACCGCGCCATCGAGTCGATCACTCTGGACCGCGAAGTCGCTCACCTCAAAGACGAACTGATGCCGAAATACGCCAGCCTGATCTACACCGGCTACTGGTGGAGTCCTGAGCGTCTGATGCTGCAACAGATGATCGACGCTTCCCAGGTCAACGTGAACGGTGTGGTTCGCCTGAAGCTGTACAAGGGCAACGTGATCGTGACCGGCCGCAAGTCCGACGATTCGCTGTTCGACGCCAACATCGCAACGTTCGAAGAGGACGGTGGTGCTTACAATCAGGCCGACGCGGCGGGCTTCATCAAGCTCAACGCGCTGCGCATGCGCATTGCTGCCAACAAGGGCCGCAAACTGTTCTGAGATTGTTCAGACAGATGCGCAATGAAAAGGCGGCCTTGTCTTTGAGACAAGGCCGCCTTTTTTATCAATTCGTTGTTTGGTGCTAATCAAGCAATGTTCCTGGTCTGTCTGCTTCTGCGGTAGTCCTCACCCCTCAAACCCGCCCCAGCAGCGTTACCGCTTGCGAGCACAGGTTGTAAACAATACAAAGCGTTGTACCCGAGCCTTTCTTCGCTTGCCTGATTTGCAATAACGCACTCTTGGTCAGAGAAACGTCTGACACATGATTGGAAAGAAATACGATGGCTCGGGCAGTTTTCTTGTCGGTACGGCGGATCCTTTCCAGAATCGTGTTCAGTTCTCTCGAAGCATCAGTATTCCTTGCATCGATGATGTGCAGGTGGCTGATGGAGACCGGCAAGTGAATATTGTGTTGAACCGTCAGGTTCGGCGTTGAGCCTATGTCTGGTGGCGGGTCGGGCGCGTTATGGATTTTGCACGACTCCTTGCCTTGGGCTGCGCCGGGTTCGCTGGGCACGATGAAACTTGATATTCCGAAAGTACCTTGGGGTGGATCCTGCTGTGATGTGTTTCGCTTGTTATCGCGATAATTATTGTTGATGACTTTTAAGAAGCTCTTGTCCTTGCCGAAATCAGAGGGTGAATAGAGTGAGCGGTAGTTGAAGTTTAAAGTGATAAAGAAAAGAAACAACAAGTAGAACGGGAAGCTTATCAGGAACCAGACGTAAATTTCGCGATCCTCGCTATCAAGGAATGGCAAAGAAACAGCGGCGGAGGCCTCGGATATAGCGGCGAATATAGCGATGATCGTCATCGGGTTGGAGATTTTGTTTTTTATCTTTAACATTTAAGTTCTCTTTTGTTTGAATGGTTTTGTTATGGGTGGTTTGTGTTTTGTTGTTTGTTGGGTAAGTGTGCTGTTGATGTTTATATTTATAGCAAAAGTGTTTGCTTAAGTATAAATATCTTGTTTCAAGTGTTTATAATTCGGTCGTTTGTATATTGAGGTTGTAGGAGATTGCCGTCATTGCATGATGTTTCTGATTTGCAATGTATTCGTGTTGTGGCACTGGTATTCGACTCCGATCCCGCAGGTTGGATGCAGTGATGCCCGGCTGTGAGACGGCTTTGCGCTGAAGTCGGTCGCAAGCGGTTACAGGTAAAAAGCAGCAATGTTGCAGGGAAGTGAGCGAGGTGCTTTGTCGGATATTTAGAGAAGAGTGAGGTTTTTGTAGGATTAATCCTCAATGCTCGTAGGGTATGTCTCTCGATGCAAGTGCGTGAGAGCGCTGGCATGCCATAAGGCAAGTGACTGGGCTATTGTGCGTGTTCTAAAAATTCGAACAGCGAAACTGGACTTGCCCATGAATAAAGTGCTGATCGTGGATGACCACCCCGTCATTCGTCTTGCGGTACGTATGCTGATGGAACGTCATGGCTACGAAGTCATTGCAGAAACTGATAACGGTGTAGATGCATTACAACTTGCTCGTGAACAAATGCCCGATATTGTTATTCTGGATATTGGAATACCGAAGCTTGATGGTCTGGAAGTTATTGCGCGCCTGACTTCGGTCGCGATGCCCATAAAAGTTTTGGTACTGACTTCTCAGGCGCCCGGGCATTTTTCAATGCGTTGCATGCAATCGGGGGCGGCGGGTTATGTATGTAAACAGCAGGATCTGACCGAGTTGCTCAGCGCGATCAAAGCTGTTTTGTCCGGCTACAGCTATTTTCCCAATCAGGCGTTGCATACAGTGCGGACCAGTCTGGGCAATGCCAGCGAAGCCGACATGGTGGATCGCCTTTCCGGGCGGGAAATGATGGTTTTGCAACAGTTGGCGCGGGGCAAGACCAACAAGGAAATCGCCGATGGCATGTTTTTGAGCAACAAGACAGTGAGCACCTACAAGACTCGCTTGCTGCTGAAACTCAATGCGCGCTCGCTGGTTGATCTGATCGAGTTGGCGCAACGTAATGGGCTTGTCTGAATGCCTCAGTAAGCTGATGGGGTCATGGGCCGATCGAATTCAGCTAGTTATAGAAAGTGAAAAGCCTCCGGTTCGGGAGGCTTTCAAGTGTCAGAGATCAAAATCGTAATCGGCCAATTGCTTTTGCAGTCGGCGCTCCTCCAGCAGGTTGTCGATCGTGCGGCGCTTGCTCAGATTGGTTTTGGCGACTTCCACGACCGGTTCCTCTGGTTCAGCGTCTGCGGTGTCAACGTCGTCTTCTATGTCCAGTTGTTCTTTGTCGCTACTCATAAGGTTAACTCCGGCTAAGACTGCCTTTGGCGCTCCTTATATCGGTAATGCAGCGACGGGTAAAAAAGATTTTTTCAATCGACCAATCAATAAAGCTAATAGCCGCTCAATCGTCCGATGTTTTGGCCTTGTACTCGCACAAGTCCTCAATCCGACAGCTACCACAGCGTGGCTTGCGCGCCAGACACACATAGCGGCCAAGAAGAATCAGCCAATGGTGGGAGTCGAGCAGGAATTCCTTTGGCACAAACTTCATCAGCTTCTTTTCCACCTCGACGACATTCTTGCCCGGCGCAATGCCTGTGCGATTGCTGACGCGGAAAATGTGCGTGTCGACCGCCATGGTCAACTGGCGAAACGCGGTATTGAGTACGACGTTGGCGGTCTTGCGGCCAACGCCGGGCAAGGCTTCCAGCGCTTCGCGCGTCTTTGGTACTTCACTGTCGTGGCGTTCGACCAGCAGACGGCAGGTCTCGATGACGTTTTTCGCCTTGCTGTTGTAGAGGCCGATCGTCTTGATGTATTCGGACAATCCTTCGACGCCCAAGGCATGGATCGCTGCTGGCGTATTGGCCACCGGGAACAGTTTTGCCGTGGCCTTGTTGACGCCAACGTCGGTGGACTGCGCCGAGAGAATCACTGCAATCAGCAGTTCGAAGGGCGAGGAGTAGGCCAGTTCAGTCTTCGGCTCGGGATTGTCTTCATGCAGTCTGCGAAAAATCTCATGACGTTTTGCGGCGTTCATGGGCGATGCGATTCCTTGGAAATAGAGTTCGAGCGAGTCCACGCCTGACAGGCCGCGAGCAGCAGCCCCAGCACGATGAAGGCGCCGGGAACCATGGTTGGCAGATGCAGGCCATCGTTGAGCAAAACAAGACCTTGCCAGTGTTCGGATAGCCCGCGACCGAGACTGCCGTAACCGATGAGTTCACGCAGTGCGGCGAGTACCAGCATGAGCCCGCCAAACAGGCCCGCTAGCTTGAAGCGCTTGGCCGGCGGTTGCTGGAAGAAGCCATTGTGCTCCAGCACCACACACTGCAAGGCGATCAGGCCCGTATAGAAACCGAACGCCTGATGCCATGGCAGCAACCAGCGCTGCGCAAGAATGTCGGCACAACTGGTCAGCGAAGCGGCGAGCAGCAAACTGGCCAGCAATGCACTAGTCCCTGTCAGTCGCGAGCGCACCAGCAGCATGCACACACCATAAACGCCCACGACAGTGACAAGCATCAGTAGCGTGCCCAGCGCGGCGGCCAGCGTTTGCGTGGCGCCAAGCAGCAGCACCAGCATCAAAGCGTTCGACAGCTTCATGCTCCACTCCCCAGCAACGCCACCCGATGCTCATCGAAGTAACGCAGCGCATCATGGATCGCGTTGATCGCTGCGCGGGAGGTGATGGTCGCCCCGGCCATTTGATCAAATTGCCCGTGATCCTTTTTCAACGCCCAGCCTGCGATCGTCGGCTCATGGTTCGATTTGCCGGCGAACGCTTGCAGCCAGGCATTTGGCCAGTCACCAATGACGCCACCCAGCGCTGGGGTTTCGGTTTGCTTCAAAGTTTTCACTCCGAGCAATTTTCCATTGGCATCAATGGCGATCAGCAGTTCGATGACACCGGCATATCCCTCGGTCAAACTACGCAGCAGCACCGCTACCGGTTGCCCGCCTTTGGTCGCGCGATAGCCGCCCGCCAGCGTGCTGTGGCTTAAGGCAATGTCGGTCAAGGCCAGTGGTTGTTCCAGCGGTTGATTGTCGTAAGACTCGGCCGGGATTACATCCAGTAATTTGCGGTTATCGATCAGGCGCTGCTCGGCGGCGATCTGGGGCGCATTGCTGCGCTGCACGAGATACGTCGCGCCGATACCGATGAAGGCCAACAACAACAGCGTGATGCTGCTGATCGTTCGGTTCATGGGCTCACCTGTGTCTGGCGGGCGGCGGCGAAGCGTTCCAGTGCGGGCACGCACAGATTCATCAGCAACACGGCAAACGCCACACCGTCGGGGTAACCGCCCCATGTGCGAATCAGATAAGTCAGCAGGCCGACGCCGACGCCAAACAGCAGGCGGGCGAACGGGTTTTTAGCCCCGGACACCGGCTCGGTAATGATGAAAAATGCACCGAGCATGGTCGCGCCGCTCAGTAGATGAAATAACGGCGATCCGTGGGAATTAGAGCCTGAGCCGTTCCAGCACAACAGGCTGACGACAAACAGAGTGGCGAGCATGCCGACGGGTGCCTGCCAGCCAATCACTCGGCGTTGCAGCAGGAACAGTCCGCCGGCGAGAAACGCCAGGTTGACCCATTCCACGCCACGCCCGCCGAAACCACCGAACGCCGGATTGGCGGCGAACAGTTCATCGATAGTCAGGCTTTTGTTGATGCGCAAGCTGTCCAGCGCCGTAGCCTGAACCCAGGCATCCGGCGCCGAGCCCATGTTGAATACCTGTTGCAGGGCGGACAGAACATCCATGCCATGGGCCGGCCAATGAGTCATTGGCTGTGGGAACAACACGATGGCCAAGACAAATCCGAGCATCGCCGGATTGAACGGGTTTTTTCCGACGCCACCGTACAAGTGCTTGCCGAAGAGCAGGCCAGAAGCAATCGCTGTGACCGTCAGCCACCACGGACAGTAAGGGGGCATGGCGGCCGCTAGCAGTGTCGCGCTGACCACCGCGCTGCCATCGATCAGGGTTGACTGAATTGGTTGATGACGTAAGCGTGTGACCGCCGCTTCGACGACCAATGCGGTGGTAATCGCCAGGATCAGATTGATCAGCACGCCCCAACCGTAGAACCAGAACAATGCCAGCAACCCAGGCAGCGTCGCGAGCAGCACCTGTTTCATCGCCTGTTGCAGGCGATCGTCCGGCGTCTCAAGGGGCGACATGGTCTTGCACCTGACGCTCGGCTTCTTGCAGGCGAGCGCGGGCCTTGTCGAGTGTTTTGGTTGGGGTGTCGGTGTGGCGTTCCAGTTTGTTGAGGTCGGCGCGAGCGTAGGCCAATTCGGTTTTCAACTTCCGAAGCTGGCTGTCGATCGGACGTTTTTCCACGCGCACTAGATCAGGCACAGGCTGATCACTGCAGGCTTCGGCGGCATGCAGGGCTTGCTCGGCGTCACGCAGCGCCTGTTCCAGCGTCGCGATTTGCTTCGTTGAAGCCTCGGCGGTTTGTGCTTTTTTCAGTTCGGCGCGGCGCATGGCTAACTGGATTTTCGCCCGTTTCAGGTCAGCGTCTTTTGCCGGGGCAGGTGCTGGCGGAGCGCTAGGAGCAGTGCTTTCGAGTGATGCCAGCGCCTGCTCAGCCGCTTCGAATTGTTGCTGCAATACAATCAATTGCGCCTGCTGCTCGAACGTCGGCGGATGGCCGAAGGCTTTCAGCGACTTGTGCAATTGCGCCCGGCTCATCGCGACATCGATCTTGGCTTTCTTCAACGCGGCATCGGCGGTGGCCACTTTCTGTGCGCGGACACGTTCCAGCGCAGCCTGCACCGGGTCGAGTGTGGTGATTTCAGGTTGCGCGGCCTTTTTGGCTCGCGCCTCGCGCTCGGCCTGTTTCTGCTGCTCTTCGCGTTCGAGGCGGGCATTGCGTCGCTCGAAACGCTGGCGCGCGTGATCGCGTTTGGCCGCGCGCTCGCGCTGTTCCACGAGACTGAACGCCAGACCGCCCACCACTGGCAACGTAGTCGGCGGCAGCGGATGCATCTCGATGCAATCTACCGGGCACGGCGCCACACAGAGGTCGCAACCGGTGCACTCATCGATTAACACGGTGTGCATCAGTTTCGCTGCACCGACGATGGCATCGATCGGACAGGCCTGAATGCACTTGGTACAGCCGATGCATTCGGCCTCGCGAATGTAGGCCACTTGTGGCGGCGCCGAACCTCGACTGATATCCAGCTCCAGCACGGGTACTTTCAACAATCCGGCCAGCGCCGCGATGGTTTCGTCACCCCCCGGCGGGCACTTGTTGATCGGCTCGCCATTGGCGATACCTTCAGCGTAGGGCTTGCATCCGGGATGGCCACATTTGCCACATTGGGTCTGAGGCAGCAGGGCATCGATGCGTTGAATCAGACTCATGTTTTGATCAGTCCACTGAATCCGAGAAAAATCACTGCCATCAGTCCGGCGCTGATCAGATCGATCGGCAAGCCGCGAAAGGGCAGGGGAATATCGTTGCCAGCGGTGCGCTCGCGCAAATCGCTGAACAGGCTCAATACCAGCCAGAAGCCCAGGCCTGCGCCGAGGCTCAGCGCTGCCGCATGCAACAGCCCCTGATCATTCTGCGCATTGATCAGCGCCAGTCCAAGTACGCCGGCATTGCACAGCAAGAGCGGCCATAAACTGTCGAATGGCCAGTCGGGCAGCCCGCGCGCCAGCCATTTCAGCAGCGGAGCGATCAGCAACACACTCAACGGCAGAAACACGAACAAGCGCAGAGCTTCAAGTTGCAGTGGTACCAGCAGCCAGTGCCAGATGGCGTACCCCATCACGCCGACGATCAGCATCATGCACAACGTCGCCAGTCCCAGCGCATGCACCTGACGTCGACTGCCCGCCAACAGCGGATCGACGCCCAGCGGCCAGTGCGACACGAAGTTGTTGAGCAGCGCAGCACTGAAAAGCGTAAGCACGAGTTCGGTCATGGTTCTGCCAGTAAAACGGGCGGATGTCTCATAAGGTTAGGCATTATCCGGCAGCCACGATGGTGGGGCCAGATATGAAAAATCCCACAGGCATGCGGGGCACGCCTGTGGGATCGATTTACCGCACCGTCTTACTTGATGCGCTGACCTGGCTTGGCGCCGCTGTCCGGGCTTAGCAGGTAGATTTCTTCACCGCCGGGGCCGGCCGCCATCACCATGCCTTCGGAGATGCCGAACTTCATTTTCCGTGGTTTGAGGTTGGCGATCATCATGGTCAGGCGACCGTCGAGCTTGGACGGATCCGGGTAGGCGCTCTTGATCCCGGAGAACACGTTGCGTTGCTCGTCACCGATGTCGAGGGTCAGGCGCAGCAGTTTGTCTGCCCCTTCAACGGCTTCAGCCTTGACGATCAGCGCCACCCGCAGGTCGACGGCGGCAAAGGTGTCGAAGTCGATTTCCGGCGACAGCGGATCCTTTGCCAGTTCGCCGTTGCCCGCAGGTGCGGCGGCACCGGTGTCAGTCTGGCTGGCGGTCAGGTCTTCTTTCGAGGCATCGCTCATGGCTTGGACTTTTACCGGGTCGATGCGGGTCATCAACGGTTTGAATTCATTAAGCTGATGGTTGGCCAGCAGGGTGGTGTGGTCGTTCCAGGTCAGCGGGGCAACGTTGAGGAACGCCTCGGCATCGGCGGCCAGCAGCGGCAGCACCGGTTTGAGGAAAATCACCAGTTGGCGGAACAGGTTGATGCCGGTGGCGCAGATCGCCTGGACTTCATCCTGCTTGCCTTCCTGCTTGTTCAGCGACCACGGTGCCTTGTCGGCGATCCACGCGTTGGCGCGGTCGGCCAGGGCCATGGTTTCACGCATGGCGCGGGCGAAGTCGCGGGCTTCATAGGCGTCGGCAATGCTTGGCGCTGCGGCCAGGAACGCTTCGGTCAGCTCTGGCGCGGCATTGTTGTCGACCAGCAGGCCGGCGTTGCCCTTGTGGATAAAACCGGCGCAACGGCTGGCGATGTTGACCACTTTGCCGACGAGGTCGGAGTTGACCTTCTGCACGAAGTCTTCGAGGTTCAGGTCGAGGTCATCGACGCCACGGCCCAGCTTGGCCGCGTAGTAATAGCGCAGGTATTCCGGCGACAGGTGATCCAGATAAGTACGCGCCTTGATGAAGGTGCCACGGGACTTGGACATCTTCTGGCCGTTGACGGTCAGGTAGCCGTGGACGTTGATCGCGGTCGGTTTACGGAAACCGGCACCTTCGAGCATGGCTGGCCAGAACAGCGCGTGGAAGTTGACGATGTCCTTGCCGATGAAGTGGTACAGCTCGGCGGTGGAGTCCTTGCCCCAGAACGCGTCGAAATCAAGCGCAGGCGTGCGCTCGCAAAGGTTCTTGAAGCTGGCCATGTAGCCGATTGGTGCGTCCAGCCACACGTAGAAATACTTGCCAGGCTCGCCCGGGATCTCGAAACCGAAGTACGGCGCATCGCGGGAGATGTCCCACTGCTGCAGGCCAGCGTCCAGCCACTCGGCAATCTTGTTGGCGACCGCGTCTTGCAGGGTGCCGCTGCGGGTCCAGGCCTGCAGCATTTCCTGGAAGTCCGGCAGCTTGAAGAAGAAGTGCTGGGAATCCTTGAGCACCGGAGTGGCGCCAGAGATCGCCGACTTCGGATCCTTCAGGTCAGTTGGTGCGTAGGTCGCACCGCATTTTTCGCAGTTGTCGCCGTACTGGTCTTCGGTGCCGCATTTCGGGCAGGTGCCCTTGATGAAGCGGTCGGCCAGGAACATTTTCTTTTCCGGGTCGAAATACTGGGTGATCGAGCGTTGGGCAATGTGCCCGGCGTCACGCAGCTTGATATAGATCTGGCTCGACAGCTCACGGTTTTCTTCGGCGTGAGTGGAGTGGAAGTTGTCGAAATCGACCAGGAACTCGGCAAAGTCGGCGCTGTGTTCAGCCTGCACGTTGGCGATCAGTTGTTCCGGAGTGATGCCTTCCTTTTCTGCGCGCAGCATGATCGCCGAACCATGAGCGTCATCGGCGCAGACATAGATGCATTGATTGCCGCGATGCTTCTGGAAGCGCACCCACATATCGGTCTGGATATATTCCAGCATGTGGCCAAGGTGGATCGAACCATTGGCGTAGGGCAGGGCGCTGGTGACGAGGATCTTGCGTGGCTCGGACATGTGGGGCTTCGCTACTTGATGAAACGGAGGTCGGCCACTATAAAGCGCCGGGAAAGATATTTCACCCCTGCAAAAAGTTACAAGGCATGCCGTCAGGAGGGCAGAAGGGGTAGGATACCTGCCATCTTTTTCAAGTCTTGTTATCGGAGTTGCCCATGAGTGCCGTCACTCGCGCAGCGGTGGAAGCCGTCCTCAGCCAGTACACCGACCCTTACCTGAACCAGGACCCGGTCAGCGTCGGTTGCGTGAAGAACATCGAAATCATCGGTGACCGCGTCAATGTTCAGCTGGAAATCGGCTATGCCGCCGGTCTGTTCAAGAGTGGCTGGGCACAATTGCTGCAACTGGCCATCGAGAATATCGACGGCGTGGTCATCGCCAAGGTCGAGGTCAGCAGCGTGATTGCCGCGCACAAGGCCCAGGCACAGATTCCGGGCTTGGCCAATGTCAAGAACGTGGTCGCCGTGGCGTCGGGCAAGGGCGGCGTGGGTAAGTCGACCACCGCGGCCAACCTCGCGCTGGCACTGGCCCGTGAAGGCGCCAAGGTCGGGATTCTCGATGCCGACATCTATGGTCCGAGCCAAGGCATCATGTTCGGCATCCCGGAGCGCACCCGCCCTGAGGTCAAGGATCAGAAGTGGTTCGTGCCACTCAAGGCCCACGGTGTGGAAGTCATGTCGATGGCGTTCCTGACCGACGACAACACGCCGATGGTCTGGCGCGGGCCGATGGTTTCCGGCGCGCTGCTGCAGCTTGTCACGCAAACTGCGTGGGGCGATCTGGATTATCTGGTGATCGACATGCCGCCAGGCACCGGTGACATTCAGTTGACCCTGGCGCAGAAAGTCCCGGTGGCCGGTGCGGTGATTGTCACCACGCCGCAGGATCTGGCATTGCTCGACGCGCGCAAAGGCGTGGAAATGTTCCGCAAGGTCAACATTCCGGTGCTGGGCGTCGTGGAAAACATGGCCGTGCACATCTGCTCGAACTGCGGCCATGCCGAGCATCTGTTCGGTGAGGGTGGAGGCGAGAAACTGGCGACTCAATACGGCGTCGAGCTATTGGCTTCGCTGCCGTTGTCGATGCTGATCCGCGAGCAGGCCGATGGCGGCAAGCCGACAGTGATTGCCGAGCCGGACAGCCAGATTGCCATGGTGTATCAGGAACTGGCCCGCCACGTCGGCGCGCGGATTGTGTTGCAGGAAGCTGCCACGCCGGCAATGCCGAACATCACCATCAGCGACGATTGATGGCCTGAAACACAATCAACTGTGGGAGCGGGCTTGCTCGCGAAGGTGGTGTGTCAGTCGACGAAAATGTTGCCTGACACACCACCTTCGCGAGCAAGCCCGCTCCCACACTGGTTTTGTGTTGGGGTTAGATACGCAAGCCGCCATCCATCTCCAGAATCCGGCCGGTGTAGTAGTCGTTTTCGAAGATGTATGCCGCCGAATGGGCGATTTCTTCCGGTTTGCCCATGCGTTTGAGCGGAATCCCTGACGTCATCTTCTCCAGCGCTTCGGGCTTCATGCCCAGGGTCATCTCGGTTTCGATGAAGCCCGGCGCAATGCCCGCCACGCGAATGCCGTAACGCGCCAGTTCTTTGGCCCAGGTCACGGTCGCCGCGGCAACGCCGGCCTTGGCGGCAGAATAGTTGGTCTGGCCAACGTTACCCGCCCGCGAAATCGACGAAATGTTGATGATCGCGCCGCTGTTTTTCAGCTCGACCATTTTCGCCGCCACTTCACGGGTGCACAGGAACACGCCGGTCAGGTTGACGTCGATCACCGCCTGCCATTGGGCCAGGCTCATCTTGGTCATTTCGCCGTCCTTGACCTTAAGCAGCAGGCCATCACGCAGGATCCCGGCGTTGTTGATCAGGCCGTGGATCGCACCAAAATCGGCGGCAACCTGGGCGACCATGTGCTCAACCTGTTCTTCATTGGCAACGTTGCACAGATAGCTGCGCGCTTGGACACCCTTGGCTTTGCAAGCCGCGACGGCGTCGTCGAGTTTTTCCTGGTTCAGATCGACCAAGGCAAGCTTGGCGCCTTTGCCTGCGAAATACTCGGCCATGGAACGGCCCAAACCCTGGCAACCGCCCGTGATAATGATTACTTTGTCGTTGAGTTGCATTCGCATGCCCCGATAGCAGGTCAGAGTGGTTTTCCCTTAGAGAGCCTCTCGATCTGCGCCCGACGTGGCCTGGCCGCACATGAGAATTGCCCCGAGAGTGAGCGGGACTTATCCCGTTCATCTGTCCGTTTTTTCGACGGATTCTTTTTAAGGAGTCATAAATTGAGCGTTGAAGTGGCCAAGAATGCCCGAGAATTGCTTCTCAAGGAATACCGGGGAGTGCTGTCGACCCACTCCAAATCGATGCCCGGTTTTCCCTTTGGCTCTGTGGTGCCCTATTGCCTCGATGAGCAGGGCCGGCCGCTGATCCTGATCAGCCGCATCGCCCAGCACACCCACAACCTGCAAAAAGACCCTAAATGCTCGATGTTGGTGGGCGAGCGTGACGCTGATGATGTGCAAGCCGTTGGTCGCCTGACCTATCTGGGCGAAGCGCAAAAACTCGAAGACGCTGCGGCCATTGAAGCGGCCGCCGAGCGCTACTACCGCTACTTCCCCGATTCGCAGAACTACCACAAGGCTCACGATTTCGATTTCTGGGTGCTCAAACCGGTGCGCCATCGTTACATCGGCGGTTTTGGCGCGATTCACTGGATCGACGAGCTGACCTTGGCCAATCCGTTCGCCGGCAAGGCTGAAATCAGCATGGTCGAGCACATGAACAGCGACCACGCCAAAGCCATTGCGCACTACGCCGAACTCGCCGGGCTGCCGAATAGCGTGCCCGCGCAACTGGCCGGGATCGACACCGAAGGCATGCATCTGCGGATCGGTCAGGCCCTTTACTGGCTACCGTTTCAAGCGCCATGTCATACGCCGATACAAGTGCGCGAAGCCTTGGTTTCTCTGGCTCACGCCCAGGTGTGGCCAAAAAATGCAGTGGCTGATGCTTGAATTCACGAAAGGGCGACGTCATCTAGGGCTTACTGCAAGGCATTTCTTGCGTTGAGGAATTTTTGATGCGCCCTTTTTTGTTGCTCTTTCTGCTGTTTCCGGTGCTGGAGCTATTCGTATTCGTCAAAGTGGCAGGCGCCATCGGGTTCTTCCCGGCCCTGCTGCTGATCATTCTCGGCTCGATGTTCGGCGTGTTCGTGCTGCGCGTCGCCGGTCTGGCAACGGCGCTGCGTGCCCGTGAAAGCCTGAACCGCGGCGAACTGCCTGCGCAAACCATGCTGGAAGGCTTGATGCTGGCCCTGGCCGGCGGCCTGCTGATCCTGCCGGGTTTCATCAGCGACGTGGTCGGTCTGGTGATGCTGTTGCCGTTCACTCGTCGCCTGCTGGCCAACAAGATGCGCCAGCGTGCTGAAGAACAAGCCATGCGCCAGCGTGCGTTCGCCGATGACCTGCAACCTCGTGGTGGTCCTGCACCGCGACAGCCTCTGGGCCGCGAGGGCGATGTGATCGAAGGTGAGTTCGAGCATCGCGACTCCAAGTAGCGCTTGTATCGACACGGCACCTTCGGGTGCCGTGCTCGTTTACGGGCTGCTTTTGTGAAGAACATCAGTAAAATTTTTTAGCGGCGCCCTTGTAATAAGCTTATGCGCCCTTATGTATCGGTCACCGAAAGGTTTCCGATATTTGAGTCGGACAGACTTGCGCGGCTCGCTCGACGAACCGCAACCGGCGCAGGCCGGATTTGTTAAACCCGCCGGGACTACACCGGCCGATGAAAACCACAATTAGGAGAGATCGACAATGAAGCTTCGTCCTCTGCATGACCGCGTCGTTATCCGTCGTAGCGAAGAAGAAAAGAAAACCGCTGGCGGTATCGTCCTGCCAGGTTCGGCTGCTGAAAAAGCCAACCACGGTGTGATTCTCGCTGTAGGCCCGGGCAAAGCTCTGGAAAACGGCGAAGTGCGCGCACTTTCCGTGAAGGAAGGCGACAAGGTTGTGTTCGGTCCTTACTCCGGCAGCAACACTGTGAAAGTCGACGGCGAAGACCTGTTGGTAATGAGCGAGAACGAAATCCTCGCTGTTATCGAAGGCTGATACCTCCGTTCATTTTCCCGCTACTACAAAGTATTTAAGGAATATCGATCATGGCTGCTAAAGAAGTTAAATTCGGCGATTCCGCCCGCAAGAAAATGCTGGTTGGCGTTAACATCCTGGCTGACGCAGTAAAAGCGACCCTGGGCCCGAAAGGCCGTAACGTGATCATCGAGAAGAGCTTCGGCGCTCCGACCATCACCAAGGACGGCGTTTCCGTCGCCAAAGAAATCGAACTCGAAGACCGTTTCGAAAACATGGGCGCGCAGCTGGTCAAAGACGTTGCCTCCCGTGCTAACGATGACGCAGGTGACGGTACTACCACCGCGACCGTTCTGGCTCAGTCGATCGTCAACGAAGGCCTGAAAGCCGTCGCTGCCGGCATGAACCCGATGGACCTCAAGCGCGGTATCGACAAGGCGACCATCGCCATTGTCAAAGAGCTGAAAAACCTGTCCAAGCCATGCGCTGACACCAAGGCAATTGCTCAGGTAGGCACCATCTCCGCCAACTCCGACACCTCCATCGGCGACATCATTGCCGAAGCCATGGAAAAAGTCGGTAAAGAAGGCGTGATCACCGTTGAAGAAGGCACTGGCCTGGAAAACGAACTGTCGGTTGTAGAGGGCATGCAGTTCGACCGCGGCTACCTGTCGCCGTACTTCGTCAACAAGCCGGAAACCATGGTTGCCGAACTGGACAACCCATTGGTTCTGCTGGTCGACAAAAAGATCTCGAACATCCGCGAAATGCTGCCAGTGCTGGAAGCCGTTGCCAAAGCGGGCCGTCCACTGCTGATCGTATCCGAAGACGTTGAAGGCGAAGCCTTGGCGACTCTGGTTGTGAACAACATGCGTGGCATCGTTAAAGTCGCAGCCGTCAAGGCTCCAGGCTTCGGCGATCGTCGCAAGGCCATGCTGCAGGACATCGCTGTTCTGACCGGCGGTACCGTTATCTCCGAAGAGATCGGCCTGAGCCTGGAAGCCGCTACCCTGGAAAACCTGGGCAGCGCCAAGCGCGTGACCATCTCCAAGGAAACCACCATCATCGTTGATGGTGCTGGCGTAGCGGGCGACATCGAAGCCCGCATCGCTCAGATCCGTGCTCAGGTTGCCGAAACTTCCTCGGACTACGACCGTGAAAAACTGCAAGAGCGTCTGGCCAAACTGTCCGGCGGCGTTGCAGTGATCAAGGTTGGCGCTGGTTCCGAAGTCGAAATGAAAGAGAAGAAAGCCCGCGTTGAAGACGCCCTGCACGCAACCCGCGCAGCCGTTGAAGAAGGCGTGGTACCTGGCGGTGGCGTAGCGCTGATCCGTGCTCTGGAAGCCTTGGTCGACCTGAAAGGCGACAACGCTGACCAGAACGTCGGTATCGCTGTATTGCGTCGCGCCGTTGAGTCTCCACTGCGCCAGATCGCTTCCAACAGCGGCGACGAGCCAAGTGTGGTGGTCAACGAAGTCAAGAACGGTAAAGGTAACTACGGTTACAACGCTGCAACGAGCGAATACGGCGACATGGTCGAAATGGGCATCCTGGACCCAACCAAGGTTACCCGTTCGGCATTGCAGGCAGCTGCGTCGATTGCGGGTCTGCTGCTGACCACCGAAGTCGGGATCGCTGAGAAGCCGAAGGCAGAAGGCTCGGCTGGCGGCGGTATGCCAGACATGGGCGGTATGGGTGGCATGGGCGGCATGATGTAAGCCAGCCTTACCCCCTGTAACGAAAAACCCCGCCTGCGATGAGCAGGCGGGGTTTTTTATTGCCCGCAATTCAGGTCCACACCACCCCTCTGTGGGGGGGGGCTGTGTTTCAGGTGCCGACGGGTTGTGCTTTCGCTGCCGCTTCAGCCTTGAGCGCCGGGCGATACAGCACCCAGTAATACGACCCCAGACAAATCAGCCAGCAGAAAATCGCTGTCCACACGTTGTGCGAAAAGAAGTGCGCGCCCTGCATCATCCGGCTGACCGAAAATACTGAACCCAGCGTAAAGGCAAAGATGAACGCTTGTCTGGCCAGGCGCGGACGTCGATCACGCAGCACGAAGAACAGCGCAAACAAGGTGAACCCCGTCGCCGCATGACCCCCAGGCCAGCAACGGCCCGGTTTGTTGGTTGGCGGACGATGATCAAGTAACTTGCTGTAGGTTTCATGGCCGCCGAATTGCTCCAGGCTCCATGGGCATTGCACGGCAGTGACGGCTTTGACCGGCGTCACGAACGAAGTGGCCAGCCCGAGGGACAGCACCAGACAGCCCAATTCCCGCTTGAACGGCTTGAGCCGTGCGATGAAGAACGACCCGATGAAGCCGAGAATGGCAAACACCGAGAACGCGATCACCACCTGCTTGGCTCGATCATGAAGGATGTCTTCAAGGAAAAAACTGTGTCGGCCGATGAAGTCGCCAGCGACCGGATCGTAGAACAGCCTGGCCAGGTCCATGTCCAGATCGGTCAGTTCGAGCAGCAGCAGAATAATTGCCGCGAAGGTGGGTATACCCAGGCACAACCAGAAATTCAGAGGCCGTGAAGCGGGGCGGGCAGAGGTCGACACCATGGTAATTCCCTGGTCGGTTAGTGTGTTCGATGAGCGCAACCGCGCGGAGTCTGCACCCGCTGGCGTCGGCGATTTGTTAACCGAAAGTGAAAAAAACGTTGGCTGGCATAATCAGCATCCTTGTCGGTAAACAATCCGACGCATGCCTAGCCCTGAGCCGCACTTGGCCGTAAGCTGCGCGGGCCATCACGGCTGTTACTGTGTACGAAGAGGTGCCCATGCGAATTCTATTGGTCGAAGACAACCGCGATATCCTGGCCAATCTGGCCGATTACCTGGGGCTCAAGGGTTATACCGTCGATTGCGCCCAGGACGGTCTGTCGGGCCTGCATCTGGCGGCCACCGAGCATTATGACCTGATCGTGCTCGACATCATGCTGCCCGGCATCGACGGCTACACCCTGTGCAAACGCCTTCGCGAAGATGCCCGTCGGGACACGCCGGTGATCATGCTGACCGCCCGGGATCAACTGGACGATCGTCTTCAGGGCTTCAAGTCGGGGGCTGACGATTACCTGGTCAAGCCATTTGCCTTGTCTGAGCTCGCTGCACGGATCGAGGCGGTGATGCGCCGTGCCCAGGGCGGCGGACGCCGTGCCCTGCAAGTCGGTGACTTGAGTTATGACCTCGACACCCTGGAAGTGACCCGTGAAGGCAAACTGCTGAAGCTCAACCCGGTCGGCCTCAAGCTGCTGGCGGTGTTGATGCAGAAGAGCCCGCATGTGCTGCGCCGTGAAGTCCTCGAGGAGGCGCTGTGGGGCGATGACTGTCCGGACAGCGACAGCCTGCGCAGTCACGTTCACCAATTGCGTCAGGTGATCGACAAGCCGTTTGCCAAGCCACTGCTGCATACCGTGCACGGCGTGGGTTACCGTTTGGCCGAGGGGCGTGATGGAGTTTAAGCAAAGCCTTTCACAGCGCATCATCATTGCCTTTGCGTTGATGAGCGCACTGGTGGCCGGTGCTTTCGCCATGGGCATTGTCGCCACGGTGCATCTGGTGGAGGAAAAACTGATTTCGGCAGGGCTGGGCGGCGATCTGCAGCGCCTGTTGCTGATGGACAGTGTTTCCGACTGGAGCCATCGCCCGGAACCGGATCAATTGTTCTACTTCAGTGGCGGCCCCGGCGATTTCGAGCTGCCCAAGGACTTGCGTCACCTCGATTCCGGATTCCACGAAGTGTTCCGCGAGCAGCTTTCGTATCATGCAATGGTCGAGGTCGTCGATGGGCGGCGGTATGTGCTGCTGCAGGATCAAAGCGATTTCGAAGAGCGCGAGCGCGTGCTGTTTGCCGTGGTGCTGGTGGGTTTCGTGCTCAGCCTGGCATTGGCGGTTTTCCTCGGTTGGGTGCTCGCGCGCAAAGTGATGGCTCCGGTGGTTCGGCTGGCGCGTCAGGTTCGTCATCGCGACCAATTGCTCGGACTGGCACCACCGCTGGCGCCGGACTACGCGGCTGATGAAGTCGGCGAACTAGCGGTGGCGTTCGATGCCACGCTGGGGCGTTTGCGACAGGCATTGACCCGCGAGCGGCTGTTCACCAGCGATGTCAGCCACGAATTGCGTACACCGCTGATGGTGCTGGCGAGTTCCTGCGAACTGCTGCTGGAAAACCCGGCAATCGACACGCGCGGTCGTGCACAGGTCGAGCGTATTGCGCGGGCCAGTGAGGAAATGCGCGAACTGGTGCAGACCTTCCTGATGCTCGCCCGCGCCCAACGCGAAGACGCGGGGGTGGCGCCGCAACAAAACCTCAGTCAGGTCGCTGGCAGTCTGCTTTGCGTATGGCGCGAATCGATCGAAAGCAAAGGTTTGACGTTGCAGTTCGAGCCCGGTAATCCACCCGCCACCTGCTACAACGCAACGCTGTTGACGGCGGTGATGGGTAACCTGTTGCGTAACGCTTGCCATTACACCGAGCAGGGTTTCATTCGCCTGACGCTCAATGCCAACGGGTTTGTCGTCGAGGATTCCGGTGTGGGTATTCCCGAGGAAAAACGCGAGGCGATGTTCGAGCCGTTTGTGCGCGGCGGTGAAAAGCGCGGTGAAGGCCTGGGGCTTGGATTGTCGCTGGTGCAGCGCATTTGCGAGAACCAGGGCTGGAGTGTCAGCTTGAGTACGATGCAACCCAATGGCTGTCGCTTCGAAGTTGATCTAGGCAAAATCTGACGCAAATAGTGGCTCGATGATACTCCCGCCAACCTGTCTGAATCCTGTATAACGCTGCAATACTTTGTCGGTTGGCCTTACGAAATTTTCACAGCTGGATGACCTGACGCTGACACACCTCGCCTTAAGGTGGTGACATCAGTAATTCAGGAGTTCTGGTGATGGCCGGCCCGATCAAGCTCGATTTTTCCGAAAAGTACGATGATCAACATGCGCAGAAATACCTGCGCAAGCATAAAGACAGCCTTGGCCGTCGGCTCTCCCACTGGCGTGACGAACAGTTGGCTCGCAAAGCGCTGGCGCTGGCCGGTGAGCCGGGGCTGGTGCTGGATCTGCCTTGCGGTGCGGGGCGTTTCTGGCCATTGCTGGGTGAAAAAGCCAATCGCGTGATCATAGGGGCGGACAATTCCGAATCGATGATCCAGACGGCCATGCAGGCGCAACCCGCCGATGTGGTGAAACGGGTACAACCCTTGCACACTTCTGCGTTCGACATCGCCTTGCCTGATAACGCCGTCGACAGCATTTTCTGTATGCGCCTGCTCCATCACATCGGAGACGCCGAGCATCGTCGGGCCATTCTGCGTGAATTCGAGCGCGTCACCCGTGACAGCGTGATCATTTCATTGTGGGTCGATGGCAATTTCAAGGCCTGGAAACGCCAGCGCGCCGAGAAGAAACGTGCCAGTCGCGATTATCAGAATCGCTTTGTGTTACCGGCTGCTACGGTCGAAAAAGAATTTGAAGAGGCGGGTTTCCGCATTCAGGAACAACTGGACTTTATTCCGCTCTATGCGATGTGGCGGGTTTACGTATTACGCAAGAGGTAACAGGATGGCAGTGCAATTTGCAGCAGAAACGGAAGTCGCTCCGCAGGACCGCTTCGACTACTACTGGGCTCAGCGCGGTGAATGGGTGGAAGAGCCCAACGTGCGCCGTGGTGGCGAAAGTGGTGTGCAACGGATCGTGGGCAAGGACGGCCAATTGCTGTACGCCAAACGCCAGACCGGACACATTTATCGCAGTTGGTTGCACCCGTTTGGGCGTCCGACTGTCTTGCGCGAGCTTGATGCACTGACCGGCGTCAGCAAACTGGGTGTGCGAGTACCGCAAATCGTTTTCTGTGGTGCCCAGCCTGATCCGCAGCACAAGTGGCGAGCACTGCTGGTGACCAAGTCTCTGGATGGTTTCCAGGAACTGGAACATTGGCTGGCGGCAGCCGGTGGGCGCGATCAGTGTGGCGATGTGATCTATGAGCGTGTGCTCAAGGATCTCGCCGAAAACCTGGCGCGCATGCACAAGGGCCGCTGGCAGCACAGCTGCATTTACATCAAACATGTGTTTGTGCGAGTGACCGGCGAAGGCGAACCCGCCAAGGTCGAAGTGGCCTTGATCGACCTGGAGAAATGCCGCCAGCGTCTGACTGCCTATCGCGCCGCCTCTCACGACATGAAGCAATTGCGTCGCCATTCGTCGTTCCGGGATACGGACTGGAAAAAACTCGTCTACTTTTATGAGACGGCGTTTGGCAGCGCTATCAAAGGTTTATAGCGATGAAACTCGAAATTGCACGAGGTTTGTTTTTGGTTGGAGCCTTGGCAGTTGCATCACTCGCGGTGGCTGCCTGGGAGCAGCCACGCATGCAGGTTATCGGTGCATCCCTAGCGGATGCCCATTGCGTGGTGCCACGGGCGGCTAAAGCCTCCGTGGCGACCGAACCCGATCATGATTTGCTGTTGTTCATGTTCGGACTTTCTCAAGGGATGAGGCCACAGAGTTGAACCGATTGAAGCCCAAGTAAAAGGCCTCGCCGTTGCGAGGCCTTTTTTATTGTGCAGATTTCGGGAATTGCTCCCACAGGGGGGTTATGCGGTTTTCTTTGGATCCGGCTTGGCCAGCAAGGTGTAAACGCAGGGCAGGACGAACAAGGTAAACAACGTCCCGATCGACATCCCTGTCGCAATCACCATCCCGATATCAAACCGGCTGACCGCCCCGGCACCTGTTGCCAGAATCAGTGGCACCATGCCGAAGACCATCGCGGCGGTGGTCATCAACACCGGCCGTAAGCGAATCGCCGCCGCTTCCTCCACCGCCTCACGCACCGACAGGCCCTTATCCTTACGCAACTGGTTAGCGAACTCGACGATCAGGATCCCGTGCTTGCTGATCAACCCGATCAGCGTCACCAGGCCCACTTGGGTGTAGATGTTCATGCTCGACCAGCCAAGGAATAACGGGATCAGCGCCCCGCAGATCGACAACGGCACCGTCACCAGAATCACCAGCGGATCGCGGAAGCTCTCGAACTGCGCCGCCAGCACCAGAAAGATGATCGCCAGCGCCAATGCGAACGTCACCCACAATGCGCTGCCTTCCTGGACGAACTGGCGCGACGCGCCGCCATAGTCGAAGGCAAAACCGGCCGGTGCTTCTTCCCGGGCGATCTGCAAGACAGTGTCGATGGCTTCACCCATGCTCACCAATGGGAACCCGGACAGCTTCGCGGCGTTGAGTTGCTGGAATTGGTTCAGTTGTCGCGGGCGCGCCCGGTCAGTCACGGTGATCAACGTTGACAGCGGCAACAACTCGCCCTGGGTGTTTTTCACGTAATAGTTGTTCAGCCAGCCCGGATTGTCGCGGTAAGCCCGTTCAACCTGAGCGATGACCTTGTAGCTGCGTCCTTCAATGGTGAAACGGTTGATTTCAGCCTCACCGAGCAGGGTGGCCAGCGTGCCCCCCAGATCCTGCATCGAAACGCCCATCTGCGCCGCTTTGGCACGGTCGATGTCGACCACCACCTCTGGTTTGTCGAATGCCAGATCGAGGTCGACGAACGCAAATTTGCCCGATTCCATGGCGCGTTTCTTGATCCGGTCAGCCACTTGCAACAACTGCTCGTAGTCGTTGGCGGTATTGATCACGAAATCAAACGGTAAGCCTTCACCGGTGCCGGGCAGAGAGGGCAGATTGAAGCCGAAAATCTGCACGCCTGGGATGTTTTGAAGCTTGCCCTGAACCTCGGGAAGTATTTGCATCTGTGTGCGACTGCGTTCGTTCCACGGTTTGAGCAGGAAACCACCGATGCCGGACTGCACGCCGTTGTAGCCGTTGATCTGGAACGAGGAGTAGTACTCCGGGAATTGCTTGAAGATCTTGATGAATTCGTCGGTGTAGGTGTTCAGGTAATTGAGGTTGGTCGGCTGCGGGGCGTTGGCAATCATGAAAATGATGCCCTGATCCTCGTCCGGTGCCAGTTCCGATTTGGTGAACTTGAGGAACACCGGAATCAGGCACAGCACGATCACCGCAAAGACCAATACCACCGGCCGCGTATTGAGCGTGCCGTGCAACAGGCTTTGGTAGCGGCGCTTGAGGCCGTCAAAGATGCGGTCGAGGCGATGGGCCAGGCCACTGGGGTTCTCATCGTGACGCAGTAAAAAGGCGCACATCATTGGCGACAGCGTCAGGGCAACGACGCCGGAAATCACCACGGCGCCGGCCAGGGTCAAGGCAAACTCCTTGAACAACGCCCCGGTCAGCCCGGTGAGGAAACCGATCGGCGCGTACACCGCCGCCAGGGTGATGGTCATCGACACCACCGGCATGGCGATTTCCCGTGCGCCTTCCAAGGCGGCATCAAACGGCGTCTTGCCTTCCTCGATATGCCGGTGGATGTTTTCCACCACCACGATCGCATCGTCGACCACCAACCCGATCGCCAGCACCATCGCCAGCAAGGTCAGCAGGTTGATCGAATAGCCCATCATTTGCATGAAGAACATCACGCCGATCATCGACAGCGGAATGGTCACAACCGGGATCACCACCGAACGCAGCGCGCCGAGGAACAGGAACACGACGACGATCACGATCAGCACCGCTTCGAACAGGGTTTTCACCACTTCGTCGATGGAGGCCTGAATGAACAGGGTGGCGTCGTAGGCAATTTCGCTTTTGAGGTTCGGCGGTAGCTGGGCTTCGAGCTGCGGCATGATCTTGCGCACTTCCTTGATCACGTCCAGCGGGTTGGCGCCGGGCGTGGCCTTGATGCCGATATACACCGACGGAGTGCCGCCGAAGGAGCTGATGGAGTTGTAGTTCTCCGCGCCCATTTCGACCCGCGCCACATCACTGAGCAATACGCGGCTGTCGCCACTGACCTTGAGCGGAATCGCCGCGAACGCTTCGGCGGATTTCAGTTCGGTGTTGGCGTTGATGCTGGTGACCACGTACTCGCCTTTCACTTCGCCTGCGGCGGAGAGGAAGTTGTACTGGCGCACCGCGTTGGTGACGTCGCTGGCGCTGAGGCCGAACCCGGCGAGCTTGACCGGGTCGAGCCACAGGCGCATGGCAAACACCTGATTGCCGAGAATCTCGGCTTCGGCCATGCCCGGCAGGGTCGCCAGTTTTGGCTGGATGACCCGTGACAGGTAGTCGGTGATCTGTGGGTTGCTCAAATCCTTACTGAAGAAACTGATGTACATCAGCGCCGAGGCATCGGCGGATTCCTTGCTCAGCACCGGATCTTCGGCATCTTGTGGCAGTTTGTTTTTCACCTCGTTGGCCTTGGCCAACAACTCGGTGAAGAGGCGGTCGCTGTTGGAGCCGATGCGCGCGTAGATCGAGATCACCGAGAAGTTCTGGCGACTGACAGAGGTCATGTAGTCGATACCCTCGGCACTGGCCAGGCTCTGTTGCATCGGCTGGGTGATGTAGCCCTGGATGGTTTCGGCGTTGGCCCCCGGGTAGGCGGTGGTCACCGTGATCAGGGCATTTTCCAATTGCGGGTATTGGCGCAGCGGCAGTTTGCTCCAGGCCTGGAAGCCCAGCAGCACAATCAACAGGCTGACCACGGTGGCGAGCACCGGGCGGCGGATGAACGGATCGGTAAAAGCCATGGGGATTCCTTGATCAGTCGGCGCGGGGCGGACTGTTCTGCTCGCCGAGGGTCTTGTCGTCGCTGATGGCAATGTGTGCGCCGTTGTCCAGTTTGATCTGGCCAGCGGTCACCACTTGTTCGCCTTTCTGCACGCCCTTGTTGATCATCACCAGGCCATCGCGGCGCTCGCCGGTTTCGATGAAGCGGCGCTCGGCAATCAGCACCGGTTGGCCCTTGTCGTCTTTTTCGACGCTGCCGTCCTCGGCTTTCTTCTGCCCGACCACGTACAGCGAGTTGCCGTACAGGGTGTAGGTGATTGCGCTCTCTGGCACCACGACGTGTGTCTGCGGATCCGGTAACAATACGTCGAGGCTGGTGAACATGCCCGGCAGCAATTTGCCGTCAGGGTTGGCCAGGGTGGCGCGTACCAGAATGTTGCGCGTCGTGCTTTCGACAATCGGATTGATTGCGCTGATCTTGCCCGCGAAGTTTTGCTCGGGGTAGGCGGACACCGAGATTTGTACCGGTTGCCCGATGGCCAGTTTCGGCACCGATTGTTCCGGTAAATAGAAGTCGGCGTAGAGGCTGCTCAGATTCTGCAGTGTGGCGATTTTGGTGCCGCTGGCGAGGTAGTCGCCGACATCGACCTGACGAATGCCGATGGTGCCGCTGAACGGCGCGAGGATGCGTTTTTTGGCCAGCGAGGCATTGAGCTGATTGACCGTCGCGCGGTTTTTTTGCAAAACCGCCGAGAGCCGGTCGTATTCGCCTTTGGAGATGGCCCGACTGTCGATCAGTTGGCTGCCGCGACCGAAGTCCAGTTGCGCCAGTCCCAGATCGGCCTTGGCGGTTTCCAGCAGGGCGGTTTCGACAGCGCTGTCGAGTTGCAGCAACGGTTGCCCGGCCTTGACCTTCTGCCCTGATTCGAACTTGAGGTCGGTGACGGTACCGGCGACTTCCAGGCTCAGGTCGACGCCTTGCAGTGCCTTGAGGGTGCCGACGGTGGGTAAACGCATCTGCCACGGGCGTTCCGTGGCAATGGCCACGGCGACGCTGATCGCTGGTTTCGGCTTGGAAAAGCCCTGGACCATCGTGTAGATCGAAAAGGCTTTGTACCCGCCCAGCACCAGGACGACCAGCAAAACAACACCCAACATGATCAGCATGCGGCGACGCAGCATATTTCCAGTTCCTTGGATAAATCAGGTGAGACAGGCGGGCACATTACTCCGAGTACAGGGGGTATTCCAACTGGCAGTTTCTGCAAAGCAATAAAGGCATTTCACGCCATCAAGTGCAGATGGTTGTCCCAGAGCCCTGCCGGCAATTCCAGCGGTTTGGCCAACAGATCATCCTGACGGCAGTCGTAGTAGCGGCAGCGCCCTTGACCGGAGGTCACGACAAAGCCGTCCTTCACCGCACCCACGCCGGCACAATCGGGCAATGGCGCATCAAGGCGCACTTCGCCGCTGTCCAGATCCCAGATGAAGAAGCGATTGCCACGCGGGGCCGTCAAGGCGACCAGACGCAGATCACTGTGCACCGCAACGCTGGCGGTGTAATGCCCCATCGACTGCAACTGGTGCTCTGGCACCGGGAATGCCACGAACGGCTGCCCGGGGCGCTTGATTGCCAGCAGTTCCGAGCGTTCGTGGGACGCGCCCATGAATTGCTGACCGGCGACAATAGTGCCGTCGCTGGCGATGCCCAGATGGCGCACGCTGTTCATTTGCTGGGCGAGGGTTTCCTTGCTCAGCAAGGTGCCGTCGCGCTGCATCAGCACCAGGCTCGGTTCCATGGCGTTGAGATTCATGTCGACGCGGCTTTCGGCTTCGGTACGAATGCCGCCGTTGGCCACCACCAGCGTCTCGCCATCGGGCATCCACGACACCTGATGCGGGCCGAGGCCGTGGGTGGAAATCTCGCCGCTGTGTACCAGCCGTTCGCCCTCGAACCGGTACACCCCGAGCAGGCCACGGCCTGGGTCAGTGGTGTCGTTTTCGGTGGCGTACAGGTACTCGCCGTCCTTGTGAATCACCGCGTGGCCGTAGAAGTGCCGGTTCGGCTGCGACGTCACGGTTTGCAGCAACGTACCGTCGCGCAGGTCGATCAGGTAGCTTTCGGTGCCCGGACGACGGGCGACGAACAACGCAATCGGTAGCGTCGGGTGGTTGATGATGTCGTGGCAACGCAGGCCGACTTCGGTAGCAAACACCCGTGTGCCATCGAGCCGATAGCCGACGGCGTAGTGCTTGCCGTCGGTGTCATCGCGCGCCGAGAGCAACAGCGGGCTCTGATCCTTGCGCTTGAACAGCGTCCAGCCGCCCAGTGTCACTGCTCCCAGCAGCAAACTACCTAAAGTCAGAGCCTGGCGTCGCAGCATGGCACTTGCCCTCATCAGTCACCGTCGTTGGCGTTGAAGCCCAGTTGAATGCCCAGCGCCTTGGCCAGTTCGCCTTCGTGCAGGCGATGGACGACGTTGAGGCTGTCGTAGATGTCGTTCAGTTGCTGACGACCGGCGTCGTCTTCGAGCATTTCGCCGAGCGAGCGCTGGGTGCTGGCGAACAGTTTCAGCGAGGCGGCATAAGCGGCGTCGATCTTGTCCGCCAAAGGCTTCTGATCGCTTGGCAGCAGGCTGCGCAGGCCTTTGTTGTCGACACCTTCCCAAACGGTTTTGGCGGCGGCGAGGCTGGCTTCCAACGCTGTCAGCGACGACTGGCTGCGCCATGCATCGGCCTGGAATGGCTGCGGCACGCCTTTGCTCTGGCGGCCCATTGGGGTGCCGAGCTTTTTCTTCAGGGTGTCGAGTGCGGTGACTTGTACACGCAGCAGATCGGCAATCGCTTCGTGGGAATCGGCGTAGCGCTGGTTCGGGAACTTGGTCATCTGCGCGAGCATGCCGTCGGTGTTGTTCCAGCTCTGCAGAATCTCCTCGGCCAGTTGCTTCTGGCGTTCGCCAATGGCGATCAGCAATGGGCAGTACTTGGCTTTCTGGTCGGCGTTGGCGACGTCAGGCTTGGCGTCGAACAGGATGTACTCGTAAGCCGACAGCCCCTGAACCACCACGCTCGATTTGGCCAATGCGCCAGCATCGATCTGCGGCTGGGCGACGACCAGTTGCTCGACCTGACGGCCGACGAGGTTTTTCTTGTCCGGCCAGAACTGCACTTGCCACGAGCGGTTGCCTTCGGCCAGCGGGCCGATCAGCAGCGGTTGCAGTTCGGCCCAGGCTTTTTGCGCGTGCAGGAAGTCGGCGCGAGCGGTTTCCAGCGTCTCTTTGCCCTGGCAGTAGGCGAGGGCGCTGACCGCCAGTTGCTTGTCGGCTTCGACCCAGCGGGTGTACGTCGGCAGAATCACCGATTTGGCGATAGCGGCCGAAGTGACGGCTTGCGGATCCTGCGGCGAGCAAGCGCCGAGGGCGAGCGCGGCAAGGCTGGTGAACAGTAGCTTGGGACGGAACATGTCGGGCTCCCGATTCTTTTAAGTGTTTAAAGTGAATTCAGAAACGCCAGCAACGCGGTGCGCTGCTCGGCATTGAAAGACAAAACCTGTTGCTGCGCCGCTTGCGCTTCGCCACCGTGCCAAAGCACGGCTTCAAGCAGATTGCGTGCGCGGCCGTCATGCAAAAACTGCGTGTGGCCACTGACCGCTTGCGTCAGTCCGATGCCCCACAACGGCGGCGTGCGCCAGTCGCGGCCGGAAGCCTGGAATTCAGTGCGGTTGTCAGCCAGACCGTCGCCCATGTCATGCAGCAGCAGATCGCTGTACGGGCGAATCACTTGATTGGCCAGTTCAGGTTCGGCGGCGTTGGCGGCGGTGGTGTATTTCGGTGTGTGACACGACTGGCAGCCGGCCTGGTAAAACAGGTTCTTGCCGGCCAGTACTTGGGTGTCGCTGACGCCACGGCGCGCGGGGACGGCGAGGTTGCGGCTATAGAACAGCACCAGCCGCAGGATGTTGTCGCTGACTTCCGGCTCACCGTCCGGGCCATTGCCGTTCGGCGCCTGTTTGCAGGCGGTTTGCGCTTCGGTGCAGTCATCGAACGGTCGCATGCTGGTCGTGAGGCCCATATCCCCGGCAAACGCATGAACATTTTGTTGGTTGAGGGTCGGTTGCCCGGCTTTCCAGCCAAATCGACCGATCACGGTTTTCTGCAGGACGTCATCCCAGACCTGGTTCGGTCGGCCGTTGATGCCGTTCTTCTCTTTGGCCTGAGCGGTGGCATTGGCGAGAATCGCTTCTTCGGGGATCGCTTCGAGCAGGCCGAGGCCGATCATGGGGGGAGCGATGCGTGCGGAGAAACGCGTGTCCGGGTGCATCGGCCCGTAACCGAGTTGAGTGATTCGCAGCTCCGGTTTACGCAGTTCGACTTCGGTGCCGTCCTTGAAGCGCACCGGCACCGGTGTGTACTCGACGCGAACCTTGCCTTCCGGAACCATCCCAGGCACGGCCATGTCCTGGAGCTGGCCGCCGTAGACCGGCTCCGGCACCACGCCGACCTGCTCGATGACTTTGGCCAGTTCCGGGGTGTTGGGGATCGACAGTCTTACCAGCATCGACACTGCATTGTTTGCCTGCGGTGTCGGTGGATGACCGCGACCGTCCTTGATGTGGCAGTTCTGGCAGGCGTTGGTGTTGAACAACGGGCCGAGGCCGTCACGAGCGGTGGTGGTCGATGGGGCGATCACCCAGGGGCTGCGGAAGAAGCTGTTGCCGACGCTGAAATCCACCCTGCGCGATGGCGGCAGGTTGGCCGAGGGCAGGGAAAACGCGTTCTGATCGGTCTTGCGCACGGTCGCCGCACCGCCTGAGCGTGCTTCACCGGGCTCGGCTTTGGTGAAGCGCGGGGCGTCATCGCAGGCACTCAGGCCCAAGGCCAGAAACAGTGCGGACAAACGAAGAGGCAGCGAGGGCATAGACATCCTGCGGACGGGCAAAAACAAAGGCGCAAAGTCTAACAGGGCGCAGGAGTTTGAATAAGAGGAATTATCGTTTACTTGATGTGAGGCAGTGATTTAGAGAAACGCAGCCTCCTTGTGGGAGCGGGCTTGTTCGCGAAAGCGGTGTGTCAGTCAATTCATCTGTGTCTGCCCCACCGCTTTCGCGAGCAAGCCCGATCCCACAGGGTTTTGTGCATGGCAGGTATGAAAAAGGCGACCCGAAGGTCGCCTTTTTCAGTCAGACAAGCTTGATCAGAATTCGTGATCAGCGCTGTCCGGGTTCAGGTCAGTGATGCCCAGTTTGCCGGCCGCCGCTTCGATCGAACCGGTCTGCTTGACCAGCGAGGCGATGGCGTCACGCACGATCTGGTTGCCAGCGGTGTTGCCGGCTGCGATCAATTGGTCGTAGTGCTCACCCTTGTTGGCGTGGTCGACCATGACCTGGATCTTGGCTTCGGTCGCGGCCAGATCGGCTTTCAGCGCGGTGTCGGCGGCCGGATCGGCCTTGGCCACCAGCGACGACAGGCTGGCGCCGGTCATTTTGGTGCCGTCGACACGGGTGTACTCGCCCAGGTAAACGTTACGAACGCCTTTGGCATCGTAGAAGTGCGAGTTGTGGGTGTTGTCGCTGAAGCAATCCTGTTCGTCTTCAGGGGAGTTGGCTTCCAGGGACACCTTCATGCGCTCGCCCGCCAGTTCGCCCAGGGACAGACTGCCCATACCGAAGAGCATTTTGCGCAGGCCGTTTTCGCCCGGTTCGGCTTCCAGGGTGGCGCGGTAGTTGTCAGCCACGTTCGGCTTCCAGTTACCGACCATTTCTTCCAGGTCGCTGACCAGCAGTTGGGTCACGGATTTGAGGTAGGCACGACGACGATCGTTGTGACCGCCGGTAGCGCCGGCGCCTTCCAGGTAGTCGGAAGCAGGGCGGTTGCCCGCGCCAGGACCGGTACCGTTCAGGTCTTGGCCCCACAGCAGGAATTCGATGGCGTGGTAGCCGGTGGCAACGTTGGCCTCGGAACCGCCCAGCTCGTTCAGGCTGGCGAGTTTTTCCGGGGTGATGTCTTTCACGTCGACCTTGTCTTCGCCGACCTGGACTTCGGTGTTGGCGATGATGTTGGCACTGGCGCCCGGATTACCCAGTGCGTGTTCGTAGGATTTGTCGACGTAGTCGATCAGACCCTCGTCCAGTGGCCAGGCGTTAACCTGACCTTCCCAGTCGTCGATGATGGTGTTGCCGAAGCGGAACACTTCGCTCTGCAGATACGGAACGCGTGCAGCGACCCAGGCAGCCTTGGCGGCGTTCAGGGTGTCGGCGTTCGGCTTGGCAAGGAATGCGTCGACGGCGGTTTGCAGGGTTTTCGCGGTGGATTCGGCATCGCTGTAAACGGCGAAGACCATGTCGGCGTAATGCGCGACCACAGCCTTGGCGGCGGCGTCGTCGATTTTAGCGGCTGTGGCAGGTGCAGCGGCAGGAGCGGTGGTGCTGGCGGCTGGAGTCGGCGTGGTCGGGGCGGCGGGCTTGTCTTTGCCTTCGCCGCAACCGGCGAGGGAAATGGCGATGGCCAGCAGACTGGCGGTAGCCAGAGGCATACGAATCATGGCGAACATCCTGCTTCGGTAGTTGAGTGGACTCGCGCTGGGGGCGCAAAACTGCGACATAATGCAAATCTTTCGCATTATCTGTAAAGGGATGTGCTTGGAAATATTTCTTATTCGTGTATTGAGATCAAAAGATCACAGCCTCTCGGCAACGCTTACAGGCGAATGGGATTCACGAGAGCTGCCAAAGGCTGCGAACTTTTAAAGGATGGCCGCGTTGCTGCGTTGCGCCTGCTTGAGGTAGGCGCTCAACTCGCGCGCCGGCAGCGGTTTGCTGTAGTGGTAGCCCTGACCTTCGTGGCAGCCTTCGGAAATGATGTACGACTCCTGCTCGGCGGTTTCTACGCCTTCAGCAATTACCTGCATGCCCAAGCTCTTGCCCAGTTGAATGATCGCGCGAACGATGGTCGCATCGTCGTCGTCATCCAGCAGATCCTGCACGAAGCTCTTGTCGATCTTGATCTTGTCCAGCGGCAGACTTTTCAGATAACTGAGCGATGAATACCCGGTGCCGAAGTCGTCGATGGCAATCAGCGCGCCGGAGCGGCGCAGGCTCAGCAAGTGCTGGGCGGCGGTGCTGATGTCTTCCATCAGGCCGGTTTCGGTGACTTCCAGCTCCAGACTGCGCGGTGGCAAGCGGTACATCTGCAGCAGATTGTTAACCACCCGCGGCAGTTCGGCGTGGTGCAGTTGCACGGTGGACAGGTTGACCGCCATGCGCAGGTCGACAAAGCCCTGATCGTGCCATTCGCGCAATTGTTTGCAGGCCTGATCGAGCACCCATTCACCGATGGCGATGATCGTACCGTTCTGTTCGGCCAGCGGAATGAACAGGTCGGGCGGGACCAGACCGTGTTCAGGGTGTTGCCAGCGAATCAACGCCTCGACGCCAACCACGCGGTGATCGCGGTAGCTGATCTGCGGTTGATAAACGAGGTAGAACTGATCGCGCAACAAGGCATCGCGCAGGTCTTTTTCCAGTTCGCGACGGCGACGCATCTCGCTGTCGACGCTGGCGATGTAGAACTGATAACGATTGCGCGAGCGGGTCTTGGCCAAGGTCATGGTCTGCTCGGCCTTCTGTAACAGCTTTTCGGTGCTGTCGCCGTCCTCCGGGAACAGGGTGATGCCGATGGTTGCACGCAGGCGGATTTCCTGGTCGTCGAGGGCGAACGGCGCCTCCAGATCATCAAGAATGCTTTGTGCCAGCTCCGCCGCTTCGTAAGGCTGTTCGATATCGGCCTGCACCAGGGCGAACTGGTCGCCACCCAAACGGGCGAGGGCACCGAGGCGGCCGCTGTGGGCGCGCAAGCGATCAGCCAACGCCAGCAACAATTGATCGCCGGTCTGGTAGCTGAACTGTTCGTTGATACCTTTGAAATCATCCAGCCCCACGCACAACACCGCGACGCGGCGTTGCAGCTTGCCGGCGTCGACGAGGATCTTGTCCAGTTGCTGCTGCAGTTGCTGGCGGTTTGGCAGACCGGTGAGGAAATCGTATTGAGCCATGCGCAGCAGGCTGTTTTCCGCTTCGTGGCGCAGGTGGGTATTGCGTTCGATGGATTCGAGCAACTGGTTGGCGGTGTTGATCCAGATTCCCAGTTCGTTTTTCTCGTGGCCCTTGAGTTGCGGAATCTTGTGTTCGCTGGGTCGATCCGGATTGATTTCGGTCAGGTGTTCGATGATCCGCGACAGCGGTTTGGTCAGCAGCCAGTGATAGACCAGATAAAGCACCAGGCCCAGGGCCAGGGCACGCAATACACCGGAAATGAAAATGATCACCGAACTGACGATAAAACTCTCGCCATAGGTAGCCGTGTCGAGGGTGATGCTCAAGTCGCCGTAGTACTCGCTGTAGGGGCCGCGACCCACCAGTTGCGTGGTGAAGGTGCGCTCCTGACCCAGAATAAGGTCGGTCAGCCAGCGGCTGTTGGAATGCTGTAACTCACGGGATTTTTGCGCGAGCATCGCTTCATTGGGATGGCCGATGGAGGCCTGGCGCACGGCGTCGTCCTGGAACAGGCCTTCGATCACCTGCATGCCCATCTCCCGGTCCAGGCTGTAGACGGCCTGAGTGGAGGGGTCGCGGAACATGTCGAGGATCCGTTCGGCGTCACCGACAACGGCCTGGCGTGTTTTATAGGCATCGAAAACAATTTGCGCGCAGCTCAAGACCACGCCCACGATCAATGCCGACAGGAGCACGACCCGGAGCAACTTCACCGACAAGCTGTTCTTGAGTTCCAGCTTCAAAGGGTTATTCCTTGTTCCGTGCGGGTAGCGTCAAGTTGCCGTGAGTATTGGCAATCCGGTGTTGGCAGTCAAAGGGACAATCAGGCTCAGAATAAATTGCCTGTGGCCTGGGCCGAAATGCTGCTGACTAGAGTATTAGTCCTATTTGTACTGTGTCGGTAGTTTCTGCTCTCAACTTGAGCGTTGCGGGACATTTTTTCTTTTTTTTGATGGTAGCCCTCTGTGAGAGGGCGGCAAGCGGCGGCAGACAGATTTAAATCTGAGAAAAGCGCTATCTCGTACCTGAATCAAAGGCATAAAAAAACCCGACATCAGCCGGGTTTCTTCTCTGGCGCGCAGCTTAAGCGGTGAAGGTTTTGCCTTCGAACTGCTCAGCGACGAACTTCCAGTTGACCAGGTTCCAGAACGCTTCGACATACTTGGGACGAACGTTGCGGTAGTCGATGTAGTAAGCGTGTTCCCAGACATCGCAAGTCAGCAGCGGGGTGTCGCCGCTGGTCAGCGGGTTGCCGGCGCCGATGGTGCTGGCCAGCGCCAGGGAACCGTCAGCCTTTTTCACCAGCCAGCCCCAGCCGGAACCGAAGGTGCCGATCGAGGTTTTGCTGAATTCTTCCTTGAATTTGTCGAACGAACCGAAGGCTGCGTTGATTGCATCAGCCAGCGCGCCGGTTGGTTGACCGCCGGCGTTTGGCGCCAGGCAGTTCCAGTAGAACGTGTGGTTCCAGACCTGAGCGGCGTTGTTGAAGATGCCGCCCGAGGAAGTCTTGACGATTTCTTCCAGGGTCTTGCCTTCGAACTCGGTGCCCGGCACCAGGTTGTTCAGGTTCACGACATAGGTGTTGTGGTGCTTGTCGTGGTGAAATTCCAGGGTTTCCTTGGAAATGTGCGGCTGCAGGGCATCGTGTGCGTAAGGCAGCGGCGGCAATTCGAAAGCCATGATGATTCTCCTAATCAGGTCTGTTGCGGTGAGCGCAAGGCCGATCACGGGCGGCCAGAAATGCGACGACGAGTTTTTACTCTTTGCGGCGCAGGGTTCGGATCATAGCACCGGGGTTGCGGCTTAACCACGCAACAACTGTGTGGGATAGAGGTTCCAGAGCCTTTTGGAATAAATCACGGAGCGAGTATCAATTGTCCTGCCACCGCGAACATCATCACCGCCACCAGCAGATCGAGGATCCGCCACGTACTCGGCCGAGCCAGCCACGGCGCGAGCCACGCCGCACCCAGCGCCAGCGTGAAAAACCACAGCAACGACGCACTGGCTGCGCCCACCACATAAGCGCCCGGCACCGATTGTTGCGCGCCAAGAGAGCCGATCAACAACACGGTATCCAGATAAACGTGCGGGTTGAGCAAGGTCACTGCCAAGGCGCTGAGCATCACTGCCCGCAGCGAGCGCACGGTCTGGTTTTCGCCTTGATTCAGGCTCTGTTTCGAGAACGCCCGGCGCAGCGCCTGGCTGCCGTACCAGATCAGGAACACCGCGCCACCCCAGCGCGCCACCGCCAGCAATGTCGGGTTCTGTGCCAGTACGGTGGCAAGGCCGAACACCCCAGCGGCCACCAGCAGCGCGTCGCACGCAACGCATAGCGCGGCGACCGGCAAGTGATGCTCACGACGCAGACTTTGTGCCAGTACAAAAGCATTCTGGGTGCCGATCGCCATGATCAGCCCCAACGCCACCAGCAAACCGTTCACATAGCTTTGCCACATAAGATTCACTCCGCGTTGGCTGCGAGATCGCGCAGCACTTGCATGGCGCGTTCGGCGTCGGCCTGACCGACAAACAGGTGATCGTGGTAGTAACCGGCGATCACGTTGCAACTGATCCCGGCCTTGCCCAGTGCGGTGGCGAATGCGGCAGTGAGGCCGACGGCTTCCAGCGCCGAATGCACGTTAAGGGTGATCCACGCGGCCACGTAATCGAAACTGAAGCCGGCCCGCTCGGCCAGTGAGCGATGCACAATCACGGTCAGGCCTTCTTGTTCACGAAAGCAGCCGACAATCTCCAGGCCATTTGGCAGATGCCCGTCGGGCAAGGTGCAAAACACATAGTCGCCGGCGTTGAGCTGCGGGCTCATGCTGCGCAGCAGAGTCGAGAGTGAGGTTTCGCCAGCCATGGAAAGGTCCTTGAGAGAGAGTGCTTGCTGGCTATTCTCCAGTCGGACGCGTTATAAGAAAAACCAATAATGCTGATCGCTCATTAGGAAAAGTGATGTTCGATTACAAATTGCTGTCTGCTTTGGCCGCCGTGGTCGAGCAAGCCGGATTCGAGCGCGCGGCGCAGGTGTTGGGCCTGTCGCAATCGGCGGTCTCGCAGCGGATCAAACTCCTTGAGGCGAGGGTCGGCCAACCCGTGCTGGTGCGTGGTACGCCGCCGTCGCCGACCGAGATTGGCCGGCGACTGCTCAACCATGTGCAACAGGTACGTTTGCTTGAACGTGATTTGCAGACCCTCGTGCCGGCGTTGGACGAAGAAGGTCTACCCGAGCGTCTGCGCATTGCGATCAATGCCGACAGCCTCGCCACCTGGTGGGCGGAAGCCGTGGGTGATTTCTGTGCTGAACAGCATTTGTTGCTGGATCTGGTGGTGGAGGATCAGACCGTCGGCCTCAAACGCATGCGCGCCGGTGAAGTGGCGGCGTGTGTTTGCGCCAGCGAGCGGCCGGTGGCCGGCGCCCGCAGCGTCTTGCTCGGGGCCATGCGGTATCGCGCGCTGGCCAGCCCGGCGTTCATCGCCCGGCATTTCCCCGATGGCGTGCGCGCCGAACAACTGCCGCGCACCCCGGCGCTGGTGTTCGGTCCGGATGATTTTCTTCAGCATCGCTACCTCGCTTCCCTCGGCGTCGACGGCGGTTTCGAGCACCATTTGTGCCCATCCTCCGAAGGTTTTATCCGCCTGACCGAGGCCGGGCTGGGCTGGGGGCTGGTGCCGGAACTGCAAGTGCGTGAGCAATTGCAACGCGGTGTACTGCGCGAACTGTTGCCAGATAAACCGATCGACGTGCCGCTCTACT
This sequence comes from Pseudomonas baetica, assembly GCF_019733355.1. GTDB lineage: Bacteria > Pseudomonadota > Gammaproteobacteria > Pseudomonadales > Pseudomonadaceae > Aquipseudomonas > Aquipseudomonas baetica_A. Next base: position 17,287 of record NZ_JAIHLQ010000019.1, on the reverse strand, counting down.
GGCATCATTGGCGCAACGGCGGTCAGTTGCTGGGCTTGCTGACCGAGCAATTGGTGCGATCTTCGCCACAATGGCTGGTGCCGTTGGACTGACAGCCAGCGTCAAGACACACGAATCAGGCAAATCGAAAGACAGCGGAGCTTTACATGAAAATTCTGGTCACCGGCGCAAGCGGTTTCATTGGCGGACGCTTTGCGCGTTTCGCTCTGGAGCAGGGCCTGGATGTGCGGGTCAACGGCCGCCGGGCCGAGAGCGTCGAGCATCTGGTACGCCGTGGCGCCGAGTTTGTCCCCGGCGATCTGACTGACCCGGATCTGGTGCGCGAACTCTGCACCGACGTCGAGGCCGTGGTGCATTGCGCCGGTGCCGTCGGGCTGTGGGGTCGCTATCAGGATTTTCATCAAGGTAACGTGCAGATCACCGAAAACGTTGTTGAGGCCTGCCTGAAGCGACGGGTTCGACGGCTGGTGCATTTGTCGTCACCGTCGATCTACTTCGATGGCCGCGACCACCTGAACCTGACCGAAGAACAAGTGCCCAAGCGCTTCAAGCATCACTACGCGGCGACCAAATATCTGGCCGAGCAAAAGGTTTTCGGCGCGCAGGAATTCGGTCTGGAAACCATCGCCCTGCGCCCGCGCTTCGTCACCGGTGCCGGCGACATGAGCATCTTCCCGCGCCTGTTGAACATGCAGCGCAAGGGCCGTCTGGCAATCATTGGCAATGGCCTGAACAAGGTCGATTTCACCAGCGTGCAAAACCTCAACGAAGCCATGCTCAGCAGTTTGCTGGCCGCCGGTTCCGCGCTGGGCAAGGCCTACAACATCAGCAACGGTACGCCGGTGCCGCTGTGGGATGTGGTCAATTACGTGATGCGCAAAATGGAGATCCCAGAGGTCACCCGGTATCGCTCCTACGGTCTGGCCTACAGCGTGGCCGCGCTCAATGAAGGGGCGTGCAAGCTCTGGCCGGGACGTCCGGAGCCGACGCTGTCGCGGCTGGGGATGCAAGTGATGAACAAAAATTTCACCCTCGACATCAGTCGCGCCCGGCATTATCTGGACTACGATCCGAAAGTCAGTCTGTGGACCGCCCTCGACGAGTTCTGCGGTTGGTGGAAAGCTCAGGACATTCGTTGAAACGAATCGGCCGACCGGCAATGAACCGCACTACAGGTTGAGGGTCAATCCCTGCGGCTGTGGGGTTTATACTTCGCCCCAATCTGCCATCACCGCGTTTCACAAAGGTTGCCTCAATGTCCATGCGTAATGATGCCCACGACGATTTCGATGATGTACCGAGCCTGCGTGCCGACACTTTCGACGACGATGACATTCCGACCACCGCCCGCACCTCCGTGCACTCGCGCACGCCGCCCGTGGTCAGGGTCAAAGCGGCGAGCACCGGGCCTTTGTGGGCGCTGGTTGGCGCTTTGTTTTTCGCCTTCATCGGCCTTGCCTGGTGGAGCTTTCAGCAGATCTCGCTGATGGAGCAGCAACTGGTCGCAACCCAGGAAAGCTTCGCGCGCATCAGCGAAGAAGCCGCGGGGCGCCTGCAAGATATTTCCGGCAAGGTCGTCGCCAGTCAATCCAATGTCACCAGCGACAGCGAAGCGTTGAAGTTGCAGATCAAGCAACTGGAAGGCAAGTTGCTCGATCAGAGCAAACAGCAGCAGGGCGTTGCCGGCCAGACCAGTGAGCTGGACAAGCGTCTGGCGCAGATGAGCGCCCAGACCACCGAGCAACAAAACGCCAACAGCCAGTTACAGGCGCAGGTCAAAGCCCTGAGCGCAGAGCTGACCACGCTGAAAAACGCCCCGGCCGATACCAGCAAGGTCGACGCCCAGCTCAAGGGTTTCGATGCGCAGTTCAAGAGCCTCGGCGCGGACATCGCCGCACTGAAGAAACAGGGCAATCCGAGCGCGGCGATTGATCGTCTGGAGCAGGAAATCGTGGTCCTCAAAAGCGAACAGGAGAACCGCCCGGCAGCACCGCAAAGTGCCGCCAATACCGCCGAGTTCGATGCGTTCCGTCGCCAGATGACCCGTAACATCAACACGCTTCAGGCGCAGATCCAGAACTTGCAGCAGCAGATCAATGCCCGGCCTTAAAGCCTGATCAAACGTGTGGCGAGTGGGCACGTTCCCTCGCCACAACACGGTGTAATCTCCAGAAACCTTCTGAATATCCCTACATCATCCCAAGCCGTCTACGCTCTTGAAACACCAACAAGAACGAGGGATGCGCTATGGGTTTTTTGCATAAAGTGGCCTGGCTCGGCGTGATGCTCTTGGCCGGGTTCGGCCTGGCCAACGCCGCGACCACTGCCAAGGATGACAGCCAGGCCGCCATCGCCTTGCTGGAAAAAGCACTGGCCTACTACCACGACAACGGCGACAAGGCGTTCGCCGCGTTCAGTCGCCAGGGCGAGTTTGTCGACAAGGATCGCTATGTGTTTGTGCTCGACACCAAGGGCGTCATGCTCGCCAGCGGCGGGCCCTCGTCGGCGTTGATCGGCCGTGATGTGAGCGAGGTGCTCGGGCCTGACCTGCAGAAAGCCTTCAAAAATGCCTTGAAAGTGCCGGAGGGCAACGGCATCCAGCAAGCCGAGTACCGTTGGCAGAATTGGTCGGATGGCAAGGTCGAGCGCAAGCATGTGTTTTACCAGCGCATCGGCCAACGGATTCTGGCGGTCGGTTATTACCTGCCGCGGGCGTCGTCGGAGCAGGCGATGGCGTTGCTGAACAAGGCTGCTACCGATCTGGGCAAAGACGAGAAGGGCACATTGACGGCGATCAACTCGCTCAAGGGCGGCTATTTGCAGGATGACCTGTATGTGTTTGTCGTCGACCTCGATACCCGGCGCTATGTCGCCCATGGCACCAATCTGCGCTTGATCAATACCGACTTCAGCAAGGTCAAGGACCCGGAAGGCAAACCGGTGGGTGAGCCGATACTGGCGCTGATTGCCAAACAGGATGATGGCGAATACGAATACCGCTGGAAAAACCCGGTGACCGGCAAGGTCGAGGACAAGCATGCCTACCTGAAGAAGGTCGGCCATTTTCTGGTAGCGGTCGGTTACTACAGCCCTTGATCACCCACATCCTGTGGGAGCGGGCTTGCTCGCGAAGCGGTGTGTCATCCAGCATTGTTGTCGACTGACACTGCGCATTCGCGAGCAAGCCCGCTCCCAAAGGGTTCTCTGGTATGGCTGCTATTGGGTGCCGTGCTCTCTGCCGCGCAGCAAGTTGTTCGGCATCGCAATCGCCGCCGTCAGCCCCAGCACCGACACCGCCGCACTGACCCACAGCAAATGCCGGAAGGTCACCGAAAGCTCCGCGCGCAAAGCGTTCCGAGCATCACTCGGCGCCGCGTTCAAACCATCAAGCAACACATTGCCCGAATGCCCCTCGCTCATCAGCGAACTGCTCGCCAGATGGGCGAAACTGGCGTCCTGTAAAAATGCCAGTAACAGCGCCGACATCAACGCCACGCCCACCGCGCCGCCGAGCGAGCGGAACAGGTTGGTGGTGCTGGTGGCCACGCCAATGTCGCGTTGCGCCACCGAGTTCTGCGTGCCGACCAGGGAGGTAGGGAACTGCATGCCGCCGGCAATCCCGCTGAGCAACATGAACAAGCCGCTAAGCAAAGTGGCCTCTGGCGGACTGAAGGCCATGCCCAGGATCGAGATCGGCATCAACATCGCGCCGGTCAGAATCTGCGGCTTGTAGCGCCCGGTTACTGAGGTGCGACGCCCAGCAAAGTAGGCGCCGATCGGCAGGCCCATGGCCAATGGCAGCAAGTGCAACGCGGCGCTGTCGGCCCCGGCCCCGGTGACGCTTTGAAAGCGCAGCGGCATCAGCACAATCAGCGAAATCGCCTGGAAACTGGTGAAGAAAATCGTGCACCAGCACAGCAGGGCATTGCGGTTGGCGAACAGGTGCATCGGCAGCAAGGGCTCACGCGTGCGGCGTTCATGCCAGACAAACAGCGCCAGCACCAGCACCGCGCAAACGAACAGCCCAAGCACTTCGCTGCTGCGCCACGAATGACCCTGACCAACCTGGGTGATGCCGAGCAACAGGGCGGTCAGGCCGATGATCATCAGCAATGTGCCGAGGTAATCGATGATCGGTTTGCGCTGCGGGATCGGCAGGCCGCGCAGGTTACGCCGCGCCACCCAATAAGCGCCCAGACCCAGCGGCAGGTTGATCAGAAACACCCATCGCCACGACAGGTACTCGGTCATGTAGCCGCCCAACACCGGCCCGGCGACGCTGGCCACCGCGTACATGCTGCTGAAGTAACCCTGATAGCGTCCGCGTTCGCGTGGCGGCACGATGTCGCCGATGATCGCCTGACTGACCGAAATCATCCCGCCGGCCCCGATGCCCTGGAGAATCCGCGCCAGCACCAGTTGCTCCATGCTTTGCGCCATGCCGCAAAACAATGAGGCGAGGGTGAACAGGCCCATGCCGAACAGCATCAGTTTGCGCCGGCCGTACAAATCACCGAGCTTGCCGTAGATCGGCACCGCCACGGTCATCGCCACCATGTACCCGGAAATCACCCAGGCCAACAGGTTGACGTCTTTGAATTGAGCGGAAATGGCCGGCATCGACACGGCGACAATGGTCTGATCCAGTGCGCCAAGAAAGATCGCCATCATCAGCGCGACCAGCACGCTGCGAATGGCCGGTTTGGGCGTTTCAGGATGATTGAGATGGGTCACGGACAACACCTGCGGGCAGTGAAAATCCCGCAAATGACCTGGCAAGCGGGGAGGCTTGCCAGTGTAAGTCGGTAGGAAGCTATTCGATAGCCTCGTAAGGAAGTCCGACGTAATTTTCTGCAATGGTTTTTCGCCCCGCTTGCGAGCTGACAAAGTAGTCCAGTTCCGAGGCGCTGATGCGCTGGCTGAAATCATCGTGATCGTCGAAGCGATGCAGCATCGACGTCATCCACCAGGAAAATCGCTCGGCTTTCCACACCCGACGCAGGCAGATTTCGGAATATTTATCGAGCAGGTCGACGCGTCCTTCGCGATAAACCTTCTGCAGAATATTGAACAGTGTGCTGACATCGCTGGCCGCCAGATTCAAACCCTTGGCGCCGGTAGGCGGGACGATGTGCGCGGCATCGCCGACCAGAAACATCCGTCCGTGTTGCATCGGTTCGACCACAAAACTGCGCAACGGCGCGATGCTTTTCTCGATCGACGGCCCAGCGACCAGTTGTTCTGCAAGCGCCATGGGCAGGCGGGACTTCAGTTCATCCCAGAAGCGCTGATCGCTCCAGTCATCGACGTTTTCATCCGCCGGCACTTGCAGGTAATAACGGGTACGCGTCGTTGAACGCATGCTGCACAGGGCGAAGCCGCGTTCGTGGCGGGCGTAAACCAGTTCTTCATGCACCGGCGGCGTGTCGGCCAGAATCCCCAGCCAGCCGAACGGATAAACCCGTTCGAAGACTTTCAGGCAGTCAGCCGGAATCGACTGCCGGGCGACGCCGTGGAAACCGTCGCAACCGGCGATGTAATCACAATCGACGCGCCAGGTTTCGCCGTCCTTTTCAAAGGTGACAAAGGCTTCGTCGGTTTTCATGCCGTGAGGAACGACATTGCTCGCCTGATAAATCGTCGGTGCGCCCGCGTCCCGACGAGCGGCCATCAGGTCACGGGTGACTTCGGTCTGGCCGTAGATCATCACGGTTTTGCCTCCGGTCAACGCGTGCAGGTCGATGTGCACCTGGCGCCCGTCCAGCGCCAGATCGAAACCACCGTGAACCAGACCTTCGGCGTCCATCCGTTGACTCACGCCAGCCTGGCGCAACAGCTCTACCATGCCTTGTTCAAGCACACCGGCGCGGATGCGGCCGAGGACATAATCGGGTGTCTGGCGCTCGAGGATGAGGGTGTCGATGCCAGCGTTGTGCAGCAACTGGCCGAGGAGCAATCCGGATGGACCGGCGCCGATGATGGCGACTTGGGTTTTCAGCGTTTTCATTGTTTTTATGACTCGCAAGCTTCACACGGCCAAGGCCGTTGAATGATTTTTATGGATCGAGTGCTTGCATTTTTCCCTTGCGGGTCTGTCAATTGAAGGTGAAAACTGAGCCGATACCTGTACATTCTGCCAATCGGTGCGATTATCGCCCACTACCCCGAGGCCTGGATTGAAGTGATGAACAAGCCTGAGCTGCCTTCGATTCCGGTGTTCAAGCTCTACGGTGAAAGCCTGGACTGGCCAACCCCTGACTTGCTGCACTGTGAAACCATTTCCTCACGCAGTCGCGAACATCAATGGGAAATCAAACCCCACCGCCACGCCGATTTGTGCCAATTGCTCTTCGTCTTCAATGGTCAGGCAGAGCTTGAAATCGAAGGTCAACGCACACAACTGCAGACGCCCGCGATTCAGGTGCTGCCACCGCTGTCGGTGCACGGCTTCCGTTTTTCCGAGAACGTCGAAGGATTTATCGTCACCCTCGCCACGCCGCTGATCCATCATTTGCAGGCGCAACTGGGCGATTCGGTACACGCCCTGGCCCTGGCTGAAAGCTATTCGGCGGGCAAGGACGGCGATTATCTGAACAGCCTGTTTACCGCGTTGCAGGCCGAGTACAACGGCCACCAACCGGCGCGGGAAATGCTCATGCATTCGCTGGTCAGCGTGATCATGGTCTGGGTCAGTCGTCAGGCGATCGTGCGCCATAACGCCAGCCAGCGGCCGCAGCGCCAGCGCGAATACCTCAACGGTTTTATCCAATTGGTGGAAGAAACGTACCGCCAGCATGTGAAGGTCGAAGATCTGGCGCATCGGTTGGGGATCTCGGTGTCACACCTCAACGGCACTTGCCGTGAACTGGCGGGGCAGCCGGCGTTGCAGATCATGCACGAGCGTCAGTTACTGGAAGCCAAGCGCTTGCTGACCTACACCAGCATGACGATTTACGAGATGTCGGAGTTGTTGGGGTTTTCCGATCCGACCAACTTCACGCGCCTGTTCCGGCGGCGGGTGGGGATTTCGCCAAAGGCTTTCCGCGACCGCCTGAAGGCCGAGCAGTAAACCTGTAAACACCTCAATCCCTGTTTGGGAGCGGGCCGCGTTTGCGCGTTGTTACATCAACGCAACGCACTCAGCGTGGCATTGTGCGGAATGCAGTGCTCCACGTTGCAACTGGCGTATTCCCGAGGCAGTTGTCGCAGTTGCTCGACCCGCCAGGCTGCAGTGCCGTACAACGCCAGTGTGGCGGCGCAGGTGATGAAAATTGCGAGGTATCTTCTTGTTTTGATGTTCATGGTGTCCGACCTCTGACCGAATACCCTTGGGTATTACTTTGAGCATAGGTCAGCGGTGGGGACTTGCCAGCCCCAGCGTTTGCGCATCTATCGTGACATTCAGAGCCGTTATGACCGGGGTTACAGGTCGATATCCCACGCCGGGTTTTCGGGGAATCTGAGTACCAGAAAATCCAGCATGCTGCGCAGCGCCGCCGGCATGTGTTTGCGCGAGGCATAGACCGCGTAGATGTTCATCTGCCGCGGTTCGGCGTGGGGCAACAAGCGAATCAACTCTCCCGCATGAATATGCACCCCGGCCTGATAGGTCGGCAGCATCGCGACCCCCGCGCCGGCCAGCGTCGCGCGCAATAATGTGCTGGCCTCGTTGGCGCTGATGCTGCCCTGTACCGGCACCGAAACCGGTTCGCCATCCTCTTGGAAATGCCACAGGCTCTTGCCGAAATACGAGTGGGTCAGGCAGTTGTGTTGATTCAGTTCTTCCACCCGTTGCGGCGCCGGATGTTCCTGAAGGTACGCGGGAGCTGCGCAGACCACCGAACGGCAAACGGTCAGGCGTCGGGCGATCAGGTTCGGGTCCAGATCATTGCTGGTGCGGATCGCCAGATCGATACGCTCATCCACCAGATTCACCGTGCGGTCGAGCATCTGCATATCGATGCTGACGCCGGGGTAGCGCTTGACGTAGGCGGCCATCGCGTCGGCCAGTTGTGCCTGGCCGAACGAGGTGCTGACGCTGATCCGCAGCAACCCGCGGGGTGCATCGTGGGGCTCGCTGACAGCGGCCTGCATATCGGTCGACAGCTCGATCATCTGCCGGCAGCGCGGCAGGATTTCACTGCCGGCGGCGGTCAGGCTCAACTTGCGCGTGGTGCGGTGCATCAGACGTGCGCCGACCCAGTCCTCCAGTTCCGCCAGATAACGCGAAACCACCGGGCGTGAAAGGTCCAGATGATCGGCCGCCGCTGACTGGCTGCCCAGATCCACCACCGTGACGAACACCCTCATTGCTTGGAGACGATCCATGATTTGCCCGCTTTCAGAAACAAACTATGTCCAAGCATCGCATTTTTTGTACTGACTCAGGCAACTAAGCTCTGTCCCATCGCCAGACACGGCATTCGGACACCGGAGCAACAGATGATCGGCTTCACCACTCTCAAACGCGTTTTGCTTGCCACTGCCACCCTCGGTTTCGCCGCGCATGCCGCTGCTGCCAACCTGACCCTCGATGTCTACAATCCTGGCACTCAAGCCATTTTCCCGGTGACTTCGGTACTGGTCAGTGGCGAAAAGGACGCGATCCTGGTCGACGCGCAGTTTGGTAAATCCCAGGCCGAGCAAGTCGTCGAAAAGATCCGCGCCAGCGGTAAAAAACTCACCACCATTTACATCAGCCACGGTGATCCGGATTACTACTTCGGCCTCGATACCCTGACCAAAGCCTTTCCTGACGCCAAGGTGCTGGCTTCGCAGCCGACTGTCGATCACATCAATCAAACCGTCGCCGGCAAACTCGCGTTCTGGGGGCCGAAAATGGGCGCCGACGTACCGGCTAAAACCATTGTGCCGGGCGTGCTCAAGGGCGACAGCCTGATGCTGGAAGGGCAGAAATTGCAGGTGATCGGGCTGGACGGCAAGCAACCGGATCGCAGCTTTGTGTGGATTCCGTCGCTCAAGGCTGTGGTTGGTGGTGTGGTTGTCGCCGAGAATATCCACGTCTGGATGGCCGATACCCAGATCGCGCAATCCCACGCCGACTGGCTCCAGACCCTGCATTCGATTCAAACCCTGAAGCCGAAAATCGTAGTGCCGGGTCACTACCTCGGTGACAGCAGCCGTTCGTTGGCCAGCGTGAAATTCACCGCCGACTACATTAAGGCTTTCGACACAGAAACCGCCAAGGCCAAAGACTCCACCGCATTGATCGCCGCGATGAAAAAGCGCTACCCGAAACTGGGTGAAGAAAGCTCACTGGAGCTGAGCGCCAAAGTCGCCAAGGGCGAGATGCAGTGGTAACCCAACGCTGAAAACGCAGCACTCTCAAGCCAACTGGAGAATGTCATGAGCAAGATCGCAATCATTGGTGCCACCGGTCGTGCCGGTAGCCAATTGCTGGAAGAAGCCCTGCGCCGCGGCCACAGCGTCACCGCCATCGCTCGCGATACCTCGAAGATCGGCGCCCGTGCCGGTGTGGCCAGCAAGAATGTCGATGTGCTGGATTCGGCGGCGCTGCAAGATGCCGTTGCCGGTCACGACGTGGTCATCACCGCCGCGCACTTCACCACGGTGCCGGCCAGCGCGATTGTCGGGCCGGTGAAGCAGGCGGGGGCGAAGCGTCTGTTGGTGGTTGGCGGTGCCGGTTCGCTATTGCTGCCGGACGACACGCGGGTGATCGACAGCGCTGGTTTTCCGGCAGAGTACAAAGTCGAAGCCAGCGCCGGTGCCGAGTTTCTGGATGCGCTGCGTCAGGAGATGGAACTGGACTGGACGTTCCTGTCGCCGTCGGCGGAGTTTGTCGAAGGTGAGCGCACGGGCACATTTCGAGTCGGCAAGGATCACTTGCTGGTAAGTGCCGAAGGTCGTAGCTGGATCACGTTTGCCGATTACGCGATTGCGCTGATCGACGAAGTTGAGGCGCCGAAGCATTCGCGTCAGCGGTTTACGGTCGGTTACTAAGCAACAGCGCAGAACAAATGTGGGAGCGGGCTTGTTCGCGAAGAGGGAGTATCAGTCAACATGTTGGGTGACGGATACACCGCTTTCGCGAGCAAGCCCGCGCCCACATTCGATTAGGGTGTTCAGCGGGTGTGGGCCTGCTCCACTAGCCAGATCATCAGTTCTTCCAGCTTCGGTGATGGCTCCCCGCCTTGCGGCAACACCACGTAATACGCCAACCCCGTCTTCACCTTCAGCTCGAACGGCATCACCAGTCGTCCGGCACGCAAGTCATCGCCGATCAGCGACCAATCCCCGATCGCCACACCCGTCCCGTGGGACGCCATCGACATTGCCTGATCCAGCGTCTCGAAATGCTGGCCCATGTACTCATTGCTCAATTGCAGATGGGCGGCCGTCAGCCACACCGTCCAGTCCTGAGTGTCGGGGGTCGGATGCAGCAGCAGATGATGTTGCAGATCGGACGGGGCGGATAACGCCGGAGGGCCTTTCAGCAATGCGGGCGAACAGACCGGTGTCAGTTGCTCATCAAACAGATGCAGAGCTGTGGTGGAGTTGTCCGGCGGCGCTCCATAAATCACCGCCGCATCGAATGGCTCGCGCTGGAAGTCAACGCCGTGGGCCAGTGTGGTGGTCAGTTTGACCGGCACGTCCGGGCGTTCCCTCTGCCATTGCAACAGACGCGGTACCAGCCAGCGCATCACGCAACTTGGCGCTTTGATTTGCAGGGTTTGGCGCTTGAGCCCGATCTGCTCGGTACCTTCGCTGATCAGAGTGAAGATTTTCTCCACCCGTGGCAGCCATTCACGACCTTCACTCGTCAGCGCCAGGCCACGGGCCTGACGAATGAACAACTCATAACCCAGATGATCCTCAAGCCCGGCGATCTGTCGGCTCACCGCTCCTTGGGTGATGTGCAACTGCTCGGCCGCCCGGGTGAAGTTGCAGCACTGCGCAGTGATCAGAAAGGTGTGCAGGGCGGGCAGGGGGGGCAATCGCTTCATTGGGATCCAAGGTATGACGTGAGGACATGGCTAGTATGACTTTTAATCGATTGTTGCCGCTACCTGCCGCCCGTTCAATGAGCCCATTCCACGGCCCGCTCCCACCCAGGGCCCTGTGTTTCAACTGAATATAAAGGGCAATCGACATGGCGACGTGTGGCGAAGTACTGGTCAAGTTACTCGAAGGTTACGGGGTCGAGCAGGTGTTTGGCATTCCCGGGGTACACACCGTGGAGCTGTATCGCGGGCTGGCCCGTTCGAGCATCAACCACGTCACCCCTCGGCATGAGCAGGGCGCCGGGTTCATGGCCGACGGCTACGCCCGCACCAGCGGTAAACCGGGTGTGTGCTTCATCATCACCGGCCCCGGCATGACCAACATCACTACGGCGATGGGCCAGGCTTACGCCGATTCGATTCCGATGCTGGTGATCTCCAGCGTGCAGTCGCGCAGTCAGTTGGGGGGCGGGCGTGGCAAGCTTCATGAATTGCCGAACCAGAGCGCATTGGTCGGCGGCGTTGCGGCGTTCTCCCACACGCTGATGTCGGCCGCTGAGTTGCCGGTGGTGCTGGCGCGCGCCTTTGCGCTGTTTCAGGCCGGGCGACCGCGTCCGGTGCATATCGAAATCCCGTTGGATGTGCTCGTCGAGGAGGCCGATGACTTGCTCGCCAGCGTCCCGGTCAATGTCGACCGTGCCGGTGCTGCGCCGGCCGCCGTGAGCCGCATGACCGAACTGCTGGCCGGCGCCCAGCGTCCATTGATTCTCGCTGGAGGCGGTGCCATTGATGCTGCCGCTGAACTCACCGAACTGGCCGAGTTGCTCGACGCGCCAGTGGCGCTGACCATCAACGCCAAAGGCATGCTGGCGTCCAGTCATCCGCTGTTGATTGGCTCGACGCAAAGCCTGGTTGCCACTCGCGCACTGGTCGCCGATGCCGATGTGGTGCTGGCGATCGGCACCGAACTGGCCGAGACCGATTACGACGTCACGTTCGCCGGCGGGTTTGATATTCCCGGCAAGCTGCTGCGCATTGATATCGATGCCGATCAGACGGTGCGCAACTACCCGCCACATGTCGCGTTGGTCGCCGATTCGCGCAACGCGGCACAAGCACTGCTCAGCGCGTTGTCGCACAAACCATTGGCCGAGCGCCGCAACGATTGGGGCCAGATGCGTGCGGCACGTCTGCGCGAAGAACTGGCCGCCACTTGGGATGCACCGACCCAGGCTCAGACGCGTTTCCTCGAAACCGTCCTGTACGAATTGCCGGACGCGGTGTTCGTCGGCGACTCCACGCAACCGGTGTACACCGGTAACCTGACCTTCAATCCGGAGCGTCCGCGCCGCTGGTTCAACTCGTCGACCGGTTACGGTACCCTCGGTTACGCCTTGCCGGCGGCCATCGGTGCATGGCTTGGCGGTCACTGCGACAAAGGTGCGCGCCCGCCAGTGGTGTGCCTGATCGGCGACGGCGGTTTGCAATTTACCCTGCCGGAACTGGCCAGCGCCGTCGAAGCGCGCACGCCAGTGATCGTCCTGCTGTGGAATAACCAGGGTTACGAAGAGATCAAAAAATACATGGTCAACCGCGCCATCGAGCCGGTCGGCGTCGATATCTACACCCCGGACTTCATTGGTGTGGCCAAGGCGTTGGGCTGTGCAGCCGAGGCGATCAGCTCGGTTGAGCAATTGCGTGGTGCGCTGCGCGCCGCGACGGATCGTCAGGGGCCGAGCGTGATCGAAATCGACCAGCATCAATGGATGCAGGCGGTGGCCAAATGATGAGTTTTCCAACCACACTCGACGGCCTCTACATCGGCGGCCAATGGTCAGCCGGTCGCGAGCATTTGCGCGTGATCAACCCGGCCACCGAAGCGCTGCTGACCACGGTCAATGGCGGTGATGAGCGGGCCGTCGATCACGCGGTGACCGTGGCCGCCGAAGCCTTCAAGAATTGGTCGACCACCACGGGCGCCGAACGCGGCGTGATCCTGCGCAACATCGCCAACGGCGTGCGCAATGGTCGCGAGGACTTGATGAAGTTGCAATCGAGCAACAACGGCAAACCGCAATTCGAAGCGGGCATTGATGTCGACGACGTGATCGCCACCTTCGAGTATTACGCGGAACTGGCCGAGGGCCTCGACGCGAAACAAGACACTGATGTGCCGCTGCCCAGCGATGATTTCAGCGCACGTCTACGCCGCGAACCGTGCGGTGTGGTCGGGCTGATCGTGCCGTGGAATTTTCCGATGGTCACCACTGCCTGGAAACTTGCGCCGGCCCTGGCCGCCGGTTGCTGTGTGGTGCTCAAACCGTCGGAAGTCACGCCGTTGCCGGAGCTGGAACTGGCGGCAATCATCGCTGAATCGGGCCTGCCCAAAGGCGTCTTCAACGTGGTCTGCGGTACCGGTATGGCCGTGGGGGCGCCGCTGTCGGCGGATCCGCGTATCGCCAAGATTTCCTTCACCGGTAGCAACGCTGTCGGTGTGCAAGTGATGCAGCGCGCCGCCGAAAGCGTGAAGGGCGTTAGTCTGGAGCTTGGCGGTAAATCTTCGCTGCTGGTGCTCGAAGATGCTGATCTTGATTTGGCTGTCGAACTGGCCTGTGGCGGCGGTTTCTTCAACGCCGGGCAGATGTGCTCGGCCACCAGCCGAGTGTTGGTCGCCGATGAATTGGCAGATGATTTTCTCGTGCGCCTGAAGGCGCGCGCGGAAAAAATCCGCGTGGCCGGGCCGTTCGACCCGGACGTGGAAATGGGCGCACTGGTCAATCAGGCGCAGTACCAGCGTGTGCTCGGCCACATCGACCGTGGGTTGAGTGCCGGGGCGAAGCTGATCTGCGGCGGCCATCGTCCGGCGGATCTGCCGCGCGGCTATTTTTTGCAGCCGACCGTATTCACCGACGTGCCCCTCGACAGTGCGTTGTGGTGTGAAGAGATTTTCGGCCCGGTGCTGTGCGTGCGCCGTTTCAGCAGTGAGGCCGAGGCGATCGCCTTGGCTAACGACAGTCCATTCGGTCTGGTCGCCAGTGTGGTGACGCGTCAAGCCGAGACCGCCGACCGGGTCGCCAACGCCCTGCAAGCGGGGCTCGTTTGGCTCAACGCGCCGCAGGTGATCTTCCCGCAGACGGCGTGGGGCGGTTACAAACAGAGCAGCATCGGCCGCGAATTGGGGCCGTGGGGCCTGGCGGCGTTTCAGGAGATCAAGCATGTGATCCGGGCGCTCTGAAATTGAGTGGCCCGGACTGACGCCATCGCTAGCAGGCTAGCTCCCACAGGAGTTCGTAGTGAACACAGATGTTGTGGACACCACCACTGTGGGAGCCAGCCTGCTGGCGATGAGGGCAGCGAACACAGTAAAAACTCTGGATCAGACGGACAGACGCAACCGCGCCAGATCCCGCAACGGCGGCGCGCCGAACAAGCGGCTGTACTCACGGCTGAACTGCGACGGGCTTTCATACCCCACCCGATACCCTGCCGCCGACGCTTCCAGCCCTTCGGCCAGCATCAGACGCCGCGCCTCTTGCAGGCGCAATTGCTTCTGATACTGCAACGGGCTCATCGCCGTCATCGCTTTGAAACGATGGTGCAGCGTCGACACGCTGAGGTTCACTGCCTTGGCCAGATCATCAATGCGCAGCGGTTGCTCGAAGTTGCCGTTAAGCCATTTGATGGCCTGGCTGATGCGGTGGCTCTGACTGTTGGCAATCGCGATTTCATACAGTCGATGGCCCTGCGGGCTGCGCAGCAGGCGATAGAGAATCTCTCGACGGATCAGCGGCGCGAGCATGGCGATGTCTTTTGGCGCATCCAGCAATCGGGCCAGACGCAGCACCGCGTCGAGCATCGCGCTGTCGATTTTTTCAACGTACAAGCCGCGTCCGGTCGGCCGGGTCGGCACACCGAGCGGTCCGGCGTCGGCGATCAGTGCGGTGATCTCAGCCGGGTCGATGTCCAGGCGCACGGCGAGGATCGGATCTTGCGGCGACACGTTGACCACGCGCCCGCTCAACGGCATCGAGACCGAGACCACCAGATAATTCAGCGGATCGTAATTGAAGAACTCGTCGACCAGTCGCACCTCTTTACGACCCTGAGCCATGATGCACAGGGCGGGTTGTGCCAGCACCGGTGCGAAGTCATGGGACTTTGTGTGGCGCGACATGAACAGCGAGCCGATGGCCGTGGCGTAACTGCCATCGTCGGTGGTGTTGCGGCGAATGATCGCCGCCAGTTCAGCGCGTTGCTTTTCCATGTCGGCGTCGAGTGGGGCTTGAATCGGATCGAATGACGTCATGCACGGCATCCTCGGCAAGGGATGTGGAATGGAGCAGAGCATATGTTTGTGCAAGTGTGAACGGTAGACACATTCTGCGAAATGCTTGCCTGATTCTGCACGGTGTTGCTCATGTTCCCAGCCATAGCGGGACGCACAGCGTGGAACTTGCTTGAAACGCATGTGACAGCCATGTGACGAGGTTTTGCAGACTGTTGCAGCGACAACGCGCAGTCTCGCAGGATTGTGCAACGCGACGGCAGGAATCGACTAACGGCCTCTGGCGCTCGACCCATAATCTTGGATCCTGTCGCAGCCCGTCCCCGGCTGCCACGCGACTCCCTGGGAGGGTTGAACATGTCCAAGCAGATTCCCGTCAGTCATATGGCCTTCGTTCGAGCGCGCGCCGGACGCTCGGCGGAACTCGGTGTGCGCCTGAGCGCATTGATCGAACCGTCCCGCGCCGCGCCCGGTTGCCTGAGCTTTGCCTTGCAGCATTCGCAGTGTGATCCCGAGTTGTGGCTGGTCTGCGGTTTCTGGAGCAATCAGCAGATGATGACCGCGTATTTCAGCAGTCCGTCGATGGAAATCTTCGCCGAGTTGGTGCAGGAGTTGGTGGTCAACAGTCTGGATTTCCACACCTTCAAGGATGTCTCGGCAGCCCAGGCCCTTGGCCAGTGTTCGGCACCGGTACACAAACTCGCCGGTTGAGGGTTTAATGTCCGGCTTAATTGACTGAGCCAGGACTTGCGACATGGCACGTAAAGAGTTCGAACACTTCGAAGCAGTATCCGCAGTCGTCCCCGTCGAACTGGGTGGCAACAAGGGTTATTACGCGGCAATCGCGGTCAAGGCCCTGGTGGATGGCGGTGCACCGCGCTTTCACAAATTGCTGGCTGATCAGGTGTTCCCCGGCGCCATCGCCGCCGATGACGCCGCCATCAATGAGCTGGATCGCCTCAAGGGCGTCACTGAAGACGCCGAGCTGATCTGGTAATCCGTTACTTGGCCGCCCCCGGTCGCCACATCTTGAACAGGGCTTCAGGCCCCAGCTGGAAATAATCCGCCGGCCCGCCGCCGCGCAGAATCGGTTCTGCCGCGGCGGTGTCGTAGATCCCATCCTTCAACAGCCACTTGGCGATATGCACGGCGACCACTTCGCCCAGAATCAGCCAGCTCGGCACTGTCTCGCCATCGGCACGTTGCAACTGAATGATCTGCGTGACCTTGCACTCGAAGGACACCGGGCTTTCGGCGACGCGTGGCACGGAAATCACCTTTGACGCGACTGTCGTCAGGCCTGCCAATTCAAACTCGTTGACCTCAGGTGCAACCATCGCGCAGCTCTGGTTCATCTGCTCGGCCAGCGGGCGGGTGGCGAGGTTCCAGACGAATTCGCCAGTCTGTTCGATGTTGTTCAGGCTGTCTTTGCGTCCGACGCTGGAGAAACCAATGATTGGCGGAATGTAGTTGAAGGCGTTGAAGAAGCTGTAGGGCGCCAGATTCAACTGGCCGTTGGCATCCTGCGAAGAAATCCAGCCGATAGGGCGCGGACCGACGATGGCATTGAACGGATCGTGGGGCAGACCGTGGCCGTGGGCGGGTTCGTAGAAATGGATGTCATCGGGCATGGCTTGGGATCCTGGAGTGCATTGGGTAGGGGCAATAGTGCAAGCCGGGTGATGCAATTTCCAGACAAATGCAAATCTTGTGGAGTGGGCTTGTTTGCGAAGAGGTCGTGTCAGTTGCCATCAGTATTGACTGAACGGACGCCTTCGCGAGCAAGCCCGCTCCCACAGGTTTTTTGTGTGGAACCTTATATTTTGTTTGCCCCAGAAATGACTAAGCCCGGCCGAAGCCGGGCTGTGCGCTGGTTAATGAATTATCAGCTGATCGAAGCGGATTGGGTGCGGTCGTAGCCGTCTTGGGCGACGGTGGCGGAGCCGGTGCGGTCGTAGCCGTCTTGGGCGACGGTGGCGGAGCCGGTGCGGTCGTAGCCGTCTTGGGCGACGGTGGCGGA
>NZ_JAIHLQ010000198.1 GCF_019733355.1 Pseudomonas baetica | reverse complement strand
ACCAGCACGTCTTCGATGCGCCCGTGAATGCCTTCGCCGTTATGGCCAAATTGCAGAAACGCCGGTTGGCTGAGCAAGCTCTCCAGATCGAAGTCCGGGTGCTCGCTGACCAGTTCAATGTGGATGCCGTAAAGCGTGCTGATTGCTTCGGTGCCGCTGAAGGCCAGCACCTTGAAGTCGTGACGGATCGCAGGAATCTGCAACGAGAAATGCGCCGCATTGGCCGGCCGGAACATACGCTTAT
>NZ_JAIHLQ010000197.1 GCF_019733355.1 Pseudomonas baetica | reverse complement strand
AACGCCTCAATCAAAAGCCCTTCAAGAAGCTGCCCGGCTCACGCCGCTCGGCCTTCGAGACCATCGACCAACCCGCACTGCAACCGCTACCAGAACATCCGTATGTCTACGCCGAATGGAAAAAGGCGCGGGTGCACATCGACTATCACGTCGAGGTCGAGGGCCATTACTACTCGGTGCCGTACCAGCTGGTGAAGCACCAACTCGAAGTGCGGCTAACCGCTAAGACCGTCGAGTGCTTCCA
>NZ_JAIHLQ010000196.1 GCF_019733355.1 Pseudomonas baetica | reverse complement strand
CTTTGGCGAGCCTGAAGCCCCGTTAAAAAGAGCAGGTAATTGGCGAGAGCGGCAACCAACAGCAGTATTTCAATACGATGCAGGCAATGGCTGCGATGTAGATTCAGACCCAATCCCAGGTGCTCACTTTTCACATCTCTGAAACCTTCCTCAATTTGCATGCGTCGTTTGTAAACCGCCACGATCTTTGCCGGATTCCACTCGCTCTGAACTAAATTGCTGGCCAGCAACCATGGTTCACGCTCACGTC
>NZ_JAIHLQ010000195.1 GCF_019733355.1 Pseudomonas baetica | reverse complement strand
ATATAAACTTAGCTACCAAATAAATTTCTGACTAAACGCTCACTTGATCGGCCATCTTGATATTTAAAATGTTTATCTAAGAATGGAATGACTTTTTCTCCTTCATAATCTTCATTGTCCAAGGCGTCCATTAATGCGTCAAATGATTGCACAATTTTACCTGGAACAAATGATTCATATGGTTCATAAAAATCACGCGTCGTAATATAATCTTCTAAATCAAATGCATAGAAAATCATTGGCTTTTTAAATAC
>NZ_JAIHLQ010000194.1 GCF_019733355.1 Pseudomonas baetica | reverse complement strand
GTGCTGGAAGTGGTAGTGAATGCCTTCCTCTTCGCACAGACGCTGGACGAAATGCAGGTCGGTTTCGTCGTACTGCACGCAATAGTCGCGATCCGGGCATGGCTGGCTCAGTTGGAAGCTGTAGGCGTTGCCCTTGATGCCGTGTTCTTCAAGGATCAGCGCGATGATTTTCGGCGCCGACATTTGCTGGTAGATGCGCTGGTTGGTGCGGTGATGCAGGTATTGCAGTTGCGGCACCATCGACACTTTGTAGC
>NZ_JAIHLQ010000193.1 GCF_019733355.1 Pseudomonas baetica | reverse complement strand
TGGCCAGCGACACTTCAGCAACAACGGTGTATTCGCTGAAAGTCGAGCAGCCCATGTAGTGGAACAGCGGCTGACCGTTGTACGAGAAGCGGGTGGTGCCATCAGGCATCAGACCCTTGCCCTGGGTTGCACGTACAGACACACACAGGTTGGTCTTGCCCGACTTGCAGAACAGGCACTCGCCACATTCAGCGGTGTAGAGCGGGATAACGTGATCACCCGGTTTCACACTGGTGACGCCCTCACCTACCTCT
>NZ_JAIHLQ010000192.1 GCF_019733355.1 Pseudomonas baetica | reverse complement strand
CGGATCTCGATTTCATCCAGCGCCTGTGCGAGGAAGAAGGTATTCACTACCACTTCCAGCACACCGCCAGTGGTCACAAACTGACCTTCGGCGATGACCAGACGGTGTTCCCGAAACTCGCGCCCGTGGCCTATCAACAAGATTCCGGACTGGTCGCCGACAGACCGGTGGTCAAACGTTTTGGTTTGCGCCTGGCTACCCGCACCAGCCGTACCACGCGGCGCGATTACGACTTCGTCAAACCGAAAATCGAGC
>NZ_JAIHLQ010000191.1 GCF_019733355.1 Pseudomonas baetica | reverse complement strand
GCAGTGAAGGCGCCGGCAGTGATCAGGCCTTGTTTTTCGCCGGTAACCGACATGTACGCTGGTGTTGCCATGGGGTGCTCTCCTTGCGGATAAATTTAAGGTGCCCGGGAGGCGAAATCGCCCGGTGGGTGCCGAAGACATATCAAGTAGCGTGCCAGGTTTTTCGAAGTGCCCGGGAGCCGGGGGTGAAGCTGCACTTGATCGGGTTTTTGACTGTTTTTCGTGCGGATTTGAGGTCTGAAGTGCGCAACTTCTT
>NZ_JAIHLQ010000190.1 GCF_019733355.1 Pseudomonas baetica | reverse complement strand
AACTCCAACCATGAAATCACAGTTAGAAGATTATAATCAAATTGAACTGTTGAAAGATTTAGAATTACCATTAGCAAGAATTTTAAGTGAAATGGAAGAAATTGGTATATATACCGATATCAATGATTTGAAAGAAATGGAATTCGAAATTCAAAAAAAATTGGATGTATTAATATCCAATATTCATGAGTCGGCTGGTGAAGCGTTTAATATCAATTCTCCTAAGCAATTAGGTGTTGTTTTATTTGAAACATTAC
>NZ_JAIHLQ010000018.1 GCF_019733355.1 Pseudomonas baetica | reverse complement strand
GGAAATTGTCCTGCGCGGCGGCCAGGTTGATGCCATACACGTCCGGATTCTCGGATATCGGGCCGGTGCGACCGGGGATGTCGAGTTCCTTGAGGATCAACGTCTGGTTGTCATCGGGCTGGTCATTGGCGGACATGGGGGGCGACTCCGGTCGAGAAGGGGACTGGAGAGATTGAACGCCGATTGCGGGAAGGGCGCACCTGTCAGATCTAACAGGTGCGCAGTGCTTTTCGACGAACGGCAAGGCTGGGAAGGCGTTTTCGATTCAGTTTTTTGGCAGCGTCTTCTGCCGCCAGATATAAACCGTCACCAACACGGCACTGGTCAGCATGAACCCACGCGCCAACACCAACGGCACCAGATAGCAGGAAAACAGAATGCTCGCCCACATCAGCCCGATTGCGTAGACCTTGCCTTTGAGCGGAATGCCGTTGCCATCGAGATAGTCACGTATCCATGGGCCAAGGCGCGGGTGTTCTACCAGCCAACGATAGAAACGCGGAGAGCTGCGGGCGAAACACGCCGCCGCGAGCAGGAGAAAAGGGGTGGTAGGCAGGACAGGCAGGAAAATCCCGATCACCCCCAATGCCACGCTGAGCCAGCCGATGGCCAGCAAGATGTAGCGCAACATCAGGGGGCGGTTGCCTATGGGGTTGTCCATAGGCCGGATCTTAGTGGTGACGTGGCTTGAGGATCGCCGGTTTTTCGTCGGGTGCCTGGCACAGCAGGTACAGCGCAGTCAGGGCTTCCGGGATCTGCACGATCATGTCGTCCATCAGGTTGGCGTCCTTGGCGATGTCTTCGAACTCTGGCTGTTCGTCGAACAGGCCCGAACCGACCATGATCGGCAGGAGCATTTCGCTGACTTCTTCTTCGGCGGTTTCGAACCAGGCCGCTTCACGCATGAACACGCCTTCCATGAAACCGATGCACCAGCCGCGCAGTTCGGAATCGTCCGGCTCTTCGCCCAGATCCAGTTCGCAGGGCAGTTCGAACTCTTCGTCGGACGCCAGTTGACGGGCGATGTGCGCCTTGAGGCCGATCAGGGTGGCTTCGATTTCTTCGCGCTGGGCGTCGCTGCTGTAATGCGGCTCTTCGGCGAACAGGGCGTCGATCCATTCACGCTCCGACACTTCTTCGGAGCAGATCGACAGCGCGGTCAGGTAACCGTGGGCGGCCACGTAATCCAGCGCCTCGTCGTGCAGCTCGTCGGCGTCGAGGAAGACTTGCAGGCGGGTCAGTTGCTCAGCGAAGGACATTACGTTGCTACCTTGGGGAATCAATAATGCGGGAATTCTAGGCCTTCTTGCGCGCTCAAGCCAGCCGCAAGGCAGATTTGCCCTAATTGGCGGAGTCTTATCAGCGGCGCCCTGTGCGAGGGAGTGCTCGGGTATACTGCCGCGTTTTGCGATCCCTGTCCGTATTGCGGCCGTCATGCAACGAGCCCTTACGTTTTGTTTAAGCAGCCCTGGCTGTCTTGAACCAGCCTGCGCAGGGATGTTTCGGTAGATTTTTGGAGTTTTTATGCTCGAACAGGCTCAACGCGTCCTCAAGGACATCTTCGGCTACGACAGTTTCCGTGGCCGTCAGGGTGCAATCATTGAGCGCGTGGCCAGCGGCGGTGATGCGCTGGTGCTGATGCCTACCGGTGGCGGCAAGTCCTTGTGCTTCCAGGTGCCCGCGCTGTTGCGCGATGGCCTGGCGGTGGTGGTCTCGCCGCTGATCGCCTTGATGGACGATCAGGTCGCCACCCTTGACGAACTGGGTGTGGCCGCCGCTGCGCTGAACTCCACCTTGAACGCCGAGCAGCAGCGTGATCTGGCGGCGCGTATCAAGCGCGGCGAAGTGAAGATGTTGTACCTGGCGCCCGAGCGTCTGGTGCAGCCGCGCATGTTGTCGTTCTTGCAAGGCTTGAATATTGCCCTGTTCGCCATCGACGAAGCCCACTGTGTATCGCAATGGGGCCACGACTTTCGCCCGGAATACCTGCAACTGGGCCAACTGGCGCAAATGTTTCCCGATGTGCCGCGCATCGCGCTGACCGCCACCGCCGACAAACGCACCCGCGAAGAAATCGTCACTCGCCTGCATTTGCAGAACGCCGAGCGCTTTCTGTCGAGCTTCGACCGACCGAACATCTTTTACCGCATCGTGCCCAAGGAGCAGCCGCGCAAGCAGTTGCTGGCGTTCCTGGCCGAGCGGCGCAGCGACGCCGGCATTGTCTATTGCCTGTCGCGCAAGAAGGTCGAGGAGGTCGCGGCATTTTTGAGCGAGCAGGGCTTCCCGGCGCTGCCGTATCACGCCGGCCTGCCCAACGAACTGCGTGCGTTCAATCAGAAGCGCTTCCTCAATGAGGAGGGGTTGATCATGGTCGCCACCGTGGCGTTCGGCATGGGCATCGACAAGCCCAACGTACGTTTCGTTGCCCACCTCGATCTGCCGAAATCCCTTGAGGCTTACTACCAGGAAACCGGTCGCGGCGGTCGTGACGGCCTGCCAGCGGATGCGTGGATGGCCTACGGTCTGCAAGACGTGGTAATGCTCAAGCAGATGCTGCAAAACTCCGAAGGCGATGAGCGCCACAAGCGTCTTGAGCAGCACAAGCTCGACGCGATGCTCTCGCTTTGCGAAGAAACCCGCTGCCGGCGTCAAACCCTGCTGGCGTATTTCGATGAAGACATGCCGCAGCCTTGCGGTCATTGCGACAACTGTGTCGACGGTGTGCAGACCTGGGATGCCACTGAGCCTGCGCGTCAGGCGTTGTCGGCAATTTTTCGCACTGGCCAGCGTTATGGCGTGGGTCATCTGGTCGATGTGTTGCTGGGCAAGGACAACGAAAAAATCCGTAGCTTCGGCCATCAGCATCTGTCGGTCTACGGCGTCGGCAAGGCGCTGAGCGAAAGTGAATGGCGCTCGTTGTTCCGGCAATTGGTGGCGCGTGGTCTGGCCGATGTCGACCACGAAGGCTATGGCGGTCTGCGTCTGAACGACAGTTGCCGACCGCTGCTCAAGGGCGAAGTCACCCTGGAGCTGCGCCGCGACCTGAAACCGCAAGTCACCGCCAAAACCGTCAGCAAGAGCCCGGCCAGCCAACTGGTGCGCGGCGAAGAGCGCGAGCAGTGGGAAGCCCTGCGCGCCCTGCGGCGCAAACTGGCCGAAGAGCATGGTGTGCCGCCGTACGTCATTTTTCCCGACTCGACACTGTTGGAAATGCTGCGCAGCCAACCCACTTCGCTGGCGGAAATGGCCCGGGTCAGTGGTGTCGGTGCACGCAAACTGGAACGTTACGGCGAGGCCTTCCTCGAAGTGCTCGGCGGCGAGGTCGAGGCGCCGAAAGCGGTGGCCGACGTGCGCCACGAACTGATCACTCTGGCCCGCGCCGGCATGACGCCGATGCAGATTGCCGGTCAGTTGCAGTGCTCGGAAAAGAACGTGTACGCCATGCTGGCCGAGGCCATTGGCAAGCAACAGTTGTCGCTGGAGCAGGCGCTGGACTTGCCCGAAGATCTGATGGGCGAAGTGCAGGATGCGTTCCTTGACGGTGAGGGCGAGTTGCCGTCGGTCGCCGAGATCGCCGAGTTGTTTGCCGGTCGCGTACCGGAAGGCGTCCTTTACTGCGTGCGGGCTGCGCTGCAATCTGAGTTTGAAATGTAAGACGGCGATTACGCCAAGCGCCATACAGTTGTAACGATTCAGTTCAGAGCGCCACTTGCCTATAGCTGCAGCTCATGCTTAGCTGACTAATAATTAGTTTTTCTCTATTACTTCAGTCTAATCATGAGTGTTTTATGCCGTTAACCGATCAACACCGCTTTGGCATGCAACTGGCCCAGATGTCTCGTGGCTGGCGTGCCGAACTGGACCGCCGGCTGGCGGGCCTCGGTCTGTCTCAGGCGCGCTGGCTGGTGCTGCTGCATCTGGCGCGCTTCGACGATGCCCCGACCCAGCGTGAGCTGGCGCAAAGCGTGGGCGTCGAAGGGCCGACCCTCGCACGCTTGCTCGATAGTCTGGAAAGCCAGGGGCTGGTGCAACGCCAGTCCGTGATGGAAGACCGCCGAGCGAAAAAAATTGTCCTCTGCGCACCGGCCCTGCCGTTGATCGAACAAATCGAAACCATTGCCACCCAACTGCGTCACGAATTGTTCGAAGGCGTCGACGAGGCGGATTTGAAGGTGTGCATGCGCGTGCACGGTCATATTCTGGCCAACCTGGAAAAGTCTTGAGGCATAACCTCGTGCCGTTTTTTTGAGAGATCGCGCTGAGCAGACTATAAGAACTACTGGGCAATATCGTGTTCGTACCGGATGTGCGAACGCATAGAAGTCGGTTTTGCTTATTTAAGGGATGCTCATGCTCGCAAGTTGGCACATGGTACTGCGCGTTTGCGCTAAAGGGCTTTTGGTCGCAGGCGTGTTCGGCTATTCGACCTGGTCGCTGGCCTTGGGGCTGGGTGATATCACCGTTCATTCAGCCCTCAATCAGCCGCTCAAGGCGGATATCGCCTTGGTTGATGTCGGCGGTCTGACCCAAAGCGATCTTTCAGTGAGTCTGGCCTCGGCAGACGAATTCGGTCGCGCTGGGGTTGAGCGGGTGTTCTTTCTCAACAACCTCAAGTTCACGCCGATCCTGCATGGCAACCGCCAGATGATCCGTGTGACCTCCAGCAAACCCGTCAACGAGCCGTTTCTGGATTTTCTGGTACAGCTCAATCAGCCCAATGGCCGCTTGCTGCGCGAGTACACGGTGCTGATCGATCCGCCGGGCTCGCCCGGTATTGTCCCGGCCACTGATGAGCCGGATCCGCGCGCGCAATCCTCTGCATTTCCCACTGTCGAACCGGTCACCGCACCGACGCAGGCAGCCCAGGGCAAGCGCGAAAGTGCGCCTGTGCCAGCAACGGCAACGGCGCCGGTCAACGATGCACTGGCCGAGCAACTGGCGGCGAGCGTGCTGCAGAACCAGCAGTCGCAAAAGACCATCGACGAATTGAACGCCAGACTGCAAACACAAGATGTGCAAATTGCCGAAGGCAAGAAGCAGATCAGTGATCTGCAAACCCGCATGGCCGAGCTGCAAAAGGCCCCGCCAGCACCTGTCGTGTCCCCGGCTCCGGTTGCTGCACCGGTCGAGTCCACAGATGACGGTTTGAACTGGCCATTGCTGGGAGGGCTGCTGCTATTGCTGGGGGCATTGGCTGTGTTGTTCATCCTGCGTCGAAGACAGCAACAGGGACAGGGCGATGTGGCGCTGCCGCTGGTGCCTCTGGCGCCGTTGAGCAATGAGTTTGTTCAGGACGCACCCGCAAACACTGAACCTTTCAGGGCTCATGTCTCTGCCGAGCATCGTAATGAGCCAGCTGCGGATAATGTGCTGGAGGCGGTGGGCATTTACCTGGCCTATGGCCGACTCGGCGAAGCAGTTGGACTGTTGCGCGACGCTTTGCACAAGGAGCCGGATCGCATCGATCTCAGTTTGCAATTGCTGGAAGTGCTGGGGCAGCAGGGCGATAGTGCCGCGTACGAGCAGCACGAAAGCAATTTGCGCGAGCTAGGCCTTGACGCTCGACAATTGCAGGATGTCCGTGCCCGCTATCCGGCGCTGGAGAGCCCTGCGCCGGTCTCTGCAGCCGCCCCGTTGGTTGCCAGCGCCGCGCCCGAACCAGCAGTGCTGGAGGATGATTTCCAATTGAATCTGGATCAGTTGTCGATGGATTCCAGTTGGGATCTCGAGGACACCCGTTCGGTGCCGCCGCCATCCACCAGCAAATCTGCATTCGGCTCCAGCCTGCAAGTGTTGCCGCAGGATTTCGAGTTGCCAGAGACTGAAACCGCCGAGGAAGCGGAGCTTGAGTGGATCCCCGAGTCGGACGCGCAGCCGCTGGACGATGACTTTCTCGATGAGTTTGGCGATCCAGAGCCGTCACCGG
The DNA here is from genome assembly GCF_019733355.1 of Pseudomonas baetica. Lineage (GTDB taxonomy): Bacteria > Pseudomonadota > Gammaproteobacteria > Pseudomonadales > Pseudomonadaceae > Aquipseudomonas > Aquipseudomonas baetica_A. The sequence goes on along the minus strand of NZ_JAIHLQ010000018.1, from coordinate 143,248 downwards.
CACTGGAACCACTGGATTTGCACATGTCGGAGCCCGTCGAGGCAGCCAGTGCCGGGAAACTCGAACAGGCGCAGACCTGCATCGATGACGGTGACATTGACAGTGCGATCGCGTTGCTCAGCGAGTTGCTCAAGGACGGGGATGAACCGTTGAAACAAACGGCCCGGACGTTGTTGGCGGGGATTCGTTGATCTGAGACCAAGTGTGTTGATGGGGTGATTGTTTTGACGCCTTCGCGAGCAAGCCCGCTTTCCACATTGGGCTCGTGTTCACAAAACCAGTGTGGGAGCGGCTTGTTCGCGAAGTCGGCCCTTCAGGCGCCATCAATCTTTGAGAATCAGAACGTCTGCCCCAGATTCAAATACACCGCCTGCTCATTCGCATCATTCAATCCATAACTGAAATTCAACGGTCCCAGCGGCGTATCGAAACCGATGAACACGCTTGCCGCATTGATGTAGCCACTGTCGAATTCGTTGTCGTTGTTCCATGCCCGTCCGCGTTCAAGCGAAGCCCCGGCATACAGCGGGAAGTCCAGCGGCAGATACGAGCGCGGTGTCAGCCGGCGGTAATACACCGCCCGCATCAGACTGACGTTCTGCCCGGAAATCGAGTCCTCGCGGAACCCCGACAATTGCCGCGCCCCACCGAGCAGGAAGCTCGACGTCACGACGTTGGTGTCGTCGAGGGTGCGGCCATAGCGACCTCCCAGAATCAGCGTATCCGGCCCGCGGCTCATGGCTTTGTCGAGTTTGAATTCCCACTGCCGGTAACGCGTATCCGAGCCCAGGCTCGGTTCGAATTGCAGCAGCGTCAGGCTGACGTCCTTGCCCTCATGGGGGTAGTAAACGTTGTCCAGCGAATCATAGGAATACTTGAGCGAATAGAAGCCCTCGTTGAAACTTTCACTCGGCAGGTCCTGATCGCCAATGCGCACGTCGGCCTTGCCCCAGGCCTCGCCGACGCCGAAACGCACTTCACCGTTGTTGCCAATCTGTCGACCGACGTTCAGGGCCATACCGTAGCGCTCGACGCGGTACTGGGCGATCGGATCATTGTCGAGCACCGCATCGACGTTCTGTGCTTCGAACACCACCGAGGGGGCGATGAAGTAGCGCGAGCCGACGTCCAGTGGCTGATAGAACTCGCTGTACAGTTCCTGTTTATCGCCGAACTGCGCGCGGGTCAGCCATTCGGCGCCGAGGCGGTTGATACCGTTGATGCGATAACTGGCACCGAGGTTGAAGGCGCTGTCGCCGCGCATGTCGTCCGACAGGTTCAGGCCGACCCTGAGGTAATCGGTGCCGCTGCGTTTGCCACGGGCGCTGATCACCAAGGTGTGATCCTGGCCCTTGTGTACCACGCGGTATTGCACTTGCTCGAAGTAGTCGAGGCCGTACAAGGTGCCCATGTCCGAATGCAATCGCCCCAGATCCAGAGGCTCGCCGATGTGTTGGCGGATGTAGTAGCGGATCACATCGTCGTCGACTTTCGAGTTGTTCTCGACTTTGATCGCGGTGATGATCGGCGTGCGTTGACCCGGCGAGCGTGCGGCGTTGAGTTCGGCGTCCTGCGGTTCGTTGGGTTTGAGCACGGCAAGGCGCGCGTCGAGAATTCTGGTCGCGCGGTAGCCAGCGTCGATCATCTCTTGGGCTTTGCCGAAATCAGTGACGCCAAACGCAGCCAACGCAGGCTGGATCAGCACATCTGAAGGTTTAAGCACTGCCAGTTGCTCTTCCGAGTTGCGTCGGGTCATCAGGGTGATCGACTGGTTGAGTACGTCGACCACGGTGTTCAGTTGCTTGCGGTTGCGCAGCGGCGTACCGATGTCGACCACGATCGCCACGTCGACCCCCATTTCCCGTGCCACATCGAGCGGGATATTGTCAGTCATGCCGCCGTCCACCAGCAGACGACCATCCAGTTCGACCGGTGCGAACACGGCCGGGATCGACATGCTGGCGCGGATCACCTGAGGCAGGTGACCTTTGCGGAACACTACTTTTTCACCATTGGCGATGTCGGTGGCCACGGCGCGGAACGGGATCGGCAGTTTGTCGAAGTCGCGGGTATCGCTGGTGTGGGCCAACAGGCTTTCCAGCAGCAGCGACAGATTCTGGCCCTGAATCACGCCCAAGGGCAGACCGAGGCTGCCGTCGTCGCGGAAACTGAGTTTCTGTTTCACCAGAAAATCTCGGTCATCCTGTTTTCGCCGGAACGGCACATCTTCCCGGGGTGGCGCATCGGAGAGTGCCTGCTGCCAGTCGATCTGCAGCGCGAGTTTTTCCAGCTCATCAATCTTGTAGCCAGAGGCGTATAGCCCGCCGACCACCGCGCCCATGCTGGTGCCGGCAATCGCATCGATCTTGATGCCTTGCTCTTCAAGTGCCTTGAGCACGCCGATATGCGCGAGACCGCGAGCGGCGCCGCCGGACAGCACCAGGCCGACTTTTGGCCGTGGTGACTCACTGGCATGGACGCTGGCGAGGACGAACAGGGGCAGGAAACCAAGCAGCAGGCAGAACAGCAGACGGCGCATTGTGAGTCTCTGGGCAAGCAATAAAGCCGTCTATTATAGCGGCGCCCTCGTCTCAGGAGTTTCAACGAACATGACTGTCGCAAAAGCAGAAGTTGTCATCACCTATTGCACCCAATGCCAATGGCTTCTGCGCGCCGCGTGGCTGGCGCAAGAGTTGCTCAGCACCTTCGGCGATGATCTGGGCAAAGTGTCATTGGTGCCTGGCACCGGCGGGGTGTTTCACATCACTTGCGACGGCGTGCAGATCTGGGAGCGCAAGGCGGACGGCGGTTTCCCCGAAGCCAAGGTGCTGAAGCAACGGGTTCGCGATCAGATTGATCCTGACCGCGACCTCGGCCACAACGACCGTACTCAGTGAGAGGCAGCCTCGGCGGCCACGGTTTTTTTGTCGGCATGGCCGGACATGCGAGCAGACACCACGATAGCCACGATGATCAGCGCGCCGCCGATGAGCATGCGTAGCGTCGGGTTTTCATTGAACAGCAGCCAGGCCATGGTGATGCCGTAAACCGGTTCCATCGCAAATACCACAGCCGCCGTGCGCGCCTTGATCACCGCCAGACTGGCGACGAACAGGCTGTGGGCGACACCGGTGCAGAACACCCCGAGCAGGGCGATCCATAGCCAGTCCAGCGCGCTGACTTCGCTCAGTTGCGGTGCCGCGACCGGCAGCAAACACAGTGCCACCACCACGTTCTGACACAGCGCCGCTTGCACCGCCGGGATACGCCCGGAGCTGGCCCGGTTGGTCAGCGACAGCAGGGAAAACAACAGCCCCGATAAGACCGCCCAAAGCAAACCGGTGGTTGCACCGCTCGCCAGATCGAACGCTGGGGTCACGAGCACCAAACCAATGCTGACCAGCACCACTAACACTATTTCATTGGCGCGGATGCGTTCGCGGAAGATCAGTCCCTCAAGAATCACCGTAAATGCCGGAAAACTCGCGAAGCCCAACGTGGCGATCGCAACGCCGGCGACTTTTACGGCGATGAAAAAACTCACCCAGTGCCCGGCCAGCAACACGCCGCTAAGAGCGAGACGGCGCCAGTCGACGGCTTGAAGTTTCTGCCAGCCACTCTGGCTGGCGAAGCGGGCGAAAAACGCCAAGGCGAGCACGGCGAAAGCAGCACGTCCGAAGACGATAACGGCGGGCGATGCGGCGGCGAGCTTGCCGAACACGCCGGTCAGGCCGAACATCAAAGCACCAATATGCAGAGCGCCGAGGGCGGTACGCGGAGTCATTGCAATCCTTGATCCAAACACAAATTCATTGACCTATTGAACCGTGTCTCGGCCAACAAGTCTGTCGGCAAACTAGCGTCTTTTGTTGTAGGAGTCGCGCCGCAGTTGGCCGGGAGATGAGCCGAACTCTCGCAGGACGACGGCCGAGAAAGCACTCTGCGAGCTGTAGCCGACGCGACTGGCGATTTCGCCGATGGGCAGTCCCGTGTCACGCAGCATCTGCACTGCCAGGTGCAGTCGACGACTGCGGATGTAATCCATCGGCGTCTGCCCGCATTCGGCCATGAAGCGTGCATGCAGGCGTGCGCTGGACAACCCGGCGACCCGCGCCAGATCGGCGACTTGAAGTGGGTAGGCGGCGTATTGCTCGATGTGTCTGTCGAGCGCCGCATAAGGCAGGCGGCGGGCTCTGAGTTCGGCGGGTTGCGCGTGATTCAGGCTGGCCAGCAGCAACACCGCGCCTTGCTGAGCGATCAGTGGATCGCTGACCGGACTGCTGGCCAGCCAACTGACCAGTTGGCTCTGCCCCGAATCCAGCGATAATCGCGCAGTCTGGTCGAGCAAACGGCGACTGGCGTCGGCATGTTCCCCTAGCGAATCGGTCAGCCATTGCCCGTCAGGAATGTCCATCACCAGACAACGACTGCCGCCCGGACTGTCGCAGGCGTGATGGGCACCAGACGGGACCACCACAAAACTTTGCTGACGCACTTGGCTGCCGCAGCCCTCGACCTCGAAATCCAGCGCGCCGGACAACCCGAAGACCAATTGAGCGTGGTCGTGGCTGTGGACGATCAGGTCGCGGGTGTACTGACGCAGGGTGAGGATCGGACGCATGGCAGGTCTCCGGGCAGGGCGTCAGTCTACACCGTCGCATTCGGGGTGCGCTGTCACAGGACTGACTCGCGCCTGTCATGGTCGATTAACCGGACGGGCGCACTCTGGCGAAAACATCGCAGAGGGTTGCCCATGACCAGCGCCGAGCTCGCCAAACCCAGCCGTAAACAACGGGTACGAACCCTGTGGATTTCCGACGTGCATCTAGGCACGCGCGATTGCCAGGCCGAGCACTTGTCGCAATTTCTCAAGGGCTACCATGCCGACAAGATTTACCTGGTCGGCGACATCATCGACGGCTGGAAACTGCGCGGCGGCATGTACTGGCCACAGGCGCACACCAACGTGATCCGCCGCCTGCTGACCATGAGCAAACGCGGCACGGAAGTGATCTACGTCACCGGTAACCACGATGAGTTCTTGCGCCGCTATTCGAAGCTGATTCTGGGCAACATTCAGTTGGTCGATGAGGCGGTGCATGTCACGGCCGATGGTCGGCATTTGCTGGTGATTCACGGTGACCAGTTCGATGTGATTACCCGTTACCACCGCTGGCTGGCCTTTCTCGGCGACTCTGCCTACGAATTCACCCTGACGCTCAATCGCTGGCTCAATCACTGGCGCGCCCGGTATGGCTACGGTTACTGGTCGCTATCGGCGTATCTGAAACACAAGGTGAAGACGGCGGTGAGTTTCATCAGTGACTTTGAAGAAGCGATCGCCCATGAATGTGTCAAACGCGAGTTGCATGGCGTGGTCTGTGGGCACATTCACCATGCCGAGATCCGTAAGGTGGGGGAGGTGGATTACCTCAATTGCGGCGATTGGGTGGAGTCGTGCACGGCGCTGATCGAGCACTGGGATGGCACGATCGAGTTGTATCGATTGGCGGATGCGCAGGCGCGAGAGGCCCAGCTCAAGGCTGCAAAAGTTGCCGAATTGGCCTGAACGACAGAGAACCACCTGGGAGCGAGCTTGCTCGCGAAGGCAACACATCAGGCAACGTAGAGTCGTCTGACACTGCGCATTCGCCAGCCAGCTCGCTCCCACACTGGTTTGTGGTGTTCTCAGGCTGGGGCGTGTTCTTGCATCGCGGCCTTGTAAATCGAGTGCTTCGGCTCGGCGAACAATCGCTCCATCATCGGTTCGAAGAAGCTGAGCGGCAGGGTTTCATAGGCTGGGTCAAATGCCGCCGCATCGTACTTGGCGCAGAATTCGGCGGTTGCCTGAAACTGCGGATGCTCCTTGAACTGCTCGCGCAAGTGTCGATCCATGCCCAAGTGATGAAAGAAGTAGTACCCCTGAAACACCCCGTGCTTCTCGACCATCCACAGGTTTTCGGCACTGACGAACGGCTTGAGGATCGCTGCCGCAATGTCCGGATGGTTGTAAGAGCCGAGGGTGTCACCGATGTCATGTAACAACGCGCACACCACGTATTCCTCGTCACGTCCGTCACGAAAAGCGCGGGTCGCGGTTTGCAGCGAGTGCGTCAGGCGATCCACCGGAAAACCGCCGAAGTCACCTTCGAGCAATTTCAGGTGCGTCATGATCCGTGACGGCAACTGTCTGGTGTAGGCACTGAAATCTGCAGCGATGACCGCCCAGTCTTCCTGCGTGCCGTCCTTCATATGGGTGAAGCGCGCGTTGTTGTTCATCGGCCATCCTCACTGTTTCTTTTTTCAGAACGCCACGCGCCCCAGAATCATGTCGCGGTACATGACAAAGTCGCCAAGCAAGCTGTAGAACGGATGTTGAAACGTCGCCGGGCGGTTCTTTTCGAAGAAGAAATGCCCGGCCCAGGCAAAGCTGTATCCGGCCAGCGGCAGGGCCAGCAACAGTAGCCATGCACCTTTGGCGATGGTCAGCGCGAGAATAAAAATCACCAGTGTCGTGCCGATGAAATGCAGGCGACGACAGGTGCTGTTGTTGTGTTCGCTGAGGTAGTACGGATAGAACTCGGCGAAACTGTTGAAATGTTTGATGTTTTCCACGACCGCGATCTCTGTGTTTATTGTTCTGGCGACGAGTTGTTCTGCGGGAAGCCTATTTGAGTCTAGAGTGATCATGGAGGTGGGCCAGTGACAATCGGCGCCACTTTAGTATCCTTCGCAAATAGGGCCGTAACAGGCGGCCCATCATGTAAAAGAATAACGCCATGAGCGAACGAACGACTTCTGCAAGCTGGGCGATGGGGATTGTCAAAGCATTGGAGATGGACGGCCTGGATTGCCGGGTTCTGTTCAAGCAATTGGGGCTCGATTACACCGCCCTGGATGATCCGGATGCGCGCTTCCCGCAAGACTCCATGACCCGACTCTGGCAACGGGCTGTCGAGCTGTCCGGTAACCCGGCGATCGGCCTGAACATGGGCAAAGTGGTGCGGCCGGCCTCGTTTCATGTCGCCGGTTATGCGCTGATGTCGAGTAATACCCTGGCCGAAGGTTTTCAGCGATTGGTGCGTTATCAGCGCATCATCGCCGAAAGTGCCGACCTGAGTTTTCGTTTGCTTGAAGAAGGTTATGCGCTGATTCTGACCGTGCACGGCGATCATCTGCCGCCGACCCGGCAAAGCGCCGAAGCTTCGCTGGCCTGTGCGTTGGCCCTGTGTGGCTGGCTGACCGGGCGCACGCTGCACCCGGTCAAAGTGCTGGTGCAGGGCGATCAACCGGCTGATCTGCAGCCCTACAAACAAGCCTTCCATGCGCCGCTGATGTTCAACGCGCCTTACGACGCGTTGATCTTCGAACGTGCCGACATGGAATCGCCGTTGCCCACCGCCAACGAGGCGATGGCGCTGTTGCATGACCGGTTTGCCGGAGAGTACCTGGCGCGGTTTTCCGAAAGTCGCGTGACCCACAAGGCCCGCCAGGTGCTCTGCCGTTTGCTGCCTCAGGGCGAACCCAAGCGCGATACCGTCGCACAGACCTTGCACTTGTCGCAGCGCACTTTGCAGCGTCGGTTGCAGGAGGAGGGCACGAGTTTTCAGCAATTGCTCGACGACACACGCCGCGAACTGGCCGAACAGTATCTGGCGCAACCGAGCATGACCTTGTTGGAAATCGCCTATCTGTTGGGTTTCGCCGATCCGAGCAACTTCTTCCGCGCGTTCCGCCGCTGGTTCGACACCACGCCCGGCGATTATCGGGCGCGGCTGTTGCAGGCGCCGAATGCGGTCAGTGACGCCAAAAGGCCGGAATACACAGCACAAACACCGTAATGATTTCCAGTCGGCCAAGCAGCATGCCGAACGAAAGAATCCACTTGGCCGCATCCGGCAAAGTCGCAAAGTTGCCCGCCGGGCCGATGGTTTCGCCAAGGCCCGGGCCAACGCCGGACACGGTACTGGCCGCGCCGGTCAGCGCCGTCATCCAGTCGACACCGAGCAGCGATAGCATCAGGGCGATCACGCAGATGGTGATGGCGAAGAAGAACGAAAAGGTCAGAATCGAACGCACGATTTCTTCGTCGAGGCGGTGACCGTTGTACTTCTGCTTGATCACTGCGCGCGGGTGAATCAACTGGTTAAGGTTGGCCTTGAGCAGAATGTAGGCGACCTGGAAACGGAAAATCTTGATCCCGCCCGCCGTCGACCCGGAACAACCGCCGACAAAACCCAGATAGAAAAACAGCATCAGCGAGAAGTTGCCCCACAGGCTGTAGTCGCCAAGGGCAAAACCGGTGGTGGTCACCACCGACGTCACGTTCAGCGCCACATGGCGCAATGCGTCGAGCCAGTGCAGGTTGGTGGTCCACCAGTACCAGGTCGCGAGCACCAGCCAGGTCACCAGCAACATGCCGAGCAAACCTTGCACCTGCTGATCCTTGATCAGTGCCCGGCGGTTGCCGCGCAATGTCGCCACATATAGGGTGAACGGCAGACTGCCGAGGATCATGATCACCACCACGACCCAATGAACGGCGGGTTGCGTCCATTTCGCCAAGGATTGATCGGAGGTCGAGAACCCACCTGTCGAGATCGCCGACATGGCATGGTTGATCGCATCGAAAGGGCTCATACCGGCCCACCATAACGCCAGGCTGCCGAGAACGGTGATGCCGACGTAGGCGGCCACGATCAACCGCGCCACCATGTGCGAGCGGGGCATGACCTTTTCCGAGCGGTCCGAGGATTCGGTCTGGAACAGCCGCATGCCACCGATGCGTAGCAGCGGCAGAATCGCTACCGCCATACCAATGAAGCCGATACCGCCGAGCCAGTGCAGCAGCGAGCGCCATATCAGGATGCCGGGAGACATGGTGTCCAGGCCGCTAAGCACGGTCGCGCCGGTGGCGGTGATGCCGGACATGCTTTCGAAAAACGTGTCGGTATAGCTGATGTGCTGCGTCAGCAGAAACGGCAGCGCAGCGAAGATGCACACCACCAGCCAACTGCTGACGGTCAGCAGGTACATGTCCCTCGGACGCAGATGAATGTGTTCCGGCCTGCCGGGAATCACCAGCGCAAGGCCGGCGACGAAGGTGATCATGCTCGCCCAGAGGAACGACGGCAGGTCGCTGGTGCGTTCGAAAATCATCAGGGTGGCCATGGGCACGACCATGGCAACGGCCAGCGTGATCAGGAAGATGCCGATGATGAAACCAATGATCCGTAAGGTCGGCAACGCCATGAAGTCCGCTCGGGCTGTAGTGTGAAGGGCGCCATTCTACCTGCGGGGCAGGGCATGTAAACCGGCATCCCGATGGCAGATGAAGCTAGAATAGCCGCACATTTTTTTCAGGAGGTGGCCGATGCAGGCTCTCGACGCTTTGCTCAACCGTGTTTCCGTTCCACGACTGGTCGAACCGGCCCCGACTGCGCAGCAGCGAGAAGCCCTGTTTGGCGCCGCTCTGCGTGCACCGGATCACGGGCACTTGCAGCCGTATCGCTTTCTGACGGTCGAAGGCGCGGCGCGCGAGCAGATGGGCGAATTGCTGGCCGAGGCTGCGCGAATGCAGGAAGGCGAAGTCACTGACGCGATGATCGACAAGGCGCGCAATGGCCCGCTGCGTGCGCCGCTGGTGGTTGTGGTGATCGCGAAGTTGCAGGCGCACATCAAGTATCCCAAGGCCGAGCAGATGCTGGCGGCGGGGTGCGCGGCTCACGGGATTTTGCTGGCGGCGTACGCGCAAGGGATTGGTGCGGTGTGGCGTACGGGCGATCTGGCGTATTCGAAACACGTCGCCCAAGGCCTGGGTCTGGCTGAGGGGGAGGAGGTGATTGCGTTCCTGTACCTTGGCACACCGCAGAAAGAGCCGCGCGTGGCTGAGAAGGTAGATCTGGCGCAGTTCGTCAGCGCCTGGCCGGGCAATGTCTGACATCCCGAAAGCCAATGTGGGAGAGGGCTTGCTCGCGAAAGCGGTGTGTCATTCAACATCGTTGTTGAATGACCTGACGCCTTCGCGAGCAAGCCCGCCCACCGTTTTGATCAGGGTTGCACCACGGCTCCCGGCACCAACGGCAATTCCAGGCTAGCAATAAACCCGCCCTCAGGATGGTTGGCCAGGGTCAGACTCCCGCCATGGCGCTCCGCTGCACGTTTGGCAATCGCCAACCCTAATCCATGTCCCGCCGCCGTCTGCCCCGGCGCTCGATAAAACGGCTCACCCAATTGAGTTAAATGCTCGGCCTGCACCCCCGGCCCGTGATCACGCACACTCACCACCATCCGCTCGCCCTGACGCGAGGCCTGCATCTCGATCGGCTGACCCACCGGGTTGAACCGTTGCGCGTTGCGCAGCAGGTTATCGACGGCGCGTTCGATCATGGTTGGCCAGCCTTTGAGGTTGAGTTGTGGTTCGGCGTCAAGGCGTACGGTCTGCTCTGGCGAGCTGAGTTGCGCATCCTTGTACAGGGTGCCAAGCAGTGCATTCAGGTCGACGTCTTCAGCGCTGGCGTTGTCGGCATCGACCCGTGCGAGTACCAGGATTTCACTGATCAACGCTTCCAGCCGATCACACTCGCGGGTCAGGCGTGGCCAGAGTTTCTCGCGTTCCTCAGGATTGGCCCGCTCAGCCAGTGCCAGCGCAATGCGCAGCCGTGCCAGCGGTGAGCGCAGTTCGTGGGACACATCGCGCAGCAATTGGCGCTGACTGCCGATCAAGCTTTGCAGGCGCGCGCCCATGCGGTTGAAGTCAGTGGCGAGTACGCCGAACTCGTCACGACGGTTGGCCAGTTTGGCAAGGCTGTTTTGTTGATAGGTGGTCTGCCCCAGATCATGCACCGCGACGCGCAAACGGCTGAGCGGACGGGTGATGGAGAAGGTCACCAACAGGCTGAACAGGGTCAGCACTACCAACGCGATACCCAGCGCGCTCAGGGGCCAGAGCAGGCTTTCGCGGTGCCAGGCATCGAGTTCCGGGTGTGGAATGCGGTAGATGAACAGGTAGGTGTCACCGGTCTTGTCACTGGTGAATTCGTCGGTCAGACGTCGCCATGGCAGGCGCCGGTCATCGTTGTTTTGCCGGGCTTCGAAAGCGGCTGCGCGGCGGGGGAATGTGCCGCGCACCACTGGGTCGCCGGTCTCGTTCAGCACCTGAACGTCGATGTGGTACTGACGTTTGCGCTGTTCGAGGATCTTCTGGGCGGCGTCTTCGCCTTGGGCTTCGTAGCTCTGCGTCCATTCAGCGGCGAGGGTACTGAGCCCGGGATGACGACTGAGGATCCACGCGTCCTGATTGAGCATGTGCCCCAGCAGAATGGAAAGCCCGGCAACCAGTGCGATGGCCAGCCAGAAGCTCGCGAGAATACGCCAGAACAATGAACGCACAGAAAATCCTCAGAACAGACGCAATGCCCATGTGGGAGCGGGCTTGCTCGCGAATACGGTGGATCAGTCACTGAGGATGTCGACTGATACGCCTCTTTGCGAGCAAGCCCGCTCCCACATTTGAATTGAGTGGCAACAGACCCGACGGTGTTGGCCGTCGGATCGTGGGTTACTGCATTATTGCGCCTTTTGCGGCTGTTGCGCTTTCCAGGCCTTGAATTCGGCCCATTCTGCGCGACGTTCGGCCTGTTTCTTCTGGATTTCGTCGAATTTCTTCTGTTGATCCGGTTTCAACACCGCGCGGACGTCGGATTCGGCTTTCTTGTGGTTGGCCGCCATTTCGTCCTTCATGGCTTTCTGGTCAGCCGGCGAGAGTTTTTCCAGGTACTTGTCGACCACTTGCTTACGCTCGTGCATCTGCTCGCCCATGATCTTGCGGATCTGCTCGCGCTGTTCGCGGGACAGGTCGAGTTGGCTGTACGGGCCCTTGCCGTGCATGCCGTGCATCTGACCGCCGTGGCGTGGGCCATCGAGCGGCCCCCCCATCGGGCCACCGTCTTGCGGCATGGCCATGGCGACAGTTGGCAGAGCGGCAGCGAACATCAGAGCGATAAGAGTCTTGCGCATGGTGTATCTCCTTGTCTCGTTCCCGGTACGTTCCGGATGAGTTCAGATTACGGAGATCAAGGTCAGCGGCGGTCAGCGCTACGTAAAGCTTGGGTAAAGTCGCTTTCGCGCTGACCTGACAAAACCTACAGGCTGTAGTAGTAACCGCGGCTACGCAGGGCCACGATCCGCGGGCGGCCGTCGGGGTGCGGGCCGATCTTTTTGCGCAGGTTGCTGACGTGCATGTCGAGGCTGCGGTCGTACAGGGTCAGCTTGCGGCCGAGGGCCAGTTGCGCCAGTTCCTGTTTGTCCAGCGGTTCGCCGGGCTGCTTGAGCAAGGCTTCGAGCAAGCGGCTTTCGGAGACGGTAAGGGTCAGTTCTTTCTCGTCGATGCTGACCACGCCACGCACCGGGCTGAAGCTCAGGTCGCCCAGCTCAAGCTGAGTCGACACGGCGGCCGGGTGACTGCGGCGCAGCACGGCGCGCAAGCGGGCGGTCAGTTCGCGCGGGTCGCAGGGTTTGGCCAGGTAATCGTCGGCGCCCAGTTCCAGGCCGAGGATGCGATCCAGCGGCTCGCCTCTGGCCGAGAGCATCAAGACCGGCAGATCAGCGTGATCGTTGCGCAGTTGTTTGAGCAATTCCAGACCGCTGCCATCGGGCAACATCACGTCCAGCACCACCGCCGCCGGGGCGGTTTCGGCCAAGGCCTTGCGGGCGCTCTGGCCATCGTGGCAGGCACGAACCTGGAAGCCTTCCTGGCTCAGCCAACTGCTCAGGAGCTCGCACAGTTCCTGGTCATCATCAATAAGTAACAGCTCGCTCATGACTCACTCAATTTAGCCATTGCCGACGTTTTCGGCTTGCACCACTGGCAAAGATACCGCAGAGCAGGGCCAATAGCGCTACCCCCCCTCCCGTAATGAACCACTGCTGCTGCTCGGTCAGCATGCGCGGCAGTGGGCTGGCCTGGGCTTCCCTGAGTTGCAGCTTGAGGCGCTGATTCTCCTGGCGCAACCGGGCGAGCTGAGCGCTTTCACGTTCGTTGTCGGCATTTTGCAGTTGTTTGCTCAGTATTTCTCGCTGTTGCTCGCTGGCCTTGAGGCGCTGTTGCAACTCGGTGATCTGGCTGCCAGCACTTAACGATAATGGCGTGGAGCTGCCGCCTTCGGTGGTTTCCTCACCATGGGCGGGCGCCATGATCGACAACGTGACCCACATCAGACACAACGGACCCTTGCGCATCGCGACACCTGTTTCCAAATGGATATTGGGCAGGTTGTCGGCAGACGAACGAGAATAATGAGCGATTGAGAACGCGATGAACCGACAAGGTTCATCGCGTGGGGGGAAGAACTACGGGAGGACTTGCTTGAACGGCTTGACGATCACACTGGCGTAGACGCCGGCGGCGATATACGGATCGGCATCAGCCCAGGCTTGGGCGGCGCTCAGGGAGTCGAATTCGGCGACGATCAGGCTACCGGTGAAACCCGCTGCGCCCGGATCATTGCTGTCGACTGCCGGGTGCGGGCCGGCCAATACGATACGGCCTTCGCCCTTGAGCACTTGCAGGCGCTCCAGGTGCGCAGGGCGCGCGGCCAGGCGAGCTTCAAGAGAGTTGGCGACGTCGGTGGCAATGATTGCGTAGAGCATGTCAGTCCTCGGTTTTTGGTGTTGTGGTATCGGTGTCGTGCATATGACGGGACAGGTAAATAACTTGTGCGAGCAGGAACACCAAGGTCATGCCCAGGCTGCCGAACACCTTGAAGTCCACCCAGATGCTCTGGAAGGTAAAGGCGACGAACAGGTTGGCGGCCCCGCAGAACAGGAAAAAGACGATCCATGCGATGTTCAGGCGGGTCCAGATCGGTTCCGGCAGGGTCAGCGCGTGGCCCATGATGCGTTTGATCAGCAGGCTATCACCGATGAAGTGGCTGCCGATGAAGGCGATAGCGAACAGCCAGTTGACCACCGGAGCTTTCCATTTGAGGACGGTTTCGCTGTGGAAGGCCAGGGTCAGGCTGCCGAACACGAGGCAGGCGATCAGGGTCAGCCATTGGCTCTTTTCCAGCTTGCGCTGTTTGATGAAAAGCACGCCGTATACCACCAGAGAGCTGACGATCAGCATCGCGGTGGCGCTGTAAATGCCGCCTACAGTGACTTCATGACCAGCGATGTCGACGACCCGCGGATCGAGTTTGTAAACGATGAAGAACAGCAGAAGCGGGATGAAATCGATGAATTGTTTCACAGTGAGAGCCAGAAGCTGGATGTGGCGGCATAATAACAAACATATGGGCGCGCGATAGCGCCAGCTGATTTGAGGTTACAACTCCCCGTGAATGTTGATTTGCACTGCCATAGCACGGCCTCCGATGGCGCATTGGCGCCAGCGGTTCTGGTTGCGCGTGCATTCGAAAACGGCGTGCGAGTCCTGGCGTTGACCGATCACGACACCCTCGAAGGCCTCGCCGAAGCACGCGCGGCCGCCAACGAGTTGGGGATGCAACTGGTCAACGGCGTCGAACTCTCCTGCACTTGGGGCGGTGCGACCATCCATGTGTTGGGCTACGGTTTCGACGTCAACGCCGCTCCACTGGTCGAGGCCATCGCCAGATTGCACGATGGCCGCTGGCTGCGGTCGGAAGAAATAAGCCGCAAGCTTGCTCTCAAGGGGATGCCTGGCGCCCTCGATGGCGCCCGACAGATCCAACAGGAACTCGGCGACAGCGGCAACGCACCGGCCCGTCCGCATTTTGCTGACTGGATGGTGCGTGAAGGTTTCGTAAAGGATCGCGCCGAGGCATTTCGCAAGTGGCTCGGCGCCGGCAAGCTGGGTGACGTCAAGCAACACTGGCCAACGCTGGAAGACACCGTCGGCACCCTGCGTGCTGCCGGAGCCTGGGTCAGCCTGGCGCATCCATGGCACTACGATTTCACCCGTAGCAAGCGCCGAAAGCTGATTGCCGACTATATTCAAGCGGGCGGGCATGCGATTGAGGTGGTCAATGGCCATCAGCCTGCGGAACAGGTAGGCAGCCTGGCTATCCTTGCCCGTGAGTTCGGTCTGCTGGTCAGCGCTGGCAGTGACTTCCATGGCCCTGGTGGCTGGTCCGAGATCGGCCAGTACCGGCCGGTTCCCGAGGACCTTCCACCCCTGTGGTGTCGGTTCAAACATGACACAGTTATTGCCGCCGTCTGAACAGGTAGAGAATGTGAGTCAATTTTTCCAGATACATCCGGAAAACCCGCAAGCGCGCCTGATCAAACAGGCGGTCGAGATCATCCGCAAAGGCGGGGTGGTGATTTATCCCACGGACTCTTCCTACGCGATCGGTTGCCGAATTGGCGACAAAACCGCCATTGAGCGCGTTCGACGCCTGCGCCAGCTTGACGAAAAGCACAACTTCGCACTGATCTGCAGCGATCTGTCGCAACTGGGCAACTATGCCAAGATCGACACTGGCATTTTCCGTATTCTCAAGGCGCACTTGCCGGGCCCCTACACCTTCATTCTCAACGCCACCCGTGAGGTGCCCCGGCTGCTGCTGCATCCGAAGAAACGCACCATCGGCCTGCGCGTACCGAGCCAACCGATTGCGCTGGCGCTGCTGGCCGAACTGGGCGAGCCGTTGATGAGCGTGACCCTGATCATGCCTGGCGATGAAGATCCGCTCAGCGATCCGTACGAAATGCGTCAGTTACTGGAACATCAAGTGGACCTGATCATCGACGGCGGTTTCGGCGGCATCAAGGCCTCCACCGTGATCGACCTGACCGGCGACGATCCGGAAGTGATCCGCGTCGGTTGCGGCGATCCCGCGCCGTTCATGGTCGAGGCCTGAATGTCTGCAGTGCAAACCGTTGTCGATCCCCAGGCCGGCGCCCAGCAGGAACTGCCGTTTGCCATGGTCTATGGCCAAGCGGTCATGGAAATGCCGCTGGACCTTTACATCCCGCCAGATGCGCTGGAAGTGTTCCTTGAAGCCTTTGAAGGCCCCCTCGACCTGCTGCTGTATCTGATCCGCAAACAGAACATCAACATCCTCGACATCCCGGTGGCGGAAATCACCCGTCAGTACATGGGCTATGTCGAGTTGATGCAGTCGGTGCGCCTGGAACTGGCCGCCGAGTATCTGGTGATGGCCGCGATGCTCGCCGAGATCAAGTCGCGCATGCTCCTGCCACGGGCCGAGACCGTCGAAGACGAAGAAGACGACCCGCGTGCCGAACTGATCCGCCGCTTGCAGGAGTACGAGCGCTTCAAGGCTGCCGCCGAAGGCATCGACGGCTTGAGCCGGGTTGGTCGCGATGTCGTGGTGCCCAAGCTCGACGCCCCGCAGGCTCGGGCGCGCAAGCTGTTGCCCGATGTGGCACTCGAAGAAATCCTCATGTGCATGGCCGAAGTCTTGCGCCGTGGCGACATGTTTGAAAGCCATCAGGTCAGCCGCGAGGCCCTGTCGACCCGCGAGCGCATGAGCGATGTGCTGGAACGGCTCAAGGGCGGCGGCTTCGTGCCGTTCGTCGAGCTGTTTACCGCTGAAGAAGGTCGCCTCGGTGTGGTGGTGACCTTTATGGCGATCCTTGAACTGGTCAAGGAATCCTTGGTCGAGCTGGTGCAGAATGAGCCGTTCGCCGCGATCCACGTGCGAGCCCGAGCCGAATAACGAGTCCAAACATGAACCTGACTGAACCCCGCGAGCTGGCGCCCCTGCTTGAAGCCTTTCTGTTGGCCTCGGGAAAGCCGCAATCGCTTGAACGTCTCTACGAACTGTTCGAAGAGGGCGAACGTCCCGAACCGCCGGTCTTCAAGAAAGCCCTGGCGTTGCTCGCCAAGTCCTGTGATGGCCGAGCGTTCGAGCTCAAAGAGGTCTCCTCAGGCTATCGCTTGCAGATTCGCGAGAAGTTTTCGCCATGGGTTGGCCGTCTGTGGGAGGAGCGCCCGCAGCGTTATTCCCGTGCCTTGCTGGAGACCATCGCGCTGATCGCCTATCGCCAGCCCATCACCCGGGGCGAGATCGAGGATGTGCGCGGTGTGGCGGTCAACAGCAACATCGTCAAAACCCTGATCGAACGCGAGTGGATCCGCATCGTCGGTTACCGCGACGTGCCGGGGAAACCGGCGATGTTTGCGACAACCAAGGCGTTTCTCGATCACTTCAACCTGAAGAACCTCGAAGACTTGCCGCCGCTGGCCGAACTGCGCGAGATGGAGGCCGACCCGGTGCTCGATTTCGACGATGCACCGGTGCCGCAAAGTTTGCAGGAGCTGGCCGACGCCAGTGCCGAGCCCGAAGAGGAGAAGGAGGAAACCAGTTTCCATACCTTGCTGCTGGAGTTGGACGGTATGGAGGAGGGGATCAAGACCGATTTTGATGATTTGTTGCGTGATGGCGCCGATTTCGAAGCGCCGCCGGTTGAGCCTGAGACGCAAATCACCGAGCCGGTTATCGAGGTTGAACTTGAATCCGAGCTTGAAGCCGAACCTGAAGAGGACGTGCTCGGCGTCGCCGAGGCCCGGGAAAAACTCCTCGCCGCTGTTGCCGCACTCGAGCAATCAGTGCCAGAACTCGAGCCCGAGCCCGAGCCCGAGTTGAGCGAAGAAGAAGCCGAAGCCCGCGCGCTGGCTGAAGCGATCGAAGCCGAACGCCGTGAGTTTGAGGACTGAACATGTCTCATGAGCAGCATCACTCCCCCTGTGGGAGCGAGCCTGCTCGCGAAAGCATTCTGACATTCAACATTGATGCTGGCTGACCCTCCGCCTTCGCGAGCAGGCTCGCTCCCACAAGGGATATTTGTGTGTTTCCGGAGTAGGTATGAGTTCAACCAAAGACCCCTGTATCAGCCTCTGCAAATTCACCGACGACATTTGCCTCGGCTGCGGCCGCAGCAAGCGCGAAATCAAGGCCTGGAAGAAACTCGACAAGGATGACAAGCGCACGGTGCTGGCCGAAGCCGCGCTGCGCCTGATCAAGCTCGGCGGCGCCGGTCGGCGGAAAAAGAAATAACTGTGCATCGATCAGCTAGTCTCTGATGCGCGATGGCCCACATCCGCGTATGATTCGCGACCCTTCGTCGATCCCTTCGACCAAGTACCCAGATTTCAATGCTTCAGGCGCCGCCTGAACAGACCACACCGGGAGGTGCCCAGATGAGTGACATCAATCAGAAAGACGACCAGGAAATCGGCCCAGCAGGCGAAAAACTGCAGAAAGTCCTCGCCCGTATCGGCGTCGGCTCGCGCCGTGACGTGGAAGCCTGGATCAGCCAAGGCCGGATCAAGGTCAATGGCAAAGACGCCACCCTCGGCCTGCGCGTCGACCTGCACGACGCCATCACCATTGATGGCAAGGTGATCAAGCGTGAAGAGGCTGCCGAATCGGTACGCCGCGTGATCATGTACAACAAACCCGATGGCGAAATCTGCACCCGTGACGACCCGGAAGGCCGTCCGACCGTGTTCGACAAGCTGCCGCGTCCGAAAGAAGGCCGCTGGATCAACATCGGTCGCCTCGACATCAACACCACCGGTCTCCTGATGTTCACCACTGACGGTGAGCTGGCCAACCGCCTGATGCACCCGTCCTACGAGATGGACCGTGAGTACGCCGTGCGTGTACGCGGTGAAGTCGATGACGAAATGATCGAGCGCCTGAAGGCCGGCGTGGTGCTGGAAGACGGTCCTGCCAAGTTCACCGACATCAAGCAGGCACCGGGCGGCGAAGGTTTCAACCACTGGTATCACTGCGTGGTCATGGAAGGTCGTAACCGTGAGGTCCGTCGTCTGTGGGAATCGCAAGGTCTGGTGGTCAGCCGTCTGAAGCGTGTGCGTTTCGGCCCGGTGTTCCTCAACTCCGACCTGCCGATGGGCCGCTGGCGCGAAATGAGCCAGTACGAAGTCGACATTCTGAGTGCTGAAGTGGGTCTGACGCCGGTGGCAATGCCGCAACTCAATGCCAAGAGCAAAGACAAGCTGGAACGCATGCAGCGCAAATCGTCGCGGCCGATGGCCAAGACCGAGCGCGTGCGTACCCTGCGTCCAGCCGCTGGCGCGCCGACCGGCCCACGTCCATCCCGCGAGCCACAGATCGAAGGCGAGCGTCCGGGTCGCAAACCAGTCGCCCGTGACGGCGAGCGCGCTCCGCGTCCGGCTAGCGGTCGCACCGAGCGTGGTGAGCGTGGTGAGCGTGGCGCACCGGCCGGTCGCGGTACACCGGTAGCGGATCGTCCGGCGGACACCACCAATAAGCGTCCGGCCAAGCCTGCGCCGAAGCGCCCGGGGATCAAACTGGTCGACGGTGACAAGCCGTCGGGCAAGCGTCGCGGCGCACCGGCCGGCTCTGGCCAGCGTCCGGGCTTCGGGCGCAAGAAGCCTGAGTGATCGGGTTTAGCGCCTGAATGAAAAACGCCAACCGCAGGGTTGGCGTTTTTTTTCGTCTGGCGAAAGTGTTGTGGTGCCTGCCCCGGCCTCTTCGCGAGCAAGCCCGCTCCTACAGGTTTCAGCGGTGCACACAATGTCTGTGAACGACACAAAACCCTGTGGGAGCGGGCTTGCCCGCGAAGAGGCCGCTAGCAGCGCCATCAATTTCAGGCTAAAACACAAACCGTCCATCAAACACTGGCTTGTCATCCAGCGCCAACACGCCACCGGAGAAGATCAGGTCGAGGTGATGACTGCCCTTGGCTCCACCCCCAAGCCCAAGGTGCAATCCACAATGCCGCTCTTCAAACCCGGCATTGCGCGCATACAGTGTTTTCACGCCTTCGTTGGTGCCAATCCCCAACTCCTCAATGCGCCGGTTCGACGGGTTCGCGTCCAGGTATTTGTTGAAATCATGCTCCAGCCCCGGCACATCGGTGGCGATGCGGCGGATGGTCGAGTTCTCGATCCACAGTTCCAGCGGTGATTCCAACACCCCGTACTTGCGCGCAAACGGAATGGTGCTGAGGAAGGTGCCCTTGAACTTCACATGGCCGTTGATTTCTTCGCTGTGCGTGGCGATTTCACCGGGGGCTAGGTCGAAGTTGCCGACGCCGTTGATGTCGGTCCATTTCTTGATGCTGCTTAGCGGTGTTTCAAATCGTGAGCCGTGTTCATCGGTAAAGCTCAGCGTCGTGGCTTGCGACATGCGCTGGATCAAGTGGCTGTTCAGGCCCGCAATGCGCTGCGGCGTGACACTGAACGTGTCGTAGAAATAATCGCCGTAATCCTTGAACAGCAGCGACTTCTTCCAGTTTTGCGCCATCACCGCTTGCAGGGCGCGAACAAACTCCGGGCCGTCGGGGCGCGGGTTGGGCAGCGTGGAAGAGTCATAGAAGAAAATGTACAGATCGCTGTCGGTAATCGCCGAACTCAGCGCTGCGCTACTTTCCAGATCCAGACGTCGGGCGCTGAACCTGAAGCGTGAATGTTCGCCGGCCTGTTCGGCGATGGCGCCGGTGAGGGCTTCGTAATCGGCAGTGTGGCCAAGCAGAACCCGCGCCGAGTCGAGGCCGGCGAGGGCAGGGTGGTGTTCGAGGTAGTAAAGGAAATGCGAGATCGCGCGTGGCTTATCCATGAGTCCTCCCTGACTGACAGTGAAAAAAGCGGCAAGCACGACCGGCCGGATCGTGCCTGCCCAAGGATGTGTTACAGAGGCCACATCGCGGTGCCGAACGGCACGACCGCGTCGGCTTGCATCATTTCCACGGCCGCTTCGTGGGTGGGTGCTTCAAACCATTCGTCCAGTTGCAGTTCGGTATCCAAGTCTTTTTCCAATGCTTGCATGGTCGATCTCCTAAATGACTTTCATGGTTGTGACTGGCCGGTCGAGTTGGCCGGCGAGACGTGAAGAACCTAGTTCATGGTTTTTTGTAATGCAAAAAATTATTTACCTAATTTTTAAATGAACTTTTTATTCTGTTTTGGAGTGGGTTTTTTCTTATTTAAAAACAAAAAACTAAATAGTTTTTTCGATAGTGAGCTAGCTACCGTCAATTTGCAGGCGACCTACGGAATTTTCTAAAGTGGAAATTTCACGTTACGCATCGTAAGGAAATATTTACGAAAAGGACGGCCAAACCCATTGAAAGACCGCACGCGTCGATGGTGTAAGGAAAAGCTGCCGAAAGCCGCCCGGCCAAGAGTTGTGTAAGGCTCTGGCCCGCTTGTTTCAGGGGCGTTTGAAGGGTGAGATGCGCTCCATGCCTGTCGTGCAGGCGAATAACAAGAAGGAGGCGCAATGAACGCCGAGACTGATCTCCACCTCTCACCGTGGGACGGTTTTCTACTCGTCCCCGTCGATGGCCTGCAACGGCCTGACTCATTTTTTGCAGCCGCCCTTGCGACTCGAGGCGGACACGTGCAATCCCGGCAACCGACACGCTGATCCAGCGGAGTCTGGCAGCAGGGGGTTAGCGGTGTACAATGCGCCGCGTTTTAACTGTGACCCTCTGCGTAATCGCGAAAATCTCAAGGCTATCCGCCTTGCTCACTCCGCCGCGTCACAAGCGTGTCGGGTTCGATTTCGTCACAGATAAAAACAAACAGGTGACGCATGACCGTTGTAAAAAAGCTGAACTCCTGGTGCCTGCGCTGGGGTTTGATCGGGGCTGCTTGAAATCGCAACCTTGCAGCAACGTCTACTGAACATCATCAAACCTTGCGTGAGACCTTTTTCATGAGTGGACAACCCTCACAATCAGGCGAGCTGAAACGCGGCCTGAAAAATCGCCACATTCAACTGATCGCCCTCGGTGGCGCGATCGGTACCGGATTGTTCCTTGGCTCGGCCGGGGTGCTGAAATCCGCCGGCCCGTCGATGATCCTCGGCTACGCCATCTGCGGCTTTATCGCCTTCATGATCATGCGCCAGCTTGGCGAGATGATTGTCGAAGAGCCGGTGGCCGGTTCCTTCAGCCATTTCGCGCATAAATACTGGGGCGGTTTCGCCGGTTTCCTGTCGGGCTGGAACTGCTGGATTCTGTACATTCTAGTGGGCATGTCGGAGCTGACGGCGGTCGGCAAGTACATCCACTACTGGGCGCCCGACATCCCGACGTGGGTTTCTGCTGCTGCTTTCTTTGTGCTGATCAACGCCATCAACCTGGCCAACGTCAAAGTATTCGGTGAAGCCGAATTCTGGTTCGCGATCATCAAAGTCGTGGCGATCGTCGGCATGATTGCGCTGGGCAGCTACCTGCTGGTCAGCGGTAATGGCGGCCCGCAAGCCTCGGTCAGCAACCTGTGGTCCCACGGTGGTTTCTTTCCGAACGGTGTCAGTGGTCTGGTGATGGCCATGGCCATCATCATGTTCTCGTTTGGCGGTCTGGAAATGCTCGGTTTCACCGCAGCCGAGGCCGACAAACCGAAAACCGTGATCCCGAAAGCAATCAACCAGGTGATCTACCGGATCCTGATTTTCTACATCGGCGCTCTGGTGATCCTGCTGTCGCTGACCCCGTGGGACAGCCTGCTGGAAACCCTCAACGCAAACGGCGATTCCTACAGTGGTAGCCCGTTCGTACAAGTGTTCTCGATGCTCGGCAGCAACACCGCCGCCCACATCCTCAACTTTGTCGTGCTGACCGCTGCGCTGTCGGTTTACAACAGTGGTACCTACTGCAACAGCCGCATGCTCCTGGGCATGGCCGAGCAGGGCGATGCGCCGAAAGCTCTGGCGAAGATCGACAAGCGCGGCGTGCCAGTGCGTTCGATCCTGGCCTCGGCGGCGGTGACGCTGGTGGCGGTGTTGCTCAACTACCTGATCCCGCAGCATGCGCTGGAACTGCTGATGTCGCTCGTTGTGGCGACGCTGGTGATCAACTGGGCAATGATCAGCTTCTCGCACTTCAAGTTCCGTCAGCATATGAACAAGACGAAGCAGACGCCGCTGTTCAAGGCACTGTGGTATCCGTACGGCAACTACGTCTGCCTGGCGTTTGTGTTGTTCATCCTCGGCGTCATGCTGCTGATCCCGGGCATTCAGATCTCGGTGTACGCGATTCCGGTGTGGGTCGTGTTCATGTGGGTCTGCTATGTGATCAAGAACAAGCGCGGTGCGCAGCAGGCGCTGCCCGCGTCGGGTTCTGTCGCAAAGTAAGCGAAACGTAAAAACAACAAACCCGGCCAAGCGCCGGGTTTTTTGTGTTCGCTGCTATACGTAATCGGCGATGGGATACGCCGTACACAATGCCTCGGCCCGTAAACGGAATTGCTCCCTCAGCGCGGGTTCCAGCGTGTATTCGCGCTCGCCGAGTGGCGTCACCTTGCCCAGAATCTGGCAGATCAAACCGACGATTTCACGGCATCCCTGGCGGTCGATGTGACGTTGCGCCAGAGAGCCGGTGCCGATTCGCAAACCACTGGTAATGAGTGCCGGTCGAGTCTCGCCGGGTACGCGGTGTTTGTTCACGATGATCCCGCAGTGCTCTAGCGCTTTCTGCGCAATGGCGCCGGTGACGCCGTTACGCAAGCGAATCAGTACCGTGTGGTTTTCACTGGCGCCGCCCACGACTTCGTAATCATGGGTTTGAAACGCACTGGCAATTTCATCTGCCGATCTGCGAATCCGCGCCATGTAAGCGTCGAACTCTGCAGACATCGCATAGCCCAGCGCGCAAGCCTTGGCTGCGATCATGTTGACGGCTGGCGCACCTTGCATTTGTGGGAAAACGGCTTGATCGAGGGCGTGACGGAAGGTCACCCGCAGGCCGGGAACCTTGGTGTTGGCATCTCGGCCCGAGAGGATCAGGCCGCCGCGTGGCCCCATGAGTTGTTTGTGCGTGCAGGTCGTGGTGATGTGGGCTGCGTTGATCGGACTCGGGTGGCGCCCCGTGGCAACCAGTCCGGCGATATGCGAAATGTCAGCGAGCAGGATCGCCCCGGCTTCATCGGCAATCTCGCGCAAACGCTCAAAATCCACAGCCCGCGAGTAGGCCGTTGCGCCGCACATGATGATGCGCGGGCGGTGAGCAAGCGCCAGACTGCGTACTTTGTCGTAATCGATGACACCGTCTGCTGTCGTACCGTACTGGATCGCCTTGTAGTAAGCGCCCGAGAACGCTTTGGCGCTGCCATGGGTGAGATCACCGCCGTGTTCGACGGCCATTCCCAGCAGGGTATCGCCCGGTTCAAGCAAGGCAGTGAGCACTTGGTAAGTGGCGGTCGATGCCGAGTGTGATTGCACGTTGGCGTATTCGGCGCCGAACAGTTCCTGTGCTCTGCGGGTGGCGAGTGATTCGATCAGGTCGGCGTTTTCGCATCCTGCGTCATGGCGCTTGCCGGGCATACCCTCAGCCGTGACGTTGACCAGCGTTGAAGCAGATGCCGCCAGGGTGCGAGGCGTGACGGCGCAGGAGGAGGAGGCCAGCGACAGCGTTCGGTGTTGACGCGCGACTTCGGCGTCGAGGATTTCAGCGAGTTCGGCATCTTCCGCTCGAAGATCCGCCAAACCTCTTCGCAGTAAGTCGGATTGGTTCAAAAGCGGTTCAGTATTGACTGCCATTACTTGTATTCCTTCCTTGGTTTTGCCTGTGTGCATACGTCCATGCGTTGCCGAACCCGATACAGGTAGATTCCGTGTTCTGGCGCCAGTACGCGCAAAACCAATCCCTGTATAGACAACCCGCTTTCCTTCATCGCCACTCACTGGTGGAGGAGGGGGGGGCTCGACGCATCATAGGTATTTCACTGAGGAACGCCAGAGGAATTAATCAAAAAAGTGAACATTGTTCAAATAAAATGATTCTTTTTGCGCGAGCATTGGGTGTAAAACAGCAGGTCGGGAGCCGTGGCTTTACGAGTATCGCGGGTGAGGGGGAGAGCTAACGAATCAGTACAGATTGCGAATTGATCGTGCAACGGTGCACCATGCGTTGTTCGTCAAATGACTTTTGTACCAAAACCAAGGATGGAGAATGCTATGATCTCTCGCGGTTCTTATACCCGTTCAACTGTATTAATAGTTTGCCTGTGTAGCCACTGAATAATTATTCTTGGTGTGTTGTTAGTTGCCTGTATAAAAAAGGTCAGCATTTTATGCACAGAAGAGAAAGATCGGAGAATCTGAAAAACAATATCAAGTATTTGATAAAGAGTCGTGGTGAGACACAACTGTCGCTGTGCAATTCCAGTGGTTTGACCAGAACGACTATCTATAACATTCTCGAAGGCAAGGTGGTCAATGTACAGCAGTCCACTGTCCGTAAGATTTCTGATTTTTTCGGTGTTTCTTATGGTGAAATAGAAACGATTGATTTTGAAGAAAAAGAGATAATAGAAAGCAGTGTCTCTCCGCAAGGAAACATGAATCCGGCAGCGGTGCCGGTCATAAAAGAAAGTCTGGTGCTCGAGAGTCTGGATAAAAGAATTGGCGAATTGGCCACCCTTTATCCGTTGACTTATTATTTTGGCACATCCTTCAATTTGATCGGTGTACTTCTGGAAAACGAGATCAGTGGTATGAATGAACCTGGCGATTTGTTGATCGTGCAGAAGGGGGCGTCGAGCAGCGACAGGGAAAAGCTGGTGTATGATAAAAACACGAAAAAGTTATATATAACCAATGAGGTTGATTTTGATTTGGTTTGTGTTGTTGGAGACATAATCGAGGAACGATTTAATGGATTGCAGTATTGGAAGGGAAAACAGTAAGTATAAGTTGTTGGGGTTTGAAAATGGGAAAAATCTGGCTGTTATTATGGTTATTGCTACAGGCAAAGTAATTAAAATAAAGTTAAGTGAAGTGTTGAGTAGTGAGATTATGGACAATCTAAATAAAATAGAAATGAAAAGCCTCTACAAAAAGTTCTATTCCCAGGGCGGTGCGCTCACTGCCTACGAGATAAATGATCGGCATGAGAGTTCATGGATGATCTATATCATTATGAACCTGATGCTGTTCACCCTTTATATCTTCACCAGTATTGCTGCAACAAAGCCGATTTATCTGGAATATTTTGATATTGTCGTAACGCCGGGCACCTTTCTTTATCCGCTAACGTTTCTGATCGTTGACTTGCTGAATGAGACGTTCGGCCTCAGGCTTGCGCGAAAGGCAATTCTCTTTGCTTTCATCAGCAATGCGGCCATTATCATTTTGCTGGCGATTACGACCCATCTTCCAGGGCTACCGGGTTGGAAGCTTGATGGCGCTTACAATGATGTGATCAGTCAGTTGTCGGCAGTCCTGGTAGCGTCGTCTGTATCGTTTCTGGTTTCCGAGAATATAAATTCCTATCTGCTGTGCAAAATAAAAGAGCTCACAAATTCCAGGTTTCTGTTCTTGCGAGTGTTTTTAAGTACGCTGTTTGCGGTGATCATCGACAGTTTTCTTTTCTGCTTCATTGCCTTTTACGGCGCGATGGAGAATAGCGCGATACTGGGCATGATCTATGTTCAGATCGCGATAAAGGTCGGATTCGCTTTCTTTAATGTCTTGCCTGCATACGGCGCAAGGGCATTGTTCAAGAAATATTTAACGGGGGCTCAGGCGCAGTAAGATAGTGGTAGCGCTCACGGGGATGTCGTCACCGCCGTCCTTGGTGAGCGCTTGTTACTGTGGTTTACTTTAAATTCAGTTTTGCTTTCAGGCTGTGCGCCACCTGCGCTTTGTTATTCAGGAATTCATTCAGCCCTTTCGCGCGAAGATTACAGGCATCGCAATCAGAGCATCCACTGCCTTTGATGCCGTTGTAACAAGTCAGTGTTTCTTCGCGAACCAGATCCAATTGATTGTGGTAATCAGCCAAGGCCCAGGTTTCTGCCTTGTTCAGCCACATCAGTGGCGTTTCCAGTTGCAGTTTATAATCCATGCCTAGTTCAAGGGCTTTATTCAGGGCCTTGACGAATTCATCCCGACAGTCAGGGTAGCCAGAGAAGTCTGTCTCACAAACACCCGTAATGACCGTCTTGGCTTGTACCTGATAGGCGTAGATAGACGCCAGGGTCAAAAACAGGATGTTTCGTCCTGGCACGAAAGTGCTTGGCAGACTTTCTCCAGAACTATTTACCGTCGGTACCGGAATGTTGTCGCGTGTCAGGCTGCTGATGGCCAATTCATTGAGCAAGGATACATCCAGCGTTTTATGCACAGTCACGCCGAGCTTTTTCGAAAGGTGCTGAGCAACTTCAATTTCCGCGTGATGACGCTGACCATAGTCAAACGTGATGCAGTGGATTTCATCGTAGTGAGTCAGGGCGTGGATCAAACAGGTGGTTGAATCCTGTCCGCCGCTGAAGACGATAACTGCTTTGTTGGTCATGCTTATGCTTCCTGCATTGATTTGGTAAGTGAAAAGGTTGGAATGGTAACTCGAAATGACTCTCGATATAAGCGCAAGCCCGATGTTGGCCATCAAAGTGCATAAGAAGTTGCGTGTGCGGGCATGAGATCGTTTTCTGGCTAATCAGGGTATCCTGCGCACTCTGAATACGGACGCTTTTCCATGCTGGTGATTTCCAACAACGTGCATCTGCCGGATGCCGAGATCGAATTGACGGCCATCCGTGCCCAAGGCGCCGGCGGGCAGAATGTCAACAAAGTCTCCAGCGCTATGCACCTGCGCTTCGACATTCCGGCCTCGTCCTTGCCTGATTTCTACAAGGAGCGATTGCTCGCGTTGCGCGACAGTCGCATCACCAGCGACGGCGTGTTGATCATCAAGGCCCAGCAATATCGTACGCAGGAAGCCAACCGCGCCGATGCGCTGGAGCGTCTGGTCGAGTTGATCCTGAGCGCCACCAAAGTCGAAAAGAAACGCCGCCCGACCAAGCCGACCCTTGGCTCGAAGAAGCGTCGGCTTGAGTCGAAAACCAAACGCGGCAGCATCAAGGCCGGGCGTGGCAAGGTGGATTTCTAGTCTTCGCGATACTTGGCGGTGTGACGGTACAGATAGACGCTCAACGCCAATCCACTCAGAGAGGCGAGGGCGGCAAACAGGAAAATCGAGGCAAAACCGAAACCTGCCGCAATCGCACCGGCCAATGGCCCGGTGATCCCCAGCGACAAATCGATGAACAGCGAGTAAGCGCCGACTGCCGCGCCGCGACTGGACGCGGGCACCAGATTCACCGCTTCCACACCCAGCGCCGGGAATACCAGCGAGAAACCAAAACCGCTCAACGCTGCGCCGGCCAATGCCCAATGGGCATCCGGTGCCAGCCACAACAGCAATAGGCCAAGGGTTTCCACCGACAGGCAGGCAATCGCCACGCGAAAGCCTCCAAGACGATTGATCAGGTTGCCGAACAGCAGCCGCGCACCGATGAAACTGGCGCCGAACAGACTCAGGCAGAGCACCGCGTTGTCCCAGTGCTGAGTAGCGTAATAGAGGGTGATGAAGGTGGCGATGGTACCGAAGCCGATTGAGCCCAGCGCCAGGCCGCAGCCGTGAGGGAGGACGCGGCCCAGCACATGCATGAACGGTAGACGTTCACCGACGACAATCGGTGCGGCGGTTTTCGGCCAGGCGAGCAATAGGCCCAAAGCAGCCAGCAGGATGATGCTGGCCCCCATGCTCCATAAGCCCAGACGGCTGACCAGCCACACGCCGAACGGTGCGCCAATTGCCAGCGCGCCATAGCTGGCGATGCCGTTCCATGAGATCACTTTGGCGGTATTCGCCGCGCCAACCCGACCAATGCCCCAGCCGATCGAGCCAGAGCCGACGAGGCTTTCCGCGCTGCCCAGCACCAGTCGTCCTATCAACAGACTGATCAAACTGAGCATCGGCAGATTCGCAGTCCACGCCGAAATCAGCATGAACACACCGCTCAAACCGCACCCGGCCAAGCCATACATGACCGCGAGTTTGCTGCCTTTGTTGTCGATGATTTTGCCGGCATACGGGCGGCTGAGCAGGGTGGCGAGGTATTGCACGCTGATCACCAGGCCGGCGATTACCGCGCCGAAGCCCAGGTCACTGTGGACATAACCCGGCAGTACAGCGAGCGGAATGCCGATGTTCAGATAGCCGATAAAGGTGAAGAGGACGATGGAAACGACTTGCAGCGTGACCGCCAGGGGGCGCTGGGGCTCTGACATAGAGAACGACATGGGTAAAGGTCCACGGGAGCAGCAGATTAGATAGGCTGCTTATGATACCGGCGCGAACGTTTCAGAGGCGGGGAAAAGTAAAACTATTTGCCGGTCGACGGTTTCAGGGGTTGGCGGGGGCGACCAGTTGCGTGGTGACCAGTGCGGCGAGTGCGTTCTCCTCGCTGCCGAAACGGGCGAGCAGGGCGGCTTGCTTCTCGGGGGAGAGCCGACTCCAGATCTCGATCATTTTCTCGGTGGCACCGATCAGAACGGCGGCTTGGCTTTCGGAGAATTCGTCGGTCATGGCGGGCTCGGGGTTTCAGGCAGTGTGGAAAGCGCATGTTAGCGCTTTCCACACGGTCTGTACGGCGGGTTTACTCTTCGCTGTCGGCCGGGCGGCTCTCAACGGCTTCTTTCGGTTCGGGCTGCCCCGCGCCAGCTTGTTGCGTGGTCGTCTGCTCAGGTACGTGCAGGCTTGGGAAGGGGAGATTAGGAATCTCGTGCATGGTTGCGCTCCTCGCTAAGTCTGTTGATAGATCTGGTAGATCCGCGCTTTTTGAAAGCCTGCGCAGGATACAGCAGGAAAAATGACAATCAGACTTTTAATTCGAATTATTGCGACAAATGGCCGCAGGGGGAGCAAAAACAAAAGATCACCGCAACGTAAATGTGGGAGCCGGCTTGCTCGCGAAGGCGGTGTATCAGGCAACTTAATTGTCGACTGACACTGCGCCTTCGCGAGCAAGCCCGCTCCCACAGGGTTTTGTGTGGCTGGATCTATTTGCTGACGTCAGCGATGGCTTGTGCCAGCAATGCGAGGCGTGTGGCGTCGATACCGGCAACGTTCGCCCGGCCCGAGCTGACCATGTAAACGCTGTGATGCTCGCGCAGCTGTTTCACTTGCTCCGGCGACAGGCCGGTGTAAGAGAACATCCCGCGCTGCACGCCAATGTGCGCAAAACGCTCACGCAGACCATGGGGCTCGAGCGCCTCGACCAAGCCGCTGCGTAATTGCGCGATACGCAAACGCATGGCCTCTACTTCGTCGGCCCAGCGGCTTTTCAGCTCAGGATCGGCAAGGATGGTCGCTACAACGGCTGCGCCGTGATCCGGTGGGGTCGACCACAGGTTGCGGGCGATGTTGGCCAGTTGGCTGCGAATGTCGAGGAGCTTGTCGGCGGTGTTCGCGCAGACGATCAGCGCACCGGTGCGGTCGCGATACAGGCCGAAGTTCTTCGAGCAGGAACTGGTGATCAGCAACTCCGGCAGTTGCGCAGCGAACAAGCGGGTCGACCACGCATCCTGCTCCAGACCATCGCCAAAGCCCTGGTAGGCAAAGTCGATCAGCGGCAGCAAATCGCGACGGCGCACTACGTCCAGCACGCGCTGCCAGTCGTCGTGGCTCAGGTCGAAACCGGTCGGGTTGTGGCAGCACGCATGCAACAGCACCACATCGCCTTTCGGCGCTTCGTTGAGCACCGCGAGCATGGCTTCGACGTCGAGACAGTTATCGCTGCCCACATACGGGTAGTGACTGATCTTGACGCCGGCCGCCGCGAAAATGGTTTCGTGGATCGGCCAGGTCGGGTTGCTCAGCCATACGCCTTTGCCCGGCAAACACTGCGCGATGAAGTCGGCGGCCAGACGCAGGGCACCGGTGCCGCCCGGCGTCTGGGTAGCGCCAGCACGTTGTTCGGCGATCAACTTCGAGTCTGCACCCAGCACCAGCTCGTTGATGACTTTGCCAAACAACGGATTACCGTGACCACCGATGTAGGTTTTGGTGTCCTGGCTTTCGACCAGCCGTGCCTCGGCGATCTTCACTGCCTCGGGGATTGGCGTGAGGCCTTGGGCATCCTTGTAGACGCCAACACCCAGGTCGAATTTGCGCGGGTTGCTGTCCTGCGCATACGCCTCCATCAAACCGAGGATCGGGTCGCCGGGTACCCGGCCAATGGCGTCGAAGTGCATTACTTGCGTCCTTCTGCGGTCTTGGCCACTTCGTCGGTGCGTGCGGCCATGATGAAGTCGTTGCGGTGCAGGCCTTTGATCGAATGACTCCACCAGGTCACGGTGACTTTGCCCCACTCGGTCAACAGGCCCGGGTGGTGACCTTCGGCCTCGGAGATTTCGCCGACGGCGTTGGTGAAGGCCAATGCATGTTTGAAGTTCTTGAACAGGAAGACTTTCTCCAACTGCATGATGCTGTCGCGTACTTCGATGTTCCAGTCAGGGATCTGCTTGATCAGGATCGGCAGTTCTTCGTCGCTGACTTGTGGCGCATCGGCGCGGCAGGCTTCGCAGTGGGCTTGGTTCAAAGTGGACATGGTTGGATTCCTGAATCGAATGTTTTTTTATAACGGACGTCAATACCGCCACGCTAAACCAAAGTGGCGCTAACGGACAGACTCACTTGTAAGCAAAAGCCACGGTTCACGCCGCTTTTGGTTTCGGCGGAAATTTTGGTGCATGCAGACCCATCTGCATGCCTTGTCTGACCATGGCCATGATGTCTTCATGGGCCACGTCGAACAGGCGCTTGAGGTTCGGCAGGACAAAATACAGGGGTTGCAGAATGTCGATGCGATACGGCGTGCGCATGGCTTCCAGCGGGTCGAACACCTGATGCTCCGGTTCGTCCGACAGCGAGTAAACGGTTTCTTTCGGTGAGGACAGGATGCCGCCGCCGTAGATGCGCTTGCCTTGCGGGGTGTCGACCAGGCCGAACTCGATGGTCATCCAGTACAGGCGCGCCAGATACACACGCTCTTCCTTGGTCGCTTGCAGACCGAGTTTGCCGTAGGTGTGAGTGAATTCTGCGAACCACGGGTTGGTCAGCAGCGGGCAGTGACCAAAAATCTCGTGGAAAATGTCCGGCTCTTGCAGGTAGTCGAGCTCTTCGCGGGTACGAATAAACGTGGCCACCGGAAATTGCTTACTGGCGAGCAGTTCAAAGAACGTTTGGAAGGGAATCAGTGCCGGGACGCGTGCGACCTGCCAGCCAGTGGTTTCACCGAGCACCTTGTTGATTTCGCCCAGTTGCGGAATGCGGTCGTGGGGCAGGCCGAGTTTTTCGATACCGTCCAGATATTCCTGGCACGCACGCCCTTCGATCACTTTCAGTTGGCGAGTGATCAGCGTGTTCCACACCGCGTGTTCTTCGGCGGGGTAGTCGATAAAACCTTGCGCATCGGGCTCGCGGGCCACGTATTGCGTCTGTTTCATGCTGCTCTCCTGCTAGGGGAATTCGTTCTTGTTATGTCCAGCGATGGACTCAGAATGACTCGAGAGCGTGTTGATTTGCAGCGGGTTGAATGGCGTCCTTGTAGGAAAGATCTTCGATTTTCGTAAAGTATTCGTTACAGATTGTAGTCTGCTTCGCGTTTGCGGTGATTTTCGGGTTTGAAAAGGCTGTTGGGTGTCACATAATCTTGACGACTATCTGCGCGCCTCGACAGAAAAGTGAGACCAAGGTGCGCCGAAAAACCCTGTGGGAGCCGCTTGCTTGCACAGGGATTGTGTTCAACCCAATCCTTGTCAGGCATTTTCTATGCGCATCAAAGTTCACTGCCAGAACCGCATTGGTATCCTGCGCGACATCCTCAACCTGCTGGTGGCTTACGGAATTAACGTCGCGCGCGGCGAGGTCGGTGGTGAGCACGGCAACGCGATCTATCTGCATTGTCCCAACCTGATCAACATCCAGTTCCAGGCGCTGCGGCCGAAGTTCGAGGCGATTGCCGGGGTGTTTGGGGTCAAGCGAGTAGGGCTGATGCCCAGCGAACGTCGGCACATGGAGTTGAATGCCTTGCTCGGCGCCTTGGAATTCCCGGTGCTGTCGATCGACATGGGCGGCTCGATTGTCGCGGCCAACCGGGCGGCGGCGCAGTTACTGGGCGTGCGGGTTGATGAGGTGCCGGGGATTCCGCTCTCGCGCTACGCCGAGGATTTCGATTTGCCGGAACTGGTGCGTGCCAACAAATCGCGAATCAACGGCATGCGGGTCAAGGTTAAGGGTGACGTATTTCTGGCCGACATCGCACCGCTGCAATCGGAGCACGACGACAGCGAAGCCATGGCCGGTGCGGTACTGACATTGCACCGCGCCGACCGGGTCGGCGAGCGCATCTATAACGTGCGCAAACAAGAATTGCGCGGGTTCGACAGTATCTTCCAAAGCTCGAAAGTCATGGCTGCGGTGGTGCGCGAAGCGCGACGCATGGCGCCATTGGACGCACCTTTATTGATAGAGGGTGAAACCGGCACGGGCAAGGAGTTGCTGGCGCGCGCCTGCCACCTCGCCAGTCCGCGTGGGCAGTCGCCGTTGATGGCGCTCAATTGCGCGGGGCTGCCGGAGTCGATGGCTGAGACCGAGCTGTTTGGCTACGGGCCGGGTGCTTTCGAAGGTGCGCGCGCCGAAGGCAAGCTCGGGCTGCTGGAGCTGACGGCGGGCGGCACCTTGTTTCTCGACGGCGTCGGTGAGATGAGTCCGCGTTTGCAGGTGAAGTTGCTGCGTTTTCTGCAGGATGGCTGTTTCCGTCGGGTCGGCAGCGACGAAGAGGTTTATCTGGATGTGCGGGTGATCTGTGCCACGCAGGTCGACTTGTCGGAGTTGTGCGCTCGCGGTGAGTTTCGCCAGGATTTGTATCACCGCTTGAACGTGCTTTCGCTGCACATTCCACCGTTGCGTGAATGCCTCGATGGCTTGACGCCGCTGGTGGAGCACTTCCTCGATCAAGCCAGTCGTCAGATCGGGTGTTCGCTGCCCAAACTGGCACCGGCAGCGATGGACCGGCTCAGCCATTACCATTGGCCGGGTAATGTGCGGCAGTTGGAAAACGTGTTGTTCCAGGCTGTTTCGCTGTGTGATGGCGGCACGGTCAAGGCTGAGCATATTCGTCTGCCGGATTACGGCGTGCGTCAGCCGCTTGGCGATTTTTCGCTGGAGGGTGGTTTGGACGAGATTGTCGGGCGTTTTGAGAAAGCAGTGCTGGAACGGTTGTATTCCGAGCATCCGAGCAGTCGGCAATTAGGCAAGCGGTTGGGGGTTTCGCATACGACCATTGCCAATAAGTTGCGTGAGTATGAAGTCGGTAAAACCGATTCATAGCCCAAACATGTGTTGGTAATGATGGCCTCTTCGCGAGCAAGCTCGCTCCCACATTTGAAATGCGATCCCTGTGGGCGCGAGCTTGCTCGCGAAGGCGTCGGTACCGACAACCTCAGTGCCAGGCTTTGCCACCTACCGGCATAACACCGCCGGTTTTTCGACTTCGATACATTTCACCCATTCGCTCAAAATCCCTCAAGTCCTTTGTTTGCCGGGCCTGAAGCCGCCAGAAAAAAGTTGGTCTGCAAATTGCTTATGGCTCAGCAGTACAGCGGTGGGCGGCAAACGTCCGGCATGCAGAGGAAAGAGTGTGGACAAGTACCTTTATGTGGCAATGACCGGCGCCAGCCAGAACGCACTGGCGCAAAAGGCGCATGCCAACAACCTGGCGAACATCTCCACCAACGGTTTTCAGCGCGACCTGGAGCAGGCGCGTTCGATGCCGGTGTTCGGTGACAGCTTTCCGGCGCGTGCGTATGCCATGAGCGAACGTCCCGCCACTGATTTCACCCCAGGCTCGCTGGTGCAGACCGGCCGTGACCTCGACGTCGCCGTGGCCGGCAATGGCTGGATCGCCGTGCAGAACCCGAACGGTGGCGAAAGCTACGTGCGTACCGGCAGCCTGAATGTCGACGCCCTCGGCGTACTGCGCGCCGGCAACGGCATGCCGGTGATGGGCAATGGCGGTCCGATCGCCGTGCCGCCCGAGCAGAAGATCGAAGTCGGTGAAGACGGCACCATCAGTATTCGTGCGATGGGCGAAGGCCCGCGCGTCATGGCAGAGGTGGACCGGATCAAACTGGTCAACCCGGACATCAAGAACATGAACAAGGGCCTCGATGGCTCGATTTACACCAAGGACGGCAAGCCTGCACCGGCCGATGCCAATGTCAAACTGGTGTCGGGTTTCCTGGAATCGAGCAACGTCAATGCCGTGGAAGAGATGACATCGGTGCTGGCCCTGGCCAAGCAGTTCGAGTTGCACGTCAAGATGATGAACACCGCCAAAGACGACGACCAGGCCATGGCTCGGGTCTTGCAGATCAGCTAATTATCAGAACGTCGCGCCGTAAAACAGGCGCACGAGGAGAATCGAATGCTTCCGGCTCTATGGGTTGCCAAAACAGGTCTGTCCGCCCAGGACACCAACCTGACGACCATTTCCAACAACCTGGCGAACGTCTCGACTACGGGTTTCAAACGTGATCGCGCCGAATTCCAGGACTTGCTGTATCAGATCAAGCGTCAGCCAGGCGCCCAGTCGACTCAGGACAGCGAGCTGCCGTCGGGCCTGCAAGTGGGTACCGGTGTGCGCATCGTCGGTACGCAGAAAAATTTCACCGCCGGTAGCCTGCAAACCACCGAGCAACCGCTGGATCTGGCCGTTGATGGTCGCGGTTTCTTCCAGATTCTGCAGCCGGACGGCACCACGTCCTACACCCGTGACGGTACTTTCCACCTCGATTCCAATGGCCAGGTTGTCAATGCCAGCGGTTTCGCCCTGGAACCCGCCATCGTCATCCCGAACGATGCGCAGACCTTCACTGTCGGCCGTGATGGCACCGTCTCGATCACCGTTGCCGGTAACCCGGCATCCCAGGTGATCGGCAACCTGCAAACCGCCGACTTCATCAACCCGGCCGGTCTGCAAGCGGTGGGTAACAACCTGTTCCTGGAAACCGCTGCTTCGGGTGCACCGCAAGTCGGTACGCCCGGCCTGAACGGTTTCGGCACCACGCTGCAGAACACCCTGGAAACCTCCAACGTCAGCACCGTTGAAGAGATGGTCAACATGATCACCACTCAGCGCGCTTACGAGATGAACTCCAAGGTGATCTCCACCGCCGACCAGATGCTCTCGTTCGTAACGCAGAATCTGTAATCAAGTCTATGAGGCGGCCATGAGGTCGCCTGCAACACCGTGAGGTAGGGTCATGAATCGCTTCGTATCTGTTCTGGCATTGAGTGGAGTCGTCTCGCTCGCGGGCTGCGTCGCTCCGACGCCCAAGCCCAATGACCCTTACTACGCTCCGGTGTTGCCGCGCACGCCGTTGCCGGCGGCAGCCAACAACGGCTCGATCTATCAGGCCGGCTTCGAGCAGAACCTGTACAGCGACCGCAAGGCGTTCCGGGTCGGTGACATCATCACCATCACCCTGAACGAGAAAACCCAGGCGAGCAAAAACGCCAACTCGCAAGTGGCCAAGAACAGCAAGACCGGCATCGGCCTGACTTCGTTGTTTGGCGGCAGCGGTACCCTCAACAACCCGTTGGGCAGTACTGATCTGAGCCTGGACGTCGGCTACAGCGGCGACCGCGCAACCAAGGGCGACAGCAAGTCCGGCCAGAGCAACAGCCTGACCGGTTCGATTACCGTGACCGTGGCTGACGTGCTACCCAATGGCATCATCGCTGTGCGCGGCGAGAAGTGGATGACCCTCAATACCGGCGATGAGCTGGTGCGGATCGCCGGTCTGGTACGTGCCGATGACATCGCCACTGACAACACCGTGTCGTCGACCCGTGTCGCCGATGCGCGCATCACCTACTCGGGCACCGGCTCGTTTGCCGATGCGAGTCAGCCAGGCTGGTTCGACCGTTTCTTCCTCAGCCCGCTGTTCCCTTTCTAGGTGGCTACGTTGAATTTCAGAAGCCTTATGGTGGCCGCGTTTTTGTTGTCGGCGGCCTTCAATGCACAAGCCGAACGGTTGAAGGACATCGCCAGCATTTCCGGCGTGCGTTCCAACCAGTTGATCGGCTATGGCCTGGTGGTCGGGCTGAATGGCACCGGTGACCAGACGACGCAAACGCCGTTCACCCTGCAGACCTTCAACAACATGCTCTCGCAGTTCGGCATCAAGGTGCCGGCAGGGTCGGGCAACGTACAGTTGAAAAACGTCGCGGCGGTGTCGGTGAGTGCCGATCTGCCTGCGTTTGCCAAACCGGGTCAACAAGTCGACATCACCGTTTCGTCCATCGGTAACTCCAAGAGCCTGCGCGGCGGCACGTTGCTGCTGACGCCGCTCAAGGGTATCGACGGTAACGTCTACGCCATCGCTCAGGGCAACCTGGTGGTGGGCGGTTTTGATGCCGAAGGTCGCGACGGTTCGAAGATCACTGTCAACGTTCCGTCGGCCGGTCGTATTCCTGGCGGTGCGTCGGTGGAACGTTCGGTGCCGAGTGGTTTCAACCAGGGCAACAGCCTGACGCTGAACCTCAATCGTTCTGACTTCACCACTGCCAAGCGCATCGTCGACAAGATCAACGACATGCTCGGCCCTGGTGTGGCGCAGGCCGTTGATGGTGGATCGGTTCGCGTCACCGCGCCGCTCGACCCGAGCCAGCGTGTCGACTATCTGTCGATTCTGGAAAACCTTGAAGTCGACCCCGGTCAGGCGGTGGCCAAAGTCATCATCAACTCGCGTACCGGCACCATCGTCATCGGTCAGAACGTGAAAGTCTCGCCAGCCGCCGTGACACACGGCAGCCTGACCGTGACCATCACCGAAGACCCGATCGTCAGCCAGCCGGGCCCATTGTCCAACGGCCAGACCGCCGTTGTGCCGCGCTCGCG
The DNA here is from genome assembly GCF_019733355.1 of Pseudomonas baetica. Classification (GTDB taxonomy): domain Bacteria; phylum Pseudomonadota; class Gammaproteobacteria; order Pseudomonadales; family Pseudomonadaceae; genus Aquipseudomonas; species Aquipseudomonas baetica_A. The sequence continues at coordinate 105,549 of NZ_JAIHLQ010000018.1, read as the reverse complement.
GGTCAATGCCCAGCAAGAAGCCAAGCCAATGTTCAAGTTCGGCCCGGGCACCACCCTCGACGAGATCGTCCGGGCGGTGAACCAGGTCGGCGCGGCGCCGGGTGACTTGATGGCGATCCTCGAAGCGCTCAAGCAGGCCGGTGCGTTGCAAGCCGACCTGATCGTGATCTGAGGACGACGACCATGGACATGCGCAAGAGCGGGCTGGTCAGTAGCAGCGATTCGGGTTCTTACTCTGACCTCAATCGCCTGAACCAGCTCAAGGTCGGTGACAAGGACAGCGATGCGAACATGCGCAAAGTGGCGCAGGAATTCGAATCGCTGTTCCTCGGCGAGATGCTCAAGTCGATGCGTTCGGCCACCGAGGCGCTGGGGCAGGACAATCCGCTCAACACGCCGGCGGCCAAGCAGTATCAGGAAATGTACGACCAGCAACTGGCCGTGTCGCTGTCCCGCGAGGGCGGTGGTATCGGTCTGGCCGACGTGCTGATGCGGCAGATGTCGAAGAACAAGCCCCTGGCGTCCGGCGAGGCAGCGGCCGCGTCCGCCGCCAAGCAGGAAGAAGCCAAAGCCAAGGCTGCTGCCGTGGCAACGCCGATTGCTGCTGGCACGGTCGCCACCCATGGCCCGTTGTCGCGACTCAATGGCGAACGTCCATTGTGGGCTTCGCGTTCAGTCAATGCGCCGAACACGCAACTGGACCATCGCAACGACATGGCATTGATCAATCAGCGGCGTTTGGCTTTGCCACCGAAACTGGCTGATCGCTTGCTCGCGGGTCTGGTGCCTTCGGCCACTGCGACGAGCGCCGCGACACAATTGCCACCGCGCGCCACGACGGCTGCCACTTCCGGCGCAGGCCCGCTCTACAACGGCGACTGGCTGGCGCGCGCCGAGGCCGATAAGGCTTCCGGCGGGCAGATGCAGGTTTACGGCCGTGCGGTGGCACAGATTCCGCTGGCCCCGGCGAAGAAAGCCTTCAGCTCCGCCGACGAATTCGTCAACACCATGCTGCCGATGGCCAAGGAAGCGGCTGACCGTATCGGTGTCGATCCACGTTATCTGGTGGCGCAAGCGGCACTGGAAACCGGTTGGGGCAAATCGGTCATGCGCGCACAGGATGGCAGTAGCAGCCACAACCTGTTCGGCATCAAGGCCAGCAGTAACTGGAAGGGTGATTCGGCCCGGGCAATCACCAGCGAGTTCCGTAATGGCGCGATGGTCAAGGAGACGGCCGAGTTCCGTTCCTATGCCTCGTACAAGGACAGCTTCCATGATCTGGTGACTTTGCTGCAGAGCAATAATCGCTATCAAGATGTGCTGAAGTCGGCCGATAACCCAGAACAGTTTGTACGCGAGTTGCAAAAGGCCGGTTACGCCACCGACCCGAACTACGCAAACAAGATTTCGCAGATTGCCAAGCAGATGAACGTTAACCAGAACTACGCTGCGGCGGGCGTTTCGACAACGCCTCTATAAAACATAAAGTAAGGTTTGAACCATGAGTTTGCTCAACATCGGGATGTCGGGTTTATCCGCTAGCCAATCTTCTTTGATGGTGACGGGCAACAACATTGCCAACGTCGATACGGCCGGCTACTCGCGCCAGCAAACCGTGCAGAACTCAAAAAGCTCGATTCAGAACGGCAACGTCTGGATCGGCACCGGTACCACCCTGGCCGACGTGCGCCGGGTGTACAACAGCTACATCGACGCCCAGTTGCAGACCACCACTTCGCTCAACAGCGATGCGGCGGCTTACCTGGGTCAGGTCACTCCGCTCGACAAGTTGCTGTCCGACAGCGGCACCGGCCTCAATGGCGCGCTGACCAAGTTCTTCGCCTCGGTGCAGAACGTCAACGCCAAACCGGGTGACGATGCGTCGCGCCAACTGCTGCTCAGTGATGCGCAAGCCTTGAGCGCACGTTTCAACTCGGTTTCCAGCCAGTTGAACGCGCAGAACCAGGACATCAACGGCAACCTGGCGAGCATGGCTGATCAGGTCAACAAACTGGCGAACACCGTCGCTCAGTTGAACCAGAAGATCTCCGAAATTTCCGGCGCCGGTGGCCAGCCCAACGAGCTGCTCGACGCGCGTAACGAGACCATTCGCCAACTGTCGACCTTTACCGGTGCGCAGGTCGTCGAACGTGGCAGCAACATGGACATCTACCTGGGCAACGGTCAGCCGCTGGTGATGGGCAGCACGGCAAGCAAGCTGGAAGTCACGCCAAGCAAAACCGACCCATCGCGTATGGGCCTGCAGCTCAATAACGGCTCCAGCACCATCGACATCACGTCGGGCATTACCGGTGGCGAGATCGGCGGCCTGCTGCGTTATCGCAGCACCGTGCTGGATCCGGCGATGAACGAACTGGGCCGTGTCGCCCTGGTCGTCGCCGATCAGATGAACACGATTCAGGCGCAAGGCATCGACAAGAACGGTGACTTCGGCGGCAACCTGTTCACCAGCATCAATACCGCTGCCAACATGGCTTCGCGCAGCACCGCCACCATCGGCAACAGCGCCGGTTCTGGCAACTTCGATGTCAGCATCGAGGACACCGGCAAGCTGACCATCAACGATTACAACGTGACCTTCACCAGCGCCACGGACTACACCGTGCAGCGTCTGCCCGAAGGCACCGCCATGGGCGTGTTCAGCACCACCACCAACCCGGCTCCGGTGATCGACGGTTTCTCCCTGAACCTCACCAACGGCACGGCAGCGGCGGGCGACACGTTCAAGATCACCCCGACCCGCAACGCCGCAGCCAACATCAAGACCGAGATGACCGACTCCAAGCGTCTGGCCATCGCGGCTCCCTTGGGCGCCGCCATTGCTCCAGGCGGTAGCGGTACGCTGACCATCCCGGCCAGCGGTCAACCGACCCTGACCACCAGTTTTGATATCTACGACGCGACCACCACCACCGCGATGCAGAACGGCATGAAGTACTCGACGCCGGTCAAAGTGGTGTTTGGTAATCCTTCGGCGGACGGTACCAGTCAGGGTTACCAGCTCCTGGATGCCCAGGGTGGCGTACTGAGCAGCGGCACCATCAAGCCGGGTCAGAACAACACGCTGAGCCTGACCGTTCCGCTCAAGGATTCCACTGGTGCGGCTATACCGCCGGCGCCCGCTACTCAGTACACCATCGGTTTTGACATGACCATTGCCGGTTCGCCCAGCTCCGGTTCGGCGATCAACGTATCGCTCAGCCAGCCGGGTACTCTGGACAACCGCAACGGCACCACGTTGGCAGGCTTGCAAACCAGGCAGACCGTCGATACCGGTTCGGCGAGCAAAGGTATCTCCCTCACCGACGCCTACGGCAAGCTGGTCGAGGGCGTGGGTGCGAAAGCGGCACAGGGCAAACTCGACAGCGCGGCCACCGACGCCATTCTGGCCAACGCCAAGGGTGCGCGTGATTCGCTGTCCGGCGTCGACCTCGACGAAGAGACCGGCAACCTGGTCAAGTTTCAGCAGTACTACACCGCGTCCTCGCAGATCATCAAGGCTGCGCAGGAAATCTTCAGCACACTGATCAACAGTCTTTAAGGGGTCGTAAACCATGCGCATTTCTACCAGCCAGTTTTACGAGTCCTCGGCAGCCAATTATCAGAAAAACTTCGCCAATGTGGTCAAGAGCAGCGAAGAGGCCAGCAGCCTGATTCGTGTCAACACCGCGGCAGATGATCCGGTCGGCGCCTCGCGTTTGCTGCAGTTGGGTCAGCAGGCTTCGATGCTGGATCAGTACGAGGCCAACGCCACTACGATCAAGGGAACGCTTGGTACGACCGAATCGGTCATGACCAGTATCACCAACGTGTTGCAGCGTGCCCGTGAATTGGCCGTCGGTGCCGGCAACGCCGGTTACACCGATGCCGACCGTCAGGCCAACGCTTCCGAGTTGGGTCAGATCGAAGAGCAACTGCTCAGTCTGATGAACAGCCAGGATGAGAACGGCAAGTACATCTTCGCTGGTTCCAAGGGTGATACCGTTCCGTTCACTCGTAATGATGACGGTACTTATAGCTACAATGGCGACCAGGTGACCCTCGATCTGGCGATCGGTGACACCATGAAAATGGCCACCAATACCACGGGTTGGGAAGCTTTCCAGCAAGCGATCAATACCAGCCGCAGCCAAGTCACCATGACTGCGCCAGCCGTGGATGACGGTCGCGTGACGTTGTCCAATGGTCAGGTCTCGTCGAGCGTCACCTACAACAGCAAATTCCGTAGCGGCGAGCCGTACAGTGTGGATTTCGTCAGCGGTACCCAGCTGAAAATTACCGATTCGGCCGGTAACGATGTCACTGCTGAGGCCAGCCAGGGTGGTACGTTCGATCCGACCAACAAGGCCGGGCAGACGGTCAGTTTCCGCGGCGTCGACCTGAACCTGAACATCAACCTGAATACCGGTGACGTTCCGGGCACAGTGTTGCCAGGTCACACGTTTACTCTGGCGGCCAAGCCGGATTCCTTCACGGCCACGCGCAGCCCGGGCAATCCGTCTTCGGCGCAGATCACCGATAGCAGCATTACCGACCCGGCGGCTTACCACGCGAGTTTCCCGACCGGCTCGGCGGTGATCAAGTTCACCAGCGCCACTTCGTTCGATTTGTATGCTGCGCCGCTGACCGCTGACAGCAAACCGGTATCCAGCGGCACCATGGCTGGCAATGTGGCGACGGCTTCTGGCGTGAGCTTCACCCTGGCCGGCACGCCTGGCGCCAACGATCAATACAACGTTGCCGTCAACACTCACGAAACCCAGAACATTCTGGACACCGTGAGCCAGTTGAAGAGCGTGCTCAACACCCCGACCAATGGTGATCCGATCGCCACGCAGAAGCTGCAGGCGGGGCTGGCTTCCGGTATTGCCAACCTGGCCAGTGGCACTGATCAGTTGTCCAGCGCACTGAGTTCTGTGGGCGGCCGTGGCTCTGCTCTGGCAACCCAGAGCGACACTAACCAGTCACTGGTGCTGGCCAACGCTCAGACGCAGTCGTCGATCCGTGACTCCGATCCCGCTGAAGTGATGACCCGTTTGACCTTGCAACAAACCATGTTGCAGGCTTCACAACTGGCCTTCAGCAAGATTGCGCAACTGGGCTTGTTCAACAAGATCTGAGCCTGTGCCTGTCGAGCTTTCAACCGTCTTTTCCTAAGCGGTTACTGGGCTCCTGCCTGAAAAGGGCAGGGGTCCGCCGCTCGAGAGTTTCCCGCCGTGAATCAACATCCCCTCGTCAGCATTGTCATTCCCGCCTACAACCCACGCTTCTTTGATCAGGCTCTGGTCAGTGCGCTCGCGCAGACTTACGAGCACCTCGAAATCGTCATTTGCGATGATTCGGCCGACGAACAGATTCGCGAGATCGTCGAGTCATTTGCCGAGCCGATGCATCCGATCCGTTATCTGCGTAATGCTCAGCACCTGGGCCTGCAGAAAAACATAATGCGGTGCGTCGAGCAGGCGCGCGGTGAATTCATCAAGGTGCTGTGCGATGACGATCGACTGTTTGCGCCGAGTATTGCCTTGCAGGCGCAGGTGTTGATCGAACATGCCGATGTCACTGTCGTGTTCGGGTTACGCATGTTCAGTGATGCCGGCAATTTCATCTTGCCGCCGCGAGTGGACAACTGCCGCTTTTCTCCGCAGGACGCCGTGCTCAAGGGCGATGACATGCTGGCGATCTTCGAAGGCACGCCGAAAAATTTTCTCGGTAACTTCAGTTCGGCCTTGATGCGTCGTGCCGACGTGCTGGAACTGTTGCCGGCGCTGATTCAGGAAGGCGCAGGTTTTGTCGCCATGCTCGACTTCGCGTTGTTCGTGTGCCTGATGCGTCGAGGAAATCTGGCTGCGCTGAGTACGGTGTTGAGTACAGAGCGCTTGTATCCGGATCGCTTGAGCAAGACCCCTGAAATGCTCCGCGCAGCGACAGTTGAATGGAGCTGGCTGACGCAAATGCTCGCCGCTCGCGCAGGTGAGGCCGCGCCAGCTTCAGGTTGGGTGCGCTACATCGAGCTATCGAAAATCGCTGATCAGCCCCATGCCTGGGGAGAGCTGTGTGTGGTGCGAATTCTGGGCAACCGCAACACGGTGGTGAATGGTCGGGTGGGAGGTGAAAGCGAAAGCTACGCCGACTTCTATCGCGAATGGCTGGCGATTCGGCGATTCTCGCAGGTCGAGCAGCAACTGATGCCGCAGCGTATTGACCGCTGGCCTTCGCGCGCGAAAATTGTACCGATCATCATCGACAGTGAAGCCGATGCACACGGGCTGAAATTGACCCTGCAAAGCCTGGAGGCTCAGCTGTATCCGCCGCAAGCTGTTCTGGTGTTGTCGGACGCGGTTTGTTCGGCCGGTGAACGCGTGCTGCAGCTACCGTTTCAGGCTGACTGGGTGCAGCAACTCAACGCTGTAGTGCCACAGCTGGAAGGTGCGCAATGGTTCTACCTGTTGCGCGCCGGTGACAGGCTGGCCGAATCTTGCTTGCTGATTCTGGCCGAGCGCATTGCCGGTACGCGGGGCATGCTGTGTGCCTACAGTGACGAGGGTGCGCTGGTCGACGGTGAATCCATCGATCCCGTATTCAAACCCGATTTCAATCTCGATTTGATGCGTGCCTATCCTTATGTCGGGCGCACGTTGGCATTCCAGTGCCAGCGCTTCATGGAATTGGGTGGTTTCGATCCGGCTCTCGAGCAATTGGCGCCTCATGATCTGTTGTGGCGTCTGGTGGAAGAGGCCGGTCCACAGTCCATCGAACACATCGCTGAAATCCAGGTCGAGTCGCTCCTTACCTATGCTGACTGGTTGTCGTTGCCTGCGGTGATTGAACACAACGCCGCCCTGGTGGCGGCGCACCTGCAGCGGATCGGTGTGCCCCATGCTATTCGTCACGACACGTTGCCGCTGATCAATCGTGTCGACTACTTGTTGGATGCTCATCCCAAGGTGTCGATCATCGTTCAGGCAGGCGACTCGTTGCATGCGTTGCAGCGTTGCGTCGAGAGTGTGATCGAGCGCACGACCTACGGCCAATATGAAGTCCTGATGGTCGACACCGGGGCCGGTGATGCCGCCATGGCCCAGTGGCTGGACGCCATGGCCGAGCTCGGCGCCGCGATGCTGCGCGTGCTGCGTTATGCGGGTGACGCCAATGATGCGGCCATTCGCAACTTTGCCTCTGAGCATGCTTCAGGCGAGTACCTGTTGCTGCTTAATGCCCACAGCGTGATCACTGAAGGCGACTGGCTTGATGAGTTGCTCAATCATGCGCGACGTCCGGAAGTGGCAGTGGTCGGTGCGCGCATTCTCAGTCCTGAAGGTTCGATTGTCAGTGCGGGGCTGATTCTCGGGCTGGCCGGGCCGGTGGGTTCGCCGTTTTATGGTGAGGCCGCAGCCTCGCGCGGCTATATGCAGCGTCTGCATGTCGCGCAGAACTGGAGTGCGGTCAGCAGCCATTGTCTGATGGTGCGCAAGCAGGTATTCGAGGAGTTGCAACAGTTCGACGGAGAGTCCTTCAGTCTGGGGTTGAGTGATGTCGATCTTTGTCTGCGCGCCGGTAAGGAAGGTTATCTGGTGGTGTGGACGCCATACGCCAGCGTGTTGCTGATGCCCTGCGAAGCGGCGGCGTCTACCTCCGCGACCGTCGCGTTGCGTGAGCAAGAGCAAGAGACGTTCTATCGTCGCTGGCTGCCGGAGGTCGCTAAGGATCCGGCCTACAGTCCGTCGCTGAGTCTGGGGGTGTCGAGCTTCAGCCTGGAACCTTCACTGCGCAACAACTGGAATCCTTTCTGCGCCCGCGATTTGCCGTTGGTACTCGGTCTGCCGGTCAACAGTTCGGCGGTTGGCTTTTACCGGGTTACCGCGCCGCTGGCCGGACTCGAGGCGGCCGGGCGCGTAATCGCCCGGGTAGCTTATGAGTCACCGTCAACTGTCGAGATCGAACGCCTGTCCCCGGACACTATCGTTTTGCAGGGGCGCTACAGCGAAGGCGCTGCCGGCGACATCTTGCGCATGAAGAAATACTCCGGTGCCTTGCGCATTTTCGAGCTGGACGACTACATCGTCAGCGCCCCGAAGAAGAACACGCACGCCCGCAACAAGCCGGTCAATACCGAGCAAATGCTGCGTGAGGGCATTGGTTTGTGTGATCGGGTAGTCGTGACCACGCAACCTCTGGCTGATGCACTTTCGAGCATGCACAGCGAGATTCGTATCGTGCCGAACATGCTGCCGCCAGAGCCTTGGGCAAACCTGACCAGTCAGCGTCGTACCTCAAGAAAGCCACGGGTAGGCTGGGGCGGCGGCACCAGTCATACCGGGGATCTGGACGTCATTGCCGACGTCGTGCGCGAACTGGCCGATGAGGTCGAATGGGTATTTTTCGGTATGTGCCCGGAAGGCTTGCGTCCATACGTGCACGAATTCCACTCGACCATCAGTCTGCAAAGCTATCCGTTCAAACTGGCGAGCCTGAATCTCGATCTGGCCTTGGCACCGCTTGAGTTTCACATCTTCAACGACTGCAAGAGCAACCTGCGGCTGCTCGAGTATGGCGCCTGCGGCTACCCGGTGATCTGCACCGACACCGAGGCCTATCGCGGCCACCTGCCGTGCACCAAGGTCTACAGCAACAGCACGGCAGAATGGCTGCAAGCGATCCGCATGCATCTCGCCGACCCGGACGCCAGCTACCGCATGGGCGATGAATTGAAAGAGGCGGTGCACCGCGATTTCATGTTGCGCGGTGACAACCTCAATCATTGGTTGTGGGGCTGGTTGCCGGATTGATCTGATTTCGACGGGCATAAAAAACGCAGATGACCTCACGGTTGCCGGCGTTTTTTTTGGAGGTCTTGATCTCAGTCTTTGGTGCTGTCGGTCGATAGATTTCAAATACGTGCCCACTTAAGTGAGGAGTGCCTCGCTCCAGGGACAGGATTCAACAACAACGCAAGGAAGGAACACATGGCAGTGATCAATGGAACGACTGAAGCAGACCACCTCATCGGTACTCCTGACAATGACGAACTCTACGGGCTGGAGTCCGGGGATTTGCTCTATGGGGGGGAGGGGGCTGATCTGCTGAATGGCGGTGAGGGCTTTGACTGGGTCGATTACCGTGGTTCTGCCGCAGCGATCAGTATCGAGTTTCAGGATGGTTCGGTGATCGCTCATGGTGGTGAAGCTGAAGGCGATACGTTGATCGAAATTGAAGGTGTCATGGGCACTCAATTCGACGATACCTTCATTGGCAATATCGCTGGACTGACTCTGGATGGTCAGGACGGCGATGACATCTACATCATTGGCAGCGATAACGTGAAAATCGTTGAAGGAGTAGGTGGTGGATATGACGAGCTGCGCACGACGCTCAACAACATGCAGATGGACGCGTGCGTTGAAAAAATGACCTTCACCGGCACCGGCGATTTCACCGGTTATGGAAATGCCGGTGACAATCTGATCATTGGTGGTGCCGGCAATGACCTGCTGTTCGGGGGAGACGGCGCGGATCACTTTGTTGGTGGTGAGGGTTTTGACACGGTCAGCTACGCCGACAGTAGTGAAGGCGTATTCATTGATATAGCGCAAGGCTGGATGTCTACCGGTTTCGCCAACGGTGACACGTTCACCGCAATCGAAGCCATTCAGGGTTCAGACTTTGACGATGTACTGTTCGGCAAGGAAGCCGGACAAGCGTTCGATGGTGGCGATGGCTACGACGTTCTGAACTATTCCGATTCATGGGAGGCCGTCAGTGTTGAGCTGCGCATCGGTGGCCTGGTCAGCAATGTGGAAAAAGTCGTCGGCTCTTTGCAGGACGACCATTTCACGATCGACACCGGCGGCGTAACGGTTGACGGTAGTCAGGGCAATGATGTCTACACCGTCAACGCGGCGGGCGTGACCATCATTGAACAAGAAAACGGCGGTATCGACGAGTTGTACACCAATCAGTCCGTGATGGTCCTGGCCGCCTCGATCGAAAACCTGACCTACACCGGTAGCCATGATTTCATTGGCTACGGCAATGCCGACAACAATGTGATAACCGGTGGTGCGGGCAATGATCTCCTGTATGGGGGAGATGGCGCCGACACATTCTACGGTGGTGCCGGACTGGATATCGTCAGCTATGAGGACAGCGACGCTGGGGTGCACGTCACGTTCTATGGCAGCTCTCTCACCGGCATTGCTGTGGGTGACTACTTCTATGACATCGAGGGGCTTCGTGGGAGCCGGTTCGATGACATGCTCGACGGTGACGGCGCTGACAATTATCTGGAGGGTGGTGCGGGCAACGATGTGATTCGAGGAAACGAGGGCGCGGATCACATTTATGGTGGTCTGGCCTCTGGGCTTGATTCGCAGGAGTTGCAGGCCGACTGGTTGTCCGGTGGCGAGGGAGACGATGTCATCGTCAGTACCGGCAACGATCTGGGCACGATGGCCAGTGGCGATGAAGGAAACGACATCGTCACGGTCAGTAGAGGAAGGGCTTTTGGTGGTGACGGTAATGATGTGCTGACCGGCACCGGATCCGATTACTTTCTGTCTGGAGGTAATGGCGATGACCTGTTGATCCTCAACTTGGCGGGGCGTCAGGGATCGGGCGGACTGGCTCGCGGTGGCGAAGGTGATGATACCTACGTGGTGAACGCTACCGGGCTAGTGACCATTGAGGAACTTGGCAGCAGCCTCAACGATACGCTGGTGCTGAACACCATTGCCAATGCCAGCCAGTTGAATGTTTCCCGGATTGGCAATGATGCCTATTTGCACAGCGCCAACGATGGCAGTAACGGTGTGCCTGTCAGTGGCGTGAAGCTGCAGAACTGGTACGCGAATGGCAACACCATCGAGCATATTCAGACGGCTGACGGGCAGGTCTACGATTTGCCGGCCATCGGCGATGCATTTGCCATGTTCGGCTGATTGCCTGATGTCTTCGATCTGTTGAACGGATCGGTCAAAGGGATGAATCCGCTGTCGGATTCATCCCTTTTTTTCGGCCCGACAAGCTCGCCGTCGCAACGTCTGTGTAGCTGGCGCGTTTCCTGCAAGTCCCCCTCAAATCGCCATAAAACGAGCGCTCGCGGTCATTGCAGCGGCGCCCGTATCGGCAAAAGGTTTAGCCAGTAGGCCCGCAAAGCTCAAGAAAGCTGCGCGCAGCCCGGTGAAGAACAAGAGGGGAGACGATGAAGGCAGTTATTTTGGCGGGTGGCCTCGGCACGCGCATCAGTGAAGAGTCGCATCTCAAGCCCAAGCCGATGATCGAGATCGGCGGCAAGCCAATTCTCTGGCACATCATGAAGCAGTATTCCGCCCACGGAATTCACGACTTCGTGATCTGCCTGGGCTACAAGGGCTATGCGATCAAGGATTTCTTCGCCAACTACTTCCTGCACACCTCTGACGTCACCTTCAACATGCGCGAGAACCGCATGGACGTGCACCAGAACTACAGCGAGCCGTGGAGCGTCACGCTGATAGACACCGGCGAGGAAACCATGACCGGTGGTCGTCTGCTGCGTGCCGCGCGTTATCTGCAAGATGAAGAGGCGTTCTGCTTCACTTACGGCGACGGCGTTTCCGACATCAACATCGCTCAGCTCGTCGATTACCACAAAGCCCACGGTCGTCTGGCGACCGTCACCGCCGTGCAGCCACCCGGCCGCTATGGTGCCCTTGAGCGTCAAGGCGATCAGGTGCTCGGTTTCACCGAAAAACCTCGTGGCGACGGTGGCTGGATCAACGGCGGCTTCTTCGTGCTCTCGCCAAAAGTCCTGCCGTACATCACGGGTGACGAATCCACCTGGGAAGCCGAACCCTTGGCTCGTCTGGCCGAGGACGAACAGTTGAAAGCCTTTGAACACGAAGGCTTCTGGCATCCGATGGACACCCTGCGCGACAAGAATCACCTCGAAGCGCTGTGGCAGAGCGGGGAGGCCCCATGGAAGCAATGGGCCTGAGTGCGGATTTCTGGCGTGGCAAGCGTGTACTGGTTACCGGGCATACCGGTTTCAAGGGCAGTTGGCTGACCCTGTGGCTGCAAAGCCTCGGCGCGCAAGTCAGCGGTTTTTCCCTCGATCCTTCGACTGAACCGAGCCTGTTCGAACTGGCGCGAGTCCACGAAGGCATCAACGATCAGCGCGGCGATCTGCGTGATCTCGGCGCCTTGCTCGAAATCATCGCCGACACCGAGCCGGAAATCGTCTTGCATCTGGCGGCTCAACCGCTGGTGCGCGAAGGCTATCGCGATCCGCTCGGCACTTATTCCAGCAACGTGATGGGCACGCTCAATCTGCTTGAAGCGATTCGTCAGGTCGGTTGCGTGCGTGCCTGCGTACTGGTGACCACGGACAAGGTCTACGCCAACAAGGAATGGCTGTGGCCGTACCGCGAAGACGAAGCCCTTGGTGGACATGATCCTTACAGCAGCAGCAAGGCTTGCTGTGAATTGTTGGCGCAGTCTTACGCCGCCTCGTTCTTTGCGGCAGACAAGTACGCCGAGCACGGTCTGGCCCTGGCCACGGCGCGTGCCGGCAATGTGTTGGGCGGCGGTGATTTCGCCCCAGAGCGACTGATTCCCGATGTGCTCAAAGCCTGGACGGCAGACGAGCCAGTAACCCTGCGTTACCCGCAAGCCGTACGCCCATGGCAGCACGCGCTGGAGCCGCTGGCCGGTTACCTGCAACTGGCCGCCGGCCTTTACGAACAAGGCCCGGAGTATGCCGGTGCGTGGAACTTCGGCCCGAGCGAAGCGGACATGTGCAGCGTTGGCGAAGTGGTCGAACTGCTCGCCAGCCGCTGGCCGCAGGCCCGTGGTCTGCGCATTGAACCAAGTGAACTGCACGAGGCCGGCCTGCTGCGCCTGGACAGCAGCCGCGCGCGCCAACTGCTCGGCTGGCAACCGCGTTGGAACTTGCAGCAATGTTTGGCTCAGACCCTCGACTGGCACCTGGCATGGCAGAGCGGTGATGACATGCGCGCAGTGACCCTCTGCCAACTGAACCTGTATAGGGGGCGGTCATGACTGATTTCACACTACAGTCCACGAAGCTGGAAGGCTTGTACCTGATCCAGCAAAAAGTCTTTTGCGATGATCGCGGACGGTTTGCACGACTGTTTTGTCAGGCGCGTCTGACCGCGCAGGATCGTCCGTTTGCAATCCGTCAGATCAACCATTCGCGCACCGTGGAAAAAGGCAGTGTACGCGGTCTGCATTACCAGAACGCCGGGTACGCAGAGTCCAAACTGATCACCTGTGTGCGCGGTGCTGTGTGGGATGTGGTGGTCGATCTGCGGCCACAGTCACCGACGTATTTGCAGTGGCACGCCGAGGAGTTGCGTGCCGATGACGGGTGCAGTCTGCTAATCCCGGCAGGGTTCGCCCATGGTTTTCAATCCCTCACCGATGACTCTGAAGTGCTCTATCTGACAGATGCCGATTATGCGCCGGATCATGAGGCAGGGCTTTCAGTAAACGATCCCGCGCTCTCGATCAATTGGCCTCTGCCCGTCAAGAACTTGTCGCCCAAAGATGCAAGCCATCCTTTGCTTGACAACAATTTTCGCGGAGTCGAACTGTGACAGACCGCGCCACGAATGTGCTTGTGACCGGCGCCACCGGATTTGTTGGCCGGCACCTGGTCAGCGCCTTGCTCGCTAAAGGTTTCGGGGTCCGTGCGGTATCGCGCAACCTCGAAGCGGCGCGTGCGCTGCCCTGGTTCGATGATGTCGAGTTTATCGCTGCCGATATCCATGCAGCGGATCTGGACGTACTCAGCTTGGCTGACGGAATGGACGCCATCGCGCATCTGGCCTGGAGTGGTCTGCCGAATTATCAGGCGCTGTTTCATTTCGAGCGCAATCTTGCGCTCGATTACACCTTTCTCAAGCGTGTGATCGGGGCTGGCGTCAGTCAGGTGCTGGTGACAGGAACCTGTTTTGAATACGGGCTGCAAAGTGGCCCGTTGAGTGAAACGGTCGTTGCAATGCCTTGTACGCCTTACGGATTGGCCAAACATACATTGCGGCTGTTCCTTGAAGCCTTGCAGCGCGAGCACACATTCACCTTGCAGTGGGCGCGCCTGTTTTATCTGCATGGCGAGGGACAAAACCCCAATAGCCTGTTGGCCAGTCTTGATCGGGCCATTGATGCGGGTGATGCGCAGTTCAACATGTCGGCGGGAGACCAGTTGCGCGATTACCTTGAAATCACTGAGGCGGCTTCTCAATTGGCGACGCTGATCACCCGTCGCGATGTTGACGGCGTGATCAACTGCTGCAGCGGTCTGCCGGTGTCCGTGCGCGCCCTGGTGGAACAACGCGTACATCAGCGCCAATCTTCCATTGCCCTGAATCTGGGGCATTACGGTTATTCCGCACACGAGCCCATGGCGTTTTGGGGTGATGACCAGCGGATTTCAAAACTGAAGGGTGAAGTCTATGCAGCATGAGCTCTATCGGGCTAGCGGTCTGCCAGTGCTGCAAAACCGCACGTTTGCCACTGCGCAGCAGGCACAGGCTTCGTACAGCGCGGATATTGTGCTGGTGCAAGATGACCAGAGCGGTCTTATCTTCAATCAGGTCTTCGACGCCAGCAAACTCAGTTACGACGTCGATTATCAAAACGAACAGGCGCATTCAGTGCAGTTCCGGCAGCACTTGAACGCTGTCGAAGCGATCCTGGCACGTCACTTCAAGGGCCAGAACCTGATTGAAGTAGGCTGCGGCAAAGGCTACTTCCTTGAAATGCTCCGCGGCCAGGGTTATGCGATTACCGGCATCGATCCTTCCTACGAGGGTGACAACGCCGATGTGATCAAAGCACCGTTCACCCGCGATCTTGGCCTGTCGGCTGATGCGATCGTGTTGCGCCACGTGCTGGAACACATCCAGGACCCGGTAGCGTTTCTGGCGGAAATGGCGGCGGCCAATCAGGGCGGGCAGATCTACATCGAAGTGCCGTGCTTCGATTGGATCGTCGAGCACAATGCCTGGTTCGACGTGTTCTATGAGCACGTCAATTACTTCCGTCTTGCAGACTTGAGCGCGATGTTCGGGATCGTACACGAGGCTGGTCATCTGTTTGGCGGCCAATACCTGTACATCGTCGCCGACCTTTCGACGTTGCGCCGCGCGCCGGCCGAGGCGCCGCAGTTACTGACGCTGTCGAACACCTTCACCGCCAGCCTCAAGCGCGCCGTGCAAATCATTCAGGCCGCGCCCGCACAGGGTTCGGCGATCTGGGGCGCGTCGTCCAAGGGCGTAATCTATTCGCTGGCCTTGCAGCGCGCCGGCGTGGCGGTCGATCGCGTCGTCGACATCAATCCAGCCAAACAAGGGCGTTATCTGCCGCTCAGTGGTGCGCGGGTGTCCTCTCCGCAGGAAGCCATGGACGCCTTGCCCGAAGGCGC
This sequence comes from Pseudomonas baetica, assembly GCF_019733355.1. Taxonomy (GTDB): domain Bacteria; phylum Pseudomonadota; class Gammaproteobacteria; order Pseudomonadales; family Pseudomonadaceae; genus Aquipseudomonas; species Aquipseudomonas baetica_A. The sequence goes on along the minus strand of NZ_JAIHLQ010000018.1, from coordinate 90,104 downwards.
CAACCTGTTTGTGATGAACTCCAATTACCTCGAAGAGATCAAGCGGATGACCGGTGGACGTTATGTCTATCACGCCGTCGACAGCGCTTCGTTTCAGTGAACCTTGAGAATTTTCAAATGACCGACAACAGCATCCATAAAGCCTTCGAAGCCGAATGTCAGGAAGAGATCGCCCGCCAGGGTGATGACCAGAAAGTCGTAGCACTGGCCCGCGACTTTTTCAACGAATCGGCTCGTCACAAGTACAGCTACCACTTCTCGTGGATGGGCCGTCCGATCATCCAGTTGCCTCAGGACATGATGGCAATGCAGGAGATCATCTGGCAGGTCAAGCCGGATCTGGTCATCGAGTGTGGTATCGCCCATGGTGGTTCGATCATCTACTACGCCTCGTTGCTGGAGCTGCAAGGCCACGGCGAAGTCCTGGGCATCGACCTCGACATCCGTCCGCACAACCGTGAGGCCATCGAAAGCCACCCGATGGCCAAGCGCATCAAAATGATCGAAGGTTCGAGCATTGATCTGGCGACGGCGGAAAAAGTCCGTGCCATCGCTCAGGGCAAGAAAGTCATTCTGGTGCTCGACTCCAACCACACCCACGACCACGTCCTCGAGGAGCTGCGCCTTTACGCACCACTGGTTTCTGTGGACAGCTACTGCGTGGTGATGGACACCGTGGTTGAAGACATGCCGGCCGATTTCTTCCCGGATCGTCCATGGGGGCCGGGCGACAACCCGAAAACCGCGGTATGGAAATACCTGGAAGAGAACAAGGATTTCGAGATTGACCAGCAGATGCAAAACAAGCTGCTGATCACTGTGGCGCCGGACGGCTATCTGCGTCGCGTTCGTTAATCAATAACAGTTTCAGGCGTCAGGCGACTGGCCGGTTGTGGGGATAGGAAAATGCAGGTTCAAAGCAGTACTCAAGCCAACGTGACACCGCTGAACGAGCTGTTCACGGTGGTGATCATCACCCACAACCGCAGTGCGTTCCTGCGACGCACCTTGCACTACTACAGCACTTACCCGGCCAAGGTGCTGGTTCTCGATTCGTCCACCCAGCGTGATGAAAACATCGAGAACGATTTTCCATTTGCCGACTATCGCCATTTGCCTCAGTACACCTACAAAGGCTTGCAGGACAAGCTGACCTGGGGCGTGCAGCAGGTGACCACGCCATACATGGTGTTCGCCGCCGATGATGATTTCCTGCTGCACGCAGCGCTGACCGAGTCGGTGAACTTCCTGCATGCCAATCCCGATTACGGCTTGTGCCACGGTTACGGGATCATGTACCTGACCCGCGACACGGAAGTGAATTACTTCCGGCGTGAAAGCAAGGTCCACGAAGACTACAACAGCGAGAACGCCGAAGATCGTGTGTTGCAGTTCATGGATAATTTTCTGCCGCCGTTCTACGCCGTCACGCGTACCGATCTGCTGCAAAAATGGTATGGCCTGCTGCCGCCGGGCACGGGTTTCGAATGGCAGGAAATCGGCCATACCTTCTATCTTCTGTCCTGTGCCAAGGCACGTATCCTGCCAATTCCGTATGCCGTGCGCGAGTTGAATTACGGCGCCTCTGAGCACAGCACCAACGTGTTGACTGTACTGACGTACAAAGATGCAAAAACCGTCGCAGAGCGCGAACAGTTTGCCCAGTTCCTTGCCTCCATCCCGACACCGCTCAGCGACAAGCCTGCCGCCGAAATCAAGCAGATTGCTCTGGACAGTTTCGCAACGATGGCGGAGTGCCTGGTCGCAGGGCGTACGCTCAAGGGAACGCTGATTATTCGCTCGTTCTGGCGTGAAGCCGCAGAGGTGCCCGTGCGTATGTTCGGCCCGGAGCAGTTCGTCGAAATGCCGTTCTACAACAAACCGGTGTTCGACTTGTTGACCGAGTTCGAATTTCTCCTGCACGCGATGCCGGCCGGCAAGCTGCAACTGCAATTGCTCGAAGGGATTTTGCTCAAGCAGCATGAGCTGCTGCGGGTCCATCCCAACGATAACGAGCGCACCTTGCGCGCCCGTCTGTGGGAAGCGCTGAGCCTCAATGCGTTCAACCGTACTGTCGTCAGGCGCCTCGTCGAGTCGCTCAAGGACGCGGACGAACCCGAGGAGCTTGCGAAGCTGCAAGCCTGGATGCAACGTCTGGATAGCGTGCCGGGGCAGGACGATCGTCAACTGTTCGAAAAGATGCCATCCGGCCAACTGCTGCAATGGCTCGAAGCGCGTAATCCGCAGCCGCAAGAGCTCGCCGCGATCACCCAGTCCCTTGGTCAGCAGGGCGCAGGTCCACGTTTCGGCATTCTGTTGCTGGATCTGGACGCCGACATGGTCAAGCTTCAAGCCACGTTCGACAGTCTGGTCGGTGGGCACTGCAAGGCATTCAATCTGGTGGTGTTCACCACTGGTGATTTGCCGGCCACCACCACCGTGCATGACACCGTGCACTTCGTCAAAGTCAGCACCAGCAACTACGTCACGAAGATCAATCAGATCATTGAGCAGTCTGGCGCCGACTGGATGCTGATGGCCGAGGCTGGCGATCAGTTCACTGCCAGCGGGCTGCTGCGCGCCAGCCTCGAGCTGCAAGGCGTTGAAGGCTTGCGCGCTGTCGCCATGGACGAGTTGCATCGTAACGTCGAGGGGGCTCTGAGTGATGTGTTCCGCCCAGGGGTCAACCTGGACTTGCTGCAAAGCGTGCCGTCGTTGATGGCGCGTCACTGGTTGATCAACCGTCAGGCGTTGGTTCAGGCGCAGGGTTTCACGCCCGAATACACTCAGGCTCTGGAGTTCGATCTGTTGTTGCGCCTGATCGAGGACGGTGGCCTCGGAGGGCTGGCGCATCTGGCCGAACCGCTACTGATTTGCAACGCGCCTGCCGAGGAAGAGAACGTGCAGGAGCGCCAGGTGCTGACCCGTCATCTGGCAGCACGCGGGTATCGTGCTCAAGTCAGTTCGGCACTGCCGCAAACCTGGCAGATCGACTATCAACATTCGGCTCGTCCGCTGGTGTCAATCATCCTGCACAGCCAGGATAACCTCGAACCACTGCAGCGAGCGCTGGTCAGCGTATTGCAGCGTACCCGCTATCAGCGCCACGAGATCCTGATTGCTGACAACCATAGCCAATCCGAAGCGTTGGTGGCTTGGCTGGCCAGCCTGGAAGGCAAAGGCGAGCGCCTCCGGGTATTGCGCAGCGATCAGCGTTTGAGTGCCTCGGCTTTGACCAATTTCGCCAGCGCTCAGGCAAAAGGCGAATATCTGGTGCTGCTCTCTGCCGAGGCCGAAGTGGTCAATGCCAACTGGCTCGAAGCGCTGGTCAACCAGGTGCAGCGTCCGGAGGTCGGCATCGTCGGTGCCAAGCTTATGGATGGTCGCGGTGTCACCACCCAGGCAGGCCTGATACTGGGGCTGAACGGTGATTTGGGCTCCGTATTTGTCGATGAGCGAAAAGAAGCCAAGGGCTACCTCTTCGGTCATCAAGTCGAACAGAACTATTCTGCGGTATCGGGCGCCTGCCTGATGATTCGCAAAGCCGTATTTGAAGCTGTCGGCGGTCTGGATGAGGAGCATTTTGCAGACGTTTTTGCCGATGTCGATCTGTGTTTGAAGGTCTCTGATGCCGGTTATCTGGTTGTCTGGACGCCGCAAGCTCAACTGCTGCATCCGGGGTTGTTGCCTGAGGACGTCCAGGCGCGCGCTGCACTGCGTGACAAATGGCAAGCGCGCTTCGCCCATGACACCGCCTATAACCAGAACCTTTCCCTGACCGGCAAAGGCTTCACCCTCGGCGCAGCCTCCAGTGTCGACTGGGCGCAGTTGCTCGCTTAAGCCAGACGCTCAGGGAAACAGGACTCAAGACATGTTCAACGGTAAATCGATTTTCATCTCCGGCGGCACCGGTTCGTTCGGTCGCAACTTCATCCGCCGCTTGCTGGAGCAATACCAGCCCAAGCGGGTGGTGGTTTTCTCGCGCGATGAACTCAAGCAATACGAAATGCAGCAGACGTTCAACGCGCCGTGCATGCGTTACTTTCTCGGTGATGTGCGCGATGCCGACCGTTTGCGTCAGGCCATGCGCGGCATCGACTACGTCGTGCATGCCGCTGCGCTGAAGCAAGTGCCGGCAGCGGAATACAACCCGACCGAGTGCATTCGTACCAACGTCAACGGTGCGGAAAACATCATTGCCGCCGCCATCGACAATGGCGTGAAGAAAGTTGTCGCGCTGTCCACCGACAAGGCTGCCAGCCCGATCAACCTGTACGGCGCGACCAAGCTGCTGTCGGACAAACTGTTCGTTGCCGCCAACAACATTGCCGGCGAACAGCAGACCCGTTTTGCCGTGGTGCGATACGGCAACGTGGCCGGCTCGCGGGGTTCGGTGGTGCCGTTTTTCAGCCAGTTGATTGCCGATGGCGCGCAGGAGCTACCGATCACCGATGAGCGCATGACGCGTTTCTGGATCACGCTGGATCACGGCGTGCAGTTTGTCCTCGACAGCTTTGCGCGGATGCACGGCGGTGAAGTCTTCGTGCCGAAGATTCCGTCGATCCGCATCGTCGATCTGGCGCGGGGCATGGCCGAGCACCTGCCGCACAAGAATGTCGGTATTCGTCCGGGCGAGAAGCTGCACGAACTGATGGTGCCGCTGGACGATGCGCGGATGACCCTGGAATTTGCTGATCACTACACCATTGAGCCGTCGATCCGCTTCACCAGCGTCGATGTCGATTTCGCCGTCGACAAGCTGGGCGAACGCGGTCAGCCGGTGAGCGAAGATTTCGAATACCGCTCCGACACCAACCCGCATTTCCTCTCGGTGGGGCAGATCGCTGACCTGCACGCGAAGCTTGCGAAATGATCCCCTACGGTCGGCAGAGCCTTGATCAGGCCGATATCGACGCAGTGGTCGAGGTGCTGAAATCCGACTGGCTCACGCAAGGGCCGACCATCGAGCGTTTCGAGCAGGCGATGGCCGAACGTTGCGAGGCCAATTACGCCGTGGCGGTGTGCAACGCCACGGCGGCGCTGCACATTGCCTGTCTGGCGGCGGGGCTTGGCCCCGGCGATCGCTTGTGGACTACGCCGAATACCTTTCTGGCGTCGGCCAACTGCGGTCGTTACTGTGGCGCCGATGTCGATTTCGTGGACATCGATCCGCTCACCTGGAACCTCGATGCTTTTGTGCTGGAAGCGAAGCTGGAGCAAGCCGAGCGTGACGGCAAACTGCCCAAAGTGCTGGTGGCGGTGGCGTTCTCCGGGCAAAGCTGCGACATGCGCCGGATCGCCGACCTGGCGCAGCGCTACAACTTTACCGTGATCGAAGATGCCTCCCACGCGGTCGGTGCCTCGTATGCCGGGCGCCCGGTGGGTTGCGGCGAATTCGCGGCGATGACGGTGTTCAGTTTTCATCCGGTGAAGATCATCACCAGTGCCGAGGGCGGCATGGTGCTGACCAATCGCCCGGAACTGGCAGAGCGCTTGCAGCGCCTGCGCAGCCACGGCATGACCCGTGATCCGCAGCAAATGACCGAGCCTGCCCACGGCCCGTGGTATTACCAGCAGATCGAGCTCGGCTTCAATTATCGGATCACGGATCTGCAAGCGGCGCTGGGCTTGTCGCAACTCGGCAAACTGGATGAGTTTGTCGCCCGCCGTCGTGAACTGGCGGCACGTTACGAGCGTTTGCTGGCTTATTTGCCGCTGACCTTGCCCAGCGCTCAGGTGGAGGCTCAATCGGCGTGGCATCTGTACGTCGTGCGTTTGCAGACGGATCGCATCAGTCTCAGCCACCGTCAGGTGTTCGAAGGTTTGCGCGCGGCCGGGGTCGGGGTGAATCTGCACTATATTCCCGTGCACTTGCAGCCGTACTATCGCGACCTGGGTTTTGCCGAGGGAGATTTTCCCGAAGCCGAACGTTACTACGCAGAAGCGATCAGCCTGCCGCTGTTTCCACTGCTGACGGATGAACAACAGGACTACGTGGTCGAGCAACTGCGACGGCTGGTTCTTGAGGAGTAAGACAACGTGAGTTGCGTGGCGATCATCCCTGCCCGTGGCGGCAGCAAGCGCATCCCGCGCAAGAACCTGAAACCGTTCGATGGCGTACCGATGATCGTCCGCTCGATTCGCACGGCGCTGGGTTCGGGGTTGTTCGACCGAGTGGTTGTCAGCACCGATGACCAGGAAATTGCCGAGGTAGCGCGGGCGCACGGCGCCGACGTGCCGTTTCTGCGTCCGGCCGATCTTGCCGACGATTTTACCGGCACGGCGGCGGTGATCGTGCATGCCTTGCAACAGTTACCGGGTTTCGATTACGCCTGTTGCGTCTATGCGACGGCGCCGTTGTTGCAGGCGCGGTATCTGCGACAGGGGTTTGATTTGCTGGAGCAACATCCGGACAAGTCCTTCGCCTTTTCCGTCACCGGTTTTGGTTTCCCGATACAACGCGCACTGACCGTCGACGAGCAGGGCGCGCTTGTGGCGTTGTACCCGGAGTTTCGCCATACCCGCTCTCAGGATCTACCCGAAGCCTTTCAGGATGCCGGCCAGTTTTATTGGGGGCGCAGCGAGTCGTGGTTGCGCGGCGAGGTGCTGTTCTCGCCGGCCAGTCTGCCGGTGATTTTGCCGCGTCATCTGGTGCAGGACATCGACACGCCAGAGGACTGGAAACGTGCCGAGTATTTGTACGCCGCGCTCAAGGTCGGTGGGGAGCTGCAATGAGAGTGCTGATTCGTGCTGACGCTTCGCCCACCATCGGCAGCGGTCACATTGCCCGCTGCCTGACGCTGGCTCGTGTGCTGCGTGGGCAGGGCAGTCATGTCGCATTTGCCTGTCGGCGTTTGCCGGGGCATCGGCTCGACGCTTTGCTGGCCGAGGGTTTCGAGACGTTCGCGCTGCCTGAACGCTATCCCGATGAAGATCCGCAGCAGGCCATCGAGTCGATGCTGCCTTGGCAGGCTGACATCGATGCACTCGCCGGATTGCTTGAGGGGCACGCCGGCTTCGACTGGGTCATCGCCGACCATTACGGCCTCGATCATCACTGGCAAACCGCTGCCCGGCGCTGGGCTCCGCGGATTGCAGCCGTGGACGATCTGGCCACTCGGCGTTACAGCGTTGATCTGCTGCTCAATCAGAATCTGTCCGGTCTCAGCGAAAACTACGCGCCGTTGTTGCCTGCCGGTTGCCGTACGTTACTCGGGCCGCGCTATGCCATGTTGCGTGAGGAGTTCAACTGCGCGGCCATCGAGATCAAACCCAAGGCCCGGCGGGTGTTGGTCAATTTCGGTGGGTTCGACGCAGCGAGGCAGACCCATCACGCCATGCAGGCGCTAGCGGACTTTGCTGAGCTGCAAGTGGACTTTGTCGCCGGCGCTGACAACCCGGCCCTGGCACACATGCAAGCCATGGTCGAAACACGCCCGAACTGGCACTTGCACAGTTTTGTCAGCGATTTTTATCAGCGCATGACTGAGGCTGATCTGTTTATCGGCGCGGGAGGGGGGACCAGTTGGGAGCGCGCGGCGATGGGGCTGCCGACGATCTGTATCGCCGTGTCGAATAACCAGCAGGCCAACGGCGAAGTGATGGCGGCGGCGGGTGCGCATGTATTCATGGGCGCTCGCGAGCAGGTCACTGTCGAGCAACTGCGTCAGGCCATAGGTTTTGTCACCGAGAATGTTTATTTGCGCCAAAGCCTCGCCGAGCGTTCGCGGCAACTGGTCGATGGTCGCGGTGCGCTTCGCGTCGCTGCGGTGCTGGCTGGCGCGGTGCTCAATGTGCGCCTGGCAAGGGCGGATGATGCGCAGTTGTTGTTCGAGGGGCGCAATGCTGAGGCCGTGCGGCGCTGGTCGAAAGAACAGGGTGTGATCGACTGGGCGCAGCACTTGAACTGGTTGAGTGCAAGCTTGCGCAACACGCAGCGTCTGCTGCTGATTGCCGAGGCCGATGATGGCCCGGTGGGTGTCTTGCGCTATGACTTGCGCGGGCTCGAAGCTGAAGTGTCGATTTATCTGTTCGAGGGCCGTCTCGGTCTCGGATGGGGCAGGGCGCTGCTGGCTCGCGGCGAATCGTTCGTCAGCGATTACTGGCCGTCAATGACGGCGATCACTGCCCAGGTGCTGTCGGATAATCGCCCCTCGTTGAATGTATTTCGTGAGGCCGGGTTCACGCAAAGTGCCTGCGCCTTCACCCGTGTTTTGAAGGATCACCCGCATGCCTAGTTTCAAGATTGGCGACCGCCTGATCGGCGCCGACGCGCCACCGTTCATCATTGCCGAGATGAGCGGCAACCATAACCAGTCGCTGGACGTAGCGCTGCAAATCGTTGAGGCCGCCGCCAAGGCCGGCGCGCACGCCTTGAAGCTGCAAACCTACACCGCTGAAACCATGACCCTGGATTTGGCCGAGGGCGAGTTCTTCATCAAGGATCCCGGCAGTCTGTGGGCGGGTACCTCGCTTTACGACTTGTATGAAAAGGCCCACACACCTTGGGAATGGCATGCGCCGATTTTTGCACGGGCCAAAGAATTGGGGATGCTCGCGTTCTCGACACCGTTCGATGACACGGCAGTGGATTTTCTCGAAAGCCTTGATGTGCCGGCCTACAAGATCGCCAGTTTCGAAAACACCGATTTGCCGCTGATTCGCCGTGTCGCCGCGACCGGCAAGCCATTGATCATCTCCACCGGCATGGCCAGCATCGCTGAGCTGGATGACACCGTGCGCGCCGCCCGCGAGGCCGGTTGCAAGGATCTGGTATTGCTCAAGTGCACCAGCACTTACCCGGCGACACCGCTCAACAGCAACGTGCGCACCATCGCGCATCTGCGTGAACTGTTTGGTTGTGAAGTGGGGCTGTCCGACCATTCGATGGGTGTCGGTGTGTCAGTGGCGGCTGTAGCGCTCGGTGCGACGGTGGTGGAAAAACACTTCACCCTCGACCGTTCGGCGGGTGGGGTGGATGCCAGTTTCTCGCTGGAGCCTGCGGAAATGGCCAGTCTGGTGCTCGAGACCGAGCGTGCCTGGCAGGCCTTGGGGCAGGTGCAGTACGGCGCGACCGAAGCCGAGCGCAAGTCGCTGGTCTACCGCCGTTCGCTGTATGTGACGGCCGACATGGCTGCTGGTGAACCCTTCACAGGGGACAATCTGCGTGCCATTCGCCCCGGCCTCGGTCTGCCGCCCAAGCACGTCGATGCTGTCCTCGGGCGCCGCGCTCGCGCACCGATCAAGCGTGGTACGCCGCTGGATTGGTCGTTGGTCGAATAACCCGATCTGCATCCGATTCGGCAAAATAGCGTGACCTGCGAGTCATAACGCGCATCTTCACTGTATTGTATTGATCGGGGAGATGGCGCCTGGCCCGTTTTCGGTTCCAGTGATAGCCCTTTGCGCTCCCCCATGGTTGCCCGTTGTGGCAGCCATTTTCTGTTTGTCGGCGCCCCTCGAATCCTTGCGAGCGGTGGTTTTGGGTTGTTTTATATTGGGAAGCCGTAATGATTGGCATAAAAAGCATTGCGAGCTACGTTCCTGTAGCCGGCGTGGACAATTACGCACAAGGTGCAAAATTCGAGAAGGATGAAGAATTCATTCTCGGCAAGATCGGCTCGGCGTTTCTGCCGCGTAAAGACGCTGAACAAGAAACCTCCGATCTGTGCGTGGAAGCGGCCAATGCGCTGTTTGCCAACAACCCTGAACTCAAGCGTGAATCTATTGATGCGCTGATCGTTGTTACCCAGAACGGTGACGAAGAAGGCCTGCCGCACACTGCTGCGATCGTGCAGGACAAACTCGGTCTGCCAACCCATGTTGCGGCGTTCGATATCTCGTTGGGCTGCTCCGGTTACGTCTATGGCATTTACGCGATCAAGGGCTTCATGGAAGCCGCGGGTTTGAAAAACGGTCTGTTGATCACCGCTGACCCGTACTCGAAGATCGTTGATCCGGAAGATCGCAACACCACCATGCTCTTCGGCGATGCCGCCACCGCGACCTGGATGGGCGACGATCCGACCTGGGCGCTGGGTAAAGCCAAGTTCGGCACCGACGGTTCTGGCGCTCCGCACCTGAAGGTCAGCAATGGTGTGTTTTTCATGAACGGTCGTCAGGTGTTCAACTTCGCGCTGCTAAAAGTCCCGGCGCACTTGCATGAGTTGCTTGACGATTCGGGCCTCAAGGCTGATGACATTGACGCGTTCTGCATTCACCAGGGCAGCGCGGCGATTGTTGATGCCGTGGCGCGGCGCTTCGAAGGCGAGCCGGAGAAGTTCATCAAGGACATGGTCGAGACCGGCAATACCGTGTCGTCGAGTGTTCCGCTGTTGCTGGAAAAACACGTACTCGATTCTGACTGGAGTCGCGTTGCGATCAGTGGTTTTGGCGTTGGTTTGTCTTGGGGTTCGGCGATCCTCTATCGTCCCTGATCAATAAAGCGCAGCCAAAAATAGCGCTCAAGGTGTAACCTTGAGCGCTATTTTTTTGCCCGAATGTTCACGAGGCGCCATGAGCGAGTTCTTTCAGTCGAATGCCGACGTCATCCAGCGCCGCTGGCCTTTGGTGGCAGCCCGTCTGAGGGCGCAAGATCCGTCATCGCTGCAAGCTGATCTGGTGGAGGGGTTGGGTTCGACGTTGAGTATCAACGGCATTCAACTGACCAGTCGCCATGACCGTGCGCGTGAGGCGCAAGTCCAGGCCGCGAGCCTGGCGAGTGAGAGTCGGGTGCTGCACGTTTATGGCGCCGGTTTGGGTGATCTGCAATTGGAGTTGTTGAAGCGTGCGCAACTCAAGCAATTGCACGTACACATTCTCAACGGCGCCGTATTTGCGCTGGTTCTACAGTTGCTCGACCAACAACCGTGGCTCAATGATTCGCGCGTTGAATTGCATTACGCCGGTGATCTTGCCGAGATATGTCTGCCGTTTTTCGCGTTGCCATCGGAGTTGGTATTGGCCGATGACTACAGCGCCAAAATCCGTGATCGGCTGATCAGCGAAACCCATCTGGCTTTCAATAATCGTGAGTTCGATCCGCAGTCGCCGGAAATCGTCGAGCGCCTACAAGCCAGCAAGGCGTTGCTGGAAGGCGATGGTGATGTGGCTGAGTTGTTTGGATCGCACGTTGGGCGCGATGTGTTCGTGATCGCCACCGGGCCGAGTCTTGAACTGCACTTCGAGCGCCTGCGAGCCATTCGCGCGCAAGCCGAGCGGCCGTTGTTCATTTGTGTCGATACGGCGTATCGCCCATTGCTGCAGCACGGCATTCGTCCTGACATTGTGGTCACCATCGATCAGCGCATTTCGGCTCGGCATCTGCCGCCGATGGACAGTGCATCAATAACGCTGGTTTACATGCCTATGGTCGAACCACAGGTGCTCAAGGACTGGCAAGGGCCGCGCTACGCCGCTTATTCGGCCAGTCCGATCTATCAAGTGATTCGTCAGCAAATGCCACGCGGCGAACTGTATGTCGGTGGCAGTGTGATCCATCCTGCTGTGGATCTGGCGGTGAAGATGGGCGCTGCACAGATCACATTGTTCGGCGCCGACTTTGCCTTTCCTGGCGACAAGACTCATGCCGGCTGGAGCGACGGTGATCTGGGGCCGCAACGGGTCGCAGCCAAACACTGGGTGCTCGATGGTCACGGGCAGCGAATCAAAACGCAGCTCAACTTTCGCAGCTATCTGTGCGAGCTGGAGCGCTTCATCGCCGGGCATCCGCAAGTGCGTTTCTACAACACCAGTCGGGCAGGGGCGATGATCGCCGGGACGGCGTTTCATTCGGAGTGGGCGGTATGACGCAAGCGTTTATCACTCAGGCGCAGCAGTGCGCGGCGATGTTTCGTCTTGGTCGTGATGTGGAGGCAGGGTTGGCGATGATTGATCTGGCTGGCACATTGCAGCCTTGCTTCGATATGGCATCAGGGCAAAGTCAGCAGCAGTGGCTGCAAATCCTTGGCCTGATGCTTGAGTGTCAGGAAGCGCAAAACTGGTTGGCGCTGGCCGATTATCTTGAATACGAACTCGTTCAGTTGATCGCCGATAGTCTGTCCTTTTAAACAACTCCCCTGTGTGCCGGTCGTGACGAGTTCTCGTTCTTCAGTGGTCGGCGTATTCCTGACGCCATTTTTTCGTTTGCAGGCGCTCGCCAACCCCTTGATTTACGAGGGATGGCCGACTGATGGCAAATTTTTTCGAAAATCCCCTAAAGCAAGTTGCAATCCCGACGATAACTATTACGAAGGTTCTCTAGGCCATACCCGGCGGTTGCCAGGGCCGGAAGCCGCAGTACCCAACCAACGAGGAATTCGTCATGGCTTTAACAGTAAACACTAACGTCACATCGTTGAACGTTCAGAAAAACCTGAACCGTGCTTCCGACGCTCTGTCGACTTCGATGACCCGTCTGTCCTCCGGCCTGAAAATCAACAGCGCTAAAGACGACGCCGCCGGCCTGCAAATCGCTACCCGTATGACTTCGCAGATCCGTGGTCAGACCATGGCGATCAAAAACGCCAACGACGGTATCTCGATCGCTCAGACCGCTGAAGGCGCGATGCAAGAATCGACCAACATTCTGCAGCGTATGCGTGAACTGGCTGTTCAATCCCGAAACGACTCGAACGGCACCGCTGACCGCGCTGCTCTGAACAAAGAGTTCGCTTCGATGTCCGACGAACTGACCCGTATCGCCAAGTCGACCAACTTGAACGGTAAGAACCTGATCGACGGCACCGCTGGCACCATGACCTTCCAGGTGGGTTCCAACACTGGCGCTACCAACCAGATCACCCTGACCCTGGACAGCGGCTTCGACGCAGCTACCCTGTCGGTTGACTCGGCTACCGTACAAATCACCGGTAACGACTCCGCTACCGCTGAAGCTTCGATGAACAACGCGCTGACCAAAATCGACGCCGCTCTGGCCAAGATCAACTCCAGCCGTGCAGACCTGGGTGCTGCCCAGAACCGTCTGACCAGCACCATCTCCAACCTGCAGAACATCAACGAAAACGCCAGTGCTGCACTGGGTCGCGTACAAGATACCGACTTCGCTGCTGAAACTGCACAGCTGACCAAGCAACAGACTCTGCAACAAGCTTCCACCGCAGTTCTGGCCCAGGCCAACCAACTGCCATCCGCTGTACTGAAACTGCTTCAGTAATAGCTGATGAGTTTTGGCGGGGGAGTGCGCTTGTCGCGCTCTCTCGCTTTTTAATTTTTTAAGAGGTGATGGACATGGATATGAGCGCCAAGCTGAACTTGTCTTATCCTGCGGCCAAGCAGGCGACGACGGTTGCCGAAAAGCCTGCAGAAAAGCCTCGCCCTGTGGTTGCTCCGGTAGCTGCTGTCAAGGAAGAAAGTAAAAACGATAAGACCGATCCGGAAAAACTGAAGATGGCTGTTCAGGAGATCGAGAAGTTTGTGCAGTCGGTCAAGCGCAACCTGGAGTTTTCGATTGATGAGCCTTCAGGCAAAGTAGTGGTCAAAGTGATTGCCAGCGAATCCGGTGAGGTGATCCGCCAGATCCCCAACGAAGAAGTGCTGAAACTGGCAAACAGTTTGAATGATGCAAGCAGCCTGTTGTTCAGCGCTAAAGTCTGACAGCTGGCACGAATTTTGTTGCTATGTTCTTTTGGGCGTTGTAGTGGTCAAAAGACCGGCGACACACTGAAGGGAGTTCCACATGGCAAGTCCAATTCTACCGGGCACGGGTTTAGGCTCAGGCCTTGATACCGGTGCTATCGTCAAAGCCTTGGTGAACGCTGACAAAGCGGCCAAGCAAGGTCAGATCGACCGTGGAACCGCCACCAACACGGCGAGCATTTCCGGTATTGGTACTTTGAAGTCGCTGCTGGCGACGTTCCAGAAAACCCTGACTGATCTGGGCAGCACCACCAGCCCGCAGTTCACCGGTTTTGCGGCAACGTCCTCCGACACAAAAGTGCTGTCTGCCACCTCGAGCAACTATGCCGTTTCCGGCAATTATGTTTTGGATGTCACAAAGCTCGCTACGTCTTCGAAGGTCGCTTCTGCGGCGTTTCCTGGTGGTAATACCAGTTCGATACCTACCGGCACTCTGACCATCACCCAGAATGGCAAAAGCTATCCTGTGACCGTCGCGGCGGGAGCAACCCTGCAATCGGTACGTGACTCGATCAACACCCAATATCAATCCAAGGGTTTGAGTGCCAACATCGTGACCGACAGCTTCGGGTCTCGACTGGTGCTTGGCTCTACCACGACGGGCGTAGGTTCCGACATTTCTGCCAGTGGTATTGCCGGTCTCGAGATCGACGGTACAACGAAAATGGATGCCACCCCGACCGCTTCATCGTCGGGTGCCATCGGTGATCTGGCCCAGGACGCGGAATTCACCGTCGATGGTCTGAAAATCACCAGCAGTTCCAATACCAACGATACCGCGATTTCCGGGCTGACCCTGAACCTGGCGGCAATCGGTAAGTCGACGGTCACTGTTGCCTCCAACAACGATGGGCTGAAGGCGTCGATCCAGAAATTTGTCGATGCCTACAACGCTGTTGCCAACGCAGTGACTTCGCTGACCAAACCGTCGCTGGATGATGACGGCAAGCTCACCGTTGCAGCGGCTCTGACTGGTGACCCGCTGCCGCGGTCGATTCTTAATGCCCTGCGTGAACCTTTGTCCCAGACGGGCTCCGGCGATAAGTTGACTGTGCTTTCGCAATTGGGGATTACCACCGATCAGAAGACCGGTGCGTTGAACTTCGATAGCACCAAGTTCACTGCCGCGATGAACGACAAGAAGCTCGGTGGCGAAGTGCAGACCCTGTTCACCGGCACCGGCGGGCTGCTGGAGCGCATGAATAATGCGATCAAGCCGTTCACTGAATCCAAGACAGTCAATGGCAAGATTCAGGACTCTATTCTCGATGCGCGCAGCAAGGCGCTGGATGCAACCAAGAGACGTCTGAGCAATGATCAGGAAGCACTCGATCGTCGCATCGCAACCCTGACCGATGTACTGACCAAAAAGTACAACGACATGGACACCTTGGTCGGCAAACTGAAGGCCACCGCCAGCAACATCACTTCGATGTTCGAGGCGTTGACCGCTCAGCAGAAAGGCTAACGTCTGAAACGCCAAAAGCCCGGCAGCGTTTTTTCACGCTCCGGGCTTTTTGCATTTGAATCTAAAGTTTTTTGACGCATCGTCGATACCCTTGATATGCGTACCATAGAAATTTGATGAGGTAGAACATGAATCCGATGTTAGCCCTTCGCCAATACCAGAAGATTGGCGCCCAGGCGCAGACTTCCGAAGCCAGTCCGCACCGTCTGGTCCAGATGCTGATGGAAGGTGGTCTTGATCGTATTGCCCAAGCCAAAGGCGCTATGGAGCGCAAGGACATCCCGAACAAAGGTGTTCTGATTGGCAAGGCCATCGGCATCATTGGTGGTCTGCTCGAGGGGCTTGATCTGGACAATCAGTCGGAGCAGGTTGGCGAGTTGGCCAATCTTTACGAATACATGATGAAGCGTCTGACTGAAGCCAACGCCAAGACCGACGCAAAGATCCTCGACGAAGTCGCTGACCTGTTGCGCACGGTCAAGGACGGCTGGGATGCCATCGGCACGCCGGCTCCACAGTTTTAAGGAGATCACCATGAGTCTTGTATTGCAGCGAATCGAAGAAACCCGCGAGGCTCTGTCCGGTGCTCTGGCCGAGCGTAACTGGGAAGCTATTGGCGAGCTGGATCTGGCCTGCCGTTCCTGCATGGAAGACGTCTTGAGTGAAGCTTCGGTGGACGAGGTGGCGTTGCGCGACAACCTTGAAGAGTTGCTAGGGGTTTACAAGCAGTTACTGGAAGCGGCGACGGGAGAGCGTAAGGCGATTGTCGAAGAGATGTCGCAGATCACCCAAGCGCAAAACGCAGCAAAGGTTTACCATCTGTTTGGTTAATTAATCCCCGGTTAATCCAAACATGTGCGCCATAAATTTGACTGTGCACGGTTTTTTGACTTAACTAGTGGCTGTTTTCAGATTTCAGGCGTCTACAGGCACATGGTGTCCTGCAAGCGTCTCGCTTGCCCCTTATTTTGGGCATTGAGTTGACTAGGGAAGTTGCTATTGCATGTGGCGTGAAACCAAAATTCTGCTGATTGATGACGATAGCGTTCGCCGCCGCGACCTGGCGGTGATCTTGAATTTTCTCGGCGAAGAAAATTTACCCTGCGGCAGCCATGACTGGCAGCAGGCGGTCGGCTCTTTGTCGTCTAGTCGTGAGGTCATTTGCGTACTGATCGGGACGGTCAATGCTCCTGGTGCGCTTTTTGGCTTGCTAAAGACACTCGCAACTTGGGATGAGTTCCTTCCGGTTTTGCTGATGGGCGATAATTCTTCCGTCGACTTGCCTGAAGACCAGCGTCGCCGCGTGCTTTCGACCCTCGAAATGCCGCCGAGCTACAGCAAGTTGCTTGACTCGCTGCACCGCGCCCAGGTCTATCGCGAAATGTATGACCAGGCCCGCGAGCGCGGTCGTCATCGAGAACCCAATCTGTTCCGCAGTCTCGTCGGCACCAGCCGTGCGATCCAGCACGTGCGTCAGATGATGCAGCAAGTGGCCGACACCGACGCCAGCGTGCTGATCCTCGGCGAGTCCGGCACCGGCAAGGAGGTGGTAGCGCGTAACCTGCATTACCATTCCAAGCGTCGCGACGCGCCGTTCGTACCGGTCAACTGCGGGGCGATCCCGGCAGAGTTGCTGGAAAGCGAACTGTTCGGTCACGAGAAGGGCGCCTTCACAGGTGCCATCACCAGCCGTGCCGGCCGTTTCGAGCTGGCCAATGGCGGTACGTTGTTCCTCGACGAAATCGGCGACATGCCGCTGCCGATGCAGGTCAAGCTGCTGCGCGTGTTGCAAGAGCGTACGTTTGAGCGCGTGGGCAGCAACAAGACCCAGAGCGTTGACGTGCGCATCATCGCCGCGACCCACAAGAACCTCGAAAGCATGATCGAGATCGGTACCTTCCGCGAAGACCTCTACTATCGCCTGAACGTATTCCCGATCGAGATGGCGCCGTTGCGCGAGCGTGTCGAAGACATTCCGCTGCTGATGAACGAACTGATATCGCGCATGGAGCACGAAAAGCGCGGTTCGATCCGTTTCAACTCGGCGGCGATCATGTCGCTGTGCCGTCACGCCTGGCCGGGCAACGTCCGTGAGCTGGCCAACCTGGTGGAGCGCATGGCGATCATGCATCCGTACGGGGTGATTGGTGTGGTCGAATTGCCGAAAAAATTCCGCTACGTCGATGATGAAGACGAGCAAATGGTCGACAGCTTGCGCAGCGATCTCGAAGAGCGCGTGGCAATCAACGGCCATACGCCAGACTTCACCGCAAACGCCATGCTGCCCCCAGAAGGCCTGGACCTGAAGGACTACCTCGGTGGTCTCGAGCAGGGCCTGATCCAGCAGGCGCTCGACGACGCCAATGGCATCGTGGCGCGGGCTGCCGAGCGCCTGCGCATTCGGCGTACCACGCTGGTGGAAAAGATGCGCAAATACGGTATGAGCCGGCGCGATGGAGACGAACAGGCGGATGATTGACGCCTGTTTTTCAACCTATTCATTTATAAGCAGTTTTTTTTAGGCACGGGTATTGCTACATCCCTCGCAACGTTCCGTTTCACTGACGGTCAGCAAAGCGAGAGATCACAATGCCCCAAGCCGCCCAGATGTCTTCTGCCTCCAGTCCCGAGGGGCAACCGCCCTCCGTAGAGCAGGCAAGCCGGCAGGGTCTTGAGCAGGCCTTCGCGCTGTTCAGTCAGATGTCCAGTCAGTTGACTGACTCCTACAGCATGCTTGAAGCACGGGTCACCGAGCTCAAGGGTGAGCTGGCCGTGGTCAGCGCTCAGCGCATGCAGGAGTTGGCGGAAAAAGAGCGTCTGGCCAATCGTCTGCAAAACCTTCTGGATCTATTGCCCGGCGGCGTCATCGTGATCGATGGTCACGGCATTGTGGTCGAAGCCAACCCGGCGGCCATCGAGTTGCTCGGTTTGCCACTGGAAGGCGAGCTGTGGCGCCATGTCATCGCGCGTTGCTTCGCCCCGCGTGAAGACGACGGTCACGAAATCTCTCTGAAAAACGGTCGTCGCCTGTCGATTGCCACGCGCTCGCTGGATGCCGAGCCGGGGCAATTGGTGCTGCTCAACGACCTGACCGAAACCCGTCACCTGCAGGATCAACTGGCGCGCCACGAGCGCTTGTCATCGCTGGGGCGCATGGTGGCCTCGCTGGCTCACCAGATCCGCACGCCGCTGTCGGCTGCATTGCTCTATGCCAGCCATTTGACCGAGCAGGAGCTGCCGGTCGCCACCCAGCAGCGTTTTGCCGGGCGTCTGAAAGAGCGTCTGCATGAGCTGGAGCATCAGGTGCGCGACATGCTGGTGTTCGCTCGCGGTGAATTGCCGCTGACTGACCGCCTCACGCCCAATGCCTTGATGCAATCGTTGCAAGCGGCCGCGTTGACCCATGTGCAGGATTTGCCCATTCGCTGGCAGTGCGACAGTCATGTTGGCGAGTTGCTGTGCAATCGCGACACGCTGGTCGGGGCCCTTTTGAATCTGATCGAAAACGCGATCCAGGCCAGCGCCGCTGTTGTGCGCTTGAAAGTGCATTGCTACACCCGCGATAACACGCTGCGGTTGTGCATCAGCGACAGCGGCAGCGGGATCGAGCCGTCGGTGCTGGAGCGCCTCGGCGAACCGTTTTTTACCACCAAAGTTACCGGCACAGGCCTCGGTCTGACCGTGGTCAAGGCTGTGGCCCGGGCGCATCAGGGAGAATTGCAGCTGCGTTCGCGTGTCGGGCGCGGCACGTGCGCGCAGGTGATCCTGCCGCTGTTTTCCGCTGTACAGGGAGCTGAGTGAGCATCATGGGTATCAAGGTTCTGCTGGTCGAGGATGACCGTTCATTGCGTGAGGCGCTGGCCGATACACTGCTGTTGGCCGGTCATGATTACCACGCGGTCGGCAGCGCTGAAGAGGCGTTGACGGCGGTGGCGCGCGAAGCGTTCAGTCTGGTGGTCAGTGACGTCAACATGCCAGGCATGGACGGTCATCAATTGCTTTCGCTGCTGCGCGCCCGCCAGCCGCAATTGCCGGTGTTGCTGATGACGGCGCATGGCGCCGTGGAGCGTGCCGTCGATGCGATGCGCCAGGGCGCCGCGGATTATCTGGTCAAGCCGTTTGAGCCTAAGGCGTTACTCGATCTGGTGGCGCGACATGCGCTGGGCAACCTCGGTACCAGCGACATCGACGGTCCAATTGCTGTCGAACCGGCGAGTGCTCAGTTGCTCGAACTGGCCGCGCGGGTCGCGCGCAGCGATTCAACTGTGTTGATCTCCGGCGAGTCTGGCACGGGCAAAGAGGTGCTGGCGCGCTACATTCACCAGCAATCCCACCGCGCCAATCAACCGTTTATTGCGATCAATTGCGCCGCGATTCCCGACAACATGCTTGAAGCAACGCTGTTCGGTCACGAGAAGGGCTCGTTCACGGGGGCAATTGCGGCGCAGGCCGGCAAGTTCGAACAGGCCGACGGCGGCACGATCCTGCTCGACGAAATCTCCGAGATGCCCCTCGGTCTGCAGGCCAAGCTGTTGCGTGTGCTGCAAGAGCGCGAAGTCGAGCGGGTCGGTGCGCGCAAGCCGATCAGCCTGGATATCCGGGTGGTGGCCACCACTAACCGCGATCTGGCAGGTGAGGTGGCGGCGGGGCGATTCCGTGAGGATCTTTTCTACCGCCTGTCGGTTTTCCCCCTGGCTTGGCGTCCACTTCGCGAGCGCACTGCCGATATCTTGCCGCTGGCTGAGCGGTTACTGGCCAAGCACGTCAATAAAATGAAGCATGCCGCGGCGAAACTCTCGCCCGAGGCGCAAGCGTGCCTGACCGGATATCCATGGCCGGGCAACGTACGTGAACTGGATAACGCGATTCAGCGTGCACTTATTTTGCAGCAGGGCGGTTTGATTCAGCCGCAGGATTTCTGTCTGGCCGGTGCCGTGACGTTCGCCGCTTTGCCCGTGGCAGCACCAGGGCCACAAGTGATTCGTGAAGTTGAAATCGACGCGGATTCGGCCGGCGCCTTGGGCGATGACCTGCGCCGCCGGGAGTTTCAGATGATCATCGATACCCTGCGCACGGAGCGTGGGCGACGCAAGGAAGCGGCGGAAAAACTCGGCATCAGTCCGCGCACCTTGCGTTACAAACTGGCGCAAATGCGCGATGCGGGGATGGATGTCGAAGGCTATCTGTTTGCCACTTGATCTGAACCGCAACGCTTTGAAAACGCTTTTCTCAAAAGGCTGCCCCTGAGCTGGCACCCTTGTTGCTAACACCTGTGTACCCGCCGAGTGAGTGTCAAAAAATTGCGGGCCGCCAAAGAGAGTAGACCATGAGCCAAGGTATTGAATTTAATCGGTTGATGATGGACATGAAGGCCATGAAAATGGATGCCATGTCTGCGCCGAAATCGACAGCCGCTGTCCCTGAACTGGCTGGCAGCAGCTTTTCCGACATGCTCGGTCAGGCGATCAACAAAGTCAGCGATACCCAGCAGGCGTCGAATCAGTTGGCTAACGCTTTTGAAATCGGTAAAAGCGGCGTAGATCTGACGGACGTGATGATCGCTTCGCAAAAAGCCAGCGTGTCGTTCCAGGCTCTGACCCAGGTACGCAACAAACTGGTTCAGGCTTATCAAGACATCATGCAGATGCCGGTTTAAGGACGAGATTGAGTCATGGCAGAAGCAGTCGCCGATAACGTTCCGGCCAAGGCCACCCCGATAGACGGCAAACCGCCGCTGTTCGGTCTGTCCTTCCTGGAAAACCTCTCCGAGATGACCATGCTGCGTCAGGTAGGCCTGTTGGTCGGCCTGGCTGCGAGTGTGGCGATTGGCTTTGCCGTGGTGTTGTGGTCGCAGCAGCCGGATTACCGTCCGTTGTACGGCAGCCTTGCCGGCATGGACGCCAAACAGGTCATGGACACTCTGGCCTCCGCCGACATCCCTTATACCGTCGAACCGAATTCCGGCGCCTTGCTGGTCAAGGCCGATGACCTGTCCCGTGCGCGGATGAAACTCGCTGCCGCTGGTGTCACTCCCAGCGACGGCAATATCGGTTTCGAGATCCTCGACAAGGAACAGGGGCTGGGCACCAGCCAGTTCATGGAAGCGACCCGTTATCGTCGCGGTCTGGAAGGTGAGCTGGCGCGCACCATTTCCAGTCTGAACAACGTCAAGGGTGCTCGCGTGCACCTGGCGATTCCGAAGAGTTCGGTGTTCGTGCGTGATGAGCGCAAGCCAAGTGCATCGGTTCTGGTTGAACTGTACTCCGGTCGTTCGCTGGAGCCAGGTCAGGTGGTGGCGATCATCAACCTGGTGGCGACTTCCGTTCCCGAGCTGAGCAAATCGCAGATCACTGTCGTTGACCAGAAGGGCAATCTGCTCTCTGATCAGGCTGAAAACTCTGAAATGACCATGGCCGGCAAGCAGTTCGATTACAGCCGCCGCATGGAAAGCATGCTCACCCAGCGCGTGCACAACATTCTGCAACCGGTACTGGGCAACGACCGCTACAAGGCCGAAGTCTCGGCCGATATCGATTTCAACGCCGTCGAATCCACTGCCGAACAGTTCAACCCGGATCAACCGGCGTTGCGCAGCGAGCAGTCGGTCAACGAGCAGCGTACCGCCAGCAACGGCCCGCAAGGTGTGCCGGGGGCGCTGAGCAACCAGCCACCGTCGCCGGCTTCGGCGCCGCAAACCACCGGTGGTGCTGCCACTGCGGCAGGCATGATCCAGCCAGGTCAACCATTGGTTGACGCCAACGGTCAGCAGATCATGGACCCGGCCACCGGCCAGCCGATGCTCGCACCGTACCCGGCTGACAAACGTCAACAATCCACCAAGAACTTCGAACTCGATCGCTCCATCAGCCACACCAAACAGCAGCAGGGTCGCCTGAATCGCCTGTCGGTGTCGGTGGTGGTCGACGATCAGGTCAAGGTCAATGCGGCCAACGGGGAAATCACCCGCGCGCCGTGGAGCGCCGATGAATTGTCGCGCTTCACCCGTCTGGTGCAGGACGCCGTCGGTTTCGACGCCAGCCGTGGCGACAGCGTCAGCGTGATCAACATGCCGTTCTCCGCCGAGCGCGGCGAAGTGATTGCCGATATTCCGTTCTACTCCCAGCCATGGTTCTGGGACATCGTCAAACAAGTGCTGGGTGTGTTGTTCATCCTGGTGCTGGTGTTTGGTGTGCTGCGTCCGGTGCTCAACAACATCACCGGCGGTGGCAAAGGCAAGGAGCTGGCCGGTTTGGGCAGCGACGTGGAACTCGGTGGCATGGGCGGCCTGGACGGCGAACTTTCCAACGACCGCGTGAGCCTCGGTGGTCCGCAGAGCATTCTGTTGCCGAGCCCGAGCGAGGGTTATGACGCGCAACTGAATGCAATCAAGAGTCTGGTGGCTGAAGACCCGGGTCGCGTGGCTCAGGTCGTGAAAGAGTGGATTAACGCAGATGAGTGATAACCGAGCCGCTACCGTCAAACTGAACAAGGTCGACAAAGCCGCGATTCTGCTGCTGTCCCTTGGCTCGACCGATGCTGCGCAAGTGCTGCGCCACATGGGGCCCAAAGAGGTTCAGCGTGTGGGTGTGGCCATGGCGCAGATGGGCAACGTCCATCGCGAGCAGGTCGAGCAGGTCATGAGCGAGTTTGTCGACATCGTCGGCGACCAGACCAGCCTGGGCGTTGGTTCCGACGACTATGTGCGCAAAATGCTCACCCAGGCCCTGGGTGAAGACAAGGCCAACGGCCTGATCGACCGCATCCTGCTCGGTGGCAACACCAGCGGCCTGGACAGCCTGAAATGGATGGAGCCGCGTGCCGTTGCCGACGTGATTCGTTACGAGCACCCGCAGATCCAGGCCATCGTGGTCGCGTACCTCGATCCGGATCAGGCCGGTGAGGTGCTCGGCAACTTCGACCACAAAGTGCGTCTGGACATCATCCTGCGCGTCTCGTCGTTGAACACCGTGCAGCCAGCGGCACTGAAAGAACTGAACCAGATTCTCGAGAAGCAGTTCTCCGGCAACTCGAACGCCTCGCGCACCACCCTGGGTGGCATCAAGCGTGCGGCGGACATCATGAACTTCCTCGACAGTTCGATCGAAGGGCAGCTCATGGATTCGATCCGCGAAGTCGACGAAGACCTGTCCGGTCAGATCGAAGACCTCATGTTCGTGTTCAACAACCTGGCCGATGTCGACGACCGCGGAATTCAGGCGCTGTTGCGCGAAGTGTCTTCCGACGTGCTGGTGCTGGCCCTCAAGGGTTCGGACGAAGGCGTCAAAGAGAAAATCTTCAAGAACATGTCCAAACGTGCGGCCGAACTGTTGCGCGACGACCTCGAGGCCAAAGGCCCGGTGCGTGTCAGCGACGTGGAAACGGCACAGAAAGAAATCCTCACCATTGCCCGTCGTATGGCCGAAGCCGGCGAGATTGTGCTCGGTGGCAAGGGCGGCGAGGAAATGATCTAAGCCCATGGACAAGCATGACGATGTGACGGATCTGATCCGTGCCCGGGATGTTCGCAGTTTCGAGTCCTGGGCACTGCCCAGTTTCGATCCGCCGAAACCGGAACCCGAGCCGGAACCGGAGCCCGAACCGCCGGAAATGGAAGAAGTGCCGCTGGAAGAAGTCCAGCCACTGACCTTGGAAGAACTCGAAAGCATCCGTCAGGAGGCCTACAACGAGGGCTTCGCCATCGGCGAAAAAGAAGGTTTTCACAGTGCCACGCTCAAGGTGCGTCAAGAGGCCGAAGTGGCCTTGGAGGCGAAGCTTGTCAGCCTTGAGCAATTGATGGGGCACCTGTTCGAGCCCATCGCCGAGCAAGACACACAGATCGAAAAGTCTTTGGTCGACCTCGTGCAGCACATCACCAAACAGGTGATCAAGCGCGAGTTGGCCATCGACTCGAGCCAGATCGAACACGTCATGCGCGACGCCCTCAAGCTATTGCCGCTGGGCGTCGACAACGTGCGTTTGTACATCAACCCTCAGGACTTCGAGCAGGCCAAAGCCCTGCGCGAGCGTCATGAGGAAACCTGGCGCATCGTCGAGGACGAATCCTTGATGCCGGGTGGATGCCGCGTTGAAACCGCGCAAAGCCGAATCGACGCGAGCATTGAAACCCGCGTCACTCAGGTCATGGACAAGTTGTTCGATCAGTTGCACGAACAGGCCCTGCACCCGGCCGCGCCGGACTTGAGTCTGGATATCCCTGAGGACGCCAAACCGGCGGCGGCCCCAGACGAGCCGCTCGCGGACGCCACCGATGCGCCTTGAACGCACCAGTTTCGCCAAGCGCCTGAGCACTTATGCCGAGGCCATCGAAATGGCCGGCGCGCCCATCCTTGAAGGTCGCCTGCTGCGGATGGTCGGCCTCACGCTGGAAGCCGAAGGCCTGCGCGCAGCCATGGGCACGCGCTGCCTGGTGATCAACGACGACAGCTATCACCCCTCGCAGGTTGAAGCGGAAGTCATGGGTTTCTCGGGTAGCAAAGTCTTTTTGATGCCGGTCGGCAGCGTCGCCGGTATCGCCCCGGGCGCTCGTGTGGTGCCGCTGGCCGATACCGGTCGCTTGCCGATGGGCATGAGCATGCTCGGTCGTGTGCTCGATGGCGCAGGTCGCGCGCTGGACGGCAAGGGCGGCATGAAAGCCGAAGACTGGGTGCCGATGGACGGCCCGACGATCAACCCGCTCAACCGTGACCCGATCAGTGTTCCACTGGATGTGGGCATTCGTTGCATCAACGGTTTGTTGACGGTCGGTCGGGGGCAGCGACTGGGCCTGTTCGCCGGTACCGGTGTCGGTAAATCCGTATTGCTGGGCATGATGACTCGCTTCACTGAGGCCGACATTATCGTCGTGGGTCTGATCGGTGAGCGGGGTCGTGAAGTTAAGGAGTTCATCGAGCACATCCTCGGTGAAGAAGGCCTCAAGCGTTCGGTGGTGGTCGCCTCGCCAGCAGACGATGCGCCGTTGATGCGTCTGCGCGCGGCCATGTACTGCACGCGGATCGCCGAGTATTTTCGCGACAAGGGCAAGAACGTTCTGTTGCTGATGGATTCGTTGACCCGTTTCGCCCAGGCCCAGCGGGAAATCGCCTTGGCCATCGGCGAGCCGCCCGCGACCAAGGGTTATCCGCCGTCGGTGTTCGCCAAGTTGCCCAAGTTGGTGGAGCGCGCCGGTAATGCGGAGAAGGGCGGGGGGTCGATTACCGCGTTCTATACCGTGTTGTCCGAAGGCGATGACCAACAGGACCCGATTGCCGACTCGGCCCGAGGCGTACTTGACGGCCACATCGTGCTGTCCCGGCGCCTGGCCGAGGAAGGGCACTACCCGGCCATCGATATCGAAGCGTCGATCAGTCGGGTAATGCCGGCGGTAGTGGGCATCAAGCACATGAACCATGCGCAGATGTTCAAGCAGTACTGGTCGCGCTATCAGCAGAGTCGCGACCTGATCAGCGTCGGCGCTTATGTGGCGGGGGGGGATCGTGAGACCGACACGGCGATCAATCTGCAACCGGCGATGTCGATGTACCTGCGTCAGGGCTTGAACGACAACATCAACATGGGTGCCAGTGAAAACCATCTGGCCTCGATCTTCGCCCCGGCGCCCGGCGGCTAATCGATCATGGCCCTGAGTCGAGCGGCGCGTCTGGTGCCAGTGGTGGACATGGCCGAGAAGGCCGAGAAAGCCGCCGTGCAGCGTTTGGGTTACTTTCAGGGTCAAGTAAAAGTGGCCGAAAGCAAACTCGCCGACCTGCATGCCTTTCGTCTCGATTACTCACAGCAATGGATCGTGCGCGGCAGCACCGGCGTGAGCGGGCAGTGGCTGCTCGGGTTTCAGGGCTTTCTGGCGCAACTCGACACCGCTGTTGATCAGCAGCGCCAGAGCCTGGTCTGGCATCAGAACAATCTGGATAAGGCGCGGGAGGCTTGGCAGCAGGCGTTCGCCCGGGTCGAGGGGTTGCGCAAACTGGTGCAACGCTACCGCGACGAAGCTCAACGTGCCGAAGACAAGCGCGAGCAGAAGCTGCTCGACGAGTTGTCCCAGCGTTTGCCGCGACATGACCCTTATTGATCGTGCTTCACTCCTTGCTCCAACCCTCACCAGATGCTAAACCTTGTACACGTTCGCAATGACAAGGAAGCCAGTCAATGTCAGTCGTTAGAGAAGTATCTCCTGATGGTCAAAAACTGACGATCTGGATTAAGGGGCGGTTCGATTTCGATCGTCATAAGGATTTTCGCGATTCTTATGAGACGCTCAGCCCTAAGCCTGAGTCCATTGTGGTCGACCTCAAAGACGCCACCTATCTCGACAGCTCTGCACTAGGCATGCTGCTCCTGCTGCGTGATCACGCGGGCGGCGATCACTCGGATGTGCGGGTGGTTAACAGTAGTTGCGATGTGCGCAAGATCTTCGCCATCTCCAATTTTGACAAGCTCTTCGATATCAGTTGATGGCCATACAGGAGCAAGAGCCGTTGACGATCCTGATCGCCGAAGACAGCGCCGCTGACCGGTTGCTGCTGTCGACCATCGTTCGTCGTCAGGGCCATGAAGTCGTGACAGCGGCCAACGGTACAGAAGCCGTTGATATCTTCCGTCGCGAGCAGCCCGATCTTGTCCTGATGGACGCGATGATGCCGGTGATGGACGGTTTCGAGGCCGCGCGACAGATCAAGGCGCTGGCGGGGGAAACCCTGGTGCCGATCATCTTCCTCACGTCGCTGACCGAGAGCGAAGCGCTGGCGCGTTGCCTTGAGGCAGGAGGTGACGACTTTCTGGCGAAGCCCTATAACCAGGTCATCCTCGCCGCCAAAATCAAGGCGATGGATCGGTTGCGCCGTTTGCAGGCCACTGTGCTGCAACAGCGCGACCTGATTGCCAAACATCATCATTATTTGCTCAACGAGCAACGTGTCGCCAAAGCGGTGTTTGATAAGGTCGCGCATTCCGGTTGTCTGAGTGCGCCGAATATCCGCTATTTGCAATCGCCCTATGCGCTGTTCAATGGTGACCTGCTGCTGGCGGCGCATACCCCCTCGGGCGATATGTATTTGCTGTTAGGCGACTTTACCGGCCATGGCTTGCCGGCCGCGGTGGGTGCCATGCCGTTGGCCGAAGTGTTTTACGGCATGACGGCCAAGGGCTACGGCCT
The DNA here is from genome assembly GCF_019733355.1 of Pseudomonas baetica. GTDB lineage: Bacteria > Pseudomonadota > Gammaproteobacteria > Pseudomonadales > Pseudomonadaceae > Aquipseudomonas > Aquipseudomonas baetica_A. Next base: position 62,814 of record NZ_JAIHLQ010000018.1, on the reverse strand, counting down.
GGCCGAAACCCTGCGAGAGATGAATGCCAAGCTCAAGCGTATTTTGCCGGTGGACATGTTTTGCTGCGCAACGCTGCTGTGCCTGAGTTTCCAGAGGCGTTCGGTGGAGGTCTGGAACGGCGGCATGCCTGACGGCTATCTGCACCGGATTGCCAGCGGCGAGCGCATGCCGTTGACCGCGCGGCATCTGCCGCTGGGCGTCCTGAGTCCGCAGGCGTTCGATGACAGTACGCAAGTCTATCCGATGGCTGTCGGTGATCGGGTTTTCCTGTTGTCCGACGGGGTGATCGACACCAGCAATGCCAATGATCAACTGTTCGGTGTCGAGCGTTTACAGCAGGTGTTTGCTGCCAATCGCGAGCCTGATCGGTTGTTCGAGGATATCGAGCGGGCGCTGTGCGATTTTCGTGGTGAAGCGCGTGACGATGTGAGCATGGTCGAGATCAGCCTGCTGGAGCCTGCGCAGGCCAATCCTTCGCAGGCGATGTATTCGGACAGCGGCCAGTCCTGTCCGCTGGACTGGTCGGTTAACTTCGAGTTTCGTGGCGCTACGCTCAAGCGTTTCAATCCATTGCCATACCTGTTGCAGTTGCTGCTTGAAGTACATGGGTTGCGAGCGCAAAGCGGCGCGTTGTACAGCGTGCTCGCCGAGTTGTATTCCAATGCACTGGAGCACGGAGTGTTGGGGCTGGATTCCAGTCTCAAACGCGATGCCTCCGGATTCGCCCGCTACTATGAACAGCGCAATGCGCGTCTGGAAGCATTGCAGGACGGTTATGTCCGCGTGCATCTACAGGTGCAGCCGCAAGGTTCAGGTGGCTGTCTGGTCATTCGGGTTGAAGACAGTGGTAAGGGCTTTGATGTTGCCCGGGTGATGGAGCGGCCAATCGAAGATGTCCGTCTGTCGGGGCGTGGTGTCAGCCTGATCCGCCAATTGGGGCGCAACGCGAGCTGGTCGGACCAGGGGCGTAGTGCGCGCGTGGAATTTTCCTGGGGGGTTGGTGCATAATCCGCGCAATTCTTGATCAAGGAGTGAGCAAGTGACTGACGAACATGTGGATCGCGAAACGCTGAGCGTCTTGCGCGAAGTCATGGAGGAAGGTTATCCGGAACTGCTGGATACCTTTCTGGCGGACTCCAGGCTGCGTCTGGACGACCTTCAAGTAACCATCGACGCCAAAGCGCTGTCGGACGTTGCCCATAGTTTCAAGGGCAGTGCCAGTAACATGGGAGCCATTCGATTGGCTGAACTGTGTCGTGAACTGGAAGCCGAAGCCAAGGACAAAAGTGCGACGCAAATTGCCCAACTGATCGCCGATATCATTGGCGAGTTTGAGTTTGTAAGCGCTGTCTATGAAAAAGAGCGACAGCAAGCGCTGACTCACTAATTTCCACCGTCCGGCGCTTTTCTTCGGCGCCGGACAAAACTGGCCCGGCACTTGCAGTTATCTCGGTCAACTGTACCTACGATCCCAGTGCAGCGGAGACCGTTTTATGCCTGCGACCCCCAACATTCTTCTTCAGAGCGCCGCTCAGGCGAAGGCTCAAGCTGCCTCTGCCAAGTCGTCGGCAATGGCCCTGGACGCCGGGGGCAAGGCCTCAAGCTTCGCTGAAGTGTTTGCCGATCAAGGCCCGAGAAAATCTGCCGCAACCCCCGACATGGCGATTAAACCGGCGCGTGACAAGGTCGCTGACAACAGCGGTAAAACGGACGTTGGCAAGGATCCGGCTGCCGCCACGCAACCGACGGTTGCCGATAGCGGCAATGACTTGCCTGCCGACAAAACACCGGCGGCCGACGACAAGACAGGCAGCAGTGACGACAGCCCGGACACCTCTCAGGCCCCAGTGGCGGATGCCACACCGGTCGACCCGACGCTCGATCCGGCACTGGCAGAAAGCGTGCAACCGGTCGTCACGGCTCCTGTGGGGCCGGCCCCGGTTGTCGAAGCGACACCTTCCAAAACAGATACCCCGGCAGTAGCCTTGCAGCCCAGTGCGGTCAAGGACCCGTCGGCCACTGCCGACAGTGATTTCGACCCGGCAGCCGATCCCCTCGACTCGCTCCCGGTGGTGCGCATGGCGATGGAGCAGGGCGGACACATTTCCTCTGCCAGCCAGGCGCAACCCAAAGCTGCGCCCGCACAGGCTCAGGCCGACGGTGAATTGACCTCGGCGCAGAACTTCGCTGCGGGCATGGCCAGCATGCTCGACGTGCAGGCCGACAAGGACAGTACCAGTCAGGGTGGGGAGAAGGCTTTCAGCGGCCTGATCGATGACGGGCTCAAAGACCTCAAATCCGCCACCAGTGACACTCGCGTCGACGACTTCGCCAACCGTCTGGCGGCACTGACCCAGGCAGCCACGCCTAAGACCGCCAACGTCGTGCCGGTAAGCCAGCCAATCGCCATGCATCAGAGCGGCTGGACTGAAGAAGTGGTCAACCGCGTCATGTATCTGTCGAGCGCCAATCTGAAGGCGGCGGATATTCAGTTGCAGCCGGCTGAACTGGGGCGTCTGGATATCCGGGTCAATATGGTCCCGGACCAGCAGACTCAGGTGACGTTCATGAGTGCGCACCCGAGTGTGCGTGAAGCGCTGGACGGGCAGATGCATCGTCTGCGCGAGATGTTCGCCCAGCAGGGTATGGGGCAGGTCGACGTCAATGTGTCTGACCAGAACCGTGGCTGGCAGGGGCAGCAAGGTCAGGATCAGGCGCAGCAGGGCCAAAGCGGCCGCGCCAGCGCTGCTGGTGGTCGACTGGACTCGGCGGATGAAGAATTGGCGCCTGTCAGCGTGGCCGAAGCTGCCGCGCAGACCACCAGCGTGATTGGCTCCAGCGCCGTCGACTACTACGCCTGACACAACCCTGTACCCCCTGTGGGAGCGGGCTTGCTCGCGAATGCGCAATGACATTCAACATTAATGTTGGCTGACACACTGCATTCGCGAGCAAGCCCGCTCCCACATTGGTTTTGTGTGTTCTCCCAATTTGCTCCGACACTTCTGGCATAACACTTGCTCTTGCCTTGCCGTGCGACTGTGAAAACCCGAATAGTGACGGATTATTGGCATGGCGAAGAGCGAAACAGCAGCAGTAAAAGACCCTGCAACCAAAGGCAAACTCAAGCTGATCATTGTGATCGTGCTGGCATTGCTGCTGGCCATTGGCGCGTCTGTGGGGGCGACCTGGTTCTTCATGCACAGTGCCCAGAGCAAATCTGCCGAGGCGGCCGAGACTGTTCCGGTCGGTAAGCAACCGGCGATTTTCGAGCCGATGGCGCCGGCATTCGTCGCCAACTACAACCAGAACGGCCGTCAGCGCTACATGCAAGTGAGTATCACCATGCTGGCGCGTAATCAGGCCGATCTGGAAGCGCTCAAAGTGCACATGCCGGTGATCCGCAATAACCTGGTGATGCTCTTCTCCGGTCAAGACTTTGCCACTCTGGCAACGCCGGTCGGGCAAGAGATGTTGCGCCAGAAGGCCACAGCCAGCGTCCAGGAAGTGGCGCAGAAAGAGCTGGGCAAAGTGGTGATCGAACAGTTGCTTTTCACTAATTTCGTACTGCAGTAGGAACACGACATGGCCGTGCAGGATCTGCTGTCCCAGGATGAAATCGACGCGTTGTTGCATGGCGTCGACGATGGTCTGGTACAGACCGATAACGCTGCCGAACCCGGCAGTGTCAAAAGCTACGACCTGACCAGTCAGGATCGCATCGTCCGTGGACGCATGCCGACCCTGGAAATGATCAACGAGCGTTTTGCCCGCTACACCCGCATCAGCATGTTCAACATGCTGCGCCGCTCGGCGGACGTTGCCGTCGGTGGCGTGCAGGTGATGAAGTTCGGCGAGTACGTGCACTCGCTGTACGTACCGACCAGTCTCAACCTGGTCAAGATCAAACCTTTGCGCGGCACCGCGCTGTTCATCCTCGACGCCAAACTGGTGTTCAAACTGGTGGACAACTTCTTCGGTGGCGACGGCCGTCACGCCAAGATCGAAGGGCGTGAGTTCACCCCGACCGAACTGCGCGTGGTGCGCATGGTGCTGGAGCAGGCGTTCGTCGATCTGAAAGAAGCCTGGCAGGCGATCATGGAAGTCAATTTCGAGTACATCAACTCGGAAGTGAACCCGGCCATGGCCAACATCGTCGGCCCGAGCGAAGCGATTGTGGTCTCAACGTTCCACATCGAACTCGATGGCGGTGGCGGCGATCTGCACGTGACCATGCCGTACTCGATGATCGAGCCGGTGCGCGAAATGCTCGACGCCGGTTTCCAGTCCGATCTCGACGATCAGGACGAACGCTGGGTCAACGCCCTGCGCCAGGACGTGCTCGATGTCGACGTACCGATCGGCGCCACCGTTGCTCGCCGTCAGTTGAAGCTGCGCGACATCCTGCACATGCAGCCGGGTGATGTGATCCCGGTTGAAATGCCGGAAGACATGATCATGCGCGCCAACGGCGTGCCAGCCTTCAAGGTCAAGATGGGTTCGCACAAAGGCAACCTCGCGTTGCAGGTAATCGAGCCCATCGAGCGTCGCTGAAGCGGCGCTCTCACCCCCACACATTTAGCTGAATTTTTGCCCGCCGAGGACAAATGATGAACGACGATATGAACGCCCAGGACGATCAGGCACTGGCCGATGAATGGGCAGCAGCCCTGGAAGAGACTGGCGACGGCCAGGCTGACATCGACGCTTTGCTTGCCGCTGATGCCGGCGCATCGAGCTCCGACCGTCTGACGATGGAAGAGTTTGGCAGCGTGCCGAAGAATAACGACCCGGTCACATTGGACGGTCCGAACCTGGACGTGATCCTGGATATCCCGGTGTCCATCTCGATGGAAGTGGGCAGTACCGACATCAACATTCGCAACCTGCTGCAACTGAACCAGGGGTCGGTGATCGAGCTCGATCGTCTGGCGGGTGAGCCGCTGGATGTGCTGGTCAACGGCACCCTGATCGCTCACGGTGAAGTGGTTGTGGTCAACGAGAAGTTCGGCATCCGCCTGACCGACGTGATCAGCCCAAGTGAACGCATCAAGAAGCTGCGCTGAGTGAAAAGGTATCTCTGGGCTCTGCTGGCGCTGCCCTTGAGCGTGCTGGCCGCCGAGCCGGCGGCCAGCAACACCGTGCCTGCAGCCACTGCACCGATGGTCAACAGCGGCGTGGCCGGGCAATTGACGCAGTTGGTGTTGGGGCTGCTGGTGGTGTTGGGCTTGATCTTCGTTCTTGCCTGGTTGCTGCGCCGCGTGCAACAGGCGGGGCCGGCAGGCAAGGGGCAGGTGATCGAGCTGATCGGTTCCCGTGCGCTCGGTCCGCGTGACCGGTTGATGTTGGTTCAGGTCGGTAACGAGCAGATTTTGCTCGGTTTGAGTCCCGGCACCATCACTGCGCTGCATGTACTCAAGGAGCCGGTGGACGTCCCGAGCACTGCCGAGAAAGCGACCCCGGAGTTTGCCCAGCATCTGCTGAAGATGCTGGGTAAGGATCAGAAGGATAAGAAGTAATGGGTGCGTTACGCATCGTCTTGACGCTGGCCCTGTTGCTGGCTGCGCCGCTGGCATTGGCCGCCGATCCGTTGTCGATCCCGGCGATCACCCTGGGCACCAATGCCGACGGCGCGCAGGAGTATTCGGTCAGCCTGCAGATTCTGCTGATCATGACCGCGCTGAGTTTCATTCCGGCGTTCGTCATGCTGATGACCAGTTTTACCCGGATCATCATTGTCTTCTCGATCCTGCGTCAGGCCCTCGGCCTGCAGCAAACGCCGTCGAACCAGATCCTCACCGGCATGGCGCTGTTTTTGACGATGTTCATCATGGCGCCAGTGTTCGACCGGGTGAACAACGATGCCTTGCAGCCGTATCTGGCGGAAAAACTCACCGCTCAGCAAGCGGTGGAAAAGGCGCAGGTGCCCATCAAGGACTTCATGCTCGCGCAGACTCGTTCCAGCGACCTTGAGCTGTTCATGCGTCTGTCCAAACGTACCGACATCGCCACGCCTGATCAGGCGCCGCTGACGATTCTGGTACCGGCGTTTGTCACTTCGGAGCTTAAAACCGCGTTCCAGATCGGTTTCATGATCTTCATCCCGTTCCTGATCATCGACCTGGTCGTGGCCAGTGTGCTGATGGCGATGGGTATGATGATGCTCTCGCCGCTGATCATTTCCCTGCCGTTCAAGATCATGCTGTTCGTACTGGTCGATGGCTGGGCGCTGATCATTGGCACCCTGGCCAGCAGTTTTGGAGGTGTCTCGCCATGACGCCGGAAGTAGCGGTCGACATCTTTCGCGAAGCCTTGTGGCTGACCACGATGATGGTCGCGGTGCTGGTGATTCCCAGTCTGCTGGTCGGTTTGATGGTGGCGATGTTTCAGGCCGCGACCCAGATCAACGAACAGACCCTCAGCTTCCTCCCGCGCCTGCTGGTGATGCTGGTCACGCTGATCGTCACCGGGCCATGGCTGGTGCAGACCTTCATGGAATACATCATTCAGCTGTATCACAACATCCCGCTGGTTATCGGCTAAGCCATGCAATCGCTGCTTCAGCTGACCGACACCCAGATCAGTTCCTGGGTGGCGGCGTTCATGTTGCCGCTCTTTCGCATAGGCGCTGTGCTGATGGTCATGCCGGTGTTCGGCACGACGCTGGTGCCCAAGCGTATCCGTCTGTATTTCGCGCTCGCGATCACGGTGGTGATCGCGCCCGGCCTGCCGCCGATGCCCCCTGTTCATGCGCTGGATCTGAGCGGCTTGTTGCTCATCGCCGAGCAAATCCTGATTGGCGCTATCCTCGGTTTTTCCTTGCAACTGTTCTTTCAGGCATTCGTGGTGGCGGGGCAGATTGTCGCGATCCAGATGGGCATGGGTTTCGCCTCGATGGTCGACCCTACCAACGGCGTCTCGGTGGCGGTGATCGGGCAGTTCTTCACCATGCTGGTGACCTTGCTGTTCCTGTCGATGAACGGCCATCTGGTGGTGTTCGAAGTCCTCACTGAAAGTTTCACCACGTTGCCGGTCGGCAGCGGTCTGATGACGGCGCATTACTGGGAGCTGGCCGGCAAACTCGGCTGGGTATTGGGGGCGGCGCTGATGCTGGTGTTGCCGGCGATCACCGCGTTACTGGTGGTCAACATCGCCTTCGGCGTGATGACCCGGGCTGCGCCGCAGCTCAATATCTTCTCCATTGGTTTTCCGCTGACCCTGGTGCTCGGCCTGTTCATTGTCTGGGTGGGGCTGGCGGATATTCTCAATCAGTATCAACCGCTGGCCGCCGAGGCTTTGCAGTTTTTACGCGAACTGGCACAGGCGCGCTGAGTCATGGCTGAGAGCGAAAGCGGTCAGGACAAAACAGAAGACCCCACGGAGAAGCGCAAAAAGGACTCCCGCGAGAAGGGTGAGGTTGCGCGTTCCAAGGAGCTCAACACCCTGGCGGTGATGTTGGCCGGTGCCGGTGCCTTGCTGGTCTTCGGCGGCATGCTCGCGCAGGACTTGATGGAGTTGATGCGCATGAACTTCTCGCTCTCGCGGGAAGTGATCATGGATCAGCGCTCCATGGGTGCCTTTCTGATGCATTCCGGCAAGCTTGCTCTGGTCGCGATTCAGCCGATCATGATCACCCTGTTGCTGGCCGCACTGATCGGGCCGATTGCCCTTGGTGGCTGGTTGTTTTCCGCCAGTACCATGGCGCCCAAATTCAGCCGGATGAACCCCGGCGCGGGCCTCAAGCGCATGTTTTCGATGAAGGCGATCATTGAGTTGCTCAAGGCGCTGGCGAAATTTTTCATCGTGCTGGCGGTGGCGCTGATGGTGTTGTCATCGGATGTCGACGACTTGCTGCGCATCGCCCATGAGCCGCTGGACCAGGCAATCATTCACAGTGTCTTGCTGGTGGGCTGGAGTACGTTGTGGATGGCCTGCGGGCTGATCCTGATCGCAGCGGTTGACGTTCCGGTGCAAATCTTCGAGAGCATGAAAAAGCTCAAGATGACCAAGCAGGAAGTGCGCGACGAGCACAAGGATCAAGAGGGGCGGCCGGAGGTCAAGCAACGCATCCGCCAGACCCAGCGCGAAATGTCCCAGCGGCGGATGATGGCGGCGATTCCCGACGCCGACGTGGTCATCACCAACCCGACCCACTATGCCGTGGCGCTCAAATACGATTCGGAAAAGGGCGGGGCGCCGGTGCTGCTGGCCAAGGGCAGTGACTTCCTGGCGCTGAAGATCCGCGAAATCGCCGTAGCCAACAACGTCATGCTCCTCGAATCGCCGGGGTTGGCGCGTTCGATCTACTACTCCACTGAACTCGATCAGGAAATCCCCGGCGGGTTGTACCTGGCCGTCGCCCAAGTGCTGGCCTACGTCTACCAGATCCGCCAACACCGCGCCGGCAAGGGCAAACGCCCGGATCCGCTCAAGGACGATTTGCCGATTCCGCCGGATCTGCGGCGTGATTCCTGACGATTACCGTCTGTCTGAATGCAGTCGTCACCTGTCAACTCTGACAGGTGCGCTTGTCGAGCTTTTGCAGTTTGATGCTTGTTAACACCCAGTACCCGATACGGGTGTTTCGAGCAGACGCAAGGGAGCACGACAATGAAAGGTACGTTCAGCAGCTATGACCCCAAAACCGGTAAAGGCATTATTACCCCGACGCGCTCGGGAAGTTCTTTTGCTGCCGCAACAGGTTTTTTTCTTGCGGACAAAGGCTACAAGTTCAGTATTGCGTTGATGAACGAACATCGTGAAAAAATCAAAGTGGGCGATCCGGTCGAGTTTGACGAACCGAAAACGGCGGGAGGAGAAGCAACAAATCTACGAATTAATCCAGATCGCCCGCTGAAGTAGTCTGCGGCTTTACGACGGACGGTTACCGTCTGTCTGAAAACCCTGTCTGCCTGTCAGATCTGACAGTAGACGCCACCCTCCAGCTGCGCTGCCATGCATTCGGGAATAATCCCTCGGCGCAGAGAGCACGATCATGACAGAACGAATCTACAAAAAACTCGAAGGCATGACGCTGGAATATGTTTCAGGGAGGTTGGAGGCGAATCCGAAGGAAAGGTCTATCCGGTACACGGTCAGCTTCGATCTGGATCTGGACTTCACCCACTTTGTGCAGATGGCCAATATTTATGTCCCGGATTATCTCGATAATCCGATCAACGCCATCAGGCCCGAGCTCTACGGTCTGGCTTATCACTACTCCTACAACTATTTGTTTGACGCTGCGGGGAAAATCCACGACAACCAGGCGTTGTTCGAGCTGTTCACCTCGCCAGGCTATTACATGGATCAATGGGCGACGGGGCGTGATTTGGAGGCGCGTTATGGCAAGCCGGTGTTCGAGTTGATCGGCCGCAAGCTACGCATGACGGCACGGCAAGACTTTCGGTCACTGGATGGCACGAGCCAGATTGAAATAGGTGATTTGCCAATTATTCAGTTTCATTGGGCCCTCAATCTGCTGCAGGGCCATTCGGCGGTTCCACAGATCAAGGCGCCAGAGACCAAGGTCGTGCTCATGTACATGGATGAGGACTTCGTTGAGGTCGACGGGCAGCCAATATTCCGGGGTACGCAGTACATTGATAGCAAACAACTCGCCTTCGGTAATATTTCGCCCAAGCAGATTCTGACCGCGCAGTAACCAGCGCTCAAAGCAAAAGATCGCAGCCACGGCAACTCCTACCGTTGAAATGAACCTCAGTGGTAGCTTCCGAAGGCTGCGATCTTTTGATCTATGTGTAATCCAGGCTTATTCAGGTATGAAAAAGTCTTCCTATAGGTTTTGTCGCCTGACGCACCTAAGTCGTGAACAGACGCACTCCCCCAGTTGACTGCTTTCTACTCGATGGGCTTGGGCACTACTGGGTGAAGCAAGGACGAACCACATTCATACAAAACGGTGCCCTGTCCCCGTTGAGCCATGAAACAAAAAACCGCTGTCCGGATTGAGCCGGGCGGCGGTTTTTTTATGCCTGAATACAGGTGTTGGCTGTGAAGCAGCCTTCGCGAGCAAGCCCGCTCCCACAGGGGGTGGTGTCGATCACAAGTCTGGGTTCACAACGCTGAACCTGTGGGAGGGGGCTTGCTCCCGAAAGCGTCAGCAACCAACACACATCAATCAAACCTTGTCACAGCAACCTGCTAATTCGGCAACTCCAGATTATCCAGCACCCGATTCACCGCCAGTTCCCCGAGCATGATCAGTTGCGCAATACCTAATAACGTTCTGCGCTGCGACGCGGGTATGAGATGGGCGAAGTCATGGGCGATGGTCTTGGCCGAAGCGAGGGTTTCGCAAGCATCGGCCAGCAGTTCCTCGTTTTTGAAGTCCGCGGTCACAGCGTACATTCTGCGGGTTTTACGTGGAGGTGGCGTGGAGCCGGGCGGGCAGAGGTAGTGATCGAGGGCGCGGTCGGCCGCTTCGTGGAGCTTTTTCGAATCGAGGGATTCGTAGGGCGAGGTGGGATCGGTTTCGGGTGGGTTGGGTGTTGGTTTGATCATGGTGAAGCTCCTTTGAAGTGGAGCCGCTACAACCTGTCGCTAAACAGGAGGGGTGGCGGCTGTACGCAGGTTAGCGAACCGGTCAAAGGCACCCGGCAGACCCGAAGGTCTCCCGCATACAGCCACCATGACGAAATCGCGAAAATACAGATCCGCAACGAAGCCTGGAACGCTGATGCACCTTTGACTTGAATTCGAGTCGCTAAACCCGATCGCTGATTCGTCAGCGACCGGACCACGATAGAGTCCCGGCACAAAGCGCACAAGCCGGCGGATTCTGGCTTGGCTGTAGGCAGTGGCGCAAGGATTTGTAGCCTTGGAGGCGTGTCAGAAGATGTCTTTTAAACACCAGAGTTTAAAAGGCAAAAGAGTGGGCGACTGTCTGGATGACAACGTGATCGATCCCTGAAAGATTCTATGAGTGATATTTGAACTCTCCTTGAAAAATCCCAGCGATTTTTCGAGTTCGTCGGATTTGTGGCGCGATTTCTGAGGTTTACCTTTCGTCTGAAAGCGCGTCTAACCTGTCAGGTTTTACAGGTGTGGGAAGCGTGCTTTTGCGTTTTGATTGCTGGGTGGTGTCGCACATTCGGTGCGTATCCTATTTTGCGATGGCAAAGGAGAAGGGAAATGGCAGATGAAATGGAAGGTGAAGAGCTGAAGGGTGTATTCGTAAGCTACGACGAAAACACTGGCAGGGGCACTATTTATCCGGGACCGTACGATGAATACCTCAAAATAAAAGAGGACCGTTTAACGCCTGCTATGAATGTTCCGCGTGACCCTGACGACAGATGTTTTTACTTCCAGGTCCCTGAAGAGCTCAAACACGAACAGAACTTCAAAGTCGGTAAGCCGGTCGAATATGATCGTGTGAGTGCAGAGACGAAGGAAGTCACACACCTCCGTTTTTAGTTTAAGTAGAGCGGGGTTGGCAATCTCTTGATGAGGTCCTGCTGACTCCGCCGTATCTGCAAAGTTTGCTCGCCGTTAGTAGAAGACCCACGGGTTAACCTCGTTTGTTCCATTTCGCTGCAAAAACTGGAAGGTTGCTTGATCGTTCCCACGCGCAGCACAGGAATGCAGCCGGGGCGCTCCGCGTCCGATCTAGAGCCGAACGCGGAGCGTCCGTTGAGGCGTTCCCACGCAGAGCGTGGGAACGATCAGTGCCCGAACTGGTTCGGAAACTCCAGATTATCCAGCACCCGATTCACCGCCAGTTCCCCGAGCATGATCAGTTGCGCAATGCCTAATAACGTTCTGCGCTGCGACGCGGGTATGAGATGGGCGAAGTCATGGGCGATGGTCTTGGCCGAAGCGAGGGTTTCGCAAGCATCGGCCAGCAGTTCCTCGTTTTTGAAGTCCGCGGTCACAGCGTACATTCTGCGGGTTTTACGTGGCGGCGGGGTGGAGCCGGGCGGGCAGAGGTAGTGATCGAGGGCGCGGTCGGCCGCTTCGTGGAGCTTTTTTGAATCGAGGGATTCGTAGGGGGAGGTGGGGTCGGTTTCGGGCGGGTTTGGCGTTGGTTTGATCATGGCAAAGCTCCTTGAAAAATGGAGCCGTCATCCATCGCTGCTAAACGGATAGGGTGGCGGCTGTACGCGGGTTAGCAGACCAGGCTCAAGGATCCCGGCGCACCGAAGTGCCCCACGCAAAGCCGCCATATTGTAATAGCGGGACTCGCGTGCCTTGAAAATTGCCGAGCTGCTAAACCCGATCACTGTTAGTCAGTGACCGGCAAACAGTAGAACCCACTCCCAAAGCGCACAAGCCGGCCGATTCTGGCGTAGCTGTAGGCAATTCCGCAAGAACGTGTAGCCTGATTACGTATCTTTGCGTGTCATTTAAACGCTTGCGTTTAAAGCAAAAAATCGCAGCCTGCGGCAGCTCACCAGTTTATTTGGAGTTGCCGCAGGCTGTGATCTTTAATTTAGTTGCTTGTTCAGCGGTAAATAAATACGTCCCATTTTCCTTTCTTGCATCGAGCAGGCGTGCCGCTTGTTATGCGTCAAATTCAGCCAGGCAGAAGGCACCAACCATGTGCTTGGGAGTTGTTGCCCGTGAAACAGGAAATGGTCCATGCGTTCGGATTATTGGTTACAACTGAAAGGTACTGCCCGGCACCACATCCATCATTACGGCAGAGCCAACCGCCTGCGCTGGATACAAGCGGCTTGTATTTGACTTTCAGCACATCGATAGCTGCATTTGAAACAGGCGATCCACCAATTGAATTCATCCAGTTAATAGCTGCGCTGATGCTGTAGGTATGTGTAGGAGTCATGACCAGACGAACAACATTTTGCACTTTGACGGGGAACGAAATTTCACGCTGGGAGTTGTTTTCCCGCACGGTAATAGTTGCATTGCCATTTTTGAGACCACTGACCAGCCCGTTGTCATTCACTGTCGCTACATCAGTAGCGCTGGAGAAATAGGAGTAGTCGCCATCTCCAGAGATTGGTACCCGTGTTTGCGTAGTTTCGGGTGCAGGGGTTCCGGTCAGAGCAAGGAAGTCCGCATTGATGTTAAGTCCCTTAAGCTCCATGAGGCCCGTTTGTATGGTGAAAGGATGTAAGCTCTTCACGGTATAAAACCGCGGGGAAAAGGAAACCGCTTTGACTTTATCAAGAGAGCCGTCAAGATTAACGGCCCATTCCGTGATCAATTCAGTTCCATCCTTGAGTTCCTTCAGCCATTCAATCGGCGCTTTTACCGACAACCCGTCTGCCGACTCATTCGGTTCTCCCAACCGAACATCCTTGCTGATCGGATTCCCGTTCTTGTCAAAGCCTCTACAGGTTATCCAGATGGGTTGTCCTGCCTTCTGCAGTGGCCATTTTTCCGCGAGAATCCGGGCACTGTCGTCCAGTGTGTGAACTTCCAGCATCTCACCCGTTTCCCCCCCAATGTTCGGTGTCGGTAACCGCGGATCATCCTCGGCGATAGGCTGGATAGTCAGTACCAGATCCGGGGACTCGCCTTCGGGTTTTTCACCACGAATCAGTTCCCAACGCAATTTGATGGTTGTTCCGCGCCGTGCCACCAGAAACGCTGGATCAAGTTTAAAGTTGGCGCGTTTGTTCTGGTTGAACGTCAGTAGCGGAAAGGGTTTGGCGTCGGGTAGGGGGTTAACTTCCAGCAGTTGAGCCTGGTCACCCGCAAAGGCCGAGAGGTGTTCGACGCGCACAGTGACGCCTTCTTCGTAGGCCAACACATCAACTGGGTTGGTCGCCGGTGCCAGCAGTGTTGGCGGCTCTAGATCTACCGGTGTTGTCCCCGTCACTGTTGCGGTAGCTGTGTTGGAACTCCCCACCAGACCCACATTGGGCCTGTGCAATACATAAGTCGCAGTCACCTTGCTGCCAGCGAAGACCTTGTCATTGGGCACTTCAAGGAAGCAGGGCAGTTTCCCAAGGAAGGGATCCTCTTCGACTTTTCCGGTGACTACCACGGGGTCGGTTTGCCCTGTAGTGGTATAGGTCGCCATAATTTCGTCGCCCGCCATAAAGCGGTTGTCTTTGGTCATCACAACCAGCAGCAACGGATTACCCGCCAGTTTTTCCAGATCGATGATGCTCGCGTCATCACCGGGATAGTCCTCTTTGCGCTCCAGCAGAATCGGCATCGGCAAACGTTTGCCGTCCAGATCCTCATCGACGGTCTGTAGTGGTGACCACGGCGCATCGGTGTCCGGGCCGTTGCCGATCTGGTCGGTGACGGTGTAGGAAAAGTGCAGTTTCTGATCCTCGCGTTTCGCTTTATCCAGGTAGGTGCGATCCACGGTGAAGCAAATGGTGATGGGCGTTTCAGAGCCGTGATCGGGCGGTTGGGGCGCCTGGTCCTTGCCCACAACGACACGCAGGATTTCGCCGTTGCATTTGAGGGTGATCTCGTCGTAGGCCCGGCAATAAGGGTAAGCCACGCACACCTCGGCGCTGACAAAGTCCGGGCTGACGCCGTTTTTGATGGCGTCGGGCAGCAGCAATTTGAGTTCGGAGTGACCTCCATCGGGCTCGGTCAGACGATCCTTCAGGCCGGGGCGAATCTTGTTGTAGAGAACGGTGAGCATTGGCTCGGAGGTGCCTAAATTGTTGCTGCCGCGCCTGAAGGTGTAATACACGTTGTTAATACGATGTGGAAGCAGCCGGTTTTTGGGGATGCGCACAGTCATTCGAGCATTGGGATCGGTAACGGTCTCGCTGTCCAGAACGGCGGACTCATTTTCGAGCCACAACTCCAGTACATCACCGGGATCCACGGTGCCAACAAGCGGGGGATCCACAAGAACCACAGCACCTTCACCGTCGTTGACTAGGTCATAAGCCGCCAGCGACAAACCAATTTGTGCACCCTCGACCGGGTAGGTTTCACCGTTTACCTTGGGTGGGTCGAGCGCGAGGACGGTGTTATCGGGTGGCGTTGAGGTGGTCATGAGCGAAGCTCCTGCGCAGTGGGAACGGGCTGGAGCTATCAGAGCCTAAACGATTAATTACGCACCTGTCAGATCTGACAGGTGGCGACGGACGGTCACTCACGCGCAGTGCATTGATCCCTGTAGGCGCTGCCGAAAGCTGCGACGTTTGGATTTACCTGCTAATCGGGCGATTGTTCGGGTGAAAACCTGGTCTGTCCCTGAGGCGTCAGGTACTTGCCTACGTCTACCAGACTCGCCAAGACCGCGCAGGCATGGGCAGGCGCCCGGATCCGCTCAAGGTTGATTGTACGATGCCGCCGGATTTACACCGCGACTCCTGACTTTGCTGTGATGAAACGAAAAAACCGCCATCACGATTGACCGGGGCAGCGGTTTTTTATGCCTGAAGACATGTGTTGGCTGTGAGGCCGCCTTCGCGAGCAAGCCCGCTCCCACTTTTGGATCTTCGTTTTTACCAGGTTTCATCTGTCTGCCGGATCGGCCTGTCTCGATAAAACTGACGCAACGCAAAACAACTGTGGGCTTGCTCGCGCAAGGGCTGCTTCGGTCAGCAGAGAACTCACGGTTAAAACCCGTCTGTTTCAATCATTGGTGAAAGTTGGAAGGCTTCTTGCAGTAGCCGCCGTGAGCCCGCTCTGGGCGTCAAAAGTTTGCTTTAAAGGAACGAGGAAAACCGGTGGATCGCTCTCAGTTACTCAACAGTGCTCGCTCGAACGTTGCCGATCTCAGTCGAGGCAATCTGGGCGTGCCGCTGTTGCTGCTGGTCATGCTGGCCATGATGATGTTGCCGGTGCCGCCGTTCCTGCTGGACGTGTTTTTCACCTTCAACATAGCCCTGTCAATCGTCGTCCTGCTGGTTTGCGTTTACGCCCTGCGGCCGCTGGATTTCGCGGTGTTCCCGACGATTCTGCTGGTCGCGACCTTGCTGCGGCTGGCGCTGAACGTGGCGTCGACGCGGGTGGTGATGCTCAACGGTCAGGACGGCCACGCGGCTGCCGGTAAGGTGATCCAGGCCTTCGGTGAAGTGGTGATCGGCGGTAACTATGTGGTGGGTATCGTGGTGTTCGCGATCCTGATGATCATCAACTTCGTCGTGGTCACTAAAGGCGCCGGGCGGATTTCCGAGGTGAGCGCACGCTTCACCCTCGATGCGATGCCTGGCAAGCAAATGGCGATCGACGCCGACCTCAACGCCGGTCTGATCGACCAGAACCAGGCCAAGGCCCGCCGTTCGGAAGTCGCCCAGGAGGCCGAGTTCTACGGTTCGATGGACGGTGCGAGCAAGTTCGTGCGTGGTGACGCCATCGCCGGTCTGCTGATTCTGTTCATCAACCTCATTGGCGGCGTGGCCGTCGGTATCTTCCAGCACCACATGAGTTTCGCCGAAGCGGGCAAGGTTTACGCCTTGTTGACCATCGGTGACGGTTTGGTGGCGCAATTGCCATCACTGTTGTTATCGACAGCGGCAGCGATCATGGTGACGCGTGCTTCCGGTTCGGAAGACATGGGCAAACAGATCAGCCGTCAGATGTTCGCCTCGCCCAAAGCGCTGGCGGTTGCAGCGGGCCTGATGGCGGTCATGGGTCTGGTGCCGGGCATGCCGCACTTCTCGTTCCTGAGCATGGCTGCGCTGGCCGCCGGTGGCGCCTATCTGTTCTGGAAAAAACAAAATGTCGCCAAGGTTCAAGCGCTGCAAGAGGTCAAGCGTCAGCAAGAGTTGCTGCCATCGCCGGCCCGCGCCATGGAAACCAAAGAGTTGGGTTGGGATGACGTGACACCGATCGACATGATCGGCCTGGAAGTGGGCTATCGCCTGATCCCGCTGGTGGATCGCAATCAGGGTGGACAATTGCTGGCGCGGATCAAGGGTGTGCGCAAGAAGCTCTCGCAAGATCTGGGCTTCCTGATGCCGACCGTGCATATCCGCGACAACCTCGATCTGGCGCCGAGCGCCTATCGCCTCACGCTGATGGGTGTGATCCTCGCCGAAGCGGAGATCTATCCGGATCGCGAGTTGGCGATCAATCCGGGGCAGGTCTACGGCGCGCTCAACGGTATCAACGCCAAAGATCCGGCTTTCGGACTGGAAGCGGTGTGGATCGAAATCAGCCAGCGGGCGCAGGCGCAATCGCTGGGTTACACCGTGGTCGATGCGAGCACCGTGGTCGCCACTCACCTGAACCAGATTCTGTACAAGCATTCCAGCGAGCTGATCGGCCACGAAGAAGTGCAGCAACTCATGCAGTTGCTGGCCAAAAGTTCGCCGAAACTGGCTGAAGAGTTGGTGCCGGGTGTGGTTTCGCTGTCGCAACTGCTCAAAGTATTGCAGGCGCTGTTGGCCGAACACGTACCGGTGCGCGACATCCGCAGCATTGCCGAAGCTATCGCCAACAACGCCGCGAAGAGTCAAGATACCGCCGCGTTGGTGGCCGCTGTGCGGGTCGGCGTATCGCGCGCCATCGTCCAAAGCATTGTAGGCACTGAGTCCGAGCTGCCTGTGATCACCTTGGAACCAAGGTTGGAACAAATATTGCTCAATAGTCTGCAGAAGGCAGGACAAGGCTCGGAAGAGGGCGTTCTGCTGGAACCAAGCATGGCCGAGAAGCTGCAGCGTTCGCTCATCGAAGCGGCGCAGCGCCAGGAAATGCAAGGTCAACCGGTGATTCTGTTGGTAGCAGGTCCGATCCGCGCGATGCTCTCGCGTTTTGGTCGCCTCGCCGTCCCAGGGCTGCATGTGCTGGCCTACCAGGAAATTCCGGACAACAAGCAAGTGACGATCGTTGCGACAGTAGGGCCCAACGGCTGAGGTAGTGGTTTATGCAAGTTAAGCGTTTTTTCGCCGCCGATATGCGTCAGGCCATGAAGCTGGTTCGTGATGAGCTGGGCGCTGAAGCCGCCATCATTGGCAACCGCCGCATTGCTGGTGGCGTCGAGCTGACGGCGGCGCTGGATTACAAATTGTCGGCGCTGGCGCCGCGGGTTCCGAACATTGAACTCGAAGATGAGCTGCGCAAGACCCAGTCGCGCATCGTCACTGCCCAGGCCGAGTTGAGCATGCGCGGCGAAGCCGATGGCAACACCAATCGCCAGTTGTTCGCCGGGCTGCCATTGACGGCCGGCTTGCCGCTGACTGCTGCCGAACCGTTGAGCGAGCCGACATATGCGGCCCCGGCGCGTCCGGCACCCGCACCTGCGCAATCGTCTGGCGGTGTCGATCCGCGTGCACTGGATTCGATGCGTTTTGAATTGAACAGCCTGCGCGAACTGATGGAAGTTCAGCTTGGCACGCTGGCCTGGAATCAGTTGCAAGGCAATCGTCCGGCGCAAGCCAACCTGTATCGTCGCCTGCAACGTATCGGTCTTTCCGGTCCGTTGTCGCGCGACCTGCTGGCGATGATCACCGATATCGAAGAACCTCGTCAGGCCTGGCGCATGCTGCTGGCGCACCTGGCACGGATGATTGCCGTACCGGAAGTCGAGCCGCTGGAAGAAGGCGGGGTGATCGCCATGGTCGGTCCGGCAGGTATGGGCAAGACCACCACGCTGGCGAAGCTCGCTGCCCGTTATGTGCTTAAGTACGGCGCGCAAAACGTTGCGCTGGTGAGCATGGACAGTTTCCGCATCGGCGCTCAGGAACAATTGAAGACCTTGGGCCGGATCCTCAACGTGCCGGTGACGCACGTCGACCCGGGTCAGTCGCTGGTGCAGGCGCTGGATCCATTGCTGCGCAAGCGCGTGGTGCTGATCGATACTGCGGGCCTGCAAGCCAGCGATCCGGCACTGCGCATGCAGCTCGAAAGTCTGGCCGGGCGAGGCATCCGTTCAAAAAATTATCTGGTCTTGGCAACCACCAGCCAGAAACAGGTTCTAACCGCCGCTTATCATAGTTACAAGCGTTGCGGGCTTGCCGGGTGCATCCTGACTAAACTGGATGAAACGGCCAGCCTTGGCGAAGTGTTGAGCCTGGCGATCAGTCATGAATTGCCGGTCGCGTACCTGACCGATGGCCCACGGATTCCGGATGATCTGCATCTGCCGCGCCGTCATCAACTGGTCAGCCGCGCCGTCAGCGTGCAAATGCAGGAAGAACCCAGCGAAGAAGCCATGGCTGACATGTTCGCTGATATCTATCACAGCCCGACCAAGCAGGTAGGCTGAGGTATTCATGAACAGTTTTTGTACCTACATCGATGGTCTGCCATGCATTGTTCAGGTTGTGAACGCGCAGCCAGTAATGTGGCCTCCGTCTATGCAAGACAAGGTAAAGAAATAACATGGGCAGCATGCATCCCGTACAGGTGATCGCGGTGACCGGCGGCAAAGGTGGCGTCGGGAAAACTAACGTGTCAGTGAACTTGTCGCTGGCGCTGGCAGAGCTTGGCCGTCGGGTCATGCTGCTGGACGCCGATCTGGGACTGGCGAACGTCGACGTTCTGCTGGGGCTGACCCCCAAACGCACGCTGGCCGATGTGATCGAAGGCCGCTGCGAACTGCGCGACGTGCTGTTGCAAGGCCCGGGCGGAATTCGCATTGTGCCGGCGGCGTCCGGCACTCAGAGCATGGTTCACCTGAGCCCGGCGCAACATGCCGGTCTGATTCAGGCCTTCAGCGACATCGGCGACAATCTCGACGTATTGGTGATAGACACCGCTGCGGGCATTGGTGACTCGGTAGTCAGTTTCGTGCGCGCGGCGCAGGAAGTGTTGCTGGTGGTTTGCGACGAGCCGACTTCGATCACCGACGCCTACGCACTGATCAAATTGTTGAACCGTGATTACGGCATGAACCGCTTCCGCGTCCTGGCCAACATGGCCCAGAGCCCGCAAGAGGG
The DNA here is from genome assembly GCF_019733355.1 of Pseudomonas baetica. Taxonomy (GTDB): domain Bacteria; phylum Pseudomonadota; class Gammaproteobacteria; order Pseudomonadales; family Pseudomonadaceae; genus Aquipseudomonas; species Aquipseudomonas baetica_A. Next base: position 43,020 of record NZ_JAIHLQ010000018.1, on the reverse strand, counting down.
CCGTAACCTGTTCGCCAAGTTGACCAAAGTCACGGATCGCTTCCTTGACGTGGCCCTACAATACGTCGGCGCCGTGCCCTACGACGAAAGCGTGCGCAAGGCCGTGCAGAAGCAGCGTGCAGTCTATGAAGCCTTTCCGCGTTCCAAGTGCGCACTGGCGTTCAAGGCAATCGCGCAGAAGGTCGATACTTGGCCGCTGCCTGCCAACCCGCGTGGGCACCTTGAGTTTTTCGTCGAGCGCCTCGTGCAGCAAACAGCAGGGCCCGTGATATGACAGCCAGCGGTATGAACTACTACAAGAAATCGGCACGTGACGCACAGTACGAATTGATCGAGCGTTACGCACCACTGGTCAAACGCATTGCCTACCACTTGCTGGCACGCCTGCCGGCCAGTGTGCAGGTCGAGGACCTGATCCAGGCCGGAATGATCGGTCTGCTTGAAGTCTCGACCAAATACGACGCCAGCAAAGGCGCCAGTTTCGAAACGTACGCGGGCATTCGAATCCGCGGCGCGATGCTCGACGAAGTGCGCAAAGGGGACTGGGCGCCACGCTCGGTTCACCGCAACACCCGTATGGTCAGCGACGCGATTCGCGCAATTGAAGCTAAAACCGGCCGTGATGCTAAAGATCACGAGGTTGCGGCCGAACTCCAATTGAGTCTCGACGATTACTACGGGATTTTGAATGACACCCTGGGCAGTCGCTTGTTCAGTTTCGACGACCTGTTGCAGGACGGCGAACACGAAGGGCTGCACGAGGATGGCGCCAGTGCTCATCTTGAGCCGTCACGCGATCTGGAAGATGAACGCTTCCAGGCGGCGTTGGCGGACGCGATTGCCAATTTGCCGGAGCGTGAGCGACTGGTGTTGGCGCTGTACTACGACGAAGAGCTGAACCTCAAGGAGATCGGTGAAGTCCTTGGCGTCAGTGAATCGCGGGTCAGCCAGTTACACAGCCAGTGCGCGGCCCGTTTGCGGGGGCGTTTGGGGGAGTGGCGAGCGCGCTGAAGGCAGTGTGGGGACACTGCGAACGAGGCCGGTGCGGTGATGAGCGGCACCGGTCTTGCTCCGTTGTGTTCCAGACAGTCTTCGAGTGCTACGCCGGAATGATTGAAATGGCGCGTCCAGGTGCTGGGCGCGTTTAAGACTGCTTGGAGGTCGAATTGGACAAAAACATGAAAATCCTCATCGTTGATGACTTCTCAACGATGCGGCGGATCATCAAGAACCTGCTGCGTGATCTGGGGTTCACCAACACCGTCGAGGCCGACGATGGCATTACCGCCATTCCGGTGCTCAACAGCGGAAACATCGACTTTCTGGTAACGGACTGGAACATGCCGGGCATGACCGGTATCGACCTGCTGCGCCACGTGCGTGCCGATGAAAAACTCAAGCACCTGCCGGTGTTGATGGTGACCGCTGAAGCCAAGCGCGAACAGATCATCGAAGCGGCCCAGGCCGGTGTTAACGGCTACGTGGTCAAACCTTTCACGGCCCAGGCGTTGAAAGAAAAAATCGAGAAGATTTTCGAACGCATCGGCTGATGAACGCGCGGGGGAGCTATGGAGCATAACGAATCTTCACAGGGCGATTTCGAGTCGACCCTGAAAAAACACGCGGTCGAACTGGTCGAGAGCCTTGAAAAAGGCAGGTTCGGCGACGCTGTGCAACTGATCCATGAGCTCAATCAGACCCGTGACCGCGGCCTGTATCAGGAAGTGGGCAAACTCACGCGCGAACTGCACAGTGCGATTGTCAACTTTCAGATCGATCCGCACATGCCGCAGGCTGAGGAAGTGTCGCAAATCACCGACGCCACCGAACGCCTGGGCTATGTGGTCAAGCTGACAGAAGCCGCGGCCAACCGCACCATGGATCTGGTGGAAAGCGCCACGCCGCTAGTCAATGGCCTGGCTGACGAAGCCCAGGCCTTGAGTGCCGATTGGGGTCGCTTCATGCGTCGCGAGGTCGGCGCTGAAGAGTTCCGCGAACTGGCGCGCCGGGTCGACGGTTTTCTGTCGCGCAGCAGCACGGACAACCGTGCGGTGTCGGGCAATCTGAACGACATCCTGCTGGCTCAGGATTACCAGGACCTGACCGGTCAGGTGATCAAGCGTGTGACGCAACTGGTGACCGAAGTCGAAAGCAATTTGCTCAAACTCGTGCTCATGGCCAGTCAGGTGGACCGCTTTGCGGGCATCGAACACGACCGTGAGGCGATGCTTGCAGAAAAAGATCCACAAAAACATCTCTCGCAGGGTGAAGGTCCGCAGATTCATGCCGATAAACGAGAAGACGTTGTGTCCGGTCAGGACGATGTGGACGATTTGTTATCCAGCCTTGGATTCTAGAGTTTTGGAATTTTAGGTTTTTTGGGTTTTTAGACCTGTAGGAGCACCCCATTAATGAGCTTCGGCGCCGATGAAGAGATCCTTCAGGATTTCCTGGTTGAGGCCGGCGAGATTCTTGAGCAACTGTCCGAACAACTGGTCGAGCTGGAAAGCCGCCCGGATGATGCAGATCTGCTCAATGCAATTTTTCGCGGTTTCCACACTGTAAAAGGGGGCGCCGGCTTCCTTCAGCTCAATGAGCTGGTGGAGTGCTGTCACATCGCCGAAAACGTGTTCGACATCCTGCGTAAGGGTGAGCGGCGCGTTGATGCAGAACTGATGGACGTTGTCCTCGAAGCACTGGACGCGGTGAACAGCATGTTCAGCGAAGTCCGCGAACGTGCGCCGATCACGGCGGCCACTCCGCAACTGCTGGCCGCCCTGGCACGTCTGGCCGAGCCGCAAACGGCGGACGAAGCCCCGGCATCTCCCGTGGCCGAGATGATCGAAGAACTGGTCGTCGAAGGCGATTCGGGCGACATCACCGATAACGAATTTGAACAGTTGCTGGACTCGCTGAATGCCGTCAAGGCTGAAGCCGAAGCCCCGGCGGCTGCGGCGCCTGCGCCAACTGTCGATGCGGCCGCCGGCGATGAAATTACTGATGCCGAGTTCGAGTCATTGCTCGATCAGTTGCACGGTAAAGGTCAGTTCGCGGCTGACGCTGTAGCACCGGCGGCGGCTGCTCCGGCAGCACCGGCGGCGGGCGACAGTTCGGACATCACCGATGACGAATTCGAAGCGTTGCTCGATCAGTTGCACGGCAAAGGCAATTTCGCCGTTGATGCGCTGGAATCGGCGATCGCCTCGGCACCTGCTGCGCCAGCCGCACCGGCGGCCGCCGCAGCCGGCAGCGATCTGATCAGCGATCACGAATTCGAATCGCTGCTCGACGAATTGCACGGCAAAGGCAAGTTCACTGAAGTCGGCACCGCCGCGGCGGGCAGTACTTCTGCCGTTGCGACACCAGCCGCTAAAGCGCCGGCTGCCGCTGCTGCGCCGAAGCCTGCCGCCAAGCCCGAGCCGAAAGCCGAAACGCCAAAACCGGCTGCTGCTGCTGCGCCGGCGCCTGCACGCGCTCCAGCGGCACCGCCACCGGAAAAACCGGCGAGCGAAGCCGAGACTACCGTGCGGGTCGACACCGCGCGTCTCGACGAAATCATGAACATGGTCGGCGAACTGGTGCTGGTGCGTAACCGTCTGGTGCGCCTGGGTCTGAACAGTGGTGACGAAGCCATGTCCAAAGCCGTGTCGAACCTCGACGTGGTGACGGCTGACTTGCAGACTGCGGTGATGAAAACCCGGATGCAGCCGATCAAGAAGGTCTTCGGGCGCTTCCCACGCCTGGTTCGAGACCTGGCGCGTCAGCTCAAGAAAGAGATCAACCTGGAACTGGTCGGCGAAGAAACCGACCTCGACAAAAACCTTGTCGAGGCCCTGGCCGACCCGCTGGTCCACTTGGTGCGCAACGCTGTCGACCACGGTATCGAATCGCCGGAAGAGCGTGAAGATTCAGGCAAGGCGCGGGGCGGCAAAGTCGTTCTGGCGGCCGAGCAGGAAGGCGATCACATTCTTCTGTCGATCTCCGATGACGGCAAAGGCATGGACCCGAACGTTCTGCGCGCCATCGCGGTAAAACGCGGTGTGATGGACAAGGACGCGGCCGATCGCCTGAGCGATAGCGAGTGCTACAACCTGATCTTCGCCCCGGGCTTCTCGACCAAGACCGAGATCTCCGACGTGTCCGGCCGCGGTGTCGGCATGGACGTGGTGAAGACCAAGATTTCCCAGCTCAACGGTTCGATCAACATCTACTCGACCAAGGGCCAGGGCTCGAAGATTGTCATCAAGGTACCGCTGACGCTTGCGATCATGCCGACCTTGATGGTGATGCTCGGCAATCAGGCGTTCGCTTTCCCGTTGGTCAACGTCAACGAAATCTTCCACCTCGACCTGTCGACCACCAACGTCGTGGACGGCCAGGAAGTGGTGATCGTGCGGGACAAGGCGCTGCCATTGTTCTACCTCAAGCGCTGGCTGGTCAGCTCCGCCGCTCACGAAGAGCAGCGCGAAGGCCATGTGGTGATCCTTTCGGTGGGCACTCAGCGGATCGGCTTCGTCGTCGATCAACTGGTCGGCCAGGAAGAAGTGGTCATCAAGCCATTGGGCAAAATGCTGCAGGGCACTCCGGGCATGTCCGGCGCCACCATCACCGGTGACGGCCGCATTGCACTGATTCTCGATGTTCCAAGCATGCTCAAGCGTTACGCCGCACGGCGTATTTGAATCCGGGGCAGCGGGGCGATAACGTCCCGCTGCACCTAATGGAGTGTTTATGGCAGTCAAAGTCCTGGTGGTGGACGATTCGGGTTTTTTCCGCCGCCGCGTCTCGGAAATTCTTTCTGCGGATCCGAGCATCCAGGTTGTCGGCACGGCAACCAACGGTAAAGAGGCGATCGATCAGGCCCTGGCCCTCAAGCCAGACGTGATCACCATGGACTACGAGATGCCGATGATGGATGGCATCACGGCTGTGCGGCATATCATGCAGCGCTGTCCGACCCCGGTCTTGATGTTCTCCTCGCTGACACACGAAGGCGCCCGGGTCACCCTGGATGCGCTGGATGCCGGCGCGGTGGATTTCCTGCCGAAGAATTTCGAAGACATCTCCCGCAATCCGGAGAAGGTCAAGCAACTGCTGTGCGAGAAGGTGCACAGCATCTCGCGCAGTAATCGTCGTTTCAGTGGCTATAGCGCACCGGCTCCGGTGGCTGCGCCTGCGGCGACACCCACGCCAGCGGCGTCGAGCTTCAGCAGCCACAGCAGCGCTCCGGCTCGTCCGGCACCTGCTCCGGCGCCCACCCGCACTTCGGCTGCCAGCGCATCGTCGTCCGCGCCGAAACGCAAGGCCTACAAACTGGTTGCCATCGGTACGTCGACTGGCGGCCCGGTTGCCCTGCAACGCGTCTTGACGCAATTGCCGACCAACTTCCCGGCACCGATCGTCTTGATCCAGCACATGCCGGCGGCGTTCACCAAGGCGTTCGCCGAGCGACTCGACAAGCTTTGCCGCATCAGCGTCAAGGAAGCCGAGGATGGCGACATCCTGCGTCCGGGCCTCGCGCTGCTGGCGCCGGGTGGCAAGCAAATGATGATCGACGGCCGTGGCGCGGTGAAAATCCTCCCGGGCGACGAGCGCCTGAACTACAAGCCGTGCGTGGACATTACCTTCGGTTCTGCCGCGAAATCCTACGGTGACAAAGTTCTGGCGGTGGTGCTGACCGGCATGGGCGCCGACGGCCGTGAGGGCGCGCGTCTGCTCAAGCAGGGCGGCAGTTCGGTGTGGGCGCAAGACGAAGCCAGTTGCGTGATCTACGGCATGCCGATGGCCATCGTCAAAGCCGATCTCGCTGACGCGGTGTACGGTCTGGACGATATCGGCAAGCACATCGTCGAGGCGTGTATCTGATGGATGTTCTAAGCCTTATCGGGATCATCATGGCGTTCGTCGCCATCATCGGCGGTAACTACCTTGAAGGTGGTCACCTCGGTGCGCTGGCCAACGGCCCGGCGGCACTGATCGTACTGGGCGGCACCATCGGTGCTGCGCTGCTGCAATCACCGATGAGCGCGTTCAAACGCGCGATGCAGATCCTCGCCTGGATCTTCTTTCCGCCGCGAGTCGACCTGGCGGGCGGCATTGATCGCGTGGTCAACTGGAGCCTCACCGCCCGCAAGGAAGGCTTGCTGGGGCTGGAGGGCGTGGCCGACGCCGAACCCGACAGCTACTCGCGCAAAGGTCTGCAACTGCTGGTCGACGGTGCCGAGCCGGAAGCGATCCGCAGCATTCTTGAAGTGGATTTCTACACCCAGGAAGCGCGCGATATCGAAGCGGCCAAAGTCTTTGAAAGCATGGGCGGCTACGCGCCGACCATCGGCATCATCGGCGCGGTGATGGGCCTGATTCACGTCATGGGCAACCTTGCCGATCCGACGCAATTGGGTAGCGGCATCGCCGTGGCTTTTGTCGCCACCATTTATGGTGTGGCCAGCGCCAACCTGATCCTGCTGCCGGTGGCGGCCAAACTGAAGTCAATCGCGTTGCGGCAGTCGCGTTATCGCGAAATGTTGTTGGAAGGGATCCTGTCGATCGCCGAAGGTGAAAACCCTCGCTCCATTGAGTTGAAGCTGCAAGGCTTCATGGATTAAGGGACTGACCTCATGGCTCGTCGTCGCCACCAGGAAGAACACGTCAACCACGAGCGCTGGCTCGTGTCCTACGCGGACTTCATCACCTTGCTGTTCGCGTTCTTCGTGGTGATGTACTCGATCTCGTCGATCAATGAAGGCAAGTACAAGGTCATTTCCGAAGCGCTGATCGGCGTCTTCACTGACTCCGACCGCTCGCTCAAGCCGATTCCGATTGGCGACGAACGACCCAAGACCGTGACCACGGCCAAGCCGTTGGTCAAGGATGCCGATCAGGTCGACGCCGGTATCGCCGGTGCCAGTGATCCGCTGAAAAGCATCGCCGATGACATCAGCGCCGCTTTCGGCGACTTGATCGCCTCCAACCAGATGACCGTGCGCGGTAACGAGTTGTGGGTCGAGATCGAACTCAATTCCAGCCTGTTGTTCGGCAGCGGCGACGCCATGCCGAGTGACATCGCCTTCAACATCATCGACAAGGTCGCGGCGATCCTCAAACCGTTCGACAACCCGATCCACGTCGAAGGTTTTACTGACGACCAGCCGATTCGCACTGCGCAGTACCCAACCAACTGGGAGCTGTCTTCGGCGCGCTCGGCGAGCATCGTGCGTATGTTGGCGATGCAGGGCGTGAATCCCGGTCGCCTGGCGTCGGTGGGTTACGGCGAATTCCAGCCGGTAGCCAACAACGCCACGGCCGAAGGCCGAGCGAAAAACCGTCGTGTGGTGCTGGTGGTGTCGCGAAATCTCGATGTGCGCCGCAGTCTTACAGGTACCGGAACGGCCAACGCCAAGCCCGATGCCGCACTGAAGCGTGCTGGCACACAAACTGCACCGACCCCGGTCAAGACGCCGGGACGCGAGAGTGCCGTCAATTCTCCGTCACCCGCATTAACACGCTGAGCTATGTCTCGGCCGAGCATATCGGCCGGGAGGAACGAACCGAATGAGAGTCTGGGCAGTCGCCAATCAAAAGGGTGGTGTTGGTAAAACCACATCTTCCATCGCTTTAGCCGGATTGCTGGCCGAGGCGGGCAAGCGCGTGGTTGTGGTCGATCTCGACCCGCACGGCTCGATGACCAGCTATTTCGGCTATGACCCCGACAGTCTGGAACACAGCAACTACGACCTGTTTCTGCACAAGGGCACCGTGCCGCAAGGCCTGCCGGGGCAGTTGCTGCTGTCGACCAGCGACGAACGTATTTCCCTGTTGCCATCCAGCACCGCACTCGCGACCCTTGAGCGTCAGTCGCCGGGGCAGAGTGGTCTGGGGCTGGTGATCGCCAAGAGTCTGGCGCAGTTGTGGCAGGATTTCGATTACGCCGTGATCGACAGCCCACCGTTGCTCGGCGTGCTGATGGTCAACGCCCTCGCGGCGAGCCAGCAACTGGTGATTCCGGTGCAGACCGAGCATCTGGCGGTCAAAGGCCTGGAACGCATGGTCAACACCCTGGCGATGATCAACCGCTCGCGCAAACAGGCGCTGCCGTTCAGCATCGTGCCGACCCTGTTTGACCGCCGCACCCAGGCGTCGCTGGGCACCTTGCGCGTGCTGCGCGACAAATTTCCGGACGAGATCTGGCAGGGTTACATCCCGGTCGATACTCGTCTGCGCGATGCCAGCCGTGCCGGTGTCACGCCTTCGCAATTCGACGGCAAGAGCCGTGGCGTGCTGGCCTACCGCGCGTTGCTCAAGCATCTGCTGGCGCAACAACTTGTTCCGCAGGTGGCCTGAGCATGAATCGGCCGGTGAAGTTGACGTCCAAGCCGCAGTTGGCTTTGCAGTCTTATCTGGACAGTTTGTTGGAGGACATTCCCGACGAATTGCCGGCGCAGGTGGCGGCGCAGCCTGAGGTGATTGAAAGCGCTGAAGCGCTGGATGAATTTCAGGCGGCGGTACTGGAAGAACAGGCGCGTGATGCGCAAAAAGCTGTTGCGCCTGTTGCCGTGCGTGCCGTTGCACCCGTCGCCAAGGCGCCAGTGGCGTTGATCGAAGAGGCCGAACCGGTTCGCGCATCGGTTTCGACGTTGGCACCGCTGCTGCAAACCCAATTGCTCAAGACCGCGCCAGAACCGGCAGTGATCGAGCCTGCACCGGTCGTCCCCGCACCCGTCGAACAGACGCTGGTGCCGCCACTGGTTGAAGTGCATCTGCCGCCGAGCAACACACCGCCACCGGTGGAAACCGACGGCCGTCCAGCGTGGGCATCGGAAGCTTTCGAATGTTTGCTGTTCGACGTTGCCGGATTGACGCTGGCGGTGCCGCTGGTGTGCCTCGGTTCGATCTATTCGCTGGCCGGTCACGAGCTGACGCCGCTGTTCGGTCAGCCAGAATGGTTTCTCGGGATCCTGCCGAGTCAGGCTGGAAACCTGAAAGTTCTCGATACCGCGCGGTGGGTCATGCCGGATCGCTATCGCGATGATTTCCGTCAGGGCTTGCAGTACGTGATTTCGGTACAAGGTTACGAGTGGGGCCTGGCGGTGCATCAGGTCAGTCGCTCGTTGCGTTTGGATCCGAATGAAATCAAATGGAGAAGTCACCGGGGTCAGCGGCCATGGCTCGCCGGCACGGTGATTGAGCACATGTGTGCATTGCTTGACGTTTCCGCGCTGGCCGAATTGATCGCCAGCGGCGGAGCAAAGCAATTGGGCGGCAACAAGCCGCTACATAAACCGACATAGCAGCCGACATAACAAGTAGGCGATGGCATTGTTGAATGCCACCACACAGAACACACACCGCCCAGTGCGGTTTTTTCGAGGGGTCAGGGTATGAGTAGTCAGGCGACGAATGCAAAAGGTTCTGAAGATCCGATCCTGCAATGGGTGACCTTCAAACTGGACAACGAAACCTACGGTATCAACGTGATGCGCGTTCAGGAAGTGCTGCGCTACACCGAGATCGCTCCGGTGCCGGGTGCGCCAAGCTACGTACTGGGCATCATCAACCTGCGCGGTAACGTGGTCACCGTGATCGACACCCGCCAGCGCTTCGGCCTGAGCACCGGCGAGATCAGCGACAACACCCGTATCGTCATCATCGAAGCCGACAAGCAAGTGGTTGGCATCATGGTCGACAGCGTGGCCGAAGTGGTTTACCTGCGTCAGTCGGAAATCGAAACTGCACCGAACGTCGGTAACGAAGAATCGGCCAAGTTCATCCAGGGCGTGTGCAACAAGAACAACGAGTTGCTGATCCTGGTCGAGCTGGACAAGATGATGAGCGAAGAAGAATGGTCGGAACTGGAGAGCATCTGATTGATTCTTGAGGTAGCGGTCATTGTCCTGTTCCTTTTCTGGGCGGGCACGCTGGCAATGTTTCTGGCGTACATCAAGGCGCAAAAGGTTATCGCGGCACAACAGGCTCAGGGCGATGCGCTGCGTGATCAGCGCATCAAAGAGCTTGCCAAGCGTGTCGATGATTACCAGAACGGCAACGTGCGCATGGGTGAAGCCCTGCACGAGTTGCGCGCGGTAGTCGGTCCTTTGCCGGACAAGATTGTTCAGTTGGAACAGCGCGACCCCTCCAGCCTATCGTTCGCCCAGGCGGCGAAACTGGTGGGTATGGGCGCGAGTGTTGATGAGCTGACTCAGTCCTGTGGGTTGACCCAGGCTGAGGCGCAGTTGATGCGTAAGTTGCACAAAAGCAGCTAGAAGCTTCGAGTTTCGAGCGGCAAGCAAGATCAAGAGATCGCAGCTTCGGCAGCGCCTACAGGGAAATTCATTCCAATGTAGGCGCTGCCGAAGCTGCGATCTTTTGCTTTTTGGGGCTTAAAAATCATCCCCTCGTTCGGTGACATCCTTCTCGACCATCGGCGCCTCCGGATCCTGCCCCTCGGGGAATTTTCCCTTCAGATGCCACGCAAACGCGATGATCTCGGCAATGGTGCGATACAGCTCTTCGGGAATGCTGTCGCCCAGTTCCATGCGCGCCAGCAAGCGCACCAGTTCAGCGTTTTCATAAATCGGCACTTCGCAATCGCGCGCAATGCGCAGGATCTCTTCGGCCAGTTCCTCGTCACCCTTGGCGGTGAGGGTCGGGGCGTGGTTGCCGTCGTATTTGAGGGCGATGGCCTGGCGTGGAGCTGTGGCGTCATTCATGCAGTTTCATCAACCCAGCGGTGGTCGAGACGGGTTTGGTTGCCTTGCGGCGGGGTGCCGTGGTGGCAGTCGAGATCGCCGACATTCAAGCCGCGATCCAGCAGGCGCTGGCGTAGCGCGAACAGATTGTTTTCGATCAGGTCAGCAGTGTAAGGGCGTTCGGCCCAGAGCTGACTCGACAGGCTGCCACTGATCAACTGCGCCTGAATCTGCATTGGCCCGAGCGGTTCCATGTCGAACGCCAGATCGACGCGCCACAGTTGTTGCCTGGGTTCGCGCTCATCGCGGCGTTCGTTGGGTTGCGGTTCTTTCTCTGGCGCTTCTTCGCGCTGGAACTTGACCTGCAGCGGCACGATGTCCTGCAGGTTACGCATGGGGATTTCCAGTTGCCAGGTGCTGAGCAGGCGGCCGTCGTCGGTGACGCCGGTCTGTTCCAGACTCGACAACTGATGGCTTTGCAGGCGCGAAACCGCAGCGGCCGCCAGGCGCAGCAGTTGCTCCAGATCACCTTCGCCTTCCAGGCTTTGCAGCAAACGGTCGGGCAGCGGAAAGCCGCTGGGCACCGGTTTGGCGCTGACTTGGCCGAGGGTGCCGAGGGCGTTGCGCACGAAGCTCGGCAGCGCTTGCGCCAGTGTGTTGGCGGCGAGGATAGCGTTGAAACTGGTACTGCTCGGCAGCCCCGGCGTCAGTTGCGCGATCAGCTTGAGCAGATCGGCTTTCATGTCCGGAGCCAGCGTCGGGGTTTGTCCAATCAGCAGTTTCGCTTCGAGGAAAGCGCCGCTGTTGGCCAGCGCCAAGGCAACGCCTTTGGCCGTGCTCATTTGTTGCACATCCGGCAGGCCCGCGAGCAATTTGTTGACGGCGGCGCGCAAATCCGCCGACGTCTGATCGGTGGCTGGCGGCAGGTTTTGCAGCACCTTCAGCAATCCATCCAGCGAACCTTGGCGGCTTTGCTGAGCGACCAGTTGCTGGCTCACCGCCAATTGCTCCTGACGACTGCTCAGCGGTACGAATTTGAGGGTTTGTGAATCCTGAACCCGTGCCGAAAGCAAGGTGCCGATGCGCAGCGGCTGCGGGCTGTCGACGGTCAACGTACTGCCGCTTAGCGCGGTATTGAGCAGGCTGACCATCGAACGAAAAACCGTCGCTTGCCCCGGTGCCTGCGGCAACGCCTGCGAAGTCACCACTTTGCCCTGTAGCAACGTGCCGACCGGCAATTGCGCGGTATCGATGCGGGTGAGGGTGGCGACGCTGCTGGCAATCGCCTGCTGCACGGTAATCGCCAGATTGCCCGCCGACGGCTGAGTGATCGCCAGACTGGTGCCTTGCGGCAATGGCAGGTTGCTGCTGGCCTGTACGGTGGTCTGACGGCCGCTGTCCAGCGTCACCTTGAGCAACAACTGGAAGGTCTGATCCGCTTGCTTGAGCGACAACACCTCGGCCTTAGCGCTTTGACCGGCGGCAATCAACCCTTCAATCGGCGTTATCAGCTTGAGCAGCTCGCCACTGACCACTTGCGGGCGAGCATTCGCCGGGGTGGTTGGCGGGAGCGGGAGGATGTTCATTTCGCCTGTCATACGCGGACACAACCTGAGGAAATTGCACTCTTGAGAGTAAGGCACGGCATGTATAATGCCGCCCGTCTTGCGCTTCGTTCAAAAAACATAGCAATTGTTTGACGCAGCTCTCTAGAACGAGCCGTCAATGCATCTATGCTGCATCTCTTTAACGGCCGTGCCAGAGCCGACTTGAACCGTATAAGGCCCGTGATCCCTTGACCAGTCCTGTCCTGCAAACTGTTGCCCTCGCGTGTGAACGTGATCTGCGGCTGCTTTTCGAAAATCTCGAATTGAGGCTGGCCAGTGGCGATATGGTGCAGATCAGCGGTCCCAACGGCAGCGGTAAAACCAGTCTTTTGCGGTTGTTGTCCGGTTTGATGCAGCCGACCAGCGGCCAGGTGTTGCTCAACGGCCAGCCCTTGACCGAACAGCCGGCCGAACTGGCGCGCAACCTGTTGTGGATCGGCCACGCCGCCGGAATCAAGGATCTGCTGACCCCGGAAGAAAATCTGTCCTGGCTCTGCGCCCTGCATCAACCCGCCGAACGCGAGTCGATCTGGCAAGCACTGGCAGCCGTAGGATTGCGCGGATTCGAAGATGTTCCCTGTCACACGCTTTCCGCCGGGCAACAACGCCGGGTGGCGCTGGCGCGTTTGTATCTCGACAGCCCTCCACTTTGGATTCTCGACGAACCCTTCACCGCCCTCGACAAACAGGGCGTGGCGCAACTCGAAGAGCATCTGGCTAGCCACTGCGAGCGCGGAGGCCTCGTTGTACTGACCACACACCACACACTGAGCCGGATGCCGGCCGGTTATCGCGACATCGATCTGGGGAACTGGGCTGTATGAGTGTGTTTGGCCTGCTGGTTGCCCGCGAATCCCGACTGCTGTTTCGCCGCCCGGCGGAACTGGCCAATCCGCTGATTTTCTTCGCCATCGTCATCGCTTTGTTCCCGCTGGCCGTCGGCCCGGAAACTCAAGTGTTGCAAAACCTGTCCCCGGGGTTAGTCTGGGTGGCGGCGCTCTTGTCGGTCCTGCTCTCGCTGGACGGGCTGTTTCGCAGTGACTTCGAAGACGGCTCCCTGGAACAGTGGGTCCTTTCGTCGCACCCGCTACCACTTCTGGTCTTGGCCAAGGTGCTGGCACACTGGCTTTTCTCCGGTCTGGCACTGGTTCTGCTCTCGCCCTTGCTGGCGTTGATGCTGGGTTTGCCTGCTGCGTGCCTGCCGGTTTTGTTGCTTTCGTTGTTGCTGGGTACACCGGTGCTGAGCTTGCTCGGCGCGGTGGGCGCGGCACTGACGGTCGGTTTGAAGCGTGGCGGCCTGTTGCTGGCGCTGCTGATTCTGCCGTTGTACATCCCGGTGTTGATCCTCGGCAGTGGCGCCTTGCAGGCGGCCTTGCAAGGCATGCCGGCGACCGGGTATCTACTGTGGTTGGGTAGCCTGACCGCCCTGGCGATCACCCTGACACCCTTTGCAATAGCCGCTGGCCTGAAGATCAGCGTCGGCGAATAATAATGGGGTCTGGTCAAATTTTGACCACTTCTTTTTGAAGAAAGGCATGACCCAAGCGCTTCATAGCGAAGAGCACCCGTGATGGAAACAGTATGAACTGGACCTGGTTTCACAAGCTCGGCTCGCCCAAGTGGTTTTACGGCATCAGCAGCAAGTTGCTGCCGTGGCTGAGCATCGCAGCGTTGCTGCTGATTGGCGTCGGCGTGGTCTGGGGCTTGGCCTTCGCGCCGCCCGACTATCAGCAAGGCAACAGCTTTCGCATCATCTATATCCACGTACCTGCCGCGATGCTCGCTCAGTCGATCTACGTGATGCTGGCGGTGTGCGGTGTGGTCGGGCTGGTGTGGAAGATGAAACTGGCCGACGTCGCCCTGCAATGCGCCGCTCCGATCGGCGCGTGGATGACCGCCGTGGCGCTGGTGACCGGGGCGATCTGGGGCAAGCCGACCTGGGGCTCGTGGTGGGTCTGGGATGCGCGGCTGACTTCAATGCTGATTCTGCTGTTCCTGTATTTCGGCGTGATCGCATTGGGCAATGCGATCAGCAACCGCGACAGCGCCGCCAAGGCCTGCGCGGTGCTGGCCATCGTCGGCGTGATCAACATCCCGATCATCAAATACTCGGTGGAGTGGTGGAACACCTTGCACCAGGGCGCGACCTTCACCCTCACCGAAAAACCGGCGATGCCGGCCGAGATGTGGCTGCCGCTGCTGCTGACGGTGCTGGGTTTCTACTGCTTCTTCGGCGCCGTGCTGTTGCTGCGCATGCGCCTTGAAGTGCTCAAACGTGAAGCCCGCGCCAGTTGGGTCAAAGAAGAAGTGCAGAACAGTCTGGAGGCCTCGCGATGAGTTTTGCTTCATTCGGCGATTTCCTCGCCATGGGCCATCATGGCCTGTATGTCTGGTCGGCCTATGGCATCTGTCTGGCGGTGCTGATCTACAACGTGGTGAAGCCCATCGCGGCCCGCAAGCACTATCTGCAACAAGAGGCGCGTCGTCTGCGCCGGGAGAACGGCAAGTGAATCCGCTGCGCAAAAAACGTCTGATCATCATTCTGGCCATTCTGGTCGGGGTCGGCGCTGCCGTCGGCCTGGCCTTGAGCGCCCTGCAGCAGAACATCAATCTGTTTTACACCCCGACCCAGATCGCCAACGGCGAAGCACCGCAGGACACGCGCATCCGTGCCGGCGGCATGGTCGAGAAGGGCTCGCTGCAACGTTCGCCGGACTCGCTGGACGTCAAATTCGTCGTCACCGACTTCAACAAAGCCGTGACCATCACCTATCGCGGCATCCTCCCGGATCTGTTCCGCGAAGGGCAGGGCATCGTGGCCCTGGGCAAGATCAACGCCGATGGCGTGGTCGTCGCCGATGAAGTGCTGGCCAAGCACGACGAGAAGTACATGCCGCCGGAAGTAACCAAAGCGTTGAAAGACAGCGGTCAATCCGCGCCGACTCAAGCGAAGGAGGGTTGATCGATGACTTCGGCGATTTTTATTCCTGAGTTGGGTCATCTGGCGATGATTCTGGCGCTGTGTTTTGCGCTGGTGCAGGCCGTGGTGCCGCTGTTCGGTGCCTGGCGCGGCGACCGTTTGTGGATGGGCCTGGCCCAACCGGCGGCGTGGGGTCAGTTCGCGTTTCTGGTGTTTGCCTTCGGCTGCCTGACCTACGCCTTCATGACCGACGACTTCTCCGTGGCCTACGTCGCGATGAACTCCAACAGCGCCTTGCCGTGGTACTACAAATTCAGCGCCGTGTGGGGCGCCCACGAAGGTTCGTTGCTGTTGTGGGCGCTGATCCTAGGCGGCTGGACCTTCGCCGTGTCGGTATTTTCCCGCCAGTTGCCACAAGTCATGCTCGCCCGCGTATTGGCGGTGATGGGCATGATCAGCACCGGTTTCCTGCTGTTTCTGATCCTGACGTCGAACCCGTTCTCGCGCATCCTGCCGCAAATTCCGGCGGACGGTCGCGACCTCAATCCATTGCTGCAAGACATTGGCCTGATCGTCCATCCGCCGATGCTGTACATGGGGTATGTCGGTTTCTCGGTAGCCTTTGCCTTCGCCATCGCCGCACTGCTGGGGGGGCGTCTCGATGCCGCGTGGGCGCGTTGGTCGCGGCCATGGACCATCGTCGCCTGGGCCTTCCTCGGCATCGGCATCACGCTCGGTTCGTGGTGGGCTTACTACGAACTCGGCTGGGGCGGCTGGTGGTTCTGGGATCCGGTGGAAAACGCCTCGTTCATGCCCTGGCTGGTCGGTACGGCGCTGATTCACTCGCTGGCGGTCACGGAAAAACGTGGTGTGTTCAAGAGCTGGACCGTGTTGCTGGCGATTGCCGCATTTTCGCTAAGCCTGCTCGGTACGTTCCTTGTACGTTCCGGCGTGTTGACCTCGGTACACGCATTTGCCTCTGATCCCGAGCGCGGTGTGTTCATCCTGATCTTCCTGCTGTTTGTGGTCGGCGGCTCGCTGACGCTGTTCGCCTTGCGCGCTCCAGTGGTGAAAAGCCAGGTCGGCTTCAACCTGTGGTCGCGGGAAACCCTGCTGCTGGGCAACAACCTGGTGTTGGTGGTGGCGGCGTCGATGATTCTGCTCGGCACGTTGTACCCGCTGATTCTTGATGCCATCAGCGGCGCCAAACTGTCAGTCGGCCCGCCGTACTTCAACGCGTTGTTCATTCCGTTGATGGCGTTGTTGATGATGGTGATGGCGGTTGGCGTGATCGTCCGTTGGAAAGACACCCCGGTGAAATGGCTGGCAAGCATGCTGATCCCGGTGTTGCTGGGCAGCGTCGCGCTGGCGGTGGTCGCCGGTGTCGCTTACGGCGATTTCAACTGGGCCGTTATCGCGACCTTCCTGCTCGCCGCGTGGGTGTTGCTTGCCGGTGTGCGTGACATTTTCGACAAGACTCGTCACAAAGGTCTGATCAAAGGTCTGCCCACCCTGACTCGCAGTTATTGGGGCATGCAGATCGCCCACTTCGGCATCGCCGTTTGCGCGCTGGGCGTGGTGTTGTCGAGCCAGAACAGTGCCGAACGTGACCTGCGTCTGGCGCCGGGCGAGTCGATGTCCCTGGCCGGTTATCAGTTTGTGTTCGAAGGCGCCAAGCACTTCGAAGGGCCGAACTTCACTTCCGACAAGGGCACCATTCGGGTGATCCGTGATGGCAAGGAAATCAGTGTGCTGCACCCGGAAAAACGTCTGTACACCGTGCAGAACTCGGTGATGACTGAAGCCGGGATCGACGCCGGCTTCACCCGTGACCTCTACGTCGCCCTCGGTGAACCTCTGGAAAACGGCGCCTGGGCTGTACGTGTGCATGTCAAACCGTTCGTGCGTTGGATCTGGTTCGGTGGCTTGCTGACCGGTTTCGGCGGGTTGCTGGCGGCGCTGGATCGACGTTATCGGGTCAAGGTGAAATCCAAAGTGCGTGAAGCACTGGGCATGACGGGAGCGGCTGCATGAGACGTTGGTTGATGCTGGTGCCACTGGCGATTTTCCTGCTGGTGGCGGTGTTTCTGTATCGCGGTCTGTACCTCGATCCGGCGGAGCTGCCGTCGGCGATGATCAACAAGCCGTTCCCGGAGTTTTCCCTGCCGAGCGTGCAGGGCGACAAGACCCTGACCAAGGCTGACATTCTCGGCAAACCCGCCCTTGTAAACGTCTGGGGCACTTGGTGCATTTCCTGCCGGGTCGAGCACCCGGTGCTGAACAAACTGGCCGAGCGCGGTGTGGTGATCTACGGCATCAACTACAAAGACGTCAACGCCGATGCCTTGAAGTGGCTGGCCGAATTCCATAACCCGTACGTGCTCGATATCCGCGATGACGAAGGTTCGCTGGGGCTGAACCTCGGTGTCTACGGCGCGCCGGAAACCTTCTTCATCGACGCCAAGGGCATCATTCGCGACAAGTACGTCGGCGTGATCGACGAACAGGTCTGGCGCGAAAAACTCGCGGCCAAGTATCAGGCGCTGGTCGATGAGGCCAAGCCATGAAGCGTTTTTTAGCGGCTATTGTGTTGGGCTTGAGCCTGGTCGGTGTGGCCCATGCCGCGATCGACACCTACGAGTTCGCCAAGGAAGGTGATCGCGAGCGTTTCCGCGAGCTTACCAAGGAACTGCGCTGCCCCAAATGCCAGAACCAGGACATCGCCGATTCCAATGCACCGATTGCCGCTGACCTGCGCAAAGAGATTTTCCGCATGCTCGGCGAGGGCAAGGACAACCAGCAGATCATCGATTTCATGGTGGATCGCTACGGCGATTTCGTCCGCTATAAACCCGCACTCAACGCCAAGACCGCGCTGCTGTGGTTCGGCCCGGCTGGCCTGCTGCTCGGTGGTTTCGTGGTGATCGCGGTGATCGTCCGCCGACGTCGCGCACAACGCGCCGACACCCCGCAATCGCTGTCTACCGAAGAGCGTCAGCGCCTCGACCAACTGTTGGATAAAAACCAAGAATGATTGATTTCTGGCTTGCCGCAGGGCTGTTGCTTCTGGTCGCCCTGAGTTTTCTGCTGATCCCCGTATTGCGTGAACGCCGCGCCCAGCGTGAAGAGGATCGTACTGCCCTCAACGTTGCGTTGTATCAGGAACGTGTCGCCGAGTTGCAATCGCAGCAGGCCGAAGGTGTGCTGGATGCCGCGCAAATGGACAGCGGCCGCGCCGAAGCCGCGCGTGAATTGCTCGCCGACACCGAAGGCGTTACCGCCCCGCGTGTCTCGAAATTGGGTAAACCGTTGCCGCTGCTGGCTGCCGTGTTGGTGCCGGTGTTGGGTTTGGCCCTGTACCTGCACTTCGGCGCCGCCGACAAGGTCGAACTGACCCGCGAATTCGCCCAGGCACCGCAGTCGATGGAAGAAATGACCCTGCGTCTGGAACGTGCCGTTGCGGCACAACCGGATTCTGCTGAAGGCCTGTATTTCCTGGGTCGTACCTACATGGCTCAGGAGCGTCCGGCGGACGCGGCGAAGATGTTTGAACGTGCCGCCAATCTCGCTGGTCGCCAACCGGAGCTGCTCGGCCAGTGGGCGCAGGCGCAGTATTTCGCCGATGGCAAAAAATGGTCGAGCAAGATCCAGGCCCTGACCGATGAAGCGCTGAAGGCCGATCCAAAGGAAGTCACCAGCCTTGGTCTGCTCGGCATCGCCGCGTTCGAAGGCGAGCGTTATCAGGAGGCCATCGACTACTGGAACCGTTTGCTGGCGCAATTGCCAGCGAGCGACAAATCCCGCGAAGCGCTGCAAGGCGGGATCGAACGTGCCACCGAGCGCCTGCAAGCCAGCGGCGGCAAGGTCGCCCAGGCACCGGCTGCCAAGCCCGCCGCACGGCTTAAGGTTCGCGTCGATGTGGCTAATGAACTCAAAGACAAGGTGCAACCGGGCGACAGCGTGTTCATTTTCGCCCGCGCCACGTCCGGGCCACCGGCACCGCTGGCGGCCAAGCGCCTGACCGTGGCCGATCTGCCGGTAACGGTCGAACTGGGCGATGTCGACGCCATGATGCCGCAGTTGAAACTGTCGAACTTTCCAGAAGTCCAACTGGTTGCGCGCATCTCCCGTGCCGGTCAGCCGACCGCCGGTGAGTGGGTTGGCCGCAGCGGCCCTCTGGCCAGCAGCACCACTGCGCTACAAAAACTGACCATCGACAGCCCGGACAAGTGACCGGGCAACACAGGAAAGCACCGCCATGCACACCATCGCCCGAATCACGGTTCTCACATTGGCCCTGGGCTTGAGTGCATGTGCGGTGCAACGACCGGAACGGACCACCCACCTGCCGCCGATTCCGCCGTCACAACCCAGCCCGACCCCTTCGACCTCGCCGATACCGGGCAAAAGTATTCCGGCCAAACCGGCAAAACCTGTCCCGCGCACCTCGGCCAGCTTCGCCCCGCCACCGGGCGGCAACAGCCATTGGGATCAGAAACTCGGCGTTTATGTGCTCGACGACCAGTCCAACACGTTCTACCGCCAGCGCACCTACTATCGCTGGAACAACGGCTGGAGTCGCTCGATCAGTCCCAACGGTCCATGGGAAGACACCGACATCCACGGCGTGCCACCGGGGCTGGGCAAGCAGTTCGGGCAGTAACGAAAACGGCGATCCTCGGATCGCCGTTTTGCTGTCTGTGGCTGCAATCAATCACACTCTGTAAAACAACCGGACGTCGCTCTTTGGATTTCTGTGCTTGAGTAAAGATAACTCTAGGGTTACTTTTAATGGGCCAGGGCAAGGAGGCGGTTGGTGCAGAGCAGGTTATTGATCAAGGAGCTGGAGGAGGCGGGTTGGACGCTGGACAGGATTACCGGCAGTCATCACCTCTTCAGGCACCGCTACAACCCATACACGATTCCCGTTCCTCACCCGAAAAAGGATTTGCCGTTGGGGACGGTCAAAAGCATCAGGAGGCGTGCCGGGTTGTACAACCCGCCAGCCAGTTTCGAAGGAGATCCATAATGCAATATCCAATCTGCATCGAGTGGGGCGATGAGAACACCGCCATCGGTATTCAGATCCCCGATATTCCCGGCGCCGTGACGGCAGGGGATAGCTTTGAAGATGCCTACAATGCAGCCGTTGAAATCGCCCACATCATGTTGCAGGAGATTGCGGCGGACGGAGAGGCGATTCCGATGCCGACCTCTGCTGCGGCGCATCGCAACAATCCGGAGTTCGCCGGGATGGGCTGGGGCATGCTGGAGCTGGATATCTCGCCATACCTGGGCAAGACCGAGAAGGTCAACGTGACCCTGCCCGGTTATGTGATTCAGCGAATCGACCGCTATGTGCGCGAACACAACGTCAAAAGCCGCTCCTCCTTTCTGGCGGATGCGGCGATGGAGAAGCTGGTCAGGTATTGAAAAGCATCGCGGGCCAGTTGGTCTGCGATGCTTTTTACGTGTTACGCAGTCGCCAGCGATCGCCGTTGCGATGCACCCAAAAAACGCAACAACGCCAACAATGGAAACGCACTGCCAACAATCACGATCCACAACCAGCCGCCATGCTCGAACACCGCGCTGGCGACCGACGAGCCGAAGGCGCCGCCGATGAAGATGCTGGTCATGTACAGCGCGTTCAGGCGACCACGGCTTTTCGCGTCCAACGAGTAGACCGCACGTTGGCCAAGCACCATGTTCATCTGTACGCAGAAATCAAGCACCACGCCGGTCACGGCCAAACCGATCACGCTGTAGGCCGGGTGGATGAATGCCGGCAGGAAGCTCAGGCTGGCGAACAACATGGCCAGCAGCGAGGCGATGCGGGTGTGGCCGGCGTCGGCCAGGCGTCCGCTGATGGGGGCGGCGATGGCACCGATGGCGCCAACCAGGGCGAAGATCGCGATCTCGCTTTGCGACAGGCCGTGGTTGCGCGCCAGCTCAAGTGGCACCGCTGTCCAGAACAGGCTGAACGTGGCAAACATGCACCCCTGATAAAACGCGCGCTGACGCAGCACCGGTTGTTGGCGCAGCAGCGTCCACAGCGAACCGAGCAGTTGCCCGTAAGTGGCGCTGTGATCCGGTTGGCGCTTGGGCACGGTCAGTGCCAGCACCACGCTGATCGCCGCCATCAATGCGGCGGCAATCATGAACATCGCCCGCCAGCCGAAATGGTCTGCAACCACGCTCGACACCGGCCGCGCCAGCAGGATACCCAGCAGCAGCCCGCCCATGATCCCGCCGACCACTCGGCCACGGGACTCTTCCGGCGCCAGATGCGCGGCCAGCGGAATCAGGATCTGCACCGACACCGAACTGAAACCCACGAGCAGCGAGATCAGCAGAAACACGTTGGGCTGATCGGTAAATGCGGCGCCGAGCAGGCTGGCAATCGCCACCACCGTTGTGATGATCATCAACCGACGGTTTTCCAGCAGATCGCCCAGCGGCACCAGAAAGAACAGGCCCAGCGCATAGCCGATCTGCGTCAGCGAGACGATGAAACTGGCCATGGTGTCGGAGAGGCCGATGTCCGGCGCAATCAGGCCGATGATCGGCTGGGCGTAATAGATGTTGGCAACGATGGCGCCGCAGCAGAAGGCGAACAGCAGCACCATGCCTCGGGTCATTGTGTGAGTGGCGGTGGTCATAAGATTTCTCGATCCAGCGAAAGGGAATGCGGTGAGGCTATGGGACAAACCGTATTGGCAAAAGAAGCCTTAGGTTGATATCAGTTATTCCTTGGAGGAATGAATGACTGCAGTCAGGTGATCATCACCTCGGTGAACCTTGCGTCCGACCGTTGAGCGTCGATGATACATTCACTTACATCTTCTTCGATAGCGTGCTTACGTTTACCACTGCGTTTTACTGTTCGTCATAGGGGCAATTGTGGTGATTTCAAAATCTCACGAAAAAGGCGATCTGTTGAGATCGCCTTTTCATAGAGCCGCTTAATTATTACTGGCTGTAGATCTGATCAAACACCCCACCATCATTGAAGTGGGTCTTCTGCACGGTGCGCCAGTCACCAAAGGTTTTCTCCACCGACAAGAAGTCGACTTTCGGGAAACGGTCGGTGTATTTGGCCAGCACCGCCGGATCACGCGGACGCAGGTAGTTGGCCGCAGCGATCTCCTGACCTTGCGGCGACCACAGGTATTTCAGGTACTCATCAGCCGCTGCGCGCGAACCTTTCTTGTCGACGACTTTGTCGACCACCGACACCGGTGGCTCGGCTTCGGCGGAGACGCTTGGGTAAATCACTTCAAACTGATCACGACCAAACTCGCGGGCGATCATTTCCGCTTCGTTTTCGAAGGTCACCAGCACGTCGCCGATCTGGTTGGTCATGAACGTGGTGGTTGCGGCGCGGCCGCCGGTATCGAGCACTGGCGCTTGCTTGAACAGTTTGCCGACGAAGTCTTTGGCCTTGCTCTCGTCACCGCCGTTCTTCAGCACGTAGCCCCAGGCCGAGAGATAGGTGTAGCGGCCGTTACCCGAGGTTTTCGGGTTTGGCACGATCACCTGCACGCCTTCCTTGAGCAGGTCCGGCCAGTCTTTCAAGGCTTTCGGGTTGCCTTTGCGCACAATGAACACGGTGGCGGAAGTGAACGGCGCGCTGTTGTTCGGCAGACGGGTGACCCAGTTCTCCGGCACCAGTTTGCCGTGATCGGCCAGGGCGTTGATGTCGGTGGCCATGTTCATGGTGATGACGTCGGCCGGCAGGCCATCGATCACCGAGCGCGCTTGCTTGCTCGAACCGCCGAAGGACATCTGCACGGTGATGTTTTCGTTGTGCTCGGCTTGCCAGTGTTTCTGGAACGCAGTGTTGTAGTCCTTGTAGAAATCGCGCATCACGTCGTAGGAAACGTTCAGCAGGGTCGGTGCGGCTTGAGCCGCGCTACCGAACGCAAGACCGGCGGCGAGAAGTGAGGCGCCAAAGAGTTTTTTCACTGCGCATTCCTTGTTCTGTGGGGGGTGTTGTGCCAAAGGTGAGGCCACTTGCCACCGACTATAACGGTGCACGCATAGTCGCTTAAAGATTAAAAAGCTCTTTGCTTATTCCAGTTTCTTGAACAACTGATTGCCACAGCGCGAGCAGAAAGCTGCGTCGGGTTCGTGGCTGTTCTTCTTGCACACCGGGCAATCGTGTTGCAGATGTTCGCCGCGCATGGCATTGGCCAATTCGGCGGTGAAAATCCCGGTTGGCACGGCGATGATCGAGTAACCGGTGATCATCACCAGCGACGAAATCACTTGGCCCAGCGGGGTTGTTGGCACGATGTCGCCGAAGCCCACGGTGGTCAGCGTCACGATTGCCCAATAGATGCCTTTGGGAATGCTGGTGAAGCCGTGTTCCGGGCCTTCGATCACGTACATCAGCGTACCGAACACCGTCACCAGCGTGCAGACGCTGACCAGAAACACCACGATCTTCTGCTTGCTGCCGCGCAGCGCCGACATCAGATAGTTGGCTTGCTTGAGGTACGGGCTGAGTTTGAGCACGCGAAAAATCCGCAGCATCCTGATGATGCGGATGATCAGCAGATACTGCGCATCGCTGTAATACAGGGCGAGGATGCCGGGCACGATTGCCAGCAAGTCCACCAGCCCATAAAAACTGAAGGCATAGCGCAGCGGCTTCGGTGAGCAATACAGGCGCAGGATGTACTCACCGAGAAAGATAATGGTGAAGCCCCACTCGATGTACGCCAGTGCATCGGCATAGTTGCGGTGAACGCTGTCGATGCTGTCGAGCATCACGATCACCAGGCTGGCGAGGATGATCAACAGCAAAATGCCGTCGAAACGCCGCCCAGCCGTGGTGTCGGTCTGAAAAATCACTACGTAAAGCTGATCACGCCAACGCTTGCTGCTGTCCATGTGTAACGCCTGAATCGAAGATCAGCGCAGCCTAGGTTGATTCTCCCCATGAGCGCAAGGCGTGCTGTTGACAGTCGCGTTGCCGAGCATCTGGATGCCAGCGCGGATCAGCCAGCAGGCGAGAATGAATGGCGCGGTCAGCGTGGCCAGACCGACGGCGGTAAACAGGGGTGTCACCAGCAGCGCGAGGACGATGCCGAGCAACGGCAGCCACGGTTGTTGACGTTGTGCGCTGAAGGCGAGTGCGGCGAGTACGGCGTTGTAGCTGCCCAGGCCGAGCAGGGCGGTATTGGTTTCGTGGTGCAGCAGGCTCGAACCGAGGCCAATCGCACTCGCCAGCAGCGCCCAGGCAAAGGCCCGGCGATCAGCCATCAGCAATCCGATGGCGATCAAGGCACCGGCCAGCGGATGACCGAGAAACATCACCTGGCCCAACCCTCTGAATTCGGCGGCGAGCAGGTTCACGTTATTGAGTTCAACAGAAGGCATCGGCATGGACGGCGCCGCGAAAAGAAGCAGCCCCCAACTTATGCCCACGAACGGCGAGGTGTAGGCCGGCATGGATCGGCGGCGGTACACATATTTGAGCCACTGCTGCGTAACCATCGCACTCAACCCGCCGGCGGCGAGAATCAGTGGCGGCAGTATCGGCGACCACGGGAAATACAGGCTCAGCAGCAGGCCGAGCAACACACCGTTGTAGCTGAACAGCCCGGCCTGGCGATCAGCCTTGGCATAGTTGCGTCGTTGCGCGGTGAGCAATCCGGCCATGGCACCCAGCAGCGCGCCGGCAAACAGCACCGGGGCGGTGAGCAGGATCGCCAGCAGGCACAGCAGGCCGCACAGCGGATGACGCTGGAGGAATATTTGACTGAAACCGTTGAGCAAAGCCTCGGCCCAGTCGGGGCAGTGGGTGTTGAAAGAGTTGGCAGGCATGGCAGTTCTAAAAGTCAAAGGGAGCGAGTCGGTCGAGCGCGACCCCAACTGATCGCCAGCAGGCTGGCTCCCACATTGAATCTTTGTTCAGTCATTGAGTTTGTGGTGCACACAAATCAACTGTGGGAGCCAGCCTGCTGGCGATGAGGCCGGTAGAGACGCTAAATCAACGTCTCAATGCGCAGCGAGTTGGTAGAGCCCGGCTGCCCGAATGGCACGCCGGCAGTGATCAACAGCGTGTCACCTCGCTCGGCCATGCCTTGCGCCTGGGCGATTTCCAGCGCGGTCGAGCACACTTCGTCGACCTGACGCAGACGATCGTTGACCACCGAGTGAATGCCCCACGCCACGCTCAAACGGCGAGCGGTTTGCAGGTTCGGCGTCAGATTGAGGATCGGTGCTTTGGGCCGTTCCCGCGCCGCACGCAACGTCGACGCACCGGACTCGCTGTAATTGACCAGCACGGCCACCGGCAGCACGTTGCTGATGCGTCGGATCGCGCAACTGATGGCATCGGAAACAGTCGCCTCAGCCTTGGGGCGGCTGACGTCGAGTTGCGTCTGATAATCCGGGCCGTTTTCCACCTGACGGATGATCTTGCTCATCATCTGCACGGCTTCCAGCGGGTATTCCCCCGACGCAGTTTCCGCCGACAGCATCACCGCATCGGCACCCTCTGCCACGGCGTTGGCGACGTCGGTGACTTCAGCGCGGGTCGGCGTCGCAGAGAAGCGCATCGACTCAAGCATCTGCGTTGCCACCACCACCGGTTTGCCGAGTTCACGGCAGGTGCTGATGATGTTTTTCTGGATCTGCGGCACGCTCTCGGCAGGGACTTCCACGCCCAAGTCGCCACGAGCCACCATGATCGCATCGCTCAACTCGGCGATTTCGCGCAGTTGCTCGACGGCCGAAGGCTTCTCGATTTTCGCCATCAGGAAGGCTTTGTCGCCGATCAGCGCGCGGGCTTCGAGGATGTCTTGCGGGCGCTGTACGAACGACAGCGCCACCCAATCCACACCCAACTCCAGACCAAAACTCAAATCGCGGCGATCCTTGGCCGTCAACGGGCTGAGGTCGAGCACCGCTTGCGGCACGTTCACGCCTTTGCGGTCTGACAGCTCGCCGCCATTGAGCACGGTGGTGTCGATCGCATCGTCGTATTTAGTCACCATGCGCAGACGCAGTTTGCCGTCGTCGAGCAGCAGATCCATGCCGGCTTCCAGCGCCTCGATGATTTCCGGATGTGGCAGGTTGACCCGGCGCTCATCGCCCGGCGCGGCATCCAGGTCGAGGCGCAACGCCTGACCGCGATGCAACTGCACCTTGCCCTCGGCGAATTTGCCGACACGCAGTTTTGGCCCTTGCAGGTCCATCAGAATGCCCAGCGGATAGTTGAGCTGGCGCTCGACTTCGCGGATCCACTGATAGCGCTTGGCGTGGTCGGCGTGGTCGCCGTGGCTGAAGTTCAGGCGGAAGATATTCACCCCGGCCTCGACCAGTTCGCGGATGTCTTCGATCCCATCGACAGCAGGCCCGAGGGTGGCGAGGATTTTGACCTTTTTATCAGGCGTCATGATTTAGAGTTCTCGAGAATCAGAATGGCGCGGAAGTCGTTGACGTTGGTGCGGGTCGGCTCGGTGACGATCAGCGCATCGAGCGCCTCGAAATAGCCGTAGCCGTTGTTGTTATCCAGCTCGTCACTGGCGCTCAAGCCCAGGGCGATGGAGCGGGCGTAGCTGTCCGGGGTCATGATTGCGCCAGCGTTGTCTTCCGAGCCGTCGATGCCATCGGTGTCACCGGCCAGCGCGTAGACGCCGGGCAGGCCTTTGAGGCTATCGGTCAGGCTCAGGAGGAATTCTGCGTTGCGCCCGCCACGGCCATTGCCGCGCACGGTCACGGTGGTTTCACCGCCGGAGAGGATCACGCACGGCGCCGCCAGTGGCTGGCCGTGGTTGATGATCTGACGAGCGATGCCGGCGTGGACTTTCGCCACTTCGCGCGATTCACCTTCCAGATCGCCGAGGATCAGCGTACTGAAACCGGCCTGACGGCACTTCACCGCTGCGGCGTCCAGCGATTGCTGAGGACGGGCGATCAACTGGAAATGACTGCGGGCCAGGCTCGGATCACCGGGTTTGACGGTCTCCGATTCAGGGCTTTGCAGCCAGGTGCGTACCGACGCCGGGATCTCGATGCCGTAGCGCTTGATGATCGCCAGCGCTTCAGCCGAGGTGCTGGGGTCGGCCACGGTCGGGCCGGAGGCGATGACCGTGGCGAGGTCACCCGGTACATCGGAAATCGCGTAGGTATAAACCGTGGCGGGCCAACAGGCCTTGCCCAGGCGGCCGCCCTTGATCGCCGAGAGGTGTTTGCGCACACAGTTCATCTCGCCGATGGTCGCGCCGGATTTGAGCAGGGCTTTGTTGATGGATTGCTTGTCAGCGAGGGTGATGCCTTCGGCCGGCAAGGCGAGCAGGGCAGAGCCGCCACCGGATAGCAGGAAGATCACGCGGTCGTCTTCGCTCAGGTTACTGACCAGATCCAGCACACGCTTGGCCACGGCCAGGCCAGCGGCGTCCGGCACCGGATGCGCAGCTTCGACCACTTCGATTTTTTCGCACGGGGCGCCGTGACCGTAGCGAGTCACTACCAGGCCAGAGACTTCACCCTGCCAGCAGCGTTCGACCACTTGCGCCATGGCGGCGGCGGCTTTGCCGGCGCCGATGACGATGACCCGACCGGTGCGATCGGCAGGCAGATGGGCTTCGAGGACTTGCTGCGGATGGGCCGCGTCAATGGCTGTGGCAAACAGCTCGCGCAACAGTTGTTGCGGATCGACCGACATGGCGGGCTCCCGGAATTCTTGTTATTGGAGTGGAGCGACAACGGTGCAGCGACCCGGTCCCTGTGGGAGCTGGCTTGCCAGCGATTCAGGCGCTGCGGTCCTTCAGAAAAACCGAGTCGATGCCATCGCGGGCAAGCCCGCTCCCACAGGGAGCGAGCCAGAGGCGCAGATTATTTTTTGTCGCGGATCGAGAAGTTGGCCATGTGTTCCAGGCCCTTGATCAGCGCCGAGTGATCCCAGTTGCTGCCACCGATGGCCGCGCAGGTGCTGAACACTTGCTGGGCGTTGGCGGTGTTCGGCAGGTTGATGTTCAGCTCCTTGGCGCCTTGCAGGGCCAGGTTCAGGTCCTTCTGGTGCAGGCTGATGCGGAAGCCTGGATCGAAGGTGCCTTTGATCATGCGCTCGCCGTGTACTTCGAGAATCTTGGACGAGGCGAAACCACCCATCAGCGCTTCACGCACCTTGGCTGGATCGGCACCGTTTTTCGAAGCGAACAGCAGGGCTTCTGCCACGGCCTGGATGTTCAGGGCCACGATGATCTGGTTCGCCACTTTCGCGGTCTGACCGTCGCCATTGCCGCCGACCAGCGTGATGTTCTTGCCCATGGCCTGGAACAGAGGCAGTGCGCGTTCGAAAGCATCGGCGTCGCCACCGATCATGATGCTCAGGGTCGCGGCTTTGGCGCCGACTTCACCACCGGAAACAGGCGCGTCGAGGTACTGCGCGCCTTTTTCATTGATCTTCGCCGCGAACGCTTTGGTAGCGGTTGGCGAGATCGAGCTCATGTCGATCACGACTTTGCCTTTGCCGATACCGGCAGCAACGCCGTCAGCACGGAACAGCACGTCATCGACCTGCGGGGTATCCGGGACCATGACGATGATGAACTCAGCTTCCTGAGCCACTTCGCGCGGATTGGCCAGCGCGACCGCGCCAGCGGCAACCAGGTCGGCAGGCGCGGGGTCGTGGTGCGCCGACAGGAACAGGCTGTGACCGGCTTTCTGCAGGTTCGCCGCCATTGGGTGGCCCATGATGCCGGTGCCGATAAATCCGATTTTAGCCATGAGAAAATCCTCTTGTTTTTGTCTTGCTCAAGCAAATTGGGGGTGTTGCATTGGGTGGGAGCGGGCTTGCTCGCGAATGCGGTGGAACATTCAATATCCGTGTTGACTGAACCACCGCATTCGCGAGCAAGCCCGCTGCCACAGGTTTTGCGTTGTTCTTAAATTGCGTTGTGGGTTTTCAGCCAGCCGAGCCCTGCTTCAGTGCTGGTCAGCGGCTTGTACTCGCAACCTACCCAACCCTGATAACCGATGCGGTCGAGGTGCTCGAACAGGAAGCGGTAGTTGATCTCACCGGTACCTGGCTCGTTGCGCCCCGGGTTGTCCGCGAGCTGCACATGGTTGATCTCGCCCAGGTGCGATTGCAGGGTGCGGGCCAGATCGCCTTCCATGATTTGCATGTGATAGATGTCGTATTGCAGGAACAGATTGGCGCTGCCGACCTGCTCGCGAATCGACAGGGCTTGCGCCGTGTTGTTCAAGTAGAAGCCTGGGATGTCGCGGGTGTTGATCGCTTCCATCACCAGTTTGATACCCGCCGCTTGCAGCTTGTCGGCCGCGTACTTGAGGTTGGCGACGAAGGTTTTTTCCACGGTGGCATCGTCCACGCCTTGCGGACGGATACCGGCCAGGCAGTTGACCTGGGTGTTGCCCAGCACTTGCGCGTAGGCAATCGCCAGGTCGACACCGGCGCGGAATTCTTCGATCCGATCCGGCAGGCACGCGATACCGCGCTCGCCCTTGGCCCAATCACCGGCCGGCAGGTTGAACAGCACTTGGGTCAGACCGTTGGCCTCCAGTGTTGCCTTGATTTCGGCGGAGCTGAAGTCGTACGGAAACAGATATTCCACACCACTGAAACCGGCCTTGGCGGCGGCGTCGAAACGGGCAAGGAAATCCTGTTCGGTGAACAGCATGGACAGGTTGGCTGCGAAACGCGGCATGGTGGTCTCCCGTAAATCTTGTGAAGTTCCCCTCGTGGGAGCGGGCTTGCTCGCGAAAGCGGTGGATCAGCCAACATCATTGTCGGATGTGGAAATGCTTTCGCGGGCAAGCCCGCTCCCACAGGGAGAGCGGTCAACAGTTAATCAAGCAGCGAAATCGCCGTAGGCGCATCGTTGCCGACCAGCGCCAGGTCTTCGAATTCGTTGACGGCGTTGATCTCGGTACCCATGGAGATGTTGGTCACACGCTCCAGAATGATCTCGACGATCACCGGCACCTTGAACTCTTCGATCATCTGTTCGGCCTTGCGCAGGGCAGGGGCGATTTCCGATGGTTCGAACACACGCAGTGCCTTGCAGCCCAGGCCTTCGGCAACCGCGACATGGTCAACCCCGTAACCGTTGAGTTCCGGCGCGTTGAGGTTATCGAAGGACAACTGCACGCAGTAGTCCATTTCGAACCCGCGCTGTGCCTGACGGATCAGACCCAGGTACGAGTTGTTCACCACGACGTGGATGTAAGGCAGTTTGAACTGAGCGCCGACCGCCAGCTCCTCGATCATGAACTGGAAGTCATAGTCCCCCGACAGGGCCACGACTTTACGGTTCGGATCGGCCTTGACCACGCCCAGCGCTGCCGGAATGGTCCAGCCCAACGGGCCTGCCTGACCGCAGTTGATCCAGTGACGCGGCTTGTAGACGTGCAGGAACTGCGCGCCGGCAATTTGCGACAGACCAATGGTGCTGACATAGCAGGTGTCCTTGCCGAACACCTGGTTCATTTCTTCGTAAACGCGCTGTGGCTTGACCGGCACGTTGTCGAAGTGGGTTTTTCGATGCAGGCTGGCCTTGCGCTGCTGGCAGTCTTGCAGCCACGCACTGCGGTTTTTCAGCTTGCCGGCGGCTTGCCATTCACGCGCCACTTCAATGAACACGGTCAGCGCGGCAGCGGCGTCGGATACGATGCCCAGGTCCGGCGTGAACACACGACCGATCTGCGTGCCTTCGATGTCGACGTGAATGAACTTGCGGCCTTCGGTGTAGACATCGACCGAACCGGTGTGACGGTTGGCCCAACGGTTACCGATGCCCAGTACCACGTCGGATTTCAGCATCGTTGCGTTGCCGTAACGGTGCGAAGTCTGCAGACCAACCATGCCGACCATCAACGGGTGATCGTCCGGGATGGTGCCCCAGCCCATCAGGGTCGGGATCACCGGGATACCGGTCAGTTCGGCGAACTCCACCAGCAGTTCGCTGGCGTCGGCGTTGATGATGCCACCACCGGCCACCAGCAATGGACGCTCGGCCTGATCGAGCAAAGCCAGCGCTTTCTCGACCTGGATGCGGGTCGCGGTCGGCTTGGCCAGCGGCAGTGGCTGGTAAGCGTCGATGTCAAATTCGATTTCAGCCATCTGCACGTCGAACGGCAGGTCGATCAGCACCGGGCCTGGACGGCCGGAACGCATCTCAAAGAAAGCTTTCTGGAACGCGTAAGGCACCTGGCCAGGTTCCAGCACCGTGGTCGCCCACTTGGTGACGGGCTTGACGATGCTGGTGATGTCGACAGCCTGGAAGTCTTCCTTGTGCATACGGGCGCGGGGTGCCTGGCCTGTGATGCAGAGGATGGGAATCGAGTCGGCCGAGGCGCTGTAGAGCCCGGTGACCATGTCGGTACCGGCCGGGCCGGAAGTGCCTATGCACACGCCGATGTTGCCGGCCTTGGTGCGGGTGTAGCCCTCGGCCATGTGCGAGGCGCCTTCAACGTGGCGAGCGAGGACGTGATCGATGCCACCGACTTTCTGCAGGGCGGAGTACAGCGGGTTGATCGCAGCGCCCGGGATGCCAAAAGCGGTATCAACCCCTTCACGGCGCATCACCAGAACGGCGGCTTCGATTGCTCTCATTTTGCTCATGGTTTTGTGCCTCTTTACGTTTTGTAATTGTATACAAGTGGCTTTGCGCAGAGTGTATTCACGGCGGACGGCGCAGGTCAATCCATTTTCTCAAGCGACTGTTTCATTCGTCGGAAGCCGGTTCTGCTGTGGCTTTTCGTCGCATGTGGCGCTTTTCGAGAATTATTGTATACAAAAAAATAACTCATTGTGTTCTATTTGTCGTATCGGACTGCGGCACAAAACCGCAGCCCCACGACTTTCCCTATAACAAAATGAGGACGGCACCATGAGCGCTTTAACCTTGAAAGTCGCAGTCAACCTGGTCAATGAAGCCATCAGCGCAGGGCGAGGCATCAATGCCGCGCCGCTGACCATCGCGGTACTCGATACCGGCGGCCATCTGGTCGCCGTGCAACGCGAAGACGGCGCCAGCCTGCTTCGCCCACAAATCGCCATCGGCAAAGCCTGGGGCGCCATCGCACTAGGTAAAGGCTCACGCCTGCTGGCGCTGGACGCGCAACAACGCCCGGCTTTCATTGCGGCGCTAAACAGCATGGGCCAGGGCAGCGTGGTGCCGGCACCGGGTGGTGTGTTGATTCGTGATCAGGCGGGTAACGTGCTGGGCGCGATCGGGATCAGCGGCGATCTGTCGGATATTGATGAGCAGGTGGCGATCAAAGCGGTGGAGGCGCTGGATCTGCGGGCGGATGCGGGGGTGGTTTCTTGATCTTTAGCGTCTGATTAACCGCTATCGCGAGGAGGCTCACTCCTACAGGATTTTGTGTCGTTCACAAGTTTTGTATTCAACATTAAAAACTGTGGGAGCTGGCTTGCCAGCGATGGCGGCGGGACTGACACATCAAGATAAAAGACTGCCTGACTTGATGGGGCACTGCGGTCTAGCCTTTTGATGAACTCATCATGAAGGGGCAACGGATTGCCTGATCTTCCTGCTTCACATCGTCTGCGAGCCGGCCGCTATGCCGAGCCAAATAGAATCTATCTACTGACAACCAATACACTTGATCGAGAACCGATCTTTACCGATTTCGCATTGGGCAGATTGGTTGTTCATCAGTTTCGCCGGGCACAGGATCTTGGGTTGGCAAAATCATTGGCATGGGTTGTCATGCCTGACCACTTTCATTGGCTCGTTGAACTGGGAAACTGTTCACTTCGCAAATTGATGCGAGAGACCAAGTCCCTGATTGCGCGCGAAGTGAATCTTTCCAGTGGTAAAAACGGGCCGCTTTGGCAGCAGGGGCTTCACGACCGGGCACTTCGAAAGGAAGATGATTTGGTGAAAATGGCGCGCTATGTAGTAGCCAACCCATTGCGAGCGGGCTTGGTGGAAAAACTTGGCGACTATCCGTTGTGGGATGCTATCTGGGTTTGATCTAAGACCGAGTTGCCGCCATCGCTGGCAAGCCAGCTCCCACAGGATTCTGTGTTGAACACAGATATGACGAACGACGTAGAACTTTGTGGGAGCTGGCTTGCCAGCGATAGCCGCGCCGCGCCGCGGTGTTTCAGTCCGGCTCACACCCTTTGAGCACCAACCGAATAATCGTCTGCGCCGCCGCTTCATAATCCGCCTCGTCCAGCTTGTCCTTGCCGGTGACCGCAGAAATCTGCCAGTCGAAGTCGGCGTAGGTCTGGGTGGCAGCCCAGATGCTGAACATCAGATGGTTGGGGTCGATCGGGGCGATCTGGCCGCGGTCGATCCAGGTCTGGATGCAGTTGATGTTGTGCTTGGCCTGGCCGTTTAGTTGCTCGACCAGGTCGGCGCTCAAATGTGGGGCGCCGTGCATGATTTCGCTGGCGAAGACTTTTGAGGCAAAGGGCAGGTCGCGGGAGATACGGATCTTGGAGCGGATGTAGCCGCTCAACACTTCACTCGGCACGCCGTCCGCGTTGAACGGCGTCGACGCCTGCAGGATCGGCACGATGATGCTTTCCAATACCTCGCGGTAGAGGTTTTCCTTGGACTTGAAGTAGTAGTAAACGTTGGGCTTGGGCAATCCCGCCTTGGCGGCGATGTCGCTGGTTTTGGTCGCGGCGAAGCCTTTGTCGGCAAACTCCTCGCTGGCGGCACGCAGGATCAGTTCTTTGTTGCGCTCGCGGATTGTGCTCATAAACCCGGTGGTTCCTTGCCTGTTCTGGCGGTTGCGCATGGTAGCACCGGCCTCGCGCAGCGCTCAAGAATGCCCCGTGTGGTCTGTGGTCGCGTTATGCTTCGCGCCATTGGTACATAAAAGGAAACAGGATTCATGGCAGGAAGCAGTTTGCTGGTGCTGGTCGACGATATCGCCACCGTTCTGGATGACGTGGCGTTGATGAGCAAAGTGGCCGCCAAGAAGACCGCCGGTGTGCTCGGCGACGACCTGGCGCTGAATGCCCAGCAAGTCTGCGGCGTGCGCGCCGAGCGGGAAATTCCCGTGGTTTGGGCGGTGGCCAAGGGCTCGTTTCTCAACAAACTGATTCTGGTGCCGTCGGCGCTGGCGATCAGCGCTTTCGTGCCGTGGCTGGTGACGCCACTGTTGATGGTCGGTGGTGCGTATCTGTGTTTCGAGGGTTTCGAGAAACTCGCGCACACGTTTGTGCACAGCAAGGTGGAAGACGAAGCAGGGCATGCGCAACTGACTGAGGCTGTGGCGGACACGGCGACCGATCTGGTGGCCTACGAAAAGGACAAGATCAAAGGCGCGATCCGCACCGACTTCATTTTGTCGGCGGAAATCATCGCCATCACCCTGGGCACCGTGGCTGGCGCCTCGCTGACTCAGCAAGTGATCGTGATGTCCGGCATTGCGATTGTGATGACCGCGGGCGTTTACGGTCTGGTGGCGGGGATCGTCAAGCTTGATGATCTTGGTCTCTGGCTGACCCAGAAGCCTGGGCAGGTTGCCAGGAAAGTCGGCAGTGGCATTCTGAGCGCAGCGCCTTACATGATGAAAACGCTGTCGGTGGTTGGCACGGCGGCGATGTTCCTGGTCGGCGGCGGCATCCTGACTCATGGCGTGCCGGTGGTGCATCACTGGATTGAAGGCGTTGGCGCGGCGGCAAGTGGTGTCGGGTTTGTGGTGCCGATGTTGCTCAACGGCGTGGCGGGGATTATTGCCGGGGCGGTGGTGTTGACCGTCGTATCCGTCGTCGGCAAGCTCTGGAAAGCCATTAAAAGCTGAGCACATTACCCCTGTGGGAGCGGGCTTGCTCGCGAAGAGGGAGTGCCAGTCACCTGTCCATTGACTGAGACGCCGCCTTCGCGAGCAAGCCCGCTGCCACATTTGCCGGATGTGGCTCCAGTAAAAACGTTACTCGGCAATCTGCAGCTTGCGCGACTCGGTGTACACGTAACGCACCTTTTCGTACTCGAACGGTGAGTTCAGTTGGCCGTAGCGGAAACTGGTCTGGTAGCGCTTGTCGACGGCGCGCAGGGCCCAGATCTCCGGATGGTTGGAGCTGACCTCTGAAACGTTTAAGAAGTTGACCGCCGATTCGGCGCTGTAGTCCACGGCGAGACCTGCGGTGTCACGCAGGTTCGATGGGCCGAGGATCGGCAACACAAAATAGGCGCCTCCCGGTACACCATAGAAACCCAGCGTCTGACCGAAGTCTTCGCTCTGGCGTGGCAGGCCCATGGCGGTCGCCGGGTCCCATAGACCGGCGACGCCGATGGTGGTGTTGAACAACAGGCGCGCAGTCGTTTTCATCGAGCGCTCGCCCTTGAACTGCAACAGGCTGTTGATCAGGTTCGGTACGTCGCCGAGGTTGTTGAAAAAGTTGCTCACACCGGTGCGCACGAAGCTCGGCGTGACGTAGCGATAACCGTCGACCACCGGCAAAAATACCCATTGATCGAAACGGTAGTTGAAGTGGTAAACGCGGCGGTTCCACTCCTCCAACGGGTCATACACGCTCAGCGCGTTGAGCGTGGAACGCTCAAATTCGCGCTGGTCCAGCCCCGGGTTGAATTTGAGTTTGGACAGCGGCTCCTTGAAGCCGTCACTGTCGACCACCACCGGTGCATTGGCTTTGCTGTTATCGGCCTGGGCCACGCCTGCACAGAGGAACGCTGCTATCAGCAGGAGATATTTAGCCACGGAAGAACTCCAGCATGGCGTCGCTGTTGACGCGGTAGTTAATGTTGCCGCAATGGCCGCCCAGTGGATAAACGGTCAGGCGATCACCAAAGGTTTTGCGCAGGAAGCCCAAGTCGCCCGGGCCGAGGATCACATCGTCGGCGTTGTGCATCACGGCGATTTTCGGGCTGTCGTGCAGGTAATCCTTGAGCGCATACAGGCTGACCTGATCAATCAGTTGCAGCAGACTGCCGCCGTCGGTGCGGGCGCGCCACATCGGGATCACCTGTTCGGTCAGGTAACAGTCGAAGTCGCATTGCAGCGCACGCTTGAGGAACGGTGTGAGGCTGGTGCCTTCGGTGATCGGGAATTTCGGCGGGGTGATCAGGCCGCGACGGTTGATCAGGTCCGAAGTGAAGGCAATATCGGCGGCCGAGAAGCGGAACGAGGTACCGATCAGCATCGCCATCTGTTCGTTGGACAGATGCTGTTTGGATTGCTGGAAGTCGTAGAGCAGGGCGTCGTTGAGGTCGATATAGCCTTTTTGCTGGAAGTAGCGGGTCAACTTGCTCAGCACCAACTCATAGAACGTTGTGCTGTTGTTGATGCCTTTGACTTCGGTCTGTACCAGCCTGTCGAGGTTGGTGATCGAGGTGTAAAGGTTGACCGGCGGATTGAGCAGCAGGACTTTCTTGAAATTGAAGCTGCGGCGGGTTTCGTCCAGATGCGCGACGAACGCCGCATCAAGCGCACCGAGGCTGTAGCCGGTGAGGTAGTAATCGGTGACTGGCAGTTTCGGGTTTTGCGCCCGCACGGCCTGCATCACACGGTACATGTCCTCGGCGTCTTCCTTGGTCACGCCCGGTGTGGCGAAGCGCGACGCGGCGCTGATGAAGTCGAAACTGGTCGGTGAGGACAGCTGCACGACGTGATAGCCGGCCTTGTAATAGAGTTTTTTCAGGTATTCGTTGAGCGTGCTGTCATAACGCGCACCGGTGCCGGCAATCAGGAAGATCAGCGGTGCTGGCTTGTCCTGGGTGGCGATACGGTAAGTAAGTTTTTTTACCGCCCAGAAATTGTCCGGCAGGATGAATGCCCGCTCCGGGCGCAAGGTGACGCTGCGGTCGGACTGATTGATGTCGTCGTCCAGTGGCAGTTCCGGGCGCAAGTCCGGCGGCGTGGTGGCGATGGTCGCCTCGAACGGGTTGGTCAGGGGGTAGCCATAACTGGCGGCGTCGATATCCGCCGCCAGTGCGGACGCACTCAAGATAAGGCCGCTGAACAGCGCGGCGAAGCGCAAGGAACGGAGCATGACTGGATCCCTTAGAGGAAGGTGCCGAATGAGGTTCGCAGGCTATGACCACCGGGGTTGCGCCAAAGTGCCATGCCGCGGCACCAAACAGGCATAATTCGGAGTAATAGTAGCCGGACGATACACTTTGCACCGCCCGGATGAATAGTTAACTGTTGTTAGCGCTTGCGTATGCCGGGCGGCGGATTAAGCTGGCGGCCGATTTCTGTCGATTGGAGTAATTCATGTCCCGCCGCTTGCCCGTGATGCTGTTGCTCGTTCTGCTGCCGTTATGGCTCGCCGCCAGCTATGGCGCGCGATACGGCTTCATGGAGGATGGCAAGTGGGTGGGCATCTGCGTTGATGAGGCCAGTCGCTGGGAGTGCCAGATGCGCTCCAGTCTGGGGCTGATGATTCACTTCAAGGTGTTGGGCTGGGCGGCGTTGGGTGCGGCATTGATCGGGTTCGTGTTGCCGGGTCGGGCAGGCTGGTGGCTGGCGGTGCTGGCGTTGGTGTTCGGGCTGCCGGCGCTGGCGCTGTACAACACAACGTTGGCGGTGTTTGCACTGGTGATTGCCGGGTTGCGCCTGGTCCGGCAATCTCGCGGAATCTGACAATCAGTCATCGCGGGCAAGCTCGCTTCCACAGGGAATTGTGTGCATTCAAGTCCAAATGTGGGAGCGGGCTTGCTCGCGAAGGGGGGCGGCGCAGACGCTGAAGATCAGCGGGTGCGAACCCGCAAGCATCGCCACAATGCCGCCACCATCAACCCGCTGACCAGTGCCCAGCCCAAGGCCTGTTGGTTCTGCAATCCTTCCTCGAACAACTGCGGTGCGATTCCGGCCCCGATGATAAAGGTCAGCAAAGCAATCTCCCGACGCGGCACGCTCACCGGTCGGCACAGGTACACCAGCGCGGGCAGAATGAACGCCGCACTGGCAAAGCTGCGATAGCGCGCATCGAACACCATTTCCAGCATCATCACCGCGGCTGCAAACCCCGCCGCGGCCACCAGCCAGCCGGCACGACGCTCCAGCAGATTGAAGGCGCGTTCACGCCAACCCGTGCGAGCGCTCAAGGTCAGCGCCGCATGCGCCAGCACCAACAGATTCAACGCTGTCAGCAACCCGACCCACAGCCATTCACTGGCAAATCGTGTGGTCACCCTTGCCAGATCGCCCCAAGCACCAATCGAGCAAGCGGCGAGGGCGCCCAATAACGGCAGCACCAGTGCCGAGCGTGTCGTGCGGACGCGACCACCAAGCATCAGCGTCCCCAGGAAAATCAAACCACCGACCGCCAGCCACTGCGACCAGTACGGCACATTCGTCACCGGCCCGGCGAGTACACCCTTGTCCTGACGATCGGCATCGAACAATCCCCAGTACCCGCCCACTGCGCCTTCGCTGCCACGTTTCCATGGCTGGTCAAACGCTTCGATCAGGTTGTAATGCCAGCCTTCCTTCTCGGCCATCGCGACAAACCCGCGGATGAACTTGGCTTCATTAACACGGCTGGGCAGGGCGGTCTCGCGCTGGCGGCCCTCACTCGGCCAGCCGGTTTCGCCAATCATCACATCTTTGGGGGCGAATTTATTGCCGAACACCTGACGTACATCCGCCACATGTCGCAGTGCAACGTCGATGCTCGAGGGTTCGTCCTCCCAGTACGGCAGCAGGTGAATGGTCAGGAAATCCACCTCTGGCGCGATTTCCGGATGCTTGAGCCAGAACTCCCAGACATCGGCATAAGTGACCGGTTGTTTGACCTGACGTTTGACTTTTTTGATCAACTTGGCCAGTTGCGCACCAGTGACTTCTTTACGCAGCAACGCTTCGTTGCCGACGATCACCGCGCTGACCACGTCCGTGTTGGCGTTGGCGGAAGCAATCAGCAGGTCGACTTCCTTCTCGGTGTCCACCGGATTGCTGTTGACCCAGGCGCCGATCATCAATTTCAGGCCATGTTTGCGCGCCAGGTCCGGGAGTGCCTCGAGCCCTGTCATGGAATAGGTGCGGATGCATTGAAACCGCGTCGCCAGCAGCGCAAGGTCGGCGTCCATGCGCTCCGGGCGCAGCTTGAACGGCACGTCGAACGGCGACTGGTCTTTGTCGAACGGGGTGTAGGACGCGCATTGCAGCTTGTGCGTCGGGGTGGCGGCATCCGGCAGGATCACCGGTTTACCGAGGCCGTACCAGAAGCCGCACAGTGCAAACAGCCCCAGCAGGCAGGCGAAAAGATAGGGGAGAAAAGGAAAACGGGACGTCGCGGACATGGTCGGGCCGTGTGGCTGCAAAGCGACGCATGTTACCTGCATTTATAGGGGGGTGGTGGCGCCCTTGGTTTTGACAAGCAAAGTTCGGGCGGATTGTCTGGTGTCATTTATAGAGAGAAGGTTGATGGCCTTCTGATGTCGTTTCTCGTTGCCTTGAGGTCGCTGACAGAGCAGGTCGTCGAAGGCGTGGGGTTGATGATCAAAAGCGTCAGTGCTCCGCTGATGTTCGAACGAGTTTGCGGTCAGGCGTGATGGGGGCGCTGTGCACCATAACAATACGTTGACGATGCCCGGCATCCGTCGGGCGCAGCATTTCGGGGAAGTAACGATGAAGATGCGACGACTTTTAGGCGCAGGTGCCGCTCTGGTGCTTGCGATGAGTTCCACATTTGCCAGTGCTGAAAAACAGACCCTGAACATCGGTTACGTTGACGGCTGGTCCGACAGCGTCGCGACCACTCATGTAGCCGCCGAAGTGATCAAGCAGAAACTCGGCTACGACGTAAAACTGCAAGCCGTCGCCACCGGGATCATGTGGCAGGGCGTTGCCACCGGCAAACTCGACGCCATGCTCTCGGCTTGGCTGCCGGTGACCCACGGCGAATACTGGGCAAAAAACAAGGATCTGGTCGTCGATTACGGCCCGAACTTCAAGGATGCGAAAATCGGCCTGATCGTGCCGGAGTATGTGAAAGCCAAGTCGATCGAAGATTTGAAAACCGATGACAGCTTCAAAAATCGTATCGTCGGCATCGACGCCGGTTCAGGCGTGATGCTCAAGACCGATCAGGCCATCAAGGATTACGGCCTGGACCAATACAGTCTCAAAGCCAGTTCCGGCGCCGGCATGATCGCCGAGCTGACCCGTGCCGAGAAGAAAAAAGAATCCATCGCCGTCACCGGTTGGGTCCCGCACTGGATGTTCGCCAAGTGGAAACTGCGCTTCCTCGATGACCCGAAAGGCGTATATGGCGCAGCTGAAACCGTGAACAGCATCGGCAGCAAAGAGCTGGATGCCAAGGCGCCGGAAGTGGTCAAGTTCCTGAAGAACTTCCAGTGGGCGTCGAAAGACGAAATCGGCGAGGTCATGCTGGCGATTCAGGATGGCGCCAAGCCTGAAGCTGCCGCCAAGGATTGGGTGGCCAAACACCCGGATCGCGTTGCTGAATGGACTAAATAAATACTTCACCGTCTAACCCTGTGGGAGCGGGCTTGCTTGCGAAAACGGTCTGTCAGTCGACTGATGTGTTGATTGACACGACGCTTTCGCGAGCAAGCCCGCTCCCACAGTTGTTTTGTGTGTACCGGAAATTGGCAAATACGTCATGGCGTTCTACTACTAAGGTCGTCTGGAACCTGGCTCGCAGCCGCATACAGTGAGTATTGTTCCAACAATAATCTGTGCTGCGAGGATAAAAACAATGAACGACAGCATTTACCTCTCGATTCAAAACAGTCCCCGATTCAAGGAGCTGGTGCAGAAAAGGGAAAAGTTCGCCTGGATACTCTCGGCGATCATGCTCGGGCTCTACTCCGGATTCATTCTTCTGATCGCCTATGCGCCGCAAGTGCTCGGGGCGAAACTCAGTCCTGAATCTTCGATTACCTGGGGCATCCCGATTGGTGTCGGCCTGATTGTCTCGGCCTTCATCCTGACCGCTATCTACGTGCGCCGCGCCAATGGCGAGTTTGACGACCTGAACAATGCGATTCTCAAGGAGGCTCAGCAATGATCCGGCGTTTACTGGCTCTTCTGAGCATCGCAGCGTTCGCTCCGGCAGTCTGGGCCGCTGAAGCCCTGACCGGCGAAGTCCACAAACAACCGCTCAACGTTTCTGCAATCGCCATGTTCGTGGTGTTCGTCGGCGCGACTTTGTGCATCACTTACTGGGCGTCCAAGCGCAATAATTCGGCGGCTGACTACTACGCGGCGGGCGGCAAGATCACTGGTTTCCAGAACGGTCTGGCAATTGCCGGTGACTACATGTCGGCCGCGTCCTTCCTGGGGATTTCCGCGCTGGTGTTCTCGTCCGGCTACGACGGGTTGATCTACTCGATCGGCTTTCTGGTGGGCTGGCCGATCATTCTGTTCCTGATCGCCGAGCGTCTGCGTAACCTGGGTAAGTACACCTTTGCCGATGTGGCGTCCTATCGCCTCGGGCAAACCCAGATTCGCACCCTGTCTGCCTGTGGTTCGCTGGTGGTGGTGGCGTTCTACCTGATCGCGCAAATGGTCGGTGCCGGCAAGCTGATCCAGCTGCTGTTCGGTCTCGATTACTACGTTGCGGTGATTCTGGTCGGTATCCTGATGTGCATGTATGTGCTGTTCGGCGGCATGCTGGCGACCACTTGGGTGCAGATCATCAAGGCTGTGCTGTTGCTGTCCGGTGCTACTTTCATGGCGCTGATGGTCATGAAGCACGTCAACTTCGACTTCAACATGCTGTTCTCCGAGGCAATCAAGGTTCACCCCAAAGGTGAAGCGATCATGAGCCCTGGCGGCCTGGTGAAAGATCCGGTCTCGGCGTTCTCTCTCGCTTTGGCGCTGATGTTTGGTACCGCAGGCCTGCCGCACATTCTGATGCGTTTCTTCACCGTGAGTGACGCCAAGGAAGCGCGTAAGAGCGTGCTGTATGCGACCGGTTTCATTGGTTACTTCTACATCCTGACCTTCATCATCGGCTTCGGCGCGATTCTGCTGGTCAGCACCAACCCTGCTTTCAAAGATGCGGCGGGCGCTTTGCTCGGCGGCAACAACATGGCGGCGGTGCACCTGGCTAACGCGGTGGGCGGCAGTGTTTTCCTTGGCTTCATCTCGGCAGTAGCGTTTGCGACCATTCTGGCGGTTGTGGCGGGTCTGACCCTGGCCGGCGCTTCGGCGGTGTCGCATGACCTGTATGCCAGCGTGATCAAGAAGGGCAAGGCTAACGACAAGGACGAGATCCGCGTTTCGAAGATCACCACCATCGCACTGGGTATTCTGGCCATCGGCCTGGGCATCTTGTTCGAAAGCCAGAACATCGCGTTCATGGTTGGCTTGGCGTTCTCCATCGCGGCGAGCTGCAACTTTCCGGTCCTGCTGCTTTCGATGTACTGGAAGAAGCTGACCACTCGCGGCGCGATGATCGGCGGCTGGCTGGGGCTGTTGAGTGCGGTAGGCCTGATGGTGCTTGGTCCGACCATTTGGGTGCAAATCCTGCATCACGAGAAGGCGATCTTCCCGTACGAGTACCCGGCGCTGTTCTCGATGGTCATTGCTTTCGTCGGTATCTGGTTCTTCTCGATCACCGACAAGTCGGCGGCGGCGGATAACGAGCGGGCGCTGTTCTTCCCGCAGTTTGTGCGTTCGCAGACGGGGTTGGGGGCGAGTGGGGCGGTTTCGCACTGATCGCTTGATGGTTGTATAGGTTGTGCTGAATGCCCCGGTTGAGAGATCGGGGCATTTTTTGTGGTGCGCCAGGCATGGCGCGTAGCGCCGTGACTGGCGCTGTTCAGCTCACTGTGGTGGTGAGCCGAACGACTTGGAGGTGAAAGTCCTCTACACACCCGGCAAGGGGAAGTGTTAGCCAGAGGCA
>NZ_JAIHLQ010000189.1 GCF_019733355.1 Pseudomonas baetica | reverse complement strand
TGCGGGAATAGCTCAGTTGGTAGAGCACGACCTTGCCAAGGTCGGGGTCGCGAGTTCGAGTCTCGTTTCCCGCTCCAATTTTAAACAGCACTGCTTTCGGGCAGGGCTGAGTGAAACCAGAACCAAGTCTTCGGATTCGGGTCTGGACACCGAAACACACACCATGTGTTCCGGGTAGCGTGTCCCCTTCGTCTAGTGGCCTAGGACACCGCCCTTTCACGGCGGTAACAGGGGTTCGAGTCCCCTAGGGGACGCCA
>NZ_JAIHLQ010000188.1 GCF_019733355.1 Pseudomonas baetica | reverse complement strand
CGGTACAGCGAGTCGTAGCAGAAATCACGGTGACCCTCGATGAGCTGGTTGGCAAACCACACCGGCTGGAAGGCGTGGTCTTCAATGCGGGTGATATTGCCGACCGGGTCGTAAAAGTATTCGAAGTCTTGCAAGACCGCACCGGCAGCTTTGCGGCTGCGCTGGGTGTGCAGGCGACCATCGGCCGGATCGTAAGTCCATTGGCTGAGCACGCCGTTACCGGCCTGCTGTTCGATGATCTGGTCGGCGGCGTTGTAT
>NZ_JAIHLQ010000187.1 GCF_019733355.1 Pseudomonas baetica | reverse complement strand
ACGGTGGCGGTGTAAGTGACGGTGCCGCCTTCAGCCACGGAGGTATCGGCCGTCAGCTTCACAGTCGACGTGTCGATGGTGTCGGTCACTTCAGTCACGGCCGGAACAGTGCTTGGCACCAGGTTCTCGAAGTTGCCGCCGGTCGCTGTGCTGATCGTTGCCTGGACGGTACCGGCATCTTTGTAAACGTCATCGGCCGGCGCTGGAACGGTCACAGTGCCGGTGGTTTTACCGGCTTCGATGGTGATCACTGCGCCGTT
>NZ_JAIHLQ010000186.1 GCF_019733355.1 Pseudomonas baetica | reverse complement strand
AATGCCATGACCTTTGAGCACCTGCGCGATGATCTGCGGCACGGTCATGCGCTGGAAAATCCGCTGATCGTGGCTGAACTGCAAATAGTGCAGCGCCGGCACCAGCGTCAGGTGGTAACGAGTCAGACGCTTGCCGGCCTCGCCAACCAGCACGTCTTCGATGCGCCCGTGAATGCCTTCGCCGTTATGGCCAAATTGCAGAAACGCCGGTTGGCTGAGCAAGCTCTCCAGATCGAAGTCCGGGTGCTCGCTGACCAGTTC
>NZ_JAIHLQ010000185.1 GCF_019733355.1 Pseudomonas baetica | reverse complement strand
CGCCTAACGATGCATTGGTTGGCCAGGCTCCGCTGACCAACTCGATCACTGACGTGAGCGGCGGCAACTACGAAGATCTGGTCGCCGATAAGACACCAGTCAGCACCACCGTGACTGACACCGTCGACACCACCAACCTGTCGCTCAGCGCGACCGACTCGGTCGCCGAGGGCGGCTCGATCATCTACACCGCCACCCTGACCAACGCTGCTGGCTCGCCAGTCACTGTGACTCTGTCGAACGGCGCAGTGATCACCATCGA
>NZ_JAIHLQ010000184.1 GCF_019733355.1 Pseudomonas baetica | reverse complement strand
CTGACCGGCAACGTCCTGAGCAACGACGTGCAAGGCGCCGACCGTGTACCCACCGGGCCGGTGACGGCCGGTACATTCACCGGCACCTACGGCACGTTGGTATTGAACGCCAACGGCACTTACACCTACACGCTGAACACCAGCGACGCCGACTTCAAAGCCTTGCACGGCGGCGGCAACGGCACCGAAACCTTCGCCTACACCATCACCGATTCGGACGGTGACACCAGCACTGCGAATCTGGTTTTGCAGATCCACAACAA
>NZ_JAIHLQ010000183.1 GCF_019733355.1 Pseudomonas baetica | reverse complement strand
ATAGGCCACGCAGGTTCGGGTGGCAGTCGAGCCGCAGCTTGGCGCACCCCTGCGTTCGCGCGGCATGGCGGCAAGCCTCGATCAGCGCGGAGCTGACACCCCGGCCCGCATGTGTCCGTCGCACCGCGAGCTTGTGCAGATGGCTCTGTTGCAAACTCTGACACGGTTTCCAAGATTGGGCTCATGTACTGTCAAGGTCAGTTGCGATGAACGATTTCAAAGGACGGCATTTTACCGGCGAG
Organism: Pseudomonas baetica; assembly: GCF_019733355.1. Taxonomy (GTDB): domain Bacteria; phylum Pseudomonadota; class Gammaproteobacteria; order Pseudomonadales; family Pseudomonadaceae; genus Aquipseudomonas; species Aquipseudomonas baetica_A. The sequence continues at coordinate 24 of NZ_JAIHLQ010000183.1, read as the reverse complement.
GTCATCCTATGGGCGGTGCGCTGG
>NZ_JAIHLQ010000182.1 GCF_019733355.1 Pseudomonas baetica | reverse complement strand
CCGTTCACCACTGACATCCAACAGCGCCTTGTAATACTGTTCTTCCCCCAGTCGATTCGGCTTTACCTTGTCTGGATGTGGCCCACGACGTCGGTTGGCTGTCGGGGTGTTCGGCAAGCTACGTGAACGCACATCATCCGGCTCTGTTGCAAACTCTGACACGGTTTCCAAGATTGGGCTCATGTACTGTCAAGGTCAGTTGCGATGAACGATTTCAAAGGACGGCATTTTACCGGCGAGGTCATCCTATGGGCGGTGCGCTGGTATTGT
>NZ_JAIHLQ010000181.1 GCF_019733355.1 Pseudomonas baetica | reverse complement strand
CCTTCGCGAGCAAGCCCGCTCCCACAGGGATTCTCGGCGGGCCGCGGAGTTGGGGTTCGGCAGATAACACGGTGGGAACGTGGCTTGCCCGCGATGGCGGTGGGGCAGGCGACATCGATGCTGGATGTGCCGACGCCTTCGCGAGCAAGCCCGCTCCCACAGGGATTCTCGGCGGGCCGGGAGGTTGTGGTTCGGCAGATAACACGGTGGGAACGTGGCTTGCCCGCGATGGCGGTGGGTCAGGCAACTTTAATGCTGGATGTGCCGACGCC
>NZ_JAIHLQ010000180.1 GCF_019733355.1 Pseudomonas baetica | reverse complement strand
GCCCTGAATGCCATGACCTTTGAGCACCTGCGCGATGATCTGCGGCACGGTCATGCGCTGGAAAATCCGCTGATCGTGGCTGAACTGCAAATAGTGCAGCGCCGGCACCAGCGTCAGGTGATAACGAGTCAGACGCTTGCCGGCCTCGCCGACCAGCACGTCTTCGATGCGCCCGTGAATGCCTTCGCCGTTATGGCCAAATTGCAGAAACGCCGGTTGGCTGAGCAAGCTCTCCAGATCGAAGTCCGGGTGCTCGCTGACCAGTTCTACAT
>NZ_JAIHLQ010000017.1 GCF_019733355.1 Pseudomonas baetica | reverse complement strand
CACGGCGGGTTCGCTTACGTTTACCTGCGTACTCGGCATCGGCGAAAGAAATCTGCTTCATGGGGGGATCAACCGTTCAGCTCATGTGATGGGAGATATTTCACCAGATTTTGAAACCTTTTTCAGAGTTTCCTTTAGCGAGTTCGAGGTAATGGGCGGAAAGTTTGCTTGAGTAGGACATCCATGGCCTTTAATTGGGATTACAGTCGTGCGCCTATTGGAATTTCAGGAGCGCTGGACAGTATCGAAGAGCAGTGACATGACTCATCCTATTGAGTGTGTGCTCTTTCAAGTGGGCGCATCGTACTCACGATGATGGCCACTAGCAAGCATCTGATCAAACAACAAGACGAAGTGTTCATTGGTGCTTGTAAGAGATCGCCTTATATGTGGCAGGGGATTCCCTGATACCGCTTTAAATTCTCCGCGTTTGCCCAGCACCCTCCAAACCATTGATCCAGAGCATCCAGCGAAGTCAGGCCACTTCATTTCGAACGACCGTCCCAATAAGCGGCGTAAAGCATGACAAAATTTTTAAAAAATAAAAGTAGGATTCTTCCGAAATCCAATCGATCTCTATAAACAATTTACCGCCGACAACATCCATCAATAAAAGTGCCATCAATTTGATGGCATTTCACTTTCTGAAAGTTTCACAGGGCCGGCAATACTGTACATCAGTGCCAACTCAATAATTATCGAAGTTCCCTCCTACAGTCTTCTCCTTCAATTTACCCCGCACTTTCACATCCGGAATGCTCTGACAAATGTCAGAGATACTTCTTACATCAATTTATTTCCCGCGTTGCTAGCGTGCCTTGGCAAAACTTTTCCGCGCGGCGATCAAGGATGATCGAACACCGCGCCAAGACTCCCATTGCTTAAGGACAAGCGTATGTTCAGTACGGGCAACTGCGCGCCTTTTACCCTGCAAATCCCAGCCGTTCGTCACGATTTCAAGGTGCTTGCCTTTAACGGCACCGAGGCCATCAGCCAGCTTTACTCCGTCCGAATCGAACTGGTCAGCGAGTATCCGGACTTCGATCTGGAGAGCCTGCTCAGCCAACCCGCGTTTCTACAATTCGGCCTCAACGGCGAAGGTATTCACGGGCGCATCGAAGATGTAATGGTCACAGAGTCCGGTAAACGCCTGACCCGCTATGAGCTGACGCTGGTGCCAGCGTTGCACTATCTGCAGTTCAGCCAGGATCAGCGAATTTTTCAGCAGCGTACGGTACCGCAGATCATCGCGCAGGTGCTCGAAAGGCACGGCTTTCAAAGCGATGTATTCACCTTTCACATCAACCCGAATCCGCCGCGTGAGTACTGTACGCAGTACGGCGAAAGCGACTTCATGTTCCTCCAGCGTTTGTGCGCCGAAGATGGAATTGCCTGGCATCACCAGCATTCGGTCGACGGGCATTTACTGGTGTTCACTGACAGCCCAGTGTTCGCCCCCAGTCTGGGTACAACGCACTTTCAGGCCGACAGCGGCATGGTCGCGGAACAATCCGTGGTCAATCAGCTGACCATGGGCTTCAACACGCGCACCAGCACGGTGACCCGTCGTGACTACGATCTTCAACGCCCAAGTCTGCTACTGGAGAGCCGCTTCACCGCCGAATTCAGTCCCGATCTCAAGGACTACCGATACTGATCTATATACGATGGCAATCCTTGGCTGAACCCCAAACCTATGAGGCTTACATCACCATTTGCGAATCGGCTCGGGAAATCATGCGTAAGCCGGAAAAAGCTTTCTGCAGGGCTGATGGCAAATGGATCACGGACTACCGCGATGACATGGGTATTGGCTTGGCTCCCGGCGGTATTGCAAAGGTCTGGCTAAGGGGCGCTTGCCTCAAGTCTGTCGAGATTACTCGGTTCAAAGGGAGTGTAATGAAGGAAGGCCCGTATCAAGGAAAAAACGAGGGGCAGTACGCACTGTCTCTATCACCTGAATCTAAAGCCTACATCGAAAAATTCGGCATTCCCTTCGGGAGCTGGTAAGGAGCATTACCTCATGGAATTGAAACCGCAGTTGTTCGCAGCGCTGATGTGGCTTCCCGCTACCCAGGCGTTTGCAGACACCTCGCCACTGGACGGCCATTACTACCTGACGGGCGCAATGGAAATGGGCGCCGAGTTGCTGTTGCGTAAGGACGGCACCTTTTCTGCTGGTATCGCCTACGGATCGGCTGGCGGTGTCGCCAAGGGAAACTGGTATGTCGAGGAAAACACTCTCATGCTGGAGCAAGAGCCTGCTGCCCAACCAGCAAAGAAGCTTTCCTACAATCTTTCACACGAGAGAACGCTGATCGAACTAAAGGAATATGCCGACAAAGAAAAAAATGAGTTGGCTAAAGAGAGCTACGTTTTAGAGCTACGGTACGATCACCAACCTGCGCCGCCGCCCCTGAAACCCGTGATGGTCAGTCTCGAGTTCGATTCAGGTCCACCGGGTCAATTGCTCTTGAACTCGAATCAACAAACAGACCTCTGGTTTCCTTACGATCACCAGAGAACTCTGAAAAAAATTGGCTTTGGCACAGATCATAATCGTGGAACTTATCAATGGTTCGATGTCGCGGGGGATAGCCGAGCCTTCAATATTGGCTGGAAGAAACGAAAAAACCAGCCCTTAACGTTCGAACAACCAATCGGATTTGATCTGGCGACCACCCGCCAATATCTGGCTCCAGATGAGCGAGAACGAGTTGACCATAACTATTGGTTGACGTTTTATCACTTCGATCCGGTCTCACCACCCGCGATCCATCCAGTGGACGTTCATTGGCAATTCGAAGACGGTTCGACATTGAAGGAGGTTTGGACAGACTCGCAGCGAAACACGCTGACACTGCCGTTCTCCCCAAATAAAGCATTGGCGAAAATCGGTTTGCATACACAAAATTCTCCTGATGAAATCGAGTGGTTCACCGTCATGCCGGAAACTCGATGGGCGACGCTGGACTGGCAAGCCTATCCTGACCCTGCCAACGGCGATCTTTCTGTGTTGTTCAAAGATCTGCAATTAGCCATCGAACCCAACTGCTTGGCCGTCAATTTTGGCAACGGCAAGGCCTGCTTCCGGCGTCAATAAGCCGATTTACAGCCACAAAAAATGGGCACCCGACCGCAATCGGTGTGCCCATTTTTTATTGCGGTTCTCCCCGTGTTCAGGGACTTCGCCGCAATTATGGATTAACGCTGTCTTTCAACGATTTGCCTGGCTTGAACGCAACGGTGTTGCTGGCCTTGATTTTCACCGGCTCGCCGGTTTGCGGGTTTTTGCCGGTGCGGGCGCCGCGGTGGCGTTGCAGGAAGGTGCCGAAGCCCACCAGCGTGACACTGTCCTTGCGGTGCAGAGCGCCGGTGATTTCTTCGAGAACGGCGTTGAGCACGCGGTTGGCCTGTTCTTTGGTCAGATCTGCTTTTTCAGCGATTGCAGCGGCGAGTTCTGGTTTACGCATTAGTGAAGCCCCTTTGACGGTTTTTTGTTGTTATGTCCGTGCTGTTCTCGTTGGAACAGCGCCCAAGGCGCCGCAGGCTCTACTCTGCGGCAGACGGAGTGAGGATGGCACGCGGATACCGGCGGCGCCAGTCTCCACGCGACCTTTGTAGGGGCAAAAGCGGGGTGATTCCGACAGAACGACCGGTATTTACGCCAGCAACGGCGGAAGCTGTTTGTTCAGTGCGAGTTTTTCCATCACTGCCGCGCCGGTCAGGGCATAACCGAGCAACTGGCCGTCAGCGCTATGACACACGGCCTTGATGTCGGCGCCCTGCCCTTCGACTGTCCACACGCCTTCGCTGCCCCGTGGCGGGGGCGAAACCACCAACGGGCACACCGGGGTTTTCACGGTGATCGGCATGGGACCATAGCTCACTGCCGTCGGGTTTCCCGCCAGGGTTTGTGCCAGCGCTCGCGCACAACTCATCAGGGGCATGACGTACAGCAGATTCAGCCCGTCGACCTCGGCGCAGTCGCCCAAGGCGTAGATATTGGCATGGGACGTCTTCAGATGCCGATCGACCACCACGCCGCGATTGACCTGCACGCCAGCAGCCGCCGCCAGATCGATGCGTGGACGCAGGCCGATGGCCGACACCACCACATCGCACGCAATGACCTGACCGTCGGACAGATGCGCTTCCAAACCGTCGGCCACTTTCTGCAGGCGGGTCAGTACCGGGCCGAGGTGGAAACGCGCACCGAGGCTTTCCAGCCCCGCCTGCACGGCTGCCGCAGCGGCCGGGTGCAGCAGCGTCGGCATGACCTGTTCGCACGGGGCGACCAGTTGCACTTCGTAGCCGCCGAGGATCAAGTCGTTGGCGAATTCACAGCCGATCAGGCCGGCGCCGAGTAGCAATACCCGGCGCTTACCGGCGGCGGCGGCACGGAAGCGTGCGTAGTCTTCAAGATCGTTGATCGGGAAAACCAGATCCGCACCGTCGCCCTCAATCGGCACGCGCACGGTTTCTGCGCCCCAGGCCAGGATCAGGTCGCGGTAGGCCACGGCCTCTTCGCCGATCCACAAGCGCTTGTGTCCGGCGTCGATGCCGCTGATGCGCGTGTGGGTGCGCACTTCGGCCTTCAACTGCTCGGCCATGGCGCCCGGTTCGGCCATGCTCAGACCGTCGGCGTCCTTGTTCTTGCCGAAACCGGTCGAGAGCATCGGCTTGGAGTAAGAGCGGCCGTCATCGGCGGTAATCAGCAGCAGCGGGGTTTCGCTATCGAGTTTGCGAAACTCCCGGGCCAGGTTGTAACCCGCAAGCCCGGTGCCGACGATTACGACAGGTGCGTTCATGCCTTACTCCTTGGTGTGTCTCAGTTGATTTCGATCATTTCGAAGTCCATCTTGCCGACGCCGCAGTCCGGGCACAGCCAGTCTTGCGGCACGTCCTGCCACAGGGTGCCCGGCGCGATACCGTCGTCCGGCCAGCCGTCGGCTTCGTTATAGATCAGGCCGCAGACCACACATTGCCACTTTTTCATTCAGGTACTTCCTCAGGATTCAGACGTTTTACCGGCGCGGACGGTCGATGGGTGCTGCGCTGCCATCCGGCTCAGGGCGTTTTGTACTGAGGGTGCCGGGCAGATGCAAGCCTGTTCGGCGCAACGGCGACCCGGTTCCATCAATCTCGCGGCCTGCCATGGTAAGCTCGCCGCCTCATTTGCGGCCAATAATGACTCATTGTGCAACATTCAAATTCCTCTCCGGCCCCGCTCTGGCTGACTCAAAGCCAACTGACGCCCCTCCCCGATTCGTTGACCCTGAGCTGGTTGTTCGACGAAGGTTCGCTGACCCGCCGACTGACCCGCCTGTCGAACGACGGCTTCAGCGTAACGCCGCTGTTTGAGGGCTGGGACACTTTGCGAACCGACGAATGCACCGCGCTGGATCTGGCCGAAGGCAGTGAAGGTTGGGTGCGCGAAGTGTACTTGCGCGGCCATGGCGAGGCCTGGGTGTTCGCCCGCAGCGTGGCCTCGCGCAGCGCCTTGCAGGGCGACGGTTTGCACATGGACGAACTGGGCAGCCGCTCGCTGGGCGAGTTGCTGTTTTGTGATCACGCCTTCCAGCGCCGCGCCATCGAAGTCTGTCACTACCCGGAACATTGGCTGCCACAAGCGTCACGCTCGCCCGACCTGTGGGGCCGTCGCTCGCGTTTCGACCGTGGCGCACTGAGCGTACTGGTAGCGGAAATTTTCCTGCCGAGCCTGTGGAGCGCCGTCCGCGCCGATCCGGAGAACTGCTGATGTACCAGAGCCTGCTCAAGTCCCTGAACCGTTTGAATCCGCGCGCCTGGGATTTCATTCAGTTGACCCGCATGGATAAGCCGATCGGCATTTACTTGCTGCTGTGGCCAACGCTGTGGGCACTGTGGATTGCCGGCAAAGGCTCGCCATCGCTGGCCAACGTGGTGATTTTTGTCCTCGGCGTGGTGCTGACCCGCGCCGGTGGCTGCGTGATCAACGACTGGGCCGACCGCAAGGTCGACGGCCACGTCAAACGCACGGCGCAACGACCGTTGGCCAGCGGCAAGATCAGCTCGAAAGAGGCGCTGGTGTTCTTCGCGCTGCTGATGGGCGTGAGTTTCCTGCTGGTGCTGTGCACCAATGCGCCGACGATCTGGCTGTCGCTGGGTGGTTTGGCGCTGGCCTTCACGTATCCGTTCATGAAGCGCTACACCTATTACCCGCAGGTGGTGCTGGGTGCGGCGTTTTCCTGGGGCATGCCGATGGCGTTCACCGCCGAAACCGGCGAAGTGCCCGCTGCGGCGTGGTTGCTGTGGATCGCCAACCTGCTGTGGACGGTGGGTTACGACACCTATTACGCGATGACCGATCGGGATGACGACCTGAAGATCGGGGTGAAATCCACGGCGATTCTGTTCGGCGAGGCGGATCGGGTGATCATCCTGACGTTGCAGGCGCTGTCGTTGGGTTGCCTGTTGCTGGCGGGTTCGAAGTTCGAATTGGGAATCTGGTTCCATCTCGGCTTGCTGGTAGCGGCGGGATGCTATGCGTGGGAATTCTGGTACACCCGCAGCAAGGACCGGTTGCGCTGCTTCCAGGCGTTTTTACACAACCACTGGGCCGGGCTGGCGATTTTTGTCGGGATCGTGCTGGATTACGCGTTGCATTGAGACAATACGGCCCCGGAGACCGGGGCCGATGTTCAAGCACTGAAGCCCGTTATTTCTGTGACATGTGGACGACATGCCACATGTTTTTCATCATGTCGCCTTTCATTTCTCCAGGTTTTTCGTCCTTCATGAACGTGTACAGCGGTTTGCCGTCGTAGGCGTATTGCATCATGCCGTCATCGCGCTTGATGACACTCCATTTGCCCTCAGCCTTGGCGTCCGCTGGCGCCATCATCGGTGGCCAGTTCTTGGCGCAATCGGCGTTGCACATCGACTTGCCGTCGGCGTCTTTGTCGAACGTGTAAACGGTCATGCCCTTGTGATCGACCATCATGCCGTCCTTCATCATGGCCGGCTCGGCCGCCATCGCTAATCCAGGCAGAGTCAGAGCAGCAGCCATCAGCAGGGCTTTAAAGGAAAACGTCATTTGAGTCATGGAAACCTTCTTTTGTGGTTGTCAGGATTCGGACTTAGAGCGTAGTTCAGGATCCGCACAACCGCTGGCGGACTAAAATACTGTCACACGACTGCAATAATTCCGTTATCTAATGCGGCGCAAGACAGTTAAATGACAAGAGGATTAAGGCATGGTTGGCAGGAGCATTCTGATCGTTGACGACGAAGCGCCCATTCGCGAAATGATCGCCGTTGCGTTGGAAATGGCCGGCTATGACTGCCTCGAGGCGGAGAACTCGCAGCAGGCGCACGCCATCATCGTCGACCGCAAGCCGGACCTGATCCTGCTCGACTGGATGCTGCCCGGCACCTCCGGCATCGAACTGGCCCGCCGCCTCAAACGTGACGAACTGACCGGGGACATCCCGATCATCATGCTCACCGCCAAGGGCGAAGAGGACAACAAGATCCAGGGGCTGGAAGTCGGCGCTGATGACTACATCACCAAACCGTTTTCCCCACGCGAACTGGTGGCGCGCCTCAAAGCTGTGCTGCGCCGCGCCGGTCCGACCGACGGCGAAGCGCCGATCGAAGTCGGTGGGCTGCTGCTCGACCCGATCAGCCACCGCGTGACCATCGATGGCAAACCGGCCGAGATGGGCCCGACCGAATATCGCCTGCTGCAATTCTTCATGACCCACCAGGAACGCGCCTACACCCGTGGCCAATTGTTGGATCAGGTCTGGGGCGGCAACGTCTATGTTGAAGAGCGCACCGTCGACGTGCACATACGCCGTCTGCGCAAGGCCCTCGGCGACGCCTACGAAAATCTGGTACAAACCGTGCGCGGCACTGGCTACCGGTTTTCCACCAAGGCCTGACCCGACCGCCAGACTCGCTGACAAGGACCGTACTTCCCGTGAATCAAAACTGGCATGGCACCCTGATTCGCCACATGCTGCTGCTGGTCACCGCTTGTCTGGTGATCGGCCTGATCACCGGCTATTACGGCTGGAGCCTTGCCGCGGGCCTGGGTATTTATCTGGCCTGGACGCTCAAGCAATTGCTGCGTCTGCACGAATGGCTACGCCTGCACCAACCCGATGAAGCACCGCCCGACGGCTACGGCCTGTGGGGCGAGGTGTTCGACAGCATCTATCACCTGCAACGCCGCGACCAACGGGTACGCGGGCGCCTGCAAGCGGTGATCGACCGGGTGCAGGAGTCCACCGCCGCACTGAAAGACGCGGTGATCATGCTCGACAGCGATGGCAACCTGGAATGGTGGAACCGCGCCGCCGAAACCCTGCTCGGCCTCAAGACCCCGCAAGACAGCGGCCAACCGGTGACCAACCTGGTCCGCCATCCGCGCTTCAAGGAGTACTTCGAGCAGGAAAGCTACGCCGAGCCGCTGGAAATCCCCTCGCCGACCAATGATCGCGTGCGCATTCAGCTGTACCTGACCCGCTACGGCAACAACGAACACTTGATGCTGGTGCGCGACGTCACGCGCATCCATCAGTTGGAGCAGATGCGCAAAGATTTCGTCGCCAACGTTTCCCACGAGTTGCGCACGCCGCTGACGGTGATCTGCGGCTATCTGGAAACCCTGCTCGACAACGTCGAGGAAGTGAACCCGCGCTGGAGCCGTGCCCTGCAGCAGATGCAGCAACAGGGCGGACGCATGCAGACGTTGCTCAACGACCTGCTGTTGCTGGCCAAACTGGAAGCCACCGACTATCCGTCCGACAACCATCCGGTGCCCGTCGACACGCTGCTGCAATCGATCAAGAGCGACGCGCAGCAACTGTCCGGATCAAAAAACCAGCACATCACGCTGGAAGCCGACACCAGCCTCATGCTCAAGGGCAGCGAGGCAGAACTTCGCAGCGCGTTCTCCAATCTGGTGTTCAACGCGGTGAAATACACGCCGGCCGAGGGCAACATTCGCATTCGCTGGTGGAGTGATGAGCAAGGCGCACACCTGAGCGTGCAGGACTCGGGCATGGGGATCGACAGCAAACACCTGCCGCGCCTGACCGAACGCTTCTACCGCGTCGACTCCAGCCGCAACTCCAACACGGGCGGCACCGGGCTGGGGCTGGCGATCGTCAAACATGTGTTGCTGCGCCACCGCGCACGCATGGAAATCAGCAGCGTGCCCGGTCATGGCAGCACGTTCACCTGCCATTTCGCCCCGGCTCAAGTGGCTCAAGTACGGGCAATTAGCGCCGCTGAGTAATGCCGGACTAGGCAATCGCCAGGTCAGCCGCTACATTGGCTGACTTGCGCCTGCCTTTCAGGCGCGACTTATTCTCTCTTACGAATTACACGGAACCCGCAAAACTCCATCATGGACCCTTCCCCTGGCTTGTCCCTCGCTACAATATTTGCCGATTTCGGCATGATCCTTTTTGCTCTGATCCTGGTTTTGCTCAACGGCTTTTTCGTTGCAGCGGAATTCGCCATGGTCAAACTGCGCTCGACCCGGGTCGAGGCCATCGCTGACAAGAACGGCTGGCGCGGGCACATCCTGCGCACCGTACACAGTCAGCTCGATGCGTATCTCTCGGCGTGTCAGCTCGGCATCACCCTCGCCTCCCTCGGCCTGGGCTGGGTGGGTGAGCCGGCGTTTGCGCACATTCTCGAGCCCTTGCTGGAAAGCGTTGGCGTGCAGTCGCCGGAAGTGATCAAGGGCGTGTCGTTCTTCGCTGCGTTCTTCGTTATTTCGTACCTGCACATCGTCGTTGGCGAATTGGCACCCAAATCATGGGCAATCCGCAAACCCGAACTGCTGTCGCTGTGGACGGCGGTGCCGCTGTACCTGTTCTATTGGGCGATGTACCCGGCGATCTACCTGCTCAATGCCAGCGCCAACGCGATTCTGCGGATTGCAGGGCAAGGCGAACCCGGCCCGCACCACGAACACCACTACAGCCGCGAAGAACTGAAACTGATCCTGCACTCCAGCCGTGGGCAGGATCCGAGCGACCAAGGCATGCGCGTATTGGCCTCTGCGGTGGAAATGGGTGAACTGGAAGTGGTCGACTGGGCCAACTCCCGGGAAGACCTGGTCACGCTGGAATTCAACGCGCCGCTGAAGGAAATCCTGGCGATGTTCCGTCGCCACAAGTTCAGCCGTTATCCGGTGTACGACAGTGAGCGCCAGGAGTTTGTCGGCCTGCTGCACATCAAGGATCTGCTGCTGGAACTGGCGGCGCTGGATCACATTCCCGAATCGTTCAACCTGGCTGAACTGACCCGTCCGCTGGAACGCGTGTCGCGGCACATGCCGCTGTCGCAACTGCTGGAGCAGTTCCGCAAGGGTGGCTCGCACTTCGCCGTGGTCGAGGAGGCTGACGGCAACATCATCGGCTACCTGACCATGGAAGACGTGCTGGAAGTGCTGGTCGGCGACATTCAGGACGAACACCGCAAGGCCGAGCGCGGGATTCTCGCTTATCAGCCGGGCAAATTGCTGGTGCGCGGCGATACGCCGTTGTTCAAGGTCGAGCGCCTGCTGGGCATCGATCTGGACCACATCGAAGCCGAAACCCTCGCCGGACTGGTCTACGAAACGCTCAAACGGGTGCCGGAAGAGGAAGAGGTGCTGGAAGTCGAAGGTCTGCGGATCATCATCAAGAAGATGAAAGGGCCGAAGATTGTGCTGGCCAAGGTGTTGATGCTGGATTGATGAGCTGATGCCGAAGGCGTCAGATCAGGCCCCTCATCACTGCTTGCCCAACGCAAAGTTGGGCAATGCCCCCAGCGGCTGGTTGAACTGATACGGAATCGACACCAGCCCCGCCCCGCTATTGCGCTGCACCACAAAGTGCAGGTGCGGGCCGCTGCTGTTGCCGGTGTTGCCCGACAGCGCCAACGAACTGCCCACTGTCACCCGCTGCCCTTCGCGCACCCTCACCGAGCCTTGTTTGAGATGCAGGTACACACCCATCGTGCCGTCATCGTGCAGCACCCGCACGAAATTGCCGGAGGGATCAGTGCCACGTCCACTCTGTGAGTTCTCGGTTTTCACCACCACGCCAGCCCGCGCGGCAATGATCGGTGTACCCACCGGCATGGCGATGTCCATCGCGTACTTGTTCTTCGGCCCATAGTGGCTGTATTGGCCATTGGCGCCCTGACTCAAGCGAAACGGCCCGCCACGCCACGGCAGCGGATAGCGATAGCCCTGCGCCGTCCCGGCAGGGTCGCCAAGGGAATAATGGAACTGCGGCGTATACACCAGGGGCCTGGTGCCGGAAACCGCCGTCAGCAACGCCAAGCGCGTATTGCTGCGTGCCGGCAGCACCCGGCGGATCGTTTGAGCGGGCGCACCACGCACATTGCTCATTCCGGTAAACGCCAGTGCAACCTCGACCGGCGCGTACAGATCATTGCGCACGAACACCACGTCGATGCCCTTCTGCTTCTTGATGTCGAGGTACACCTGCCGCTCAAGGCGTTCGACCATGCGGTCCTGAAACACGAACACCTGCGAGCCTTTGCTCGGACGGTCGCTGTAGGAGACCACGCCGTTGGCATCGGTGGATTTGTAAATAGTCATGGCCACAGCCGAGGTGGAGGCCATGAAGAGACCACAGAAAAACAGCAGGCGCGCGAGCATGGGCAAAGGTTCTGTCGAGTAAGGCCTGGAAATGAGCCTAGCAGGTCAAGCAGACCAGGCTAGTCGACAGATGTTTCAAATTGGCAGTCTGGAGAATGGATGTCGTCAGTGATGACCCCTTCGCGAGCAAGCCCGCTGCCACATTTGAAATACATTCCAATGTGGCAGCGGGCTTGCTCGTGAAGACAGACTGTCAGGCGATGAAGATCAAGCGCCGGGGACGAAGTGCTTCTGCGCCGTGCCGCGGGCGATCAGGCGGGAGATGTAGTCGAGTTTCTGCGCATCCTGGTCGACGAAGCGAAAGGTCAGTTGCAGCCAGTCGCTGTCGGCTTTCTGCTCAAAAGCGACGATGGCATGCAGGTAGCCATTGAGGCGGGCGATTTCGGCGTTGTCGCCCTGCTCCAGGTCGAGCACGGCGCTGTCGAGGATCTGCGGCAGGGTGTCGGTGCGCTTCACCACCAACAGCGCTTCCTTGATGCTCAGGGCCTTGATCACGCATTGCTGGTTGCCGCTGGGCAGGCGCAACTGGCCCTGACCTCGACCTCCAGCCGGCGCTGCCGAGGCGGCGGGCGCTTTGACCGGCGGGCTGTTGAGCAAACCACGGGATGGCGCGGCGGCTGGCGCGGGTGCAGCAGCGGCGGGTTTGGCAAACGGGTTGACCCCAGCGGCCACCGGAGCACCGCCGACCACGGCAGGTTTGCCGCCGGTCAGTGCGCTCAGGGAGTCGTTGCCGAACGCCGAGTTCATCTTGGTCGGTGCGCTGTTCATCAGGGTATCGAGCTTGCCGACCTTGTTCAGCGCCTGCTTGACCTTGGTCAGCAGTTGCTCGTTGGTGAACGGCTTGCTGACATAGCCCGAAACGCCAGCCTGAATCGCCTGCACCACGTTCTCTTTGTCGCCACGGCTGGTCACCATGACAAACGGCATGGTCTTGAGATTGTCCTGTTGACGGCACCAGGTCAGCAGTTCGAGACCGGACATTTCCGGCATTTCCCAGTCGCACAGAACCAGGTCGAAGGCTTCCTTGGCCAGCATGGCCTGAGCCTTTTTACCGTTGACGGCATCCTCGGTGCGGATCCCCGGGAAGTAATTACGCAGGCACTTTTTCACCAGGTCACGAATGAACGACGCATCGTCCACGACCAACACACTGATTTTGCTCATCCAACACCCCTATAAAAATCCCGGCAAGCATAACGCTGGCTGATGGCACATTGCCAAAACTCTTCAGTCACGCCGGGACTTTTCGTTCGCGGGTGCTGCTTTTTTATCCGAACCCCTAAATAAAAACGCCCGGCCAAAGGGCCGGGCGCTTTTCTCAGGCAATCTTACTTATCGTCAGCAACGCCCGGAACATTAGCGGTTTCGCCGCTTGTGCCCTGAACTTCTTCCTTCATGCGCTTGAGGCCCATGTGGCGAACGTCGGTGCCGCGCACCAGATAGATCACCAGTTCCGAGATGTTGCGCGCGTGGTCACCGATACGCTCCAGCGAACGCAGCACCCAGATGATGCTCAAGACCCGCGAGATAGAGCGTGGGTCTTCCATCATGTAGGTTGCCAGCTCGCGCAGTGCCGTTTTGTATTCGCGGTCGATGACTTTGTCGTACTGCGCCACCGACAACGCCAGATCGGCGTCGAAACGGGCAAACGCATCCAAGGCATCACGCACCATGTTGCGCACCTGGTCACCGATGTGGCGCACCTCAACGTAACCGCGCGGCGCCTCGCCCTCTTCGCACAGCTGGATGGCGCGGCGGGCAATCTTGGTGGCCTCGTCGCCGATGCGCTCCAGGTCGATCACCGACTTGGAGATGCTGATGATCAGACGCAGGTCGGAGGCCGCTGGCTGACGACGGGCCAGAATGCGCAGGCATTCTTCGTCGATGTTGCGCTCCATCTGGTTGATCTGATCGTCGATTTCGCGCACCTGCTGGGCCAGGCCGGAGTCGGCTTCGATCAGCGCTGTGACGGCGTCGTTGACCTGTTTCTCGACCAGTCCGCCCATGGCCAGGAGGTGGCTGCGCACTTCCTCCAGTTCAGCGTTGAACTGCGCGGAAATGTGATGAGTGAGGCCTTCCTTAGAAATCATTGTGTTCGCTCCGCAAAAGCTTTTACCAAGAGCTGCAAGCTACAAGCTGCAAGCTGATTTGTGTCGTACTCGAACCGCTCTCGCTTGCCGCTTGAAGCTCGCGGCTCGCAGCTGCCTCAATCAACCATAACGACCGGTAATGTAGTCTTCGGTCTGCTTCTTCGCCGGGTTGGTGAACAGCGTATCGGTGTCGCCGAATTCCACCAGTTTGCCCATGTACATGAAGGCCGTGTAGTCGGACACCCGCGCCGCCTGCTGCATGTTGTGGGTCACGATGACGATGGTGAATTTGGATTTCAATTCGTAGATCAGCTCTTCGACTTTGAGGGTCGAGATCGGATCGAGAGCCGAGCACGGTTCGTCGAGCAGCAGTACTTCGGGCTCAACCGCGATGGTGCGGGCAATCACCAGACGCTGCTGCTGACCACCGGACAGGCCCAGTGCCGATTCGTGCAGACGGTCTTTGACTTCGTCCCACAGCGCCGCGCCTTTCAACGCCCACTCAACGGCTTCGTCGAGGATGCGCTTCTTGTTGATCCCTTGAATGCGCAGGCCGTAAACCACGTTTTCATAGATGGTTTTCGGGAACGGGTTCGGCTTCTGGAACACCATGCCGACGCGACGACGCAGTTCGGCAACGTCTTCGCCCTTGCGATAGATGTTGTTGCCGTACAGGTTGATCGCGCCTTCTACGCGGCAACCGTCAACCAGGTCGTTCATGCGATTGAAGGTACGCAGCAACGTCGACTTGCCGCAGCCGGACGGGCCGATGAAGGCCGTCACGCGCTGTTTCGGGATGTTCATGCTGACGTCGAACAGTGCTTGTTTGTCGCCGTAGTACAGGCTCAGGCCCGGCACTTCGATGGCAACGGTTTCCTGCTCGAGGCTCAGGCTCTGCTTGTCGCGGCCCAGGGCAGACATGTTGATGCCGTGGGTATGTGTTTCGTGCTGCATGGGAGGCTCCCTGTGCTAACAAATTCGGTTCGTTGAACCGCTGGAAAACGCCAGCGGGTTACTCAAATTCTGTATCTGTCGCGACTCCTGTGGGAGCTGGCTTGCCAGCGATTGCATCACCGAGGTGTCAATGAAACACCGCATCGCCTGCATCGCTGGCAAGCCAGCTCCCACAAGGTTTGTGTTAACTGTCCAACGCTTTGTACTTTTCGCGCAGGTGGTTACGAATCCACACCGCCGACAGGTTCAACGTGGCGATCACCAACACCAGCAACAGCGCCGTGGCGTACACCAGCGGGCGGGCTGCTTCGACGTTCGGGCTCTGGAAGCCGACGTCATAAATGTGGAAGCCCAAGTGCATGATCTTCTGATCCAGGTGCAGGTACGGGTAGTTGCCGTCCATCGGCAGCGACGGCGCCAGTTTCACCACACCCACCAGCATCAGCGGCGCCACTTCACCGGCGGCGCGAGCCACGGCGAGGATCATGCCGGTCATCATGGCCGGGCTGGCCATTGGCAGGACGATCTTCCACAAGGTTTCAGCCTTGGTCGCGCCAAGCGCTAGCGAGCCTTCGCGCACCGTGCGTGGAATCCGCGCCAGCCCTTCTTCAGTCGCCACGATCACCACCGGCACTGCCAGCAGCGCCAGGGTCAACGAAGCCCAGAGCAGGCCCGGCGTACCGAAGGTCGGTGCCGGCAGCGCTTCGGGGAAGAACAAGCGGTCAACCGAGCCACCCAGTACATAAACAAAGAAGCCCAGACCAAACACGCCGTAAACGATCGCCGGTACGCCGGCGAGGTTGTTCACCGCGATACGGATGATCCGCGTCAGGGCGTTCTGCTTGGCGTATTCACGCAGGTACACCGCCGCCAACACGCCGAACGGGGTCACGATCATCGCCATGATCAGGGTCATCATCACGGTGCCGAAAATCGCCGGGAAAATCCCGCCTTCGGTGTTCGCTTCACGCGGATCTTCCGACAGGAATTCCCAAACCTTGGCGAAGTAGAAGCGAATCTTGGTGAACGTACCCATCGCATTCGGCTGGTAGGCGTGAACCACTTTGCCCAGGCCGATTTCAATCTCTTTGCCGTTGGCATCACGAGCGGTCAAGGCATCACGGTTGAACTGGGCATGCAGATCGGACAGGCGTGCTTCAACGTCCTGATAACGAGCGTTAAGTTCGGCGCGCTCGGATTCCATGTCCGCTTGTGCGGTGGCGTCAAGTTTGCCTTCCAGTTCCAGTTTGCGGCCGTGCAGACGGATGCGCTCCAACCCTGCGTTGATCGCGCCGATGTCAGTCTTTTCCAGCGACTTCAGTTGCTTGGCAAGCCCGCTCACGCGGTCGATCCGCGCCTGCAGCTCAGGCCATGCAGCCTCGCCCTCGGCGATCACCTTACCGTCCTGTTTGACGTTGACCAGGTAGCCGTAGAAATTGCCCCACTCACGACGCTCGATCGCCATCAGCTCCGGCGGCGACGTCTGGTTAGTCAGCCACTCGCCGACGATCCAGGTGAAGTCGTTGCCGTTCAGATCACGGTTACCGACCTTGATCAGCTCACGGGTCATGAACTCCGGGCCCTGATCAGGCACTGGCAAACCAGCGCTCTTGAGGCGGGCACGCGGCACTTCTTCTTTCTGCACCACTTCGCCGATGACCAGGTGATTGGCCTGGCCCGGCACGTCGTAGTTGGCACGGATCAGATCCGCCGGCCAGAAGTGACCCAGACCGCGCACGGCAATCACCGCCAGCAGGCCAATGGTCATGATGACCGCGATGGACACCGCGCCACCGCTGATCCAGACGCCAGGGGCGCCGCTCTTGAACCATCCATTCAGGGAGTTCTGTTTCACAGACTTCTACCTTTGCTTAAAGCGACGAGTATTTCTTGCGCAGACGCTGACGAATCAGTTCTGCCAGGGTGTTCATGATGAAGGTGAACAACAGCAGCACCAGCGCCGAGAGGAACAGCACGCGGTAGTGGCTGCCGCCGACTTCCGACTCCGGCATTTCCACTGCCACGTTGGCCGCCAGCGTACGCAGACCTTCGAACAGGTTCAGCTCCATGACCGGGGTGTTACCGGTGGCCATCAGCACGATCATGGTTTCCCCGACCGCACGGCCCATGCCGATCATCAATGCCGAGAAGATGCCCGGGCTTGCGGTGAGGATGACCACGCGGGTCATGGTCTGCCACGGTGTGGCACCCAGCGCCAGCGAGCCAAGGGTCAAGCCGCGCGGCACGCTGAACACGGCATCTTCAGCAATCGAGTAGATGTTCGGGATCACCGCGAAACCCATGGCCAGACCAACCACCAGTGCGTTGCGCTGGTCGTAGGTGATGCCCAGGTCGTGGGAGATCCACATGCGCATGTCACCGCCAAAGAACCAGTTCTCCATGAACGGGCTCATGTACAACGACAGCCAGCCCACAAACAGGATCACCGGAATCAGCAGCGCACTTTCCCAGCCGTCCGGCACTTTCAGGCGGATGGCTTCAGGCAGACGGCTGAAGGTGAACCCGGCCACCAGAATGCCGATCGGTAGCAGCATCAGCAGGCTGAAGATGCCCGGTAAATGCCCTTCCACATAAGGTGCGAGAAACAGACCGGCGAAGAAACCGAGGATCACCGTCGGCATCGCTTCCATCAACTCGATCACCGGTTTGACCTTGCGGCGCAAGCTCGGGGCCATGAAGTACGCGGTGTAGATCGCAGCGGCAACGGCCAGCGGTGCCGCCAGCAACATGGCGTAGAACGCTGCCTTGAGCGTACCGAAGGTCAGTGGCGCCAGGCTCATCTTGGGTTCGAAATCAGTGTTGGCGGCGGTCGATTGCCAGACGTATTTAGGCTCGTCGTAGTTTTCGTACCAGACCTTGCTCCACAACGCGCTCCAGGACACCTCCGGGTGCGGGTTGTCGAGCAGCAGCGGTTGCAGCTTGCCGCCCGCTTCGACAATCACACGGTTGGCGCGAGGCGACAGACCGAACAAGCCTTGGCCGTCGACCACCTGATCGACCAGCAAAGTGCGGTGTGCGGTGCTGTGGAACACGCCGAGCTTGCCGCTGGCATCCAGGGCGAGAAAGCCCTTGCGACGCTCTTCAGCGGTGATTTCAACGATCGGTGCAGTGCCCATCTGGAAGGTGCGAATCTGCTTAAGGCGCAGTTCACCGTCGGTGTCGCGAGCCATGAACCACTGGGCCAGACCACCATTGGAATCACCGACGATCAGCGAAATACCGCCCACCAACTGGGCCGTCGCGGTCACTTGCGCATCGCCGTTTTCCAGCAGTTTGTAACGACCATTGAGACTCTTGTCGCGCAGGCTGAACACGTCGGCCTGGGCACGCCCGTTGACCACATACAGCCACTGCTGGCGCGGGTCGACGAAAATGTTTTTCACCGGCTCAGTCATCTGCGGCAGATCGATACGCTTCTGCTCGTTGGTGACTTCGCCGGTCATCATGTTTTCTTCGCTGGTCAGCGACAGCACATTGAGTTGCGAACCGGTGGAGCCGACCAGCATCAAGGTCGAATCGGAGGCATTGAGGCTGACGTGCTCCAGCGCACCGCCGCTTTCGTTCAGCGCGATCGGCGTGTCGCCATAGGGATATTCGATGGCTGGGGTGATGGTTTTCTTGCCATCGGGGTAGCTGACTTTATAGGTGTGGCGGAACACCAGCACCTGGCCGTTGGACAGGCCCACGGCGACCAGCGGATGACCTGGCTGGTCTTTGGCGATGGACGTCACCGTTGCACCTGCCGGCACCGGCAGATCGACACGCTTCAACTCAGCGCCACTGTCGATATCGAAGAACAGCGCCTGACCTTTGTCGGAAACGCGCATGGCCACCTTATTCTGCTCTTCGAGCGAAATCATCAGTGGCTTGCCAGCGTCCTGCATCCAGGCTGGGGTGATTGCATCTTTCGCGGTCAGGTCGGCACCTTTGAACAGCGGGGCAACCACATAGGCGAGGAAGAAGAAAATCAGCGTGATGGCCGCCAGCACTGCCAGGCCGCCAATCAGGACGTACCAGCGAGTGAGGCGATCCTTGAGCGCGCGAATACGGCGCTTGCGTTGCAGCTCAGGCGTATTGAAATCAATGCGCTTGGGAGGGGAAGTCGTAGTCATTGTGGAGTTGGCCAGATCATTCATGCGCTCACCCTAGCGATCCTGTATGACAGAAAGATGACAATGCAGTGACGCACCAAATCCACCCCCAGCGGGTACTGGAGGCGGATCGAAAATTTGAGGTGTGTAAAAGGCCGGTCTGCGGGCAGATCCGGCCTTTCACTTGAGCCCGGTGGGGTTCACCCCGGGCTCAATTTGTTACTTCTTAGCGACAGCGCCGCCTTCTTGCAGACCCAGGTCAGCCAGTGCTTTTGCAGCAACCTTGGCCGGCAGTGGGATGTAACCGTCTTTCACAACCACTTCCTGGCCTTGTTTGGACAGCACCAGTTTCACGAACTCAGCTTCCAGCGGGGCCAAAGGCTTGTTCGGGGCTTTGTTGACGTAAACGTAGAGGAAACGCGACAGCGGATACTTGCCGTTCAGGGCGTTTTCTTCACTGTCTTCGATGAAGTCAGTGCTGCCTTTCTTGGCCAGGGCCACGGTTTTCACGCTAGCGGTTTTGTAGCCGATGCCCGAGTAACCGATGCCGTTCAGCGAGGAGCTGATCGACTGCACGACCGAAGCCGAGCCTGGTTGTTCGTTGACGTTTGGCTTGTAGTCGCCTTTGCACAGGGCTTCTTCTTTGAAGTAGCCGTAGGTGCCGGATACCGAGTTACGACCGAACAGTTGCACTGGCTTGTTGGCCAGGTCGCCGGTCACACCCAGGTCGCCCCAGGTTTTGACGTCGGCTTTGGCGCCGCACAGACGGGTGGACGAGAAGATCGCGTCAACCTGTTCCATGGTCAGGTGCTGGATCGGGTTGTCCTTGTGAACGAAGACCGCCAGGGCGTCCACAGCAACCGGGATAGCGGTTGGCTTGTAGCCGTACTTCTGCTCGAAGGCAGCCAGTTCGGTGTCCTTCATCTTGCGGCTCATAGGGCCCAGGTTCGAAGTACCTTCAGTCAGCGCAGGTGGCGCTGTAGCGGAACCGGCAGCCTGAATCTGGATGTTGACGTTCGGGTATTCTTTTTTGTAGTTCTCAGCCCAGAGGGTCATGAGGTTAGCCAGGGTATCGGAGCCAACGCTGGACAGGTTGCCCGATACACCGGTGACTTTGCTGTACGCCGGAATTGCCGGGTCAACGCCAGCGGCTACCGCGTGGGCAGTCGCTACGCCAGCAGCGACAAAAGTCATTGCCGCCATCAAACGCTTCAGTTTCATGCCTTACTCCTAGCAGATAGGGGGTGTTAAGTCGGGGCCAAGTATCAGCAGGCCGTGTGAACACTCTATGGCTGAAATATGACAATTGGATGAAAGGCCAGCATTGGTTTTTTAGTGAGTGATTCGCGGCGCCCCATTCGCGAGCAAGCCCGCTCCCACACTTTGAAATGCATTCCAAATGTGGGAGCGGCGGTGCGACTTGCTCGCGAAGGCGTCAGAACAATCGATGAAGTGTCGGGATCAGCGGCCCTTCTTCCAGAGCCACGCGCCCACCACAATCCCCACCGCGCAGAGCACCACCACATAATAAGCCGGGCCCATCGCGCTTTTTTTCAGCAGCAGGCTGACCACCATCGGCGTCAGACCACCGAAGATCGCGTACGCCACGTTGTACGAGAACGACAGGCCACTGAAGCGCACCGCCGGCGGGAACGCTTTGACCATCACATAGGGCACCGCACCGATGGTGCCGACCAGAAATCCGGTCAACGCGTACAGCGGGAACAACCAGTCAGGGTGATCGGCGAGGCTGTGATAGAAGGTCCAGGAACTGATCAACAAGCCCAGGCAACCGAAGACAAACACCCGGCCGGCGCCAAAACGATCCGCCAGGGCGCCGGAAATGATGCAACCGATGCTCAGGAATACGATGGCCAGGCTGTTCGATTGCAGCGCTGTGGTTGGCGAGAAGTGATAGACCGTTTGCAGTACGGTCGGGGTCATCAGGATCACCACGACGACCCCGGCGGACAGCAACCAGGTCAGCAGCATCGAGATTGCAATCGCCCCGCGATGATCACGCAGCACCGCACGCAACGGCACTTCTTCGGCCAGCGCCTTGCGCAATTGCAACTCGGCGAACACCGGGGTTTCGTGCAGCCAGCGACGCAGGTAAACCGAGAACAGGCCGAACACGCCACCGAGCAGGAACGGAATCCGCCAGGCGTAATCCGCAACTTCCACGGGCGTATAAATGCTGTTGATCGCGGTGGCGACCAGCGAGCCGAGCAGGATGCCGGCGGTCAAGCCGCTGGTGAGGGTGCCGCAGGCATAGCCGATGTGCTTTTGCGGCACATGTTCGGAAACGAAGACCCACGCCCCAGGCACCTCACCGCCAATCGCCGCCCCTTGAATCACGCGCATCAGCAGCAACAGGATCGGCGCCCACAGGCCGATTTGCGCATAAGTGGGCAGCAGCCCCATGATCAGGGTCGGCACAGCCATCATGAAAATGCTCAGGGTGAACATCTTCTTGCGACCCAACAGATCGCCGAAATGCGCCATGACGATGCCGCCCAACGGCCGCGCCAGGTAACCGGCGGCGAAGATGCCGAAGGTCTGCATCAGGCGCAGCCACTCTGGCATGTCGGCGGGGAAGAACAGTTTGCCGACCACGGTGGCAAAGAAAACGAAGATGATGAAATCGTAGAACTCCAGCGCGCCCCCCAGGGCAGACAGCGACAGAGTCTTGTAATCATTGCGGGTCAACGGTCGTGCGGGTTGCTCGGACTGCGCGAGGCTCGAGGGCGCTGTGGTCATGGCAAGGGCTTCTCTTATTAGGCGGATCTACCGCCACAACAACGCTGGCTGTGGCTTGAGCAGGTTCGGCACCATAGCAAATTGTTCGAAAAAGCACATAGAGGTGCGTATTTGGCGGTCAAAATCAGAACCGGATGGTCGTCTCGGAGTCTACCGACCGATATACTCGCAACCTTGCTCCGGTTTGTAGGGGGTTGCTGTGCGAAAACGTCGTTGGTCCGCCCTTTGCCTGGGAGCAGCCGATTTCGCAGAGTTTCCCTTTTAGTTGCCTTATGGAAAACGTGACGAACGTAATATGTTCGGTGCTGAATCGTTTTTCCTGAAGACGGCTACCACCCGCAATACCCACAAAGAGTCACGGGTCAGAGGCCCCTCGGCATGATAGAGCTCGAACAAGAAGATCCGATCCCGCAGGGCGATCTGGCCCTGCAAATCACCGCGCTACCGCGTGAAACCAATGGCTTTGGCGATATTTTCGGCGGCTGGCTGGTCGCGCAAATGGACCTGGCCGGCACCGCAATGGCCAGCCGTGTGGCCGGTGGCCGCGTCGCGACCGTCGCCATTGATCGCATGGCGTTCCTGGTGCCAGTGGCCGTTGGCGCGCAATTGTCCTTTTATACACAGACCCTGGAAATCGGCCGCAGCTCGATCCAGATGATGGTCGAAGTGTGGAGCGACGAT
The DNA here is from genome assembly GCF_019733355.1 of Pseudomonas baetica. Taxonomy (GTDB): domain Bacteria; phylum Pseudomonadota; class Gammaproteobacteria; order Pseudomonadales; family Pseudomonadaceae; genus Aquipseudomonas; species Aquipseudomonas baetica_A. Next base: position 130,134 of record NZ_JAIHLQ010000017.1, on the reverse strand, counting down.
CCGCTGTCCAGCGAATGGCGTAAAGTCACCGAAGCGGTGTTCGTCTTCGTCGCTATCGACGGCAGCGGTCGCACCCGTTCGGTACCTCCACGCGCACGCTAAACCTCACGGCCGTTTTACGGTCGATAGTTGTCCTTGTTTCTGATCGAGAGCTGTCCCATGAACCCGCCCAACGTTGAAGCCGTGAAACTGGATGAACTGAACTGCTGGCGCATTCGCCACGGTCAGGCCGAAGTGCTGGTGGCCCAGCAAGGCGCGCACATCCTCAGTTATCAGATCGACGGCCAGCCGCCGATCATCTGGCTCAACGACAAGGCCGATTTCAAGACCGGCAAGAGCATCCGCGCCGGTGTGCCGGTGTGCTGGCCGTGGTTCGGCAAGTTCGAACGCAATCCGCAGAGCGTCAAAGCCATGCGCGTCAGTGACGAACCGGCGCCGGCGCATGGTTTGGTAAGGGCGATGGATTGGGCGCTGGGCGGTATCGAAGCCGAGGCCAACGGCATCAATGTCGAGTTCAAGCTGCCCTGCCCCGAAGGCGGATTGCCGGGCTGGCCCCATGAAGTGGATCTGATCCTGACCCTGCGTCTGGATGATCAATTGCACTTCAGCCTGACCAGCCACAACCGGGGCGCCGATACCGTCAGCCTCAGCCAGGCGCTGCACACGTACTTCGCCGTCAGCGATGTGCGCAATGTGCACGTCGACGGTGTCGATGGCCTGAATTACATCGAGACGCTGGATGACTGGAAGACCGTCACCCAGCAAGGTGATCTGCACTTTGCCGGCGAAACCGACCGCATCTACCTCGACGCCCCGCCACAGCTAAGCATCATCGACCCGACGTGGGAACGGCGTATCGTGCTGACGGCTACGGGTTCGCGCACCGCTGTGATCTGGAACCCGTGGACCGACCGCGCGGCAGCGCTCAGCGATATGGATAACGATGGCTGGCAGCGCATGCTGTGCATCGAGACCGCGAATGTAATGGATGACGTGGTGAATCTGGCGCCCGGTGCCCTTCACACCATGGGTGTCAGCATCCGCAGCGCACCGCTCTAACCAACACCGGATAACACTGTGGGAGCGGGCTTGCTCGCGAAAGCGTCGTATCAGGCAACATCAATGTGACTGACAGACCGCATTCGCGAGCCAGCCCGATCACACATTGGGTTCTACGCCAAATCTTAGAGATCAGATTCCTGCACCACCCGCACCTTGTCCGCTTCCAGCGCATACGCCGCATCAGCCAGATCATTGCTGACCTTCTCGATCTTCAGCGTGCCGGTCACCCACAGCGGCGTATAGATGTCATCGAGCTTCAGACCTTTCGGGTAGCGCACCAGCAACAGTTGATTCGGCGGCGGTGGCGGCACATGGATGCACGCGCCCGGATATGGCACGAGGAAGAACAGCGTACTGCGACCCTTGGCGTCGGACTCAAGCGGCACCGGGTATCCGCCAATGCGGATGTGCTTGCCATTCATCGCCGCCACAGTCTTGGTCGAATACATCACCGCCGGCAGACCCTTGGCCTGTTTCATGCCGCCCTTCTCGGTGAAGGTGCCAGTGGCTTCAGGGGAGTTGTGGTCGATTTCAGGCATGGCCTCAAGGGCCTTTTGGTCCGACTTGGGCATCAGTTCCAGCCAGTCGGTTTCCGGCAGTTCGCCGGCGTGGGCCAAACCACTGCCCAGGAAAAGGAGAGTCAACAGAAGACGGCGCATGAAGGTGCTCGGAAAAAGAAAGGAATGAATCGCCGAGCATTCTAGCCCTCCCCGCCCGATTGGCAGAGAGGGCTTTGTCGCTTGGATCAGTTCTTTTTGATCAGGCCGTAGATCACCAGCAACACGATCGCGCCGACCAGCGCGCCGAAGAAGCCTGCGCCCTGACCTGCCTGATAGATGCCCAAAGCCTGGCCGCCGTAAGTGGCCGCCAGCGAACCGCCGATACCGAGCAGGATGGTCATGATCCAGCCCATGCTGTCATCGCCCGGTTTCAGGAACCGCGCCAGCAGGCCGACGATCAAGCCGATAAAGATGGTTCCGATAATTCCCATGGCACTTCCCTCTTGATGGTCGATATGCGAAGCCTAGTCAGACTTTCGCATCCTGCCATGAGAGAACGGCGGCCCCTGAATGGTTCCGCCGCTGCCACATGAAAGTGTTTTACTCGGCGATCAGCGCTTGGACCTTGACGATCTGCGCCTGGAGCGTGGCCATGTCGGCGCAACGCAGGTTGGCGTGACCGACCTTGCGTCCGGCCTTGAACGCCTTGCCGTAGTGATGCAGATGGCAATCTTCGATGGCGATGACTTTCTCTACCGGCGGTACGACACCGATGAAGTTGAGCATCGCGCTCTCGCCGACTTTGGCGGTCGAACCCAGCGGCAGGCCGGCAACGGCGCGCAGGTGGTTTTCGAACTGGCTGCACTCGGCGCCTTCGGTGGTCCAGTGCCCGGAGTTGTGCACGCGCGGGGCGATTTCGTTGGCCTTCAGGCCACCGTCGACTTCAAAGAACTCGAACGCCATCACGCCGACGTAATCCAGTTGCTTGAGCACGCGGCTGGAATAGTCTTCGGCCAGCGCTTGCAACGGGTGATCGGTGCTGGCAACGGACAGCTTGAGGATGCCGCTGTCGTGGGTGTTGTGCACCAACGGGTAGAACCTGGTTTCGCCATCGCGAGCGCGCACGGCGATCAGCGAGACTTCACCGGTGAACGGCACGAAGCCTTCCAGCAAACAGGCGACGCTACCGAGTTCGGCGAAAGTGCCGACCACATCTTCAGGCTTGCGCAGGACTTTCTGGCCCTTGCCGTCGTAACCCAGCGTGCGGGTTTTCAGCACGGCCGGCAGACCGATGGAAGCGACGGCGGCGTCCAGATCAGCTTGCGATTGGATGTCGGCGAAGGCTGGGGTTGGAATCCCCAGATCCTTGAACATGCTCTTCTCGAACCAGCGGTCGCGAGCAATGCGCAGGGCTTCAGCGCTCGGGTAGACCGGCACGAATTGCGAGAGAAACGCTACGGTTTCAGCCGGGACGCTTTCGAACTCGAAGGTCACCAGATCGACTTCATCGGCCAACTGGCGCAGATGATCCTGATCGCCGTAATCGGCCCGCAGGTGTTCACCCAACGCCGCGGCGCAAGCGTCCGGCGCTGGGTCGAGGAAAGCGAAGTTCATGCCCAGCGGAGTCCCCGCCAGGGCCAACATACGGCCCAACTGGCCGCCACCGATTACACCGATCTTCATCTCAACAACCTCAGGCAATACGTGGGTCTGGATTGTCCAGGACGCTGTCTGTCTGCTCGGCACGGAAGGTTTTCAGTACCGCGTGAAACTGTGGATGCTTGGCGCCGAGGATGCTCGCCGAGAGCAGGGCCGCGTTGATCGCACCTGCTTTGCCGATGGCCAGAGTGGCGACCGGAATGCCGGCCGGCATCTGCACGATCGACAGCAGCGAGTCGACGCCCGAGAGCATGGCCGACTGCACCGGAACGCCCAGTACCGGCAGGTGGGTCTTGGCCGCACACATGCCTGGCAGGTGAGCTGCGCCACCGGCACCGGCGATAATCACCTCGATACCGCGGCTTTCAGCCTCTTCGGCGTACTGGAACAGCAAATCCGGGGTGCGGTGGGCAGAGACCACTTTGACCTCGTACGGGATGCCGAGCTTTTCCAGCATATCGGCGGTGTGGCTAAGGGTGGACCAATCGGACTTGGAGCCCATGATCACGCCAACCAGTGCACTCATCGTCGCGCCTCTTCTCTCTGGGCGCCCGCAGGCGCGTCAAAAACAACAAGCCACGCAGAATGCGTGGCTTGTTGTAGGAAAAATGGCCGGACGTACCGGCCGAAGGCCGCGTAGTATACCGCAAAGAAAGCAATAAACAGCCCCCTGGGCGACCATCTGTCAAATGACGCAAAGGCCCGGTTTTATTGACTTGAAGGTCAGTCCAGAAACACCGCAAATCCCTTGTGGGAGCTGGCTTGCCAGCGATGACGTCGTGTCAGCAAACATTGAGGGTGACTGGCCAACCGCAATCGCTGGCAAGCCAGCTCCCACAGGGTTATTCGATGGGTTCAGGTGTTTTGTGCGGCGCCACCTTCTAGCTTGCGCCACAGCAGACGGACGTTGGCCTTGCGCACCAGTGCGCAGCGGTACAGACGAATCTCCAGTGGCACATGCCATTGCGGGCCGCCGCACACAACGAGTTCACCGCGTGCCAGTTCGGCACGCACGCTCAGTTGTGGCACCCAGGCAATGCCGAGGCCTTCCAGCGCCATGCTTTTCAGGCTGTCGGCCATGGCGGTTTCATAAATGGTGGTAAACCGCAGTTGACGCTGGCGCAGCAAACCGTTCACAGAGCGTCCGAGAAAAGCCCCGGCGCTGTAGGCGAGCAGCGGCACGCTGGCTTCACCTTCCAGATCGAACAGCGGTTTGCCATCGGCATCCGCCGCGCACACCGGGAGCATCTCCGTCTGGCCCAGATGCAGCGACGGGAAAATCTCCGGGTCCATCTGCATCGCCGCGTCCGGGTCATAGAACGCCAGCATCAGATCGCAACCACCCTCGCGCAACGCATGCACGGCGTCGCCGACGTTGGTCGCCACCAACCGCGTGGCAATGTTCAGCCCTTCGTTGCGCAACTGCGCGATCCAGCGCGGAAAGAAGCCCAACGCCAGCGAGTGAGCGGCAGCAACCTGCATCACCTCGCCCTGCCCGCCTTCCAGATGATGCAGATGGCGCAGCACTTCGCCGAGTTGTTCGACCACAGTACGCGCGGTCACCAGAAACAACTGCCCTGCCGCCGTCAGCTCGACCGGCGTGCGCGAGCGGTTGACCAACGTCAGCCCCAGCGCCGCCTCAAGGCTGCGGATCCGTCGACTGAAGGCCGGCTGGGTCACGAAGCGCCGCTCGGCGGCCTGCGAGAAGCTGCGGGTGGCGGCCAGAGCACTGAAGTCCTCAAGCCATTTGCTTTCCAGATTCATCACGTCCTCCCGGACACGCACCAAAACAGGTCACACGTCTGCCGCGCACGCGGCGTCACACGGGCATTATGCCGAATGTGCATAGGCCAGTGCTGAACAGCATTGGCCCAAAATGCCCCACAAGCCTAGCATTCGCAGCGTTCCGGCACAGACCGGGTCCATATTGAGATGATTTCCATCATGTCCTCCGCTGCATCTTTCCGCACAGAAAACGACCTGCTTGGCGCCCTCGAAGTACCGGCTCAAGCGTATTACGGCATCCAGACCCTGCGAGCGGTGAACAACTTCCGCCTCTCGGGCGTTCCGATTTCGCATTACCCGAAACTGGTTGTCGGTCTGGCGATGGTCAAACAGGCCGCCGCTGACGCCAACCGAGAGTTGGGTCATCTGAGCGAAGCCAAGCACGCTGCCATCAGCGAAGCCTGTGCCCGATTGATCCGCGGTGATTTCCACGAAGAGTTCGTGGTCGACATGATTCAAGGTGGCGCCGGTACTTCCACCAACATGAACGCCAACGAAGTGATCGCCAACATTGCGCTCGAAGCAATGGGTCACCAGAAAGGCGAGTACCAGTACCTGCACCCGAACGACGACGTGAACATGGCGCAGTCGACCAACGACGCCTACCCGACCGCGATCCGTCTGGGTCTGCTGCTGGGCCACGACTCGCTGCTGGCCAGCCTCGACAGCCTGATCAAGGCATTCGCAGCCAAGGGTGAAGAATTCAACCACGTCCTGAAAATGGGCCGCACCCAACTGCAAGACGCCGTGCCGATGACCCTCGGCCAGGAATTCCGTGCCTTCGCCACCACCATGGGCGAAGACCTGGCCCGTCTGAAGACGCTGGCCCCGGAACTGCTGACTGAAGTGAACCTGGGCGGTACCGCCATTGGTACCGGCATCAACGCCGACCCACGCTATCAGGCCCTGGCTGTCCAGCGTCTGGCGCTGATCAGCGGTCAACCGCTGGTGCCCGCCGCCGACCTGATCGAAGCCACCTCCGACATGGGCGCCTTCGTGCTGTTCTCCGGCATGCTCAAGCGCACCGCGGTCAAGCTGTCGAAGATCTGCAACGACCTGCGCCTGCTGTCCAGCGGCCCGCGCACCGGCATCAACGAAATCAACCTGCCGGCACGTCAGCCAGGCAGCTCGATCATGCCAGGCAAGGTCAACCCGGTTATTCCGGAAGCCGTGAACCAGGTGGCCTTTCAGGTCATCGGTAACGACTTGGCGCTGACCATGGCAGCCGAAGGCGGCCAACTGCAACTGAACGTGATGGAGCCGCTGATCGCCTTCAAGATCCTCGACTCGATCCGTCTGCTGCAGCGCGCCATGGACATGCTGCGCGAGCACTGCATCGTCGGCATCACCGCCAACGAAGCGCGCTGCCGCGAACTGGTCGAACACTCGATCGGTCTGGTCACCGCACTGAACCCGTACATCGGCTACAAAAACGCCACCCGCATTGCCCGTATCGCCCTTGAAAGCGGCCGCGGCGTGCTGGAACTGGTGCGCGAAGAAGGTCTGCTCGACGAAGCCATGCTCGCCGACATCCTGCGCCCGGAAAACATGATTGCTCCGCGTCTGGTTCCGCTCAAAGGCTGAACCGACGTGATGTGTGTAGCACCGCTCACCAGGTCGAGGGACTAGACACCTCTCACCTTTTGAGGGCCTGGGGATCAGTCCCCAGGCCCTTTTTTTTAACGCTCTGCCCCTGAGACCCGTATGTCTGGGGGTTGCTTCATGTGGGAGCGGGCTTGCTCGCGAAGGCGTCGTGTCAGTCGACCAAAATGAACCTGACACACCGCATTCGCGAGCAAACCCGCACCCACAGACAGCAATCCCTGCACAAGCCCGGCGCCGGTAACGTCGGGTGTTTCAAAGCTTCGTTTCGTCGCTTGCACCACAACCGTGCAGACGGGCGCCGCACTGATAGGTATAGTGCCGCCCCTCTTCGCGTGAGCGGTCGTCGGTAACGAGGCCATAACCCATGCGAAACCCGAACTAATAACAAACCCGCGAAATGGATCCGGGACGAAATCATCGCCTCTCCTGCTGTGCCGCGTGCACGCTGGTGTAACACGATGTTTCTACCATCCAGTATTTGCTTACACAAAAAACAGCGAGGATAAATCCATGCTCGAAGTCATCAACGACTTCCTCTCAGGGAAAGTACTGATCGTGCTCATTGTCGGGCTCGGTAGCTACTTCACGATTCGCTCGCGTTTCGTTCAATTTCGTCACTTCTTCCACATGTTCGCGGTGTTCCGCGACAGCCTGAAAAGCAGCGCCGGGCAACTCAGCTCGTTCCAGGCCCTGATGCTCAGCCTCGCCGGCCGCGTCGGTGCAGGCAACATCGCAGGTGTCGGCATCGCCGTGACCCTGGGTGGGCCAGGTGCAGTGTTCTGGATGTGGGTCACCGCTCTGGTCGGCATGTCCAGCAGCTTCTTTGAATGCTCGCTCGGTCAGCTCTACAAACGTACCGACTCCGACGGCACCTACCGTGGCGGCCCGTCCTACTACATCCAGCACGGTCTGCAGAAGCGCTGGCTGGGTATGGTCATGGCATTCCTGTTGCTGGTGACCTTCGGTTTCGCCTTCAACGGCCTGCAAGCCCACGCCGTGACCCACTCGCTGAACAACGCCTTCGGCTTCGACACCACCTACACAGGCATCGGCCTGGCGGTGTTGCTGGGCCTGGTGTTCATCGGCGGGATCAAACGCATCGCCAAGGTCGCTGACCTGCTGGTGCCGGTGAAAACCCTGATCTACATCGGCGTGACCATCTACGTGATCGTGCTGCAAATCGACCAAGTACCCGCCATGCTGATGACCATCGTCAAGAGCGCCTTCGGTCTCGACCAGGCCTTCGGCGGCCTGATCGGCACCGCGATCGTGATGGGCGTGAAGCGTGGTGTATTCGCCAACGAAGCCGGTCTGGGCAGTGCACCGAACGTGGCGGCTGTGGCGTCGGTCGAGCACCCGGTGGCACAAGGTGTGGTTCAAGCGTTCAGCGTGTTCCTCGATACCTTCGTGATCTGCACCTGCACCGCGCTGCTGATCCTGCTCTCCGGTTTCTACACCCCGGGCTTCGAAGGCGACGGCATTGCCCTGACCCAAAACTCGCTGGCCGCCGTGGTTGGTGACTGGGGCCGGATGTTCATCTCGGTGGCGCTGGCGCTGTTCGTGTTCACCTCGATTCTCTACAACTACTACCTGGGCGAAAGCAATCTGCGCTTCCTGATCGGTGAAAACCGCAAGGCGCTGATCGGCTACCGTGCGCTGGTACTGGTGTTGATCTTCTGGGGTGCCATCGAAAACCTCGGCACCGTGTTCGCCTTCGCCGACATCACCATGACCATGCTGGCGTTCGTTAACCTGATCGCGCTGTTCCTGCTGTTCAAGGTCGGCATGCGTATCCTGCGTGACTACGATGACCAGCGTTCGGCCGGCATCAAGACCCCGGTATTCGATTCGAGCAAGTTCCCGGATCTGGACCTGGACCGCAAAGCCTGGCCGGCCAACCCGCCTGCCGCTGCTGGCAAGACACAAGCCGAGCCGCAAGGCGTCCCTGCAGCGCAACGCTGATAGGTGAATGACGGGCGCATCCCCTGCGCCCGTCAGTTATTGTGATGCAATACCTGTGGGAGCGGGCTTGCTCGCGAATGCGGTGTGTCAGTCAAAATTCTTGTATCTGACACACCGCATTCGCGAGCAAGCCCGCTCCCACAAGGAACTCATCGTTTCGGAGAATCCTATGAACCCTTCGACTTATCCCGCCGCCCAGCACGTCATGGTGTTGTACACCGGAGGCACCATCGGCATGCAGGCCAGCGCCAATGGCCTGGCCCCGGCGTCCGGTTTCGAAGCGCGGATGCGCGACTACCTGCACAGCCAGCCTGATCTGGTGGTGCCGCAGTGGCGCTTTCGCGAGATGTCGCCGCTGATCGACAGCGCCAACATGACCCCGGCCTACTGGCAGCAACTGCGCGAAGCCGTGGTCGACGCCGTTGATGTGCAAGGCTGCGACAGCGTGCTGATCCTGCACGGCACCGACACTCTGGCTTACAGCGCGGCGGCGATGAGCTTCCAGTTGCTCGGCCTGCACGCTCGCGTGTGCTTCACCGGCTCGATGCTGCCGGCCGGCGTCACCGACAGCGATGCCTGGGAAAACCTCAGCGGCGCACTGGTTGCCCTCGGCCAAGGGCTGGCACCGGGCGTGCATCTGTACTTCCACGGCGAACGGCTGGCACCGACCCGTTGCGCAAAAGTGCGCAGCTTCGGTCGCCATCCGTTCAAGCGTCTGGAGCGTCAGGGCGGCGGCGTGAAAGCAGCCTCGATTCCAGCGGCGTTGAATTACAACCAGCCAAAACAATTGGCGAACGTTGCCGTGTTGCCACTGTTCCCCGGCATCGGCGCGCCAATCCTCGACGGCCTGCTCGACAGCGGCATTCAGGGCTTGGTGTTGGAGTGCTACGGCAGCGGTACCGGGCCGAGCGACAATCCGGCGTTCCTCGCCAGCCTCGCCCGCGCGCGGGACAACGGCGTGGTCGTGGTGGCGGTCACGCAGTGCCATGAAGGCGGCGTCGAACTGGATGTTTACGAAGCGGGCAGTCGTTTGCGCGGCGTTGGTGTGTTGTCCGGTGGCGGCATGACCCGTGAGGCCGCGTTCGGCAAGTTGAACGGATTGCTCGGTGCAGGCCTGGAAACCGCTGAAGTCCGCCGACTGGTCGAACTCGACCTGTGTGGTGAGCTGGCCTGAGCATGGCGTTGGATCGCCCCTCACCCTCTCCCAGAGGGTGAGGGCTGGATCGGGCTGACACCACAAGCATCGCGGCACACAACTTGCTCCCTTTTCCAGCATCCCCTGGCTGGAAGACACTGATGCTCCACTCCCACCTCACCACCCTCAACGCCGTCTCCCTGATACTCAACACCTTCAACGCCGAAGGCTTGTCGAGCCAGGCGCTGCTGGCCGGCAGCGGCATCAGTGCGGCGGATCTGAGCCGAGCCGATACGCGCATCACCACCAATCAGGAGATGCAGGTCTGCGCCAACGCGGTCGCGCTCAAGCACGACATCGGCCTGGAACTGGGCCGGCGCATGCACGTTTCCTGCTACGGCATGCTCGGTTACGCACTCCTGACCTGTGCCACCTTCGGTGACGCTTTGCGTTTGGCGATCCGTTATCCGGCGTTGTTGGGAACACTTTTCGAGCTGAACCTTGAGGACGACGGCGAGCGTGTCTGGTTCGTTGCGGCCGATTATCGCGAGAGTCCGGCGATGGCCGCGTTCAATGCCGAATTCTGTCTGGTGTCACTGAAAGTTATCTGCGACGACTTGCTCGGTCATCCGCTACCGCTACTCGCCACTCGCTTTGAACACGCGGCGCCGGATTACCGTGACAGCTACGCCGAGCATTTCGCCAGCCCGTTGCACTTCGCCGCCAAGGACAACGCCTTTGCGTTCGAAAAGCACTGGCTCGATCAACCGTTACCCCTGGCCGACAGCATTACTCATCAGGCCATGGCCGAACGCTGCCGCAAACAGAATCTTGAGTTCACTGGGCGTCAGGCATGGCTGGGAAGAATTCGCCAATTGCTCAGCGCCCAATTGAACGCCGCACCTGGGCTTGAGGGGCTGGCCCAGCAGATGAAGTGCTCACCGCGCACCTTGCGCCGGCACCTCAAAGACATGGGCAGCAGCTATCAGGAACTGCTCGACGAATTGCGTTTCGAACGAGCCAAACAAATGCTCTGTGAAGATCAACTGCCGATCTACCGCATCGCTGAACACCTGGGTTTCAGCGAGACCGCGAGTTTCCGCCATGCGTTCGTACGCTGGAGCGGCGTGGCGCCGAGTCAGTTCAGACCGCACTGAGATTCCAGTGTGCAGGCTTGCTCGCGAAGAGGCCGTGTCAGTCACCTGATGCATAAACTGACACCCCGCCTTCGCGAGCAAGCCCGCTCCCACAGGTTTTTCGCCATCCTTTAGCTCGGCGTTAAACGTTAGTTCTGGTAGCCGTTTAAGCAGACGCCCAGTTACTTCCTTGACCCACGCCTGCGAATCCCTCGCCTCGACCAGCATCATGCTCAGTGAACCGCGTGCTGGACAACCTCGTCCCTACCGGTGAACACAAATCCCTGTGGGAGCGGGCTTGCTCGCGAAGAGGCCGTGTCAGTCACCTGATGCATAAACTGACACGCCGCCTTCGCTAGCAAGCCCGATCCCACAGGTTTTTCGCCATCCTTTAGCTCGGCGTTAAACGTTAGTTCTGGTAGCCGTTTAAGCACACGCCCAGTTACTTCCTTGACCCACGCCTGCGAATCCCTCGCCTCGGCGAGCATCATGCTCAGTGAACCGGCGGTCAACCGCGTGCTGGACAACCTCGTCCCTACCGGTTGAACACAAATCCCTGTGGGAGCGTATTTTCTGATGCAGGCTTGAGGGGCCAATTGCGGTCATGATTTTTGGCCATATTAATCCCCTTTTGGCCTTTCCTGCCGTTCTCCGAATCGTTGTACGCCGCAACACTTGAGGCCACCGAATCAGCCCTGCGGAGAACAACAAATGCTGACGATCTACTCGGACGATCACCACCTGCACCATGGCCGCTGCGAACTGATCGATGGCCAGCTCAAGCCTTGCTTCGAGATGCCCTCGCGCGCCGACCATGTGCTGCAACGCGTGCAAAACCAACACCTGGGCCCGGTCCAAGCCCCCCAGGATTTCGGCCTCGAACCCATCGCCCGTATCCACAGCCGCGATTACCTCGATTTCTTCAAGGGTGCGTGGGCGCGCTGGACCGAGTTCAACACCGACGGTGATCTGCTGCCCTACACCTGGCCAGCCCGCACATTGCGCGCAATCAAACCGACCAGCCTGCACGGCCAACTCGGTTATTACAGCTTCGACGGCGGCGCACCGATCACCGCTGGCACCTGGCAGGCCGCCTACAGCGCAGCGCAAGTGGCACTGACCGCGCAAGCGGCGATTCAGGGTGGTGCGCACAGTGCCTTTGCCCTCTGCCGCCCACCGGGACACCACGCCGCCAGCGACTTGATGGGCGGTTATTGCTACCTCAACAACGCCGCCATCGCCGCGCAGGCGTTCCTCGATCAGGGCCACAAAAAAGTCGCGATCCTCGACGTCGACTATCACCACGGCAACGGCACCCAGTCGATTTTCTACGAGCGCAGCGACGTACTGTTCACCTCGATCCACGGCCACCCGGAAGCGGAGTTTCCGTTCTTCCTCGGCTACGACGATGAACGCGGCGAAGGCCCCGGTGAGGGTTTCAACTTCAACTATCCGCTGCCCGCCGGTTCAGGCTGGGACATGTGGAGCGCGGCCCTGGAACAAGCTTGCAATGAGATCGACCGCTACGGCGCCGACATCATCGTGGTGTCGCTCGGTGTCGACACGTTCAAGGATGATCCGATCTCGCAATTCAAACTCGATAGTCCCGACTACCTGGCGATGGGCAAGCGTATTGCCGCCCTCGGCAAACCAACGCTGTTTGTCATGGAAGGCGGTTACGCGGTGGAGGAAATCGGCATCAACGCGGTGAACGTGCTTGAAGGGTTTGAACGATGAATAGCGCCTGAAAACGGATTGGCACGGCAGGACCCGCTTTGGCGGGTCTTTTTTCATCTGCAAGATGTATGTACCGCACACCGCTGAAACGCGGCCTCTACCTTGCCCTGATTCGACGCCCTTTAGCGTGCCCCCCATCAGAGCAGGTGTTGCCCATGTCCGAAAATTCCTTATCCAGTGCCATTGATGTAGTCACGCAACTGGTGACCGGCCCCTCACTGCGAGAAGTCGCCACAAAGGCACTGCGCCCGGCACTCAAGACGCTGTACCCGGACCTCAATATCGACCCGCAACTGGCGATGGTCGTGAAACCGACCTGGATCATTCAGGACGACAGAGTCATTCCCGGCCGCCCTCTGATCGAATCGCTGACCGATGCGTTGGTACGCTTGGGCTTGTCCGGCACGGCGGTGACCTACCTCGATGGTGAACATTTTCTGACCTTGCAGCCCGATATCCAGACGGCTATCCAGTTGCCGGTGAAGATCGGCGCCATCGGTTTGCTGCTCAACGAACTGGCGCCTGTGCTGTTCATCGCCTTCAAGGAACAACACGTCGACTACTGGGACGAATTCACGTATCCGGGACAGCCGCGCTGGCAAAAAATGTCCGATGCCCTGCGCAATCTGTGGAACGTCGACGCCAGTCTTGGCTGGGATGCCGACCAGCGCGCCATCGCCCACGCTGTCTGCCAAAACCCGGACAAGCAACAACGTCTCAACGATCCCTACAAGACTCGCGCCTGCCTGATAGATCTCGACCGTGACGACGCAAAACACCCGGAACATTTGACCCTGCTTGATAGTGCCGTGCTGATCGGAACTGTCGAGCAGCGCACGGTGGTCCTTACCCACTCGGTGATCCACGGTTTTCAGCGCTTCGACTCGCTGGATGCATTCGGTGAAGCCCTGCCGCAGTTCTGGCAAAACGCTCCCAGCGCTGGTCTGAAGTGGCGACTGGTCGAGCCGCAGGGCCATTTTTTCGATCATCAGGCCTGCACATTGATCGCCCTGGAGGCCGAGGCCCTGGGCAAGATCAATTTTTTTCAAGGCTCGCCCCTCGACAACCTCTTCCCTCGCCAAGGCACAGCGGCGACTACTCGGCCAACACCGCGTCTCAAACCGCATATAGATCGTCTGCATCCGCGACTGCCCGCCTGGCTGAACAATGCCCTTCCCGCCGATCAAACCTGTTACAGCCGACATCTGCTGGATCTGACAACGGTGCAGCATTCCAACCAAGGAAAAACGTTCCAGAGCGAAGTGGCCAGCCTGCAAAAATTCACCCGCGAAGCCCTCAAGCAGCAGATGCTCAAGGAGCATCCGACAGCGAGCAAGATCGAGATCGATGACCTAGAAATCACCATCACCAGCCTGGTGGTATGGGGCACGTTCGTATTGCCGGGCAATATTCAGACTCAGACGCTTTCGCTCAGTGAACTGGCCCTGCAAAACCTGGCGGGCCAGCCACTGGGCAATAAAACCGTGCGCTACAAAGGCGACCACGCGTTACCAGACTGGCTGACCGTGACCTACCTTGAAAAACTGGTGAGTACTGTCGACATCGGCAAGACCTACCCACAGCACCTGCAAAAATTGTTGATTGACGACACCGGACAAGCGTCCGCACTGCAAGCGCTCTACACCAGCCAGTTACCTATAGAACTGCCGCTCCTGGCGCTGCAACACAAGATCCAGGGCAAAGCAGGCATGGATGAAAAAGGGTATCGATATGTCGCCGCTGCACTGGGCAACACCGCAGAGCAGCGTCACATCGATGGCGAGGAGATTGTCATTCGGCCATTGTCGTTCGTCGCCCACCGCAGCAGTTCACGCGCGGACGTCGTCAACAACATGTTTGTCATCGGTCCGAGGGAAGTGGAAAAAGGCCCCTGCGTACTCTATCGACCGCTGTTCGAAATGGCGCTGATCCAGTATCCAGGCCACGCCAACCTGCTTTACGCCATCGAGCATTCGCGACAGCTTCGCGAGTCGGTACTCGCCTGGTTGCCGGACGATGTGCGCTTCAATTACAGCCAGTTCGTATTCACCGCCAGGCTGCCCTCGGTGTGGACGATCCCGCAACTGCTGGTGAACCCGACCACCGCGCTCGACATGTCAGGGCCTGTTGCATTGGGGACCGCTGCGATTGAGAGCGATGTGCGGGGAACACTGTATGAGAGCAACGTCCAGGCCGTCATCACACAAGCCGAACGGCAATCGGTATCGGATGCGGAGGCACGCTGGGCGACACTTAAACGCGGCGGTTGGATGGTGTTCAACGCGGCGCTGCCATTTCTCGGTCGCAGTGCCGGCACGGCAGCGTGGATCTGGCAGATCATGGACGATTTGCAGGAAATCAGCGATGTCGAGAATGAGCAGACCGACAAGACTGCCTGGACAGCAATCGCCGACATTCTCCTCGCTTTGGGCATGGTGCTGGCCCATCGTGCAGCGGTCGGGAACAAGCCGGTGCATGAATCAATTGCGACGACGCCGGAAGAAGCCCGCCCCGTAACGCCCGCCCCCGAAACCATCAAACCGCTGCGTTTGCCGGACGTGGCCGGCACCGAACTGCCTATCGCTCATGACATGTCGCTCAATACGGTGACCGCACTGAAGCGCTCACCTGTCGCACTTGCAGCGCTGCTCGACAGTTTCAAGATCGACAAACCCAAAGGACTCGGCGCCGCAGCCAACGAAGGCGTGCATCGCCACCTCTACGCAAAACAGCAGAAATGGTACGCATCGGTCGGCAATCGCTGGTTCGAAGTGCTGATCAACGAAAACCAGGACGTACAGATCATCGACTCGCGCCGGCAACCACCCCACGCGGGGCCGTTGCTGGCCCGCACCGCCGGCGGACAATGGATCATCGACCTGAGATTGCGCCTGCGTGGCGGTGGACTGCGCAGTGCGCGCGAACAAGAAAGAGGCAAAAACCTCAGAAAAGTACAGGCTCTGATTGCTGAAATCGAAGCTTTCGACAACACGATGGCAGACAAGCAGAGTCAACTCGACGCGGCCCATAGCGCAATGCACGATACATCGTCGACAGTGGACGAAGTCGTTGGCAAAAAGTACCTGGACACCCTCGACTCGCTGGGCGAGGCGTACGCGGCAAACGTCGAGAAAATCAAGTCACTGAACCGCAAACAGACAGTTCCCAACTATCGGACAGTCATGATCGAACGGCTGCAGATGCTGTTGTTTCTGGGGCAGGAATGGCTCAGCCAGCACAACACCGATTTTCAGGCCAATGTGAACGCGACCATCTCGATGATTGCTGACCACACCCATGTCGAACCGCAAAAGTTTATCCAGTCCTGTGAAAACATCACCGATCAAACCCAAGGCATCATCGAAAAGATCGAGGCCGCCCATGCCCGGTTCGCAGAACTTGAGCTGCTCGGCAAAGAAGCCGTAGAGACCGTTTCAACTTATCGAAAGGCACTCCCGAACTACGACCTCAATGACCTCAAACTGTTGCAGATCAGTCTTGGGCAAGAGATCTGCGTCAAGCCCGGCGAGACCGCGACTCGGGCAGACGCGCAACAGGCACTGGAAACGCTCATCGAGGATGCCGCGCTGAATATTCAGAGCTCGATGAATCTGACCGCCGATGAGAGCCTGAGCAACTTGCGCGATCGAATCGAAGCCCTGAGCAATGTTTCCGAGCAGTTTGCCGCGGTGGACCAACGTTTTTCCGACCTTGTCGCTGAGTTTCCCGATCAACTCCTGACCACTCGACTGGGGCATGTACGTACTCGGGTAATCGAGTTCAAAGCACACACAGACGTGCGCCTGGCTGACTTGCTGCGCAATAAACATCTACTGGAGCCGTTACCAGGCCCAGCGAAACCGGCGTCGAGTCGCAAGATCATCAGCACCAAATTCAAGGGCACGCTCGTTGGGGAACGGAAAAAAAGCACGGATGGCCTAGACACCGAACTGGTCGAGGTGCGCGGAGAACTGACCGGCGTTATCGCCACGTTTCACGAAAAATCGCCCGGTGTCTGGGTCGAACACGGCATCACGAAAACACAACCTGCCAAGGCCAGACCGAACCTCAAAAAAGCGGTCGAGCACGCTCAGGCATTAGTCGATGGCCTGGCAGCGTTCCACCGGCGTACCGAGGCGCGCATCAAACGGGGTCAACGTATCCCGGTCGAGATTGAGGAGATCTACCACGAGGAAGCCGAGCGTTTGCGCAAAGCCGGCGAAGCGCTTGATGAGGCAATGACGGCCGCCAATCTGACCGTCGACCCGAAACATCCGACGGCCGCTCTCGGTCATGCGCTGAACAATGCGGCGACCGCACTCTACGAAAAAGGCACCAGTGCCCGCATCAGGATCATCAAACAACAACCTCCGACGGCGGCCCGAGTGGAGTGGCTCAAAAACAAGCATGAGGTGCAGATAACGCAAACGGTCACCCGGCGCAGCCTCAAGGGGCAAGACAAGGATTTTCTCGACGAATATGAAGTCAGCGACGCCAAAACCGGAAAAGTGCTCTGGTATGCGCACTTTCACTATAAAAATGTCAGCGACGCGTCTGGCTCGTTCACCGTCGGGCACATGAAAACCCTTCAGCAACGGCGCCTGGGCGGCAAGTTTGACCTGCGCGACAAGAGTAACCAGGAACTGATCGAAATCTATCGCAGCCAGATCGGCAGTACCCTGGCGCAAACCCTGTTTTTCAAACCTGCCACGCCTGTCGCAGACGCATAAGTGCTGCTCTGATCCCAGGCTCCGGCACGGCGGCAAAGCCCAGCACCAGTCCGGCGCGCTGATCGGCTGAAGTCAGGGAATCGGGCAGCCAGTAATGGCTCAAACCGTTGATTTCCACATCCACGCGGGCGGCTTGTTCAACCAATTGCTGCTCGCGCTCGATGCTGTCCACGGCCACCGTCAGGTGCAACCCGGCAGACACCGCAGGCAGCTTGCCCACACCGGCAATTGCCGTCGGCCAGCCGTCCAGCAATGCATTGCGACGGCTGAGTGCTGCCCGACGCATACGCCGGATATGGCGCTGGAAATGCCCGGCGGCCATGAACTCGGCCATCACCATTTGCGTACTCACCTCGGAATGCCGGACGTCCACTGCCCGGCGTTGCGAAAACGCGTCCACCAGCCCCGGTGGCAGCACCAGATAGCCTAGTCGCAACGCCGGGAACGCGACTTTGCCGAAGGTGCCGACATACAGCACTCGCCCCTGTCGATCGAGCGCCGCCAACGGTGCCAATGGCGCGCCGGTGTAGCGGTACTCACCGTCGTAGTCATCCTCGATGATCCAGCCTTGGGTGCGTTCGGCCCAGGCCAGCAGCTCAAGCCGTCGCGCCAGGCTCATCACCACACCCGTCGGGTATTGATGCGACGGCGTCACATAAGCCACGCGACAGTCACTGGCTGCCGACAGCGCCGAGCAATCCATGCCCTCTTCATCCACGGCAATACCGTGTAAACGGCCACCCGCCACCGCGAACGCATGGCCGGCCGCTCGGTAACCCGGATTTTCGATACCGACGCCATCGCCCGGAGCCACCAGCAACTGTGCACAAAGACTGATGCCTTGCTGTGCGCCACTGGTGATCACAATTTGTTCAGCCGAACACTGCATGCCACGCGAACTGCGCAAATAAGCGGCAATCAGACCGCGCAAACGCGCATCGCCAGCCGGGTCGCCGTAGCACAGTTGCTGAAGATCGGGTTTGCGCCAGAAAGCCGCGTTGAGCTTGGCCCACACGTCAAAGGGGAACAGATCGAAGGCTGGAACGCCCACTCGAAATGCGCGGGGCGGACCACTGGGAGGTTTGGGTAAATGATTGTTTCTGACCCGGCACAGCGGATCGCTGTGGATAACTTTACTGGACGGATCAACAGGTAAATCCAGCCAATTTGTGGATAAGTCTGTGGGTAAGCCTGTTGAAAACCCTGTGGATACTTTTGTGGATAGTTTTTCCGCCGATAACGCGGCTTGGGGTAATTGCGCGACGTAGGTGCCATCACCGACTCGCCCCTCGATAAAGCCTTCGGCGTATAGCTGATCGTAGGCGCGCACCACACTGTTACGGGAAATGCCCAGCGCCGCCGCCAGATCACGGCTGGCCGGGAGGCGTGTGCCGCCGCACAGGCGCCCGTCCAGCACACGCAAACGCAGCGCCTGATAGAGCTGGCGGGTCAAGCCCAAGCGACGGTCGAGCTCGATACCCGCCGGATTGAAGGGCATGGACAACGTGGGCGATTCAGGCATGGCAATGGACCTATGAAATGGGTCATCAATGGCTCTTACAACAGACCAATAGCCTGCCTAGGATGCAGGCATTCGCCAAGGAAAATTTCTCCATGTACACGCCCCGCGCCTTTGCCATCGACGAGTTGTCGCAACTCCACGAACTGATCCTCGCCACCCGCCTCGCCATTCTGGTGACCCACGGCGAAAACGGTCTGCAAGCCAGCCATGTGCCGGTGTTGCTGCATTGCGAGCAAGGCGAGAACGGCACGCTCTATGGGCATCTGGCCAAGGCCAATCCACAGTGGAAAGACTTGCGCGACGGGGCTGAAGCGATGCTGATCTTTGCCGGCCCGGACGCCTACGTCAGCCCGGGCTTTTACCCGAGCAAGGCCGAGCACGGCAAAGTCGTGCCGACCTGGAACTACATCGCGGTGCACGCCTACGGCCACGCCGAAACCTTCAGCGACGGCGGACGGCTGCTCGACATCGTCAGCACCCTCACCGACCGCCATGAGGCCGGCCGCGCGCAACCGTGGAAGGTTGACGACGCCCCCGCCGATTACATCGACGGCATGCTCAAGGCCATCGTCGGTTTCGCCATTCCCATCGACCGACTGGAAGGCAAGCGCAAGCTCAGCCAGAACCGTAGCGCCGAAGACATTGCCGGCGTGCGCGAAGGTCTGGCCGCCAGCCCCGACAGCAATGATCAAACCCTCGCCCACTTGATGCGTTAAGGAATTCATCATGAGTCAGATCGAGATCCGCCCAGTCACCGCCAGTGACCACGCCGCCTGGCTGCCGCTGTGGCAGACCTACCTGCGTTTCTACAACACCGAGCTGCCCGAGGCCGTAACCCATAGCACTTGGCAGCGCCTGCTCGACCCCAGCGAGCCAACCCACGCCGCCCTCGCCTGGGCCGATGGCAAAGCCGTGGGCATGGTGCATTACATCTACCATCGCTCGAACTGGAGCATCGAAAACGCCTGCTACCTGCAAGACTTGCTGGTGGCGCCTGAAACCCGCGGCACCGGCGTCGGTCGCCTGCTGATCGAACACGTCTACGCCACGGCCAAGGCTGACGGTTGCGCCAAAGTGCATTGGCTGACCCACGAAACCAACGCCACCGCGATCCAGCTCTACGAGCGCATCGCCGAACGCCCAGGCTTCATCCAGTTTCGCAAAGCCCTTTAAGGAGAGACGCTCATGACCGCTTCACTGGCTGACTGGAAAGGCGCCCCCGCCCCCACGACCACACTGATCGAAGGCCGCTTCATTCGCCTGGAAAAACTCGACCCGGCCCGTCACGCCGACGAGCTGTTCAAAGCCCTTGAAGGCCCCGGCGCCGACCCGAAACTGTGGAATTATCTGCCTTACGGCCCATTCCCTGAGCGCAGCGTCTTCAATGACTGGCTGAACAAACACGCCGCCAGCAGCGATCCGTATTTCTTCAGCGTCATCGACCGCGCCACAGGTCAGGTGCAAGGCATCCTCAGCCTGATGTCGATTGTCCCGGCCCAGGGCCGCATCGAAATCGGCCACGTCACCTTCGGCGCACCGATGCAGCGCTCGCCGAAAAGCACCGAGGCGGTTTACTTGTTGGCCAAATATTCCTTTGAGCTGGGCTACCGTCGCCTCGAATGGAAGTGCAACAACGGCAACGCCCGCTCCAAATACGCCGCCGAGCGCTTGGGTTTCAGCTTCGAAGGCGTGTTTCGCCAGCACATGGTGGTCAAGGGCGAGAACCGCGACACTGCGTGGTATTCGATTCTCGATGGTGAGTGGCCGGCGATTGCGGCCGGGTTTGAGCGGTGGTTGTCCGATGAAAACCAGACGCCTGACGGGCAGGTGAAAGGGCTGGTCGAGTGCCGCTCCTGAGCGTCTGAAAGCAAAAGATCGCAGCCTGGCAGGCAGCGATCTTTTGATGTTTAACGGACATCTCGCCGAATTCGCACCACGCCCATCTTCATCCCAAACGGGCGATTGTATGTTTTCAATAAGCACAGTGCGTTCGACAACGGTCAGGCTTATTTCAGACCCCACTTTTTCAATCGCTGGTCAATCACGCCTCAATAACGTATTTCCCAACCAATGCGCTGGCGGCACATGCGCATGCGCCGCCAGCACGTTGATCACTCCGTGGGCACTAACTTATCCAGCACACGATTAACCGCCAGCTCGGCCAGCATCACCACCTGCGCGATGCCTTGCAGGGTTTTGCGGTTCGAGCCTTCAACCATTGCCGCGTGGTTGTGGAGCATGACGGTGGCGGAACCGAGCGTTTCACTGGCGTCGGCCAGCAGGGATTCGGTGTCAGCCTCGGGGTGTGCCATGTAGAGCGTGTTGGGGGTGTAGGGCGTGGCCATGATGGCGGCGGCCGGCGGGCAGAGATAGTGGTCGAGGGCGCGCTCGGCGGCTTCGTGGAATTTCTTTGAATTGGGCGATTCGTAGGGGGATGCCGGATCGGGGATCGGCGGGTTTGGCGTTACTTTGAACATCGGAGTGTACCTCTATGAGGCCGCACCATCCCGCTGCTAAACGATAGGGTGGCGGCTGTGCGCAAGTTAGCAGACCGGTCACTCCGAAACCCGGCGCACCCGAAGGTGCCATGCGCACAGCCACCATCGAGCGCAGGCAAATGCCTGACCGGATGAGACTTGTACGACCGGAATGAAACGAAGCCAGGCTGCTAAACCCGATCACTGGGAATCAGTGACCCGATCCAAGTTACGCAGCCAGCCCTGAGCGCACAAGCCGGCGGATTCTGGCGTAGCCGTAGGCAACGACGCAAGGATTTGTAGGTCGCGAGGCGTAAAGCCAATAGGTCTTAAACGAGAACAACGCCAGACGTTTACTACACAAAAATAATTGGCGATTTGTCTGACGTATTTGAGCCGCATACATGCCAAGAATCCGAGCCTCGCAATAGCGTCAGTGAAGAGGCAACCGAACCACACGAACAATCAAGGTCCTTTCCTTCAACCCCATAGGACCCCTCCTACATTTTTTCTTCGGCACGTTTGTTAGCTTTCGGCACTTGTATCTGCCTTCACGCATTCAGATACAAATTCCCTCAGCGACCGTCGAAGGAACAAAGGATGCCTAGCCCCAGCCCTCTCGCACGTTTCAATCTGACCATTGATAGTCTGGAGCACGACCTTCAAGTCCTGGAGTTCACCGGTCAGGAAGCGATCAGCACACCCTATGCCTTCGACGTGGTGCTGGTCAGCGAGAGGCCGAATCTCGATCTTGAAAGCCTGCTGCACAAACAAGCGTTTCTGGCATTCAGCGACGGTCGCAATGGCATCCATGGGCAAATCCATCGCGTTGCGCAAGGCGACGCTGGCAAACGTCTGACGCGTTACAGCCTCACGCTTGTTCCTCGGGTGGCTTATTTGGGCCACCGCATCAACCAACGTATTTTTCAACAACTGACCGTCCCGCAAATCATTGCGCAGGTGCTGGAAGAACACGGCATCCACCGCGACCTTCATCTGTTTCAGTTGGGTGCCATTTATCCGGATCGCGAGTACTGCGTGCAGTACGACGAATCAGATCTGCACTTCGTCCAAAGGCTCTGCCAAGAAGAAGGCATTCATTACCACTTTCGGCACAGTCGCGAAAAACACCTGATGGTATTTGGGGACGACCAAACCGTATTCCCCAGACTTGACCGGCCAACACCCTACAAACAAAACAGCGGCATGGTTGCCGAGGGATCAGTGATCAAACGATTCGACCTGCGAGTCGAAGCGCGCACCAGTCGCACCACTCGCCGTGACTACGACTTCGAAAAATCCCGAATTCTTCTGGAGTCCAACTACGAACCTGGCACCGATCTCACGCAGCCTGACCTGGAAGATTACGACTATCCCGGCCGCTTCACCCTGCGTGAGCGCGGCAAGTTTTTAACCAAACGGGCGCTGGAGCGCCATCGTGCCGACTATCGACAGGCTGAAGGCAAAAGCGATCAGCAGACCTTGGTATCCGGGCATTTTATGGAGATGTCCGAGCATTCACGCACGCAGTGGAATGCGCTTTGGTTGCTGACAGAAGTGCGCCACGAATGTAAGCAGCCGCAAGTGCTGGAAGAGAGCATCACCAGCGCAGGCTCCGCGCAAGAACATGACTTTGTTCAAGGTTATCGAAATCAATTTGTCGCAACGCCTTGGGACGTTTTCTACCGACCGCCACACCATTACCAAAAGCCGCGAATACTGGGTAGCCAGACCGCCATGGTCACCGGTCCCAAAGGCGAGGAAATCCACTGCGACCCCTTCGGCAGGGTCAAGGCTCAGTTTTTTTGGGACAGAGAAGGTCGTAGCGACGACAAAAGCAGTTGCTGGTTGCGGGTGTCTTCGAATTGGGCCGGCAACGCCCATGGCAGCGTCACTATTCCGAGAGTGGGCATGGAGGTGTTGGTCAGTTTTCTTGAAGGCGATCCTGATCAACCGGTGATCAGTGGCTGTCTGGCCAACAGCGCCAACCCGGTGCCCTACGAACTGCCCGCGCACAAAACCCGAAGTGTGTTTCGCTCACGCAGTTCACCCGATAGCGGCGGATTCAACGAATTGCACCTGGAAGATCGCGCCGGGCAGGAGTTGATCTACCTGCGTGCCCAGCGCGACATGGAGCACAAGGTCGAAAACGACAGTCGACTTGAAGTCGGCAACGAACGCCGGGAAACCATCAAGGGCAACAGCATTACCGTGCTGGAAGCCGAAGAACACCGAACCATCACCGCCGACCGCAAAGTGCAACTCAAAGCCAATGACTATCTGCATGTCGCGAGCAACAGCCAGACCCGAGTCGACCAAACGCTGGTGGTGGAGGCTGGCCAGCAAGTGCACATCAAGGCTGGGGCGCACCTGACGCTGGATGCTGGCGCGAGCATCAGCCTCAAGGCCGGTGGGCAGCACATTGTGATTGGCCACGCGGGCATTTTCAGCAGCAGCGAAATCCAGATCGGGGGTGCCCCGGTGGCGGGTTCCGCTGCCGCATTGTCAATGCCGGGGGCCAATGACGCCTTGGCGATGCCATTAGAACGGCCGCCCATGATTGCGCCCAGCCAGAACGAATTGATGGCGGTCAGCAGTGCTATGGGATCGGACTTCTGCCCCATCTGCGAGGCCTGTCGTGCGGGTATTTGCCTGCCCCAGGGAGCCGCCGCATGACTGACTCGCTACCCCGCCAATGGATGAGAGAACAGCAACGTTCAGGTTTTGCCTTGTGCGTCGTTCTGGACTCACAGAACGAGCGCGACCTGCGCCAATCCCTTTTAAAAACCAGCCAATTCGACCAATGCCTGAGTGTTTACGGTGAAACGTTGGTGGCTGATCTGGCGGATGCCGGGCCATTCATCTTCACTTTCGATCAGCCTGACGACAGCCGCATCAGTGAACTGCTGAAGAATCCGCAACGCAACTGGGGCTGGTTTGCCAGCCTTCAAAAAGGCGATTTGAGCACGCTGGTCAAACATTGGCACGAACGCCTGATCATCGGTGCCCGCCCACATCAGGCGCTGTACCGCTTTCACGATAATCGGGTATTGAGCCGCGCCCTCGCGCACCTGCCTGAGGACGCCTGGCCGGCCTACCTCGGGCCAGCGATCAGCGTGTGTTACTGGCAAGGCACACACTGGCAAGGCACGAACAATCCCGCCCCCGGCAGTTACCCAGTGCCAGATCAGCCGCTGTGGCATCAAGTGCCAGCGCCCAACCAACAGACGGATGAAATTCGCCGCAGCAATGCTCATCGCTATCTGCTGGCGGAGCATGTCCAGGCTTACGCCAAACTTGCCGAACACCATGATCCTGATACGTGGCTGCGCAACAGACTGGCGCAGGCGCAAACGTGGGGTTGGCTGGCGCCGGAGCAACTGGAGTTTTTACTGACTCAGAGCCTGCAGGCGCAGGGCTATACGTTGGCGCCGCACTGGCAGGTTCGGCCGGGTGAAACAGCGAGTGAGCATTTCGAACGGGTGTCGCAAACAACAGCATTTTGGCAGCAAGACACCCCGATATGAGAGTGAGTTGCAAATGATGGATGCCGAGTTATTTATGGAGCGAATGGCGAGATGAAAATACTGATAATAATAATGACGTTGCCATTATTAACAGGCTGTAGCTGGGGCCTGCTCTTTATAAAAGAAGGCGCTGTGCAGCTGTCAAGCCATCACGGATTGCGGCGAGCCACTTTAATAGTTGAGGTGCCGGAGAATTACTCTGCGTCTTACAAGGCCTATTACAAACCCCGTACAGCAGAAGAATGCCAGATTTATAGTGTTGGTACGGGTACTTATCACACCCGCGGAGGAATTCAAAAGTCTGAAATCATTGAAGCGAGTCCCCAAGCGCGAACCGCTAAATTCAAGGTACCGCTAACCTATCATTTAGGTACCTGCACAATGAATCTATCGAGTTTGAATACGTCCATTTCATCTATTATCAACAAAGAGCAAGACAGCTCGAGCCTGAATATTGTAAGTGCACGTTCAAAACTTAGCAGACAGCCCGCACCCGAAAAACTTATTCGAAACTTATGTGGACCATCCTTATGGCTCATACCAGAACATGCGGAACTGAAAAAACTCTCGGTCTCTTTGCGATGCACGACTGCTGACCAGCATTGGCAAATTCCCGACGATGAACCATATGGAAACGATTCCGATATCTCGATTTCACTGGACGAACTAAAGGTTACTCCCATCCGATATGTGTACCGGAGAACATCGACTGTGCGTCCACAAATTTCGGAAAACTGGATGAAATTTGATAACGGATGGAAACCTTGCAAAGCAGATTGGAAATGGCTTGGTGAGGAGCGTTGTGCGTATCGCAATCCGCAATTTACTAAATTTCTGATGAATGATGGACGCGTCTGCACCATTTACCCCGGTTGCACCGAATAAGGACATTACTAATGACAACGTCATATCGGATGACTCACTTGCTGTTGAAACGCTCAGCCTTAGGTTACGCCATCTTATTAACCGCTGGCTGCGCGAGCAGTCAGCCCAACACTTTCACCTTTACCGCCGATATGCCGCCCGATTTCACGTATCAGGCCATTGCTGTGTATGTGCCCGCCAAAGGCGAAACCTGCACCGTGCCGGGCGGGCGAGATACTGAAGTGGAATACAACATGAAATGGCGGGGAATCTACCAGCCCAGCAATGAAATAGCCCTGCGCAGAACGGTCAGCGGTTGCCCGCTGGTCATCAGCCGCATCGAGCTGAAAATCTACGCAACTTACGGTAAAGCCCGGGGTGATTACGGTGTGGATATCGCCAGCGTGTTTATTCGGAATGAAGTGGAAGATCAATACAAAAGCGTTTTTAACAAAACGGGCGAAAGTACCTTCTCAGGTGAATGCCAACAGTTATTTCGCACGTCGGGTAAGCCCCGAATCCTCAGAAAACTCCTCGACTGCAAAACGATCGGTGCCCAGGGGGAGCTGCGACGAGGCAAACCTTCCGCAGCTTATACCCCGGACCAACTGCCGGGTAAGACCGTGAAGATGCACATCAAATTGGCCAGCGAGGAAGAGCCGGCCTTCAAGGATACGTGGGTCAAGGTGCCGAACGGCTGGAAGCGTTGTATGGGCAAAAATTTTGAAGATCAAGACGCTTATTGCTTTGGCAATTACAAAGATTTCAGCGGCTTTCAAATGCCTGACGGTAAGCAATGCACCATCTACCCCGGCTGCACCGAATAAGGAGGTTCCAATATGACGTCAATGGAAAAAGAACTGGAATCGCCGCTCAGCAGCCGTGTATTGGCATGTCCGGCACAGGGTCGGTGGAGCAGCTTTCAACTGGTCGACGAGTTTGGTTCTGGTGAACCTTATGCAGGATTGGCCTACGTTGTCATTGATTCCGAGGGAAAGAATTACGAAGGCAGTCTGGATGCCACAGGCGCTGGCAAGGTCGCTGACCACTTCGCAGGCCCGATTGCGCTCACTCTTGATAAGAAATACCAAGGGGAAGATATGGTGTATGTGCGTGCGATCAATAGACGTCACTACCCCCTCGAAATCACTGAACTCCAGGTACGCGCCGAACAAACCCATTACCTGAACCACAACTCGACCCGCATCAAAGACAACCCCGCACAAGCCTGCGCCGACGAATTCTTTCAGGTGGAAGTGCGCCATCTGGTCAAGCATGTTTCGCATTTACCACCGCAGGTTTACAGCCACTACCCGCCCGGGTCGGGGCCGGCGAAAATCATGGGCAAGCATGGTGAACGCGGTGTTGCCCTCATGCCGCTCAAACACACGGTGCTGGAAGTACGCCCGATGCGCGCCTTGCGCCCCATGCTGTCAATCGACGCTGGGTTCTGCGCGCTAAATCTCTATCAACTGGCGCTCATGGCCACCCTGAGCTATTGCCCGTTTGGTCAGAAGCCGGATAAACACCCCGTCGAGACGAAGACTGTGCGCTTCCCCTTGCAACCCACTGTTGGTAACTGGTTCGGGGATGCACTGGCCAAATTCGAAGAGCTTGGGAAAGTCGATGCGACGCAGACATCAGCGTATTACCCGCTTTTTGAAGATGTGCCTTACTCCAGGCGACTGGAGATCGTGCCGTTCGACTCAGACCTCTATGACGCAAACAAACCTGAACGGAAAGACGAGCAGGAATACCCGGCCAAGATTCATTTCTACGACGACAGGAAATCCGGCTCGGAAGCCACTGATACCCAAGCCTTTATCACCCACCACGACGAGCTGATCCTGATTTCGATACGCGGCACCGATGACACCTTTATCGCGGATGGCCTGCGCGACGCCGATGCGCTCCAAGTGCCGTTCGAAGACACCGACAGCAAGGTACACCGTGGTTTCTACGAAGCTGCGCGGAAAGCCTACGACTTCGTCCTGGAATACCTCGACAGGTTTTATACCGGTCAAAAACTGCTGATCTGTGGGCACAGCCTCGGAGGCGCAGTCGCATTGCTGCTGTCGGAGATGCTGCGTCGTAGACCAGAAGGCTACAACATCCAGCTCTACACCTACGGCGCCCCCCGCGCCGGTGACGCCCTTTTCACCAAAGGTGCAGAGCCGCTGGAACATCACCGCATGGTCGCCCATAACGACCCGGTGCCCAGTGTGCCCGGCACCTGGATGAACACCAAAACGAGTGTTTACGGAACAGGTGCGGCACTGACCTTCGTCAACGTGCCCGTTGGCCTCTCGGTGTTTGTCGCCGGTATTACCAACTGGACCGGCGAACCCTACGAGCACCACGGCAAGCTGTACCACGCGATGCCGGTGCAGTTTGATCGCAAGGAAAAGTCCATGATCCTGTGGGAGCCCGGTTGCGACACCGTTGCCCAGCATGCCGCCTGCTCGGTGGCCATTCAGCAAAAAAACGGCCTCCCGGATCGACCTTCGTTACTGACGCAACTCTTCAATGCCGGCAGCCACTCGATGGTCGGCAGCTACATTCCGGCGTGCTGGGCAACGCTGAAACGTTGGCAGGAAGCGCAATCAGCAAACCGATCCCTCGTCACTGACGGGGAGTTTGAGTGGATAGAAAAAGCGTTGACGAGTGTCACTCGGCAATTGCGGGCAAAGCGCGAACAGACGCGCCCCGACGCTTACGTTCGCACTCATGAAAAAACCACCGAGGCGCTCAATCACGAGATCGACAAAATACACACCACAGTCGCTCGACTGAAAATCTTGAAGAGCCAGCGCATCACCGAAAACAAGGTCTATGGATCGCTTTCCACCCAGCCGGAACCGTTATCTGAAAGCCTGTCGCGCTGGCTTGCCCATTCGGAAAACAAAGTCGTCGAGCAGTTGGCCATGGCGCCCACCAGCAAAAGTGATGACGGGCTACTGGCGTCGATCTACGGCCATACAGTGGGTGCGCCGCATACGCTGGATATCGATTCATTCATCTAAAAACAGTCCGGCACCCTCGCCATTTGCGTGTCTTGCGGGTAGCCCGCGCCCGAAGGCTGCCCGGTTAACCCGCGAGGTTTTCCATGAAAGATTCAAGTTCAATGTCCGAAGCTCAAGCGCTGCCCGATTATCACCAATGCCTCCCCGCCGAACTCCACAGTCATGCGGATGATTTCATTCGCTATTTGCACGAACTGCCCAAGAGGTCGCCGGTCGAGTGCCCACAGTGCGGTCATCCACGCTTCAGACTGGAAACCAGCCAGAAAACACGCCTGCCTTTTTACCGCTGTGTGGCCTGCAACAAAGGCTTTAACTGTCTCTCGAAAACACCGTTTTCGAAAGTCGGGCTAATGCACCTCTGGTCAACCTTTGGTCAATACCTGTTAGCGGGTTGGTCGATGCGAGGTATTGCCGAAGCCATGAATATTGCCCCCAGCACCACTTCGCGGTGGAACAAACACTGCCGCACCGTCATGGCTAAAGACTTTCCAACGTTGTATCAGTGGTGGGCGGCACGCCAGGATCGAATCGATCTGGAGCCACCCGCACCTATTGCGGCTCAGGCCCAAGCGTTTCTGAGTGGGCTGGAGCATTTGCTCACGACTCCTCAAGCAGTCTGTCCAAAGTGCGGTTCACCTGACATGAAGCGTTTCGATGAGCGCCGCCCTGATTTTCGTTGCCCAGGCTGTTACAGCACTGTGAGTTTGCTGCAGGGCACGCTACTGGCCCGATTGGGTTATCCAGAGCATTGGCTGGGTTTTGTTCAAGGCTTGATCAACGGCGAGAGCGTGACTGATTTACAGCGGCGTACAGGCCTTTGCCAGCAGACGTGCAAGCGTTGGCAAGTACGTTTCATGCGGATGTTTGAAGAACAGGGCCACACCGATCTGGCGCAGTGGATTACATGGCTGCGCAGCCGTCGGGTTAAAGAAGTGAGTGATTTTGTGCGAGACGGCGGGGAGCTGGAAGCGGTTACAGGTTCTCGTTATTCCGCCAATTCAGGACGGCGATTTGCCGTTCCCCCGAAGAACCCGTGGAAGCGCAAACCCGATAAGTAGGCCGTAGGAGCATTTAACGCCGCGCACTTTTATCGGCGCACCGGGTTGGTCAGGGGGGCGATGGCAGGAGTCATGGGACAGACCTCATCAAGCAGATGAGGCCAATCCTGGAGTCGCTATGCGTCCGTCATGTGGGATGGCCCCTACACCCTGGAGCTGCCGCCGGCTGCGATCTTTTGATCTTCTCTCAAGCCAGTTTCTGCGCCAGCACCGCAATGTGCTCCGGGCCGATCCCGCAGCAACCGCCCAAGTGACTGGCGCCGCGCTGCTGCCAATCAATCGCCCATTGCAGATAGCCGGGTGGATCGAGGTCTTCGCGCAACGGATCGAGTCCGTCATTGGCCGTCGCTTCCTTAGGCTGCGGCGGGAAGGCGTTGGCATAGGCGCCGATGTTTATCTTCACGCCCAGACGTTCGAAGGTGGCGCGTGCCGCGTCAATCGCCGCGCCGATCACTTCCGGCTGACTGCAATTGAACAACAGCGTCTTGACGCCCAACTCAGCCGCCGCTGCAGCCGCTTCGGCCACCGGCTCGCCGGAACGCAAACGCGGCACTTCGTCGGTGTCTTCGTCCTTCAAGGTAAACGACAGCCAGAACGGCTTGCCGTCCTGCGGCAGCCCGGCGTGAATGGCGCGCGCCTCGACGATCGAGCTTTGGGTTTCCGCCAGCCAAAGATCAACGTGCGGTGCCAGCCCCTTGACCAGCGGGCCCAGCAACTCGGTCACCCGGGACGCCTCGAACAGATCCGGACGATAGGAGCCAAACAACGGCGGCAACGAGCCGGCCACCCGCACCGCTTTGCCCGAAGCCTGCACCGCACGCCGCGCCAGTTCACCGGCCAACGCCGCCAGCGCCTGCCCTTCAGCGGCGAAACGTTCTTCGCCGATGTGGAACGGCACCACCGCGTAACTGTTGCTGGTGATCACATTGGCCCCGCTGGCGATGTAAGCGGCGTGTACCGCTTCCACCGCCTGCGGCGCTTCGCTCAACGCCAGCGCTGACCACTCGGGTTGCCGGAATGGCGCACCGGCGCGTTGCAACTCACGGCCCATGCCGCCATCGAGAATAATCGTGCTTGCTGCGCCCATATGCCTTTCACTCATAAGCTTATGAAAATAACTCACTATCAGAGTCGTTCTTATAACTATTTAATACGCACCATTCCGTTAATGACAACCTCTTTTTCAACCAGGGATCGACTGTGAAATTTCAACCGCTACTGGCCCTGGGCCTGACGATTCTGGCCGCCACATCCCAAGCCTTCGGCGGCGCCACACTGGATCGCGTCGAGCAGAAAAAAGAACTGGTTGGCGTGCTGATGGAAAGTTATCCACCGTTCTCGTTTCTCAACGAGCAGAACCAGCTCGACGGTTTCGACGTTGATGTCGCCAAAGCCGTGGCGGACAAACTGGGGGTTATGCTGCGTCTGGAAACGCCGTCCTGGGACGTCATCGCCGCCGGCCGCTGGAGCGGGCGCTACGACATCTGCATCTGCTCGATGACCCCGAGCAAGGCCCGCGCCGAAGTGTTCGATTTCCCGGTCGAGTACTACGCCTCCCCTGCGGTGATCGTGGTCAACGCCAAGGATGACCGCATCCACGGCGCCAAGGACCTGAGCGGTATGAAGGTCGGCCTCACCAGCGCCTCCAGCTACGAAAGTTATCTGAACAAGAATCTGGTCATCGAAGGCGCCGAAGACACGCAGTTGCAGTACCCGTTCGAAGACGTGCAGATCGCTCCGTACGATACCGACAACGTTGCCTTTCAAGACTTGGGCCTGGGGGCCGGTGTGCGTCTGGACGCGATCCTCACCAACCTCGTCACCGCGCAGCCACGCCTGAACGAAGACAAACGCTTCAAACTGGCCGGTGCGCCGCTGTATTCGGAACCGAATTCGGTGGCCATCGAAAAGGGTGACGCCCAGTGGGATGCCAAAGTGCGCGAGGTGTTTGCGCAGCTCAAGCAGGACGGCACCCTGAGCAAGCTCTCACAAAAATGGATCGGCGCCGACCTCAGTCAATGACTTCTTTCCCGACACCTCCACAGCCACCGCAACCGGTGGCTGCATCACGCCTGCAACGGCTCTTCGGTTTTCGTACGCGGTTGTACCTGACCTGGGCGGCGATGTTCTGCCTGTGCGCCGGGTTCTTCCTGAGCTTCGACCTGAAGTTCTCGATCATCCTCGACAAGCTGCCCAACCTGGTCGGCCTGAAGCTGGCACCCAATGGCTTCCTGCAAGGCGCGGCGCTGACGTTGTTTCTGTGCGTGTGCTCGATTGTCGCCTCGTCATTGCTGGGCTTCGTCACCGCGTTGGCGCGCTTGTCGAAAAGTGCCGTGGCGTTTGGCATCGCCAGTTTTTACGCTTCGTTTTTTCGTGGCACGCCGCTGCTGATCCAGATCCTGCTGATCTATCTCGGCTTGCCGCAATTGGGCATCGTGCCCGGCGCCATCGTTGCCGGGATCATCGCCCTGTCGCTGAACTATGGCGCTTATCTCAGCGAAATTTTCCGCGCCGGCATCCTCGGCGTCCCCTATGGTCAACGCGAAGCGTCGCTGGCGCTGGGCATGCGTGAGTCGGTGATTTTCTGGCGCATCACCCTGCCCCAGGCCATGCGCACGATCATCCCGCCAACCACCAACCAATTCATTTCCATGCTCAAAGACTCGTCGCTGATCTCGGTGATGGGCGTTTGGGAGGTGATGTTTCTGGCGCAGTCGTATGGTCGGTCAAGCTATCGCTACATCGAAATGCTCACGACCGCCGCGATCATTTACTGGGTGATGTCGATCGGGCTTGAGCTGATTCAGGCACGCATGGAGCGCCATTACGGCAAGGCTTACGAACGCCGTACCTAAGGTGCTCTGCACTATTACCGACATCATTCTGTAAAACCCCATCGCTATACAGGACGGCCCGCTTATAACAAAAGGCCGTCCGCCCATGCCCTTCTCGCCTCAGCGATTGTCCCTCGCCATCGCCCTGTTGATCGCCACCACGGCCGCTCACGGTAAAACCGTGCAGATCGACAGCGCCACCACGGCTTCGCAAACCCTCGGTGGCAGCGACACGCTGACGATTTCGGCGCCGGGCAGCATCACCAACACTGGCAAGGCTGTCAGCCTGAAGGACAACACCAGCGGTGTCGGCGTGGTGATCGATAACGCCGGCAAAATCATCTCCACTGGCGGCCGGGCCATCGACAGCAGCGGCGACCTGAGCCAGGCGCGCAACTACGCCCTCTACAACCGCAGCGGCGGGCAGATCCTCGGTGCCAATGATGCGTTGCGCATCGACAGCAA
Source organism: Pseudomonas baetica (assembly GCF_019733355.1). Classification (GTDB taxonomy): domain Bacteria; phylum Pseudomonadota; class Gammaproteobacteria; order Pseudomonadales; family Pseudomonadaceae; genus Aquipseudomonas; species Aquipseudomonas baetica_A. Next base: position 97,053 of record NZ_JAIHLQ010000017.1, on the reverse strand, counting down.
CTTCGTCAGCGGCAGCCTGTTGATCGACAACAGTGGCGTCATTCGCTCCGCCACCGGCCAAGGGCTGGATCTGGATGCGCTGCGCAGTGACGGCGTGAAAACCACGATCATCAACCGTGCGGGCGGGCTGATTCGCGGTGAGGCCAGCGACGGCATGAAGACCGGCGCCAACGCGACGATTACCAACTACGGCGAGATCTCGACGGGCGATTCGCACAACGCCGACCAAAAATTCGACGGCATCGATATCGATACCGCCACGGGTGTGTCGATCACCAACGACGGCGTCATTTCCGGCGGCCGCCACGGCATCACCACTGACCTCGGCGCGACACTGGTCAACTACGGACAGATCACCGGGCGCAACGGCTCGGGATTCGGCTCCGACGGCGATGGCACGGTGATCAACCACGGCACCATTACCGGCGCGTACTCCGGGCTGCAAGCCAACGGTGATGGCGACGGCGTGGACATCGACAAGATTGCCCACATCGAAAACTACGGCACCATTCAAGGCGTCGGCGCGGGCGGTGTCGACAAAGCTGGGTTCGCCAACGGCAGTGAAGGCATCGCCCTGGGCGGCGGCTACATTCTCAACGCCAGCGGCGCCCTGATCAGCGGCGCTAACAGCGCGATCCTGGTAGACGACGGTAGCGACGGCTCGGGGCTGGCGGCAACCACGCTGGAAAACTTCGGCACCCTCCAGGGCCTCGACGGTTTTGGCGTGAAGTTCGTCGGTGAGTTCGCCGACAACGTGGTCAACGGCGGCACCCTCAGCGGCAGCAATGGCCTGGCACTGGATCTGGGCGGCGGCAACGACAGCCTGACCTTGCGCAATGGCAGCCGCTTTATCGGTGTGGTCGATGGCGGCAGCGGTTACGACCGGGTGGTGATGGACGACGTGGCGGGTGGCAGCTTCGGCGAGAGTCGCAATTTGGAGTGGCTGGAGGTCAAGCAAGGCGCATGGACGCTGACCGGTAGCGGCGATTTCAGCGACGGCGGCGCAGTGCGCAACGGCGCGACGTTGATCAACCAGAGCGGTATCGCCGGCAATCTCACCGTGGATGCCGGTGGTATGTATGCCGGGGGCGGTTCGGTGGGCAGCCTCAACGTCAACGGCACCTTACGCACTGACACGGGCCTGGGCCGCGCGACGATTGTGCATGACTTGAACATGGGCAGCGCAGCCACCCTCGCCTACGGCGTCAACGCCGACGGCAGCAGCGCGCCAGTGCAGGTCGGCGGCACCGCGAATCTCAACGGCGCGACCCTGGCCGTTAATCCCGGCAGCGGCACCTATCCGTGGCAGAGCCATTACACCGTGCTGCAAGCCACGCAGATCAACGGCACCTTCGGCAAGGTCAGCAGCGATTACGCCTTTCTCACACCCACGCTCGCCTACACGCCAACTCAAGTCGACCTGACGTACACCCGTAACGACGTCGCCTTCAAAGATTTCGCCGCCACCGGCAACGGCAGTAGCGCCGCCAACAGTCTGGCCTCAATGGGCAAGAACAACGCGCTATACAACGCCCTGCTCAACACCACCCAAAGCACTGCCGGCGCGGCAATCGAACAGCTGGCCGGGGCCAGCAATGCCAACCTGACCAGCGCCACCCTTGGCGCCAGCAGCCAGGTGGGCAACAGCATGCTCTCGGCGATGCAGCAGATCGGCGGCAGCCCAGGACTGATGGTCGGCCTCGATCAACGCGAAACCCCTGTGCTGGCGGCCAACGGCGTGCCGTCCGAGGCGCGCAACCTGAATGATCCGAACGCTCGCGGCCGCCTCTGGCTGCAAGCCATCGGCGGCTACGGCAAGCTCGACGGCGAACACGGCAGCAGCGGTCTGGAGCAACGCTCAAAGGGCAGCGTGCTCGGTGCCGACTGGTCGCTGAATCCAGCATGGCGGTTGGGCGTATTGGGCGGTTATTCGACAACCGATCTGGACGCCACAGGCGTCGATGGCAATGTCGAGAGCTGGCATGCCGGCGTTTATGCCCTGCATCAGAACGGCCCGATCTCACTGCGCCTCGGCGCGGCATACAGCGGCCATCAAGGCGAAACCAAACGCACCATCGCTTTCAACGGTTTCAGTGATCGCCCCAAAGGCGACTATGACGCCGACAGCCAGCAAGCCTTCGCCGAACTCGGTTACGCCATGGGCAGCGGCCGCCTCAGCGCCGAACCGTTCGCCAGCCTCGGCTACCAGCGCTACCACCGTGACAGCTACCGGGAAAAGGGCGGCGCCGCTGCGCTGCAAGTCGACAGCCAGACCCAGGACAACTTCAGCAGCACCTTCGGCCTGCGCTTGGCACACCTGAGCAGTCTGGACAACGGCATGAGCCTGACGCCACGTATGGCGGCGGGCTGGAAACACACTTACGGCGACGTCAGCAGCTCGACGCGCCAGGCCTTCGTAGTCGGCGGCACAGCATTCAATGTCGACGGCAGCGCGCTGGACCGCGACAGCTTGGTGCTGGAGGCCGGTCTCGATCTCGGGATCTCGGCGCGTCATACGCTAGGGGTGGGTTACAGCGGCGAGATCGGCAGCAACAGCCGTAATCACGGAATGATCGGGCAGTGGCAGATGAGTTTTTGATCGTTGAATAGCCAGTGTGGTCTTGATTAGTCGTAGGAAAAGGAGCCGGTGCAGTCGCGTAAAAATACCGGTTCCGGATATAGCGGAAGATTTCGACAAAATGATGCGACAGCGCCTGCAAAACGGCGGGAAGTAGCCGACATCGAAATTTTTGCTGCATCCCTAGAGTTTGGCCTTCTTTCAAAAAAGGCCTTACTTGATGCTCATTCAACACACATTCAAACCACAACACTTGGCTTTGGCCATTGCGTTGGCGCTGGGCTGCGCAGAGATTGCAAACGCCCAGCAACTGCCTGAAGCCTCTGACGCAGCGTCCACCGCGCAGGTGCCAGAACAGCCCGAGGACACCGTCTATGCAGAATCTCTTGGGAGGATTAAGGACTTTATCAACGATAAAGCGACCGTTCCGATTGCCTTCAATACACCCCAGAGCACTTTTCGAGGAACTGACCTCAACGATCTGATCGCTCTTCAAGACGACGCAAGCTTCACGGGGCAGTTGGATGGTGGCAAGGGGGACAACATGCTGCTACTGGATATCTCCCAGGGGGGCACGCTGAAAGACACCCGCAATTTCAATGCACTGTTTCTCGTGCGCGGAGACTGGACGCTGAGCACAAAGGGAGACTTCAACCAAGGCGTGCTGGTAACACACAACGGTGCGCTGACCAACCAGGGCACCATCAACGGTGGGGCGGTTACCGCTGGCAAACTCTTCAACAATGGAAGCATAAAAGGGGATGTCTATGTCGAGAACGGCGGCAGCTTTGCGGGTAAGGGCTCGGTAGGAAACTTGCACGTTAACGGCCTGCTCATGGTCAATGGATTGCATGGTAGCCCTCGAGTGAAAGGCAGTTTGAGCCTATCCCCAAATGCTGAACTGTCTTATGAGGTCGCCCCCGGCAGCAGTGGTCAAACGATCAAGGTAGACGGCACTGCCAAACTTGAAGGCGCCACCCTGAAAGTCGTTGCAGTTGCAGGGGAATACCCGCAAAGCAGCCAGTACAAAATCATCGAAGCCAGCAAGGTTGAAGGTCAGTTCGGCACGATACTGAACGATCTGGCGTTCATGACAGCCACACCTCAATACAACAAAAAATCTGTGGGACTGACCTACGCCCGCAACGAGGTATCCCTGCCTAGCGTGGCCACCACCGACAACGGTCGTGCAGTAGCCGAAAGTATTGAAGAGCCATCGATCTCGGATCGACCACCGATATCAGCACCACTGCCGGCAACAACGCCCGTACTGGCGACAGGTCCATCTTCCACGTCAGAAGAAGCCCCCATTTCAGAAGACGCGGTGGCTGTGCGTGCCGCCCCTGTCGTCACACCGCCAGCCCCTCAAACAGCGGCCCCCAAAAACGCAGCGGTCGTCGCACTGTTGGCTAGCGACAAAAGCACCGCACCGATTGCCATCGAGCAGTTGGCCGCCGGCAGCAACGCCAACCTCGCCAAAGCCACATTGAGCAGCGTCACGCCCGTGAGCGCGAGCATGCTTTCGGCCATGCGCCAACTGGACAGCCGCTCGGGCGCTGCGTCTGGCTCTGGCAGTTCACCCCGGCAGGCGGCCGGCAGTGCAGACTCCGGACGCGTCTGGGTTCAGGCCATCGGCCATGGTGGCAAGGTCGATCGCGATCACGACAGCACCCTGAAACACGCCACCCAGGGTCTGGTCATGGGCGCGGATTGGCGACTCGATGAGCAATGGCATATCGGCCTGCTGGGCGGTAAGTCCCAGACGAAACTGGATGCCCGCCAGTACGATGGCGACCTCGACAGCTGGCACCTCGGCGCCTATGCCGTGCGCCAGGACGGGCCACTGGCCCTGCGCCTCGGGGCGACCTACGCCAGCCATGACGGCAGCAGCAAACGTCGAGTGGTGTTCAAGGGCTTCAGCGACCGCCTGAAGGGCAACTACGACGCCAACACCCAGCAGGCCTTTGCCGAACTGGGCTTCAATTTCGGCCATAACAACGTGACGCTCGAACCGTTCGCCAGCCTCGGCTATCAGCGTTATCAACGTGACAGCTTCAGCGAAAAAGGCGGCGATGCGGCGCTGAAGGTGTTCGGGCAAACCCGCGACAACCTCAGCAGCACCTTCGGCCTGCGTGCAGCGAAAATCAGCCGACTGGACAACGGCATGAGCCTGACGCCGCGATTCGCCGCCGGCTGGAAACATACCTTCGGCGAACTCGACAGCGATGCCCGCCAACAACTGCTCAAGGGTGGGAAACGCTTTGAAGTGGCCGGTGCCGCGCTGGATCGAAACAGTTTGGGCGTCGATGCTGGCCTCGACCTTGGCCTGTCGGCCAACCACACCGTTGGGCTAGGCATCACGGGGGATTTCGGAACCGAAAGCCGTACTCACAGTGTGATGGGCCAGTGGCGAATGGCGTTCTGATGGTCTGAACACTGTCCCTGTGGGAGCGAGCTTGCTCGCGAAGAGGGGGTGTCAGTCGACATGTTCTGTGACTGATACACCGCATTCGCGAGCAAGCCCGCTCCCACAGGGGATTTGCGTGATTCAGTCAAATCCCGGGCAAAAAAAAGGGGAGCACATGCCCCCCCGAGGTTTAAAGCGTTGTACCGAGGCTGTTATCTCAGCCTTCGATCTCGATCAGGATTTCGCCCGGATTGACCCGGTCGCCCTTGGCCACATGAATCGCCGTGACCTTACCGGCAACAGCGGCCTGGACTTCGGTTTCCATCTTCATGGCTTCGGTGATCAACACCGCTTGGCCAGCCTTGACGGTGTCGCCCTCCTTGACCAGCACATCAACGATGTTGCCCGGCATGGTGGTGCTGACGTGGCCCGGCGCCGACGCTTGCTTGCGCTTGCTGCTGCCACCGCCGACGAATTCGTTGAGCGGTTCGAACACCACTTCTTCCGGCATGCCGTCGATGGACAGGTAGAAGTGACGCTTGCCTTCGGCCTTCACACCAACACCGGTGATGTCGACGCGGTAGGTTTCGCCGTGAACGTCAATGACGAACTCGGTCGGCACACCTTCGCCGCCCGCCGAAGCGACTTTGCCGGCTTCAGGAATCGGCAACAGCACTTCCGGCGTGAGGGTGCCGGCGGCACGCTCTTCGAGGAACTTGCGACCGATTTCCGGGAACATGGCGAAGGTCAGCACGTCTTCTTCGGACTTGGCCAGTGCGCCGATATCGGCACGCAGCTTGGTCATTTCCGGCTTGAGCAGATCGGCCGGACGGACGTCGATCACTTCTTCGCTGCCGATGGCCTGACGACGCAGTTTCTCGTTAACCACGCCCGGCGCTTTGCCGTAGCCGCCCTGCAAATACAGCTTCACTTCGTTGGTGATGGTCTTGTAGCGCTCGCCGGCCAGCACGTTGAAGAACGCCTGAGTGCCGACGATCTGCGACGTCGGGGTCACCAGCGGTGGGTAGCCGAGGTCCTCACGCACACGCGGGATTTCCGCCAGCACTTCGGCCATGCGGTTAAGGGCGCCCTGCTCTTTCAACTGGTTGGCGAGGTTGGAGATCATCCCACCCGGCACCTGGTTGACTTGAACACGAGTGTCGACCGCTGTGAATTCGCTTTCGAACTGGTGGTACTTCTTGCGCACGGCATAGAAGTACAGACCGATCTCTTGCAGCAGTTCCAGATTCAGACCGGTGTCGTACTCGGTGTCCTTGAGCGCTGCCACCATCGATTCGGTGCCCGGATGGCTGGTGCCCGAGGCGAAGCTGGAGATCGCGGTGTCGATGTGGTCGGCGCCGTTTTCGATTGCCTTGAGCTGGCACATGGCGGCCAGACCGGCCGTGTCGTGGGAGTGGATGAACACTGGCAGCGACTGCTCGGCTTTCAATGCCCTGACCAACTCACCCGTGGCGTACGGGGTCAGCAGACCGGCCATGTCCTTGATCGCCACCGAGTCGCAACCCATGGCTTCCATTTGCTTGGCCTGCGCCACAAAGGCGTCGATGGTGTGCACCGGGCTGGTGGTGTAAGCGATGGTGCCCTGTGCATGTTTGCCCGCCGCTTTCACCGCTTCGATGGCCACGCGCAGGTTACGCACGTCGTTCATCGCGTCGAAGATGCGGAACACGTCGATACCGTTGACTGCGGCCTTGGCGACGAAGGCTTTGACCACGTCGTCGCTGTAGTGGCGGTAGCCGAGCAGGTTCTGCCCGCGCAGGAGCATTTGCAGGCGCGTGTTAGGCAGCGCGGCGCGCAGTTGGCGCAGGCGCTCCCACGGGTCTTCTTTCAGAAAGCGTACGCAGGCGTCGAAGGTCGCGCCGCCCCAGCACTCCAGCGACCAATAGCCAACTTTGTCGAGCTTGTCGCAGATCGGCAGCATGTCTTCGGTGCGCATGCGGGTGGCGAGCAGCGATTGGTGGGCGTCGCGCAGGATGGTGTCGGTTACAAAAATCTTTTTGGTCATTGTTCTATTCCTCACAGGCCTGCGTGGGCGGCGATGGCGGCGGCGATGGCCAGGGCCAGCTCTTCGGGTTTGCGCTTGATCGAGTAGTTGGTCAGTTCCGGATGGCTTTCAACGAAGCTGGTATTGAACTGGCCGCTACGGAATTCCGGGTTGCGCAGGATTTCCTGGTAGTACGCGGCAGTGGTCTTCACGCCTTGCAGACGCATGTCGTCGAGGGCGCGCAGGCCACGGTCCATCGCCTCTTCCCAGGTCAGTGCCCACACAACCAGCTTCAGGCACATGGAGTCGTAGTAAGGCGGAATGGTGTAGCCGGTGTAGATCGCCGTGTCGGTACGCACGCCCGGGCCACCCGGGGCGTAGTAACGAGTGATCTTGCCGAAGCTCGGCAGGAAGTTGTTTTTCGGGTCTTCGGCGTTGATGCGGAACTGCAACGCGAAACCACGGTGCTGAATGTCTTCCTGCTTCACCGACAGCGGCAGGCCGGAAGCGATGCGAATCTGCTCTCGGACGATGTCGATCCCGGTGATTTCTTCGGTGATGGTGTGCTCCACCTGCACCCGGGTGTTCATCTCCATGAAGTACACCTCGCCCTCGGCGAGCAGAAACTCCACGGTGCCAGCGTTCTCGTAGCCCACAGCCTTGGCCGCACGCACCGACAGGTCGCCGATGTAGGCGCGCTGTTCCGGGGTCAGTTGCGGGCTCGGGGCGATTTCGATCAGCTTCTGGTTGCGACGCTGGATCGAACAGTCACGCTCGAACAGGTGCACCACGTTGCCAAAGCTGTCGCCGAGGATCTGCGCTTCGATGTGCTTGGGATTGACGATGCATTTTTCCAGGAACACTTGCGCCGAACCGAAAGCCTTGGTGGCTTCGGAGATGACGCGGGGGAAATTCTGTTCGAGTTCTTCGCGGCTGTTGCAGCGCCGGATACCGCGGCCACCGCCACCGGAAGTGGCTTTGAGCATCACCGGGTAGCCGATGCGGTCGCCCTCGGCCAAGGCTTCTTCGATGTCGGCAACGTTGCCTTCGGTGCCTGGGGTGACCGGTACGCCGGCCTTGATCATGCTGCGGCGCGCTTCGGTCTTGTCGCCCATGCGGCGAATGACTTCTGCCGAGGGGCCAATGAATTTGATGCCGCGTTCGGCGCAGATGTCTGCCAGCTCAGCGTTTTCCGAAAGGAAACCGTAACCGGGGTGCAGTGCATCGCAGCCGGTTTCAACCGCCAGGTTCACCAGTTTGCGCGGGTTCAGATAACCGGCCAGTGGCTCGGCACCGATGCTGTGGGCCTCGTCCGCACGCTTCACATGCAACGCATGTCGGTCGGCGTCGGAAAAAATCGCAACCGAGCGAATGCCCATCTCGGCGCAGGCTCGCACGATTCGTACGGCAATCTCACCACGGTTGGCGATCAGGATCTTTGTTATCACTTGGAGGTTCCCTTGAGCCGGTGGCACCACGACCTGCTAGACCCAGGTCGACGCGTGACCAAATGTTTCAATTTAGTCGCGACCCCACACTAGCGTCGGTAAGGGATTAATAAAAATGAATAAAAATTGGGTCAGGCATAAGTAAAGACTTATAGTTGAGCCACTCGCCAGCCTTCAGAGCCTGTAAAAAATGCGTAAGTCCCTGATGCGTATGACATTGCGTCAATTGCAGATCTTCAACGAAGTGTGTGATTTGCGCTCTTACAGCCGCGCTGCGGATGAAATGTCTCTCACGCAACCGGCCGTCAGCCTTCAGATTCGTCAGCTCGAGGAGCTGATCGGGCAGCCATTATTCGATTACGTCGGCAAAAAACTCTATATGACCGAGGCTGCCGAAGCTTTGCAGCGCGCCAGCCGGGACATTTTCGGGCGCCTGGAAAACCTCGATATGCAGCTGTCGGACATGCAGGGCTCACTGCAAGGCCAACTGAAACTGGCCGTGGAATCCAGCGCCAAGTATTTCGTGCCGCACCTGTTCGCCGCCTTTAAGCGCCAGCACCCGGAGGTGAACCTGCAACTGACGGTGGTCAACCGTGGCCAGGTCATCCGGCGCCTCTCGGATAACCGTGACGACCTGGTGATCATGTCAATGGTGCCCCAGGACATGGGCCTGGAATTCCTGCCGTTCCTCAACAACCCGATTGTTGCCGTGGCCCGCCCGGATCATCCGCTGGCGCACTTGGGGCCGCTGCGCTTGCAGGATCTGGAACCTTACACCTTGCTGATCCGCGAACCGGGTTCGGGTACACGACTGGCCTGCGAGGAATACTTCAAAGAGAAACGCGTGCACTTCACCCAGACTCAGGAAGTGGCCTCGGCCGAAGCTCAGCGCGAATGCGTGGTGGCGGGTCTGGGCTTGGCGCTGTTGACGCGCCACGCCCTGAACCTGGAGCTGGCGACCGGTGGCCTGGTCGAGCTGCCGGTCGAAGAGTTGCCGCTGTTTCGCAGCTGGTGCCTGGTGCAAGCCAAAGCCAAACGGCTGTCACCGGTGGCACACGCCTTCCTGGCGTTTATCCGCAGCGAACGGGCACAGATCAGCGCGCTGGTTGAACGCTTCGACGGGAAGCTGCCGGTGCCGCGTGCCAGTAGTTGAGTTTACCTTCCTCGGGAAAATCTCCGATCTGGGCCTGAAGCTGGCGGAGTTCAAAGCGATCTTCGATGGCGCGGCGAAATTCCATGCGGCGCTGATCTTCCTGCTGACGACGGGTTTTCGCTGCGCTGTTGCGTTCTTCGTAGGGCTGAGCCATTTCGAGTCTCCCAAGGCGAGTACGGGAGTTTCACGATAGGCGCGGGGGATGACGGTTTGGCTTCGCGTGGATGACAGTGCGATGAAAGTTTCGCAGGGCGAGGGTGTTTTAGAGAATGCCTTCGCGAGCAAGCCTGCTCCCACAGTGGATCTGCGGCGGACACACATCTTGTGTCCTGGGGATCAAATGTGGGAGCGACCTTGCTTTAATCGTCCAAGGCTTTCACAGCCTTGGGTGAGAGCCGCAAGCTGCGCAGGCTGCGCTTCACGCTCTTGAGGTGGTTGACCAGACTCGGCCCCCGCGCCATGGCCACGCCCATCGCCAACACGTCGATGACCACCAGATGCGCAATGCGCGAAGTCAGCGGCGTATAGATTTCGGTGTCTTCATGCACATCGATCGCCAGGTTGACCGTGGACAATTCAGCCAACGGCGTCTGGCTCGGGCACAACGTGATCAGTGAAGCGCCGCTCTCGCGCACCAGGTTGGCAGTGATCAGCAAATCCTTCGAACGCCCGGACTGGGAAATGCAGATCGCCACGTCGGTCGGCTTCAACGTCACCGCCGACATCGCTTGCATGTGCGGATCGGAATACGCCGCCGCCGTCAGCAGCAGGCGGAAGAACTTGTGCTGCGCATCCGCGGCCACCGCGCCCGATGCGCCAAAGCCGTAGAACTCGACGCGCTGGGCCTGGGACATCAGCGTCACCGCACGCTGCAACTCCACCGGATCGAGCTTCTCGCGAACTTCCATCAGCGTGTGCAACGTCGTGTCGAAAATCTTCAGGCTGTAATCGGCAACCGAGTCGTCCTCATGGATCGCGAACTGGCCGAAACTCGCACCGGCGGCCAGGCTCTGCGCCAGTTTGAGTTTCAGATCCTGAAACCCGGAGCAACCGATGGCGCGGCAAAAACGCACGATGGTTGGCTCGCTGATGCCGACGCTGTGGGCCAGGTCGGCCATGGAACTGTGCATCACCGCCGCAGGGTCAAGCAGCACGTGGTCGGCGACCTTGAGCTCCGACTTGCGTAACAGGTGACGTGATTGGGCGATGTGTTGCAGCAGATTCACGGGGCTGGACTCTTCTTATGGTCGGGGATGTAGCAAGCTTGTAGTTATACTACATGAATCGGCTTTTTGCCTGCTCAATACGTAACTCCATGCCCCCATATCAGGCGCGATGGCATACATGTAGCCCTTAAAACGTATTGTCCTGTTCGCGCAAAAGCCCGGCCAGATCGGCAGCTTCCACCGGTCGACTGATCAGATAGCCTTGCACTTCATCACAATGCTCGGCGCGCAAAAATTCCAGTTGCTCCTGCCGCTCGACCCCCTCGGCCACCACCTTCAGCGACAACCCATGGGCCATGGCAATGATCGCCCGGGTGATCGCCGCATCTTCACTGCCCTCCCCCAAACCGCGAATGAAAGCCTGATCGATCTTCACGTAATCCACCGGGATGCGCTTGAGGTAACTGAGCGACGAATAGCCTGTACCGAAATCATCAATCGCCAGTTTCACGCCCAGGTCGCGTAGTTGCTGGAAGGTCGCGATGATGTGTTCGACGCTGTCGAGCAACTGGCTCTCGGTCAGTTCCAGTTCGAGGTAGTGCGGCGCCAGCCCGGTTTCCTCCAGCACCTGACGCACCAGACTGACCAGTTTGCCTTGACGCAACTGGTGCACCGACAGATTCACCGAAACACGGATCGGCGCCAGCCCCTGACGCTGCCACTCACACGCCTGCCAGCAGGCTTGGCGCAGCACGAATTCGCCGATCGGCCCGATCAGTCCGGTTTCTTCGGCAAGCCCGATGAAATCTCCCGGCGGCACCCGGCCCATGGTTGGATGGTCCCAGCGCACCAGCGCTTCCGCCGCATTCAGGCGCCCGGTCTCCAGGCACAGCTTGGGCTGGTAGAACACCTTCAACTGCTGCTCTTCGATGGCTTTGCGCAACTGGTTTTCCAGCTGCAAGCGCTCAAGGGTGCTGGCCTGCAAGCTGTCGGTGTAGAACTGGAAGTTGTTGCCGCCCAAATGTTTGGCATGTTGCATGGCCATGTTCGACTGACTGAGCAGCGCGGAAATCTCCCGCGCGTTGTCCGGCAACATGCTGATGCCCATTGATGCGCTGACCACCAACTCATGGCCTTCGACCGTCAGCGGCAGGCGCAGTTTGGCCGACAACCGCGTGGCGACTCGGGCCAGACTCGACAGGTTGCCGTAGGCGTCGAAGAGCACCGCAAATTCGTCGCCGGACAACCGGGCAATGGTGTCGGCTTCCGGTAAGGCGTTAACCAACCGTCGCGCCATTTTTTGCAGCAACTGGTCAGCGATTTCATGACCCAGGCTGTCATTGAGCAGCTTGAAGCGATCCAGATTGATGTGCAGCAGCGCCAGACTGCGTCGCCCGCCCTGCCGCACCCGTTGATGCGCTTCGTGCAGGCGTTCGCGGAACAGCGAGCGGTTGGCCAGACCTGTGAGTTCGTCGTAATGGGCCAGATAACGCATGCGCTCTTCGGATTCGCGCCGCGCCGACAGATCGGCGAAAAAGCCGACGATATGGCTGACATTTCCCCGACTATCGCGCACCGCGTTAAGTTGTAGCCACTGCGGATACAGCTCACCGTTCTTGCGGGTCTCCACCAGTTCGCCCTGCCAACTGCCGTGCTGTTCCAGCGCATGGCGGATCGCAACGTAATGGCGGCGGGCATCGCGGCTACACGGCAGCTCGACGACATTGCGCCCAAGCATGTCGTCGATGTCGTACCCCGTGACCCGACTGAATGCCTGATTGATCGCGATCAGCGCGTAATTCGGGTCGAGAATCACGATGCCTTCGCTGGCCGCTTCAAACACGGTCGCCGCCAGTCGCTGCTGTTCTTCAAGGTGTTTACTGGCGCTGATGTCGCGGCGCGTGCCGAGCATGCGGATCACCCGCCCGCTCTCGCTGCGCTCCACGGCGCGACCACGATCTTCAATCCACACCCAGTGGCCGTCGCCGTGACGCACGCGGTATTCGATCTGGTAGTCCTCGGTGCGACCCTTCAAATGTTCGATCAGCGCGTGTTTGAGCGACGGCAGGTCTTGTGGGTGCAGCCGCGGCTTGAGGTCGCGCAGGATGGCCGTGACGTATTCCGGGGCGAGGCCGAACAGCTCCTGAATCTGCGTGTGATGGACTTCGTCGGTTTGCAGATTCCAGTCCCATAGCCCCAACTCACTGGCTTTCAACGCCAGTGCCAGGCGCGCCTCGCTTTTGCTCAACGCTTGGTTAGCGGCGTCCAGCTCACGACTGCGCTGGGCGACGCGGTCTTCCAGTTCGACCTGCGCTTCGCGCAATTGGCCCTCGGCACAGCGGCGGTGCTCGATTTCCCTGGCCAGTTCCTGATTGAGTTGCTCGCTGCGCGACTGCGTCTGTTGCAGGTGTTCGATCAGGCGCTGATTCTGGAAGCGTCGCAGCAAACCGCGATCGATCAAACGATTGACCTGCCACGCCACCACGCTCAGCGAACCCAACAGAATCAGCCCCAGCCAACCCCAGCCGCGCGCCTGCTCATCGCCGCCCCAAAACAGAAAACCGATCGCCGGCAGCAGGCACGGCAAGGTAAAGGACAAGAACGCCGGCAGGCTCACCGCATAGGCAACACTGGCCGAGAGGGTCGCGGCGCCGATCAGGCCGAACACCCAGGCTTGCTGCATGAAATTGTCGGCCGGCACCAGAGCGATGCCGGCGCCGGCCAGGGTCAGGCCGGTCATGGTCGAGCCGATCAGGAACATCCGGAACCAGATCGGCTGGGCTTGGCGATGGGGAATCGCCGAATCGAACGCTGCCACCTGAATCACCCGCAATGCGACCAGCAACAGCAACCACACCAACCAGACGCTGACCACGAAGTAACGCTGCGGGCTCCAGAGCAAACCGGCGCAGACCAGACCATTGATCAACATGAACAGCGTGGGCAATAAAGAGCCCTGATACAGCAGGCGTGTGCGCTCGACCGCCATTTCGGTGGCGTAGTGCCGGCGAATAACCCGGGGTTCCACAGAGGGGCCCGACAGTTCGGAGCTGAGGGTCATGGGCAACGTTCTTGTTCTTATAAGGAGGGCGTGCGCCCGAAACGTGGACGGAGCATACACAAGCCGATCCCGTTGCCAAACTGCTCCAGATCATAATTTCACGGAAACTTTTCGCCCTCTCGCCACTGAAAAAACCCGCAAAGCGAGGCGGGCTGACGCCTGTAGGCAGTGACCGACCGGTCGTCACTGGCAGGACTTTCATCGGCTAATGCAAAGCTCGGTTTGCCCGGGCCTGCGGCGCACCCTAGAATGCCCCGATGCGCGATGATCTCTCCCTTCTGCTGAACTCCCTCAACGATGCCCAACGCCAGGCCGTAGCCGCCTCCGTTGGCCGTCAGTTGGTCCTGGCCGGTGCTGGCTCCGGTAAAACCCGAGTGCTGGTGCACCGTATCGCCTGGTTGATCCAGGTCGAAAACGCCTCGCCCCACTCCATTTTGTCGGTGACCTTCACCAACAAGGCCGCTGCCGAGATGCGTCACCGCATCGAGCAGTTGCTGGGCATCAACCCGGCCGGCATGTGGGTCGGCACCTTCCACGGCCTGGCGCACCGCTTGCTGCGGGCACACTGGCAGGAAGCGGGCTTGAGCCAGACTTTCCAGATTCTCGACAGCGACGATCAGCAGCGGCTGGTCAAGCGAGTGATTCGCGAGCTGGGTCTGGACGAACAACGCTGGCCCGCCCGTCAGGCCCAGTGGTTCATCAACGGGCAGAAAGACGAAGGTCTGCGTCCCAAACACATTCAGGCCAGCGGCGATCTGTACCTGGCAACCATGCGCAGCATCTATGAGGCCTACGAGGCGGCTTGCCTGCGTGCCGGCGTCATCGACTTCTCTGAGCTGCTGCTGCGCGCGCTCGACCTGTGGCGCGATCATCCGGGCCTGTTGGCGCATTATCAGAAGCGTTTCCGGCACATTCTGGTGGACGAATTCCAGGACACCAACGCCGTGCAGTACGCCTGGTTGCGTCTGCTGGGCAAGGGCGGCGACAGCCTGATGGTGGTTGGCGATGACGACCAGTCGATCTACGGCTGGCGCGGCGCGAAAATCGAAAACATTCATCAGTACTCTTCCGACTTCCCGGATTCGGTGACCATTCGCCTGGAGCAGAACTATCGCTCCACTGCCGGCATCCTCAAGGCCGCCAACGCCCTGATCGCCAACAACACCGGCCGCCTCGGCAAAGAGCTGTGGACAGACGGCGGCGACGGCGAAGCGATCAACCTGTATGCCGCGTTCAATGAACACGACGAAGCACGCTACGTTGTCGAAACCATCGAAAGCGCGCTGAAAACCGGCTTAGCCCGTAGCGATATCGCGATTCTGTACCGCTCCAACGCCCAATCGCGCGTTCTGGAAGAAGCCTTGCTGCGCGAACGCATTCCGTATCGCATTTACGGCGGCCAGCGCTTCTTCGAACGGGCGGAAATCAAAAACGCCATGGCCTATCTGCGCTTGCTGGAAGGTCGTGGCAACGATGCGGCACTGGAGCGGGTGATCAACGTCCCGGCCCGTGGCATCGGCGAGAAAACCGTCGAAGCGATCCGCGAGCATGCGCGCCACAGCGATGTATCGATGTGGGAAGCCATGCGCCAACTGGTCGCCAATAAAGGCCTGACCGGGCGCGCGGCGGGCGCGCTGGGGGCGTTTATCGAGCTGATCGAGAACCTCGCCGCCAAGTGCATGGAGATGCCGCTGCATTTGATGACGCAAACCGTCATCGAGCAATCCGGCCTCATCGCCTATCACGAAGCGGAAAAAGGCGAGAAAGGCCAGGCCCGGGTGGAAAACCTTGAGGAACTGGTCAGCGCCGCGCGCAACTTCGAGAACACCGAAGAAGACGAAGAACTGTCACCGCTGGCGGCATTCCTCGGCCACGCCTCGCTTGAGGCCGGCGACACTCAGGCCGATGAGCATGAAGACAGCGTTCAGTTGATGACCCTGCACAGCGCCAAAGGCCTGGAATTCCCTTACGTGTTCCTGGTGGGCATGGAAGAAGGCCTGTTCCCGCACAAGATGAGCTTGGAAGAACCGGGACGCCTTGAGGAAGAACGGCGTCTGGCCTACGTCGGTATCACCCGGGCGATGCAGAATCTGGTGATGACCTATGCTGAAACCCGACGCCTTTACGGCAGTGAAACCTACAACAAGGTGTCGCGTTTCGTACGCGAAGTGCCCAAGGGTCTGATTCAGGAAGTGCGCTTGTCGAACAGCGTCAGCCGGCCATTCGGCGGCAATCAGTCGATGAGTGGCAGCAATCTGTTCAGCGGCAGCGAAATTCCGGAAACCGGCTTCAGCCTCGGCCAGACTGTTCGTCATTCGATCTTTGGCGACGGAGTGATCCTGAATTTCGAAGGCGCCGGGGCTCAAGCGCGGGTGCAGGTGAATTTCGGCGAAGGCAGCAAGTGGCTGATGTTGGGCTACGCGAAGCTGGAAGCCATTTAAGCCTTACGGCGTCCCTGTGGGAGCGAGCTTGTCGCCAAAGTGGTCTTTCATTCAACACTGCGTTGGCTGACACACCCTCATCGCGAGCACGCTCGCTCCCACAGGGGCTGGCGTTAATCATCAGGATAGCCACATGGGCTCAGGCTTCTTTTCCTCCTGGACATTCTGGGCACTGCTCTCGGCGACGTTCGCGGCACTGACGGCGATTTTCGCCAAAGTCGGCATCGAAAACGTCAATTCCGACTTCGCCACCCTCCTGCGCACCATCGTGGTACTCGTCAGCCTGGCCTTGATTTTGTACGCCACGGGCCAATATCAGTCATTGGGATCAATATCCGCCAAGAGCTATCTGTTCCTGCTGTTATCCAGCCTGGGCACCGGCGCGTCTTGGCTGTGCTATTTCCGGGCGCTAAAGGTCGGCCCGGCCTCGCTGGTGGCTCCAGTCGACAAGCTCAGCGTGGTGCTGGTGGCAGTGCTCAGCGTGATCCTGCTGGGCGAGAAACTCGACCTGCGTCAATGGGGTGGAATCGGTCTGATTACGGCCGGTGTGGTGATGCTGGCGTTTCGTCGCTGAGCTAATTTCTCACTGAACCCATCCCGATTTCCTACAGACAAAAGTACATAGCCTTATTGCTTGGACCAAGCTGAACGTAACCTGTCAGGCAAAAGCCCGAAACACTCTCTCGCTAGCCAGTAACACTTCAGCTGTGCAACATGGCGCGCGTGTCTCCACAAACGGGTATTCCCTTTATGAAACGTTTTCTTAGCATCGCCATGGCGTTGTGCATCGGCCTGACGATGAGCCTCGACGCCAACGCCAAGCGCTTTGGTGGTGGCAAAAGCGCCGGCGCTGCGCCGACGCACCAGACCAGCCAGATGGCTCCTTCTTCCTCAGGCATGGGCGGCGCTGCGGCGACCGCGGGTGCTGCCGGTGCCGCTGGCGCCGCTGCCAAGGCCGGCGGTGCTTCGCGCTGGCTCGGCCCTCTGGCCGGCATCGCTGCCGGTGGCCTGCTCGCGTCCATGTTCATGGGCGGCGGCTTCCAGGGCATGCAGATCTTCGACATCCTGATCATGGGCTTGATCGCGTTCGTGATCTTCCGTTTCATCGCCGCTCGTCGCCGCAAGCAGCAAGAGCAATTCGCTCCGGCCGGCGCGCCGATGCAGCGTGAAACGTTCGAGCACAAGCCTGCGGCCATGGGGTCGATCTTCGGTGGTTCGGCTGCACCGGCTGCCGCCCGTCCGGTGATCAACGCACCGGCCTGGTTCAACGAACAGAACTTCCTTGAAGCTGCGCGCAGCCACTTCCAGTCGCTGCAGCAGCACTGGGATGCCAACGAAATGGACAAGATCGCCGAGTTCGTGACCCCGCAAATGCTCGAGTTCCTCAAGCGTGAGCGTGCGGATCTGGGCGACGCGTTCCAGTCGACCTACATCGACAACCTCCAGGTGCAACTGGACGGCGTGGATGACCGTGCCGACAAGACCATCGCCACCCTGACCTTCAGCGGTGTGTCGAAGACTTCGCGTTTCGACCAGGGCGAAGTGTTCAGCGAAAGCTGGAACATGGAACGTCCGCAGGGCGACAACCAGCCTTGGCTGGTCGCCGGTATCCGCCAGAACGGCTGATACCCTCTGCGTTAAGCATGCGCTCATGAAAACCCTGGACTCGTCCGGGGTTTTTCTATTTCACGGTTGCATCTATAGCGAGCTACTGTATAAACCGGCCCATATAAACCGCGCCATTCAAGCAAGAGGATCCCGGACGTGGAAGAAATCATCGAACAACTGCGCGAAGCCAACGAACCCGTACCGGTTCCATTGGAGTTGCCTGACGAAGATCTGCTGGTCGAAATCGAAGAACAACTGTTCATCGATATTCCGTTTGTCTTCAAAGAGTTTTTGCTGACCGTCAGCGATGTGGTTTACGGCAGCCTGGAACCTGTGACCGTGACCGACCCACAATCCCACACTTACTTGCCGGATGTTGCCGCCAACGCCTGGGATGTCGGTGTTGATCGCAGCCTGATCCCGATCTGTCAGGACGGCGACGACTACTACTGTGTCGAGGAAGACGGCACAGTGGTGCTGTGGCAGGCCGAAGAAGAGTTGGTTGCCGAAGAAACCTGGGAATCGGTATGGCACTGGGCACGGGACGTCTGGCTGGAAAGCTGATCGGCCAAGCGCCCCGGGTGATCAGTGCCCCGACGACTCCTTGTGATTGTCGAGGGTTTCCAGCAAGGCCACCTGCATCCGCGTGTGCACGCGGATGAACCAACGCCAGAGCAGCGCCGCCACGGCGGCCGCGACCACGGCGATCAGCACCAGCAACTTGTTGGTCGGCAGAATACTGGCCGACAAGGCTGCCAGCAGCAGAAAAATCACCAGCAGCGAGAGAATCGGGATCACTTCGCAGATCACCCGGCGCACTCGTTGCGTGTGACGCCCAGCCATGTGCGGCTTCACGCCCATCTCCGCCAGCAACATCGACAGCGCCTTGAGCTTGCGGTACGCCGCAATCAAGAACGGCAGCGACACCAGCAACGCTCCACCCCAGATCAACGCTTTCTGCCAGCTCGGATCGCTGATCCAGTCTTGCATCCAGACCGACAGACGTCCGGCAAAGAATGCGCCGGTGAAGAAGATCGCAATCACCAGCGCCAGATTGACCCCGACCTGCAACAGAATCCGCCGAATCATCGCCGCCAGCATCGCGCCCTCGCCCTGCGGCTGAATGCTGCGCAGCCATTCGCCATACATCCCGAACACCCGCGCGAGGCGCTGCGGCATGGCGGCAGACAGCTTGATCGACAGCGGATCAGCGGCGCGAATCAGATAAGGCGTCAGCAGTGTAGTGATCACCGACACCGCCACGGCAACCGGATAAAGGAAGTGACTGGTCACCTGCAAGGTCATGCCCAGTGCCGCGATAATGAAGGAAAATTCGCCAATCTGTGACAGCCCCATCCCTACTCGCAGTGAGGTGCGTCCGTCATTGCCAGCGATAAAGGCACCGAGGCCGCAGGACAGCATCTTGCCCAGCACCACGGCGACGGTGATGACCGCTATCGGCCACGCATATTGCAGCAGGATCATCGGGTCGAGCATCAGACCGATGGCTACAAAGAAGATCGCGCTGAACAGATCACGAATTGGCTCGATCAGCCGTTCGATTTTCAGCAGTTGCCGTGACTCAGCCATGATTGCGCCGATCAGGAATGCGCCCAGCACCATGCTGTATTCGAGCTTCACGACCAGCAGGCAAAAGCCGAAACACAGGCCCAGCACGGTGATCAGCAGCATCTCGTTGCTTTCGAATTTGGCGACGTAAGCCAGCAAGCGTGGCACCAACAGAATGCCGATCACCAGCGCAACAATCATGAACAGCGACAGCTTGCCGACCGTGGAGAACACTTCGCCGGAGCTCACTGTGCCGCTGACGGCGATGCTCGACAGCAGGGCAATAATGCCGATGCCGAGGATGTCTTCGACGATCAACACACCGAAGATCAGCTGCGCGAAGCGCTCGTTCTTCATCTTCAGATCATTGAGCGCCTTGACGATGATGGTGGTCGAGGAGATCGCCAGGATCGCGCCGAGAAACAGCGAGTCCATGGTGCTCCATTCAAACCAGCGACCAATCTCATAGCCGATCCAGATCATCAGGACGATTTCGAGGAACGCCGCGATAAACGCCGTGGCGCCGACCTTGAACAGCTTACGCAGGCTGAACTCAAGGCCCAGGCAGAACATCAGGAAAATCACCCCCAGTTCGGCGAGGGTCTTGATCGTTTCTTCGTCATGGATGAAGCCGAACGGCGGGGTGTGCGGCCCGATGATGAAACCGGCAACGATGTAACCGAGCACCACCGGTTGCTTGAACCGGTGAAACAGGACAGTTACCACGCCAGCGACCAACATGATCACCGCCAGATCCTGAATAAAGCTGATGGCATGCATGGCGTGGGCTCCTAGATTGGCGAAGCGCGCAGTCAGACGCCAGAGAGGTCTGAGCGTGCTCGGAAAAATCCGCTTTTCTTGTGGGAATTGCCTTTTTGCACGGGCTTTTGCAGGGTAACACCGCGACTTCGGGCTGGAAGGCAGTGCAATATATGGAAACAGATCGATCCAGGCGTGACGGCGACCTGTTGCCCGGCGTCCCGATAACGGTACTTTTTGAAAAGTGACCAGGCACCCGCAGAGGTGCTTCCAGCAATCCAGCCTTGATCCGTGAGAACGTTATGGAACCCGGAAACGCCCAGCTGTCGATGACGGTACTGATGACCCCCGACATGGCCAACTTCTCAGGCAATGTCCACGGCGGCACCCTGCTCAAATACCTCGACGAAGTGGCCTACGCCTGCGCGAGCCGCTATGCCGGCCGCTATGTGGTGACCCTGTCGGTGGATCAGGTGATTTTCCGCGAGCCGATCCATGTCGGTGAACTGGTGACGTTCCTCGCCTCGGTCAACTACACCGGCAATACGTCGATGGAAGTCGGCATCAAAGTCGTGACCGAGAACATCCGCGAACGCTCGGTGCGCCACACCAACAGTTGCTTCTTCACCATGGTCGCGGTGGATGATCAGCGCAAACCCGCTGCCGTGCCGCCGCTACAACCGCAGAACAGTGAAGACAAGCGCCGTTACATGCAGGCCCAGCAGCGCCGGCAGATTCGTCAGGAACTGGAGAAGCGTTACCAGGAGATCAAGGGCGACGCCTGATCGATCCTTTGGAACGATGTCGCTTTACAGATAGCCTTCGCGAGCAAGCCAGCGCCCACATTTAATCGCAGTCCTCCCATGAGAACGCGGTCGAATGGGGGAGCGGGCTTGCTCGCGAAAGGGGTGACGCGGTCTTACAGACTGATCGCCGTAGCCTCGAACTTCACTCGCGGATGCGCAATTCGGTCCTGCGCACGCACCAGTTGCAGCTCATAACTGGCGCACGCCTGAGTCTCCAGCAACACTTCATGCACCGCCGCCGCCGTGAATTCGAACGCGGCCACCAGGCTGTCGCCCAGCAGCACCCGCGCCAGGAACAGACCAGACGTCAGATCGCCCACGCCCACCGGCTGGCGCGGGAACGCCAGCAACGGACGGCGCAGATGCCAACTGCCCTCGGCAGTCACCAACAACATCTCGAAGCCATCCGCCGGTTTGCCCGGATAATCCAGATGTTTGACCAGCACCGCTTTCGGCCCACGCGCCAGCAATGCCCGCGCCATCGCCAGACAATCGAACAATGACTGCGGCTTGCGTCCGGAGAAGCTGTCCAGTTCCAGTTGATTCGGACACATAATGTCCGCCACCGCGGCCGCCTCTTCCAATAAGAAGTCGCTGACCTCCGTCGGCACGCTGCACCCCTTCTGCGGGTGCCCCATCACCGGATCACACAGATAAAGCGCCTTCGGGTTGACCGATTTGATGCGCGCAACGCCGCTGAGAATCGCCCGCCCCTGTGCGGCGCTGCCCAGATACCCCGAGAGCACCGCATCGCAGTTACCCAATTCGCCAATGGCAGCGATGCCTTCGACCAGTTCGGGAATCTGCTCAGGCGACAGCACTTCGCCGGCCCACTGGCCGTATTGGGTGTGGTTGGAGAACTGCACGGTGTTGAGCGGCCAGACATTCACCCCGACCCGCTGCATCGGGAAAACCGCAGCGCTGTTGCCGGCGTGGCCAAACACCACATGGGACTGAATGGCGAGCAGATGAGGCGTACGTTTCATTCGGGTTTTCCGTAAAACGATTGAAATTCAAGCCGCGCAGTATGCGACGAAACGCAGTCTGTACGACAGACCGGCGACGCAGTTAAGCTGACGCCATCTTTTGGAGTTTGATGTTGATGCTGACCCTCGAAAACATCTTTGTGTTGATGCTGTTTGCCGCTGCCGGCGCGTGGCTTTGGCACAACCACGGCTTGCGCGAGCGAGCGCTGGAGCGGGTCAAGCAGCATTGTCTGAACGTGCGCGTCGAGTTGCTCGACGGCAACGTTGCGCTAAAGAAGATCGGCTTGATCAAGGACGCCAACGGTCGCCGACGTCTGGCGCGGGTGTACACCTTCGAATTCACGGTGACCGGCGAAACCCGCCACAACGGCACCATCACCCAGTTTGGCGCCCACAGCGCGCAGATCGAACTGGCGCCCTACCCGGCGCCGTTCGACGATACGCCGCCCGTGGTCGAAGTCCAGAAGCCACGCGCTGAAGTGATCGAACTGAGTCAGTGGCGGCAGGAACATACCAAGTGGAAGCCGTGAATTAGCGCGTCTGAATCCGGCACTGCGCCAATCCTGCCTGCAGTTGATCGATATTCTGCGAGTCGGCGAAGATCAGCTCGATTCGCGAATCCTTTCGCCATTCACTGGTTTGCCAATTCAGCTCAGCGTTATTCAGAGCATTCGCCGAAAACCAACCGTCGGCTCTGTGGATAACCAGTTTGGCCCTTGCCCACTCAAGGCTCTCAAGCCAAACGGCTATTTGTTGCTTATCGAACGTCTGGCTCGGATGCCAGCGCCATCCCATGCTCCAACCGCCCTCCTGTGCCTGACTCAGGCAAATCGGTAGCGTCGGATCGCTCCAGACAGCCGGCATCTGCGCCAACCCTTTGGGCGCGACCCAGTTATCCACACCCGCCACCGCTTGCGCGGCCAGGCCTGGCAGTTCGCTCAAGGGCAGTTGCGCCTGTTGCGTCCAGATCAGCCTGACGGGCGGCAACTGACTGGCTATTTTCTGTCGGGCAATCCCATCCAGGCCTTCAGCCTTGTTCAGCAACAGTAAACCGGCACGGGCCAACGCTTGCTGTTGCGCTGTCGGCAGCGCATTCCCCGCGTTGAGCGACTGGGCATCCAGCACCAGCACACACGGTTGTATCGCCAGTACGCCCTGCCATGGCGCTTCGCTCAGCTGTTCAAGTAACTGCGCGGGATGGCCCAGCCCGGATGGCTCGATAAACAGCCGATCCGGTTTGGCCTTGCGCAGTAAACGTCCAAGGCCGACCTGAAACGGCGCACCATTCACGCAACACAAACAGCCTCCGGCCACTTCACCCAGTGCGATACCATCGCCGTCGCGAGTCAACAGCGCAGCGTCCAGGCCGATCTGGCCGAACTCGTTGATGAGCACGGCCCAGCGTTCACCGACCGGTCGTTGCGCCATGAGCTGGCGAATCAGACTGGTCTTGCCGGCGCCCAAAGGGCCGGCGATGACATGGGTAGGAATGTTCTGCAACATGGCCGGGGATTTTCTGAGGAGAGCGAAGATGCGTTGGATGGGATGGTCGTTGTTGCTGATGCTGGTGTCGAGCGAAGTGTTGGCCCAAGCCTGCGTGGTGCGCAGCCAGGGCGAGCGGCTGGACGTCAAAGTCTGCCAGCAGAACCGCAACATCCCGGAAAAACTGTTCAACGACGGCTTTTGCCAACCCACGCTGGCCGGGCAGAAAGTCGAGGTGCAGTACGTCGATCAGTGCCCGACCGGAGCCTTCGGCGTTTGCAGCAACGCGCAAGTCGCCAATATGCCCTATCGCCAGGATACTCACTATTACGGCGTGGCCACTGATGCCGCTTATCTGCAGCCCTATTGCGAGGGGCAGAGCCACGGTAAATGGCTCAAGCCTTGAAGCGTTAGCCGAGCCAGTCGAGGGTGAGAATCAGCCGTCGCTCGCCGGCCGCCGGCTGGGGCGAGCGATGAATCAAGCCAAAACCTTCATTGCCGTGCCACTTCTCGCCCTTGAGTAGCGCGACTTCACCGCTGGCCAGTTGCTGGATCTGTGCCGAGTCTTGCGGCTGCGCGTTCGCCTGGCCCAGTTGCTGACGATCCATCGCACCTTCTTTGAGCCACTGGCTGCCGACACCCGCATACGTGCTGATCAGCCGCACCGGCACATGATCAACGTGGAAACGCGGACACATGGCCTTATCCAGCACCCGCAGACGCAAGCCGATACGCCGGGCGCCGAGCAGGCACGCGAAGGCGCTGACCAGCCACTTCAGGTCTGCGATAAAGCCCTCGTAACCCTGCAGATCGCGCAATCCGCCCGCCAACCCGGCGAGATCCGGCTCGGCCTCTTCGTCAGCCATTTCCAGGCACAGCGACTCAGCCAAGGGGTCGTTGAGGGACAGCAGCAAATCAGCGAATTCGGCGATGTGCAGTGGTAGTTGCCGCTGCCAGACCGCGAGGTTGGTTTCGTCCTCAAGGATGCGTGTCAGCACTTTGGGCGTGGCCCCCCGATGCTGGTAGCGGGTGCGAGTTTGCAGCATTTTGAGCGCGAGCATCAGGCCGCCTCTTCATGCCAGGGGCCGAACGGATCCGGCATCGATCGCCAGCCTTCGACGCCGATGGCCATTTCATCATCGGTCAGCAAACACTCGTCGAGCTCGGCGGAAAGCTGCACGAAATCGATGTTCTGGCCGATAAACACCAACTCCTGACGGCAGTCTCCGACGCTGGCTGTCCAGTTTTCCATGATCGCTGCAGTACTGTCCTGATCCTGCGGCCATTGGTTTTTCGGTACGAAACGCCACCAGCGTCCGGCAAAACCATGGCGCATCAAACCACCGGCCTGTGACCAACTGCCCGCGTCAGTAGGCTTGCTCGCCAGCCAGAAGAAGCCTTTGGAGCGCAGCAGCTTGCCGTTGAGCCACGGA
Organism: Pseudomonas baetica; assembly: GCF_019733355.1. GTDB lineage: Bacteria > Pseudomonadota > Gammaproteobacteria > Pseudomonadales > Pseudomonadaceae > Aquipseudomonas > Aquipseudomonas baetica_A. Next base: position 72,151 of record NZ_JAIHLQ010000017.1, on the reverse strand, counting down.
CGATCAATGAAGTTGTAAAAACGTTGCGGGTGGAATGGCCGGCGCGCGCGATAAGCGGTAGAGGCGATGCCATATTCATCAGTTTCCGGGACGTGCTCACCACGCAGTTCCTGCAACCAACCGGGGGCTTGCGCAGCTTTTTCAAAGTCGAAGCGACCCGTGTTGAGGATTTTTCCCAACGGCACTTCGCCCATGACCATAGGGATTATTTCGGCCTGAGCATTGAGGCGCTTGAGGATGGCGATCAGTTGTTCGCGCTCGCTCTGGCTGATCAGATCGATCTTGCTGATCAGCAACACATCGGCGAACTCGACTTGCTCAATGAGCAGATCAGTGATGGAGCGCTCGTCCTCCTCACCAAGGGTTTCACCGCGAGAGGCAAGGCTTTCGGCGGCCTGATAGTCGAGGAGGAAATTCATGCCGTCGACGACAGTGACCATGGTGTCGAGACGGGCGATGTCAGCGAGGCTCTGTCCCTGCTCATCGCGGAAGGTGAAGGTCTCCGCCACCGGCAGTGGCTCGGAGATCCCCGTTGACTCGATCAACAAGTAATCGAAGCGGCCATCACGGGCAAGCTTGCTGACTTCCTCAAGCAAGTCTTCACGTAACGTACAGCAGATACAGCCGTTACTCATTTCCACGAGTTTTTCTTCGGCGCGGTTCAGGCTGACATCACGCTGGACTTCGCTGCCATCAATGTTGATCTCGCTCATATCATTGACGATGACCGCAACACGCAAACCGTTTCGATTACGTAGTACGTAATTCAAAAGTGTACTTTTACCGGCGCCGAGAAATCCGGAAAGTACGGTCACGGGCAATTCGGCTGACATTGGATAATCCTCATTAGATAGCAGCCGATCAACGCATAGGTTGCGCATGACGTTTTCTGGCCTCCCACGACAGGGTCATGAAAGGTGAACGCTTTAAATCGACCCGCTCAGGCTCAGTTCAAGCTGATGTTATAGTATAACAATATGAATAATCCAGCCCCCTCCCGCCCTAAACGACGAAGAGCAGGAAGCTGCAACCCCTCTCACGCCCGGGAAACACTATGAAAAATGCGCTGAAATGCTCGTTGTTGAGCCTCATGCTGTTAATGACTGGCCGCGTTTGGGCGCAAATTCCGGAGATCGCCAAGTGCACGCGCAGCGCTAATCTGCTGGCCTGCGTCGATGCCGATGGCAACGCCTATAGCGTCAATACGGTAGGCAACACGCTCTATCTGCGTGGTTTTGAAAAGAGCAGCCAGCGTTACTGGGCGCAAACCAACAGTCGGTTCGGTCAACTGACGTTCTTCACCGGCGTCGCCTCCGACGGGGAAGCCTGGGTGGGCTATACCCGTCGGGTTGGTTGGACGACTATCAACCGCTTCTCCAGTTCGGGCGGTAGCAGCGCGAAGTTTACTTGCAGCCGAATCACCGGCTGCTAGGCCTGCGTTTTTTTCCGGGTCTGCTGCCACGCGAGGTAGCTGTCGATGGGTGGATTCTTTTCAAAGTAGCGCTGCAGCCCGTCAAATAAACCATCAGCGACGGCCTGTTGATGCCGCGTCGTGACCAGCCGCTGACTGTCACGCACGTTGGAAATAAAGCCTGTTTCCACCAGGATCGAGGGCACATCTGGCGACTTCAAAACCGCGAAGCCTGCTTGCTCGACGCGCTTTTGGTGCAGCGTAGTAATGCCTGCAAGACTGCCGAGAACCGTTTTCCCAAGCTGCAAACTAGCAGCGATCGTCGCGTTCATCGACATGTCGAGAATCACCCCCGCGAGCATCGGGTCCTTGTCTTTGAGATTAAGCAGGCTGGTGGCGCCGAGCAGATCGGCACCGTTTTCGCGTTGCGCCATGAAGCGGGCAGTCGCTGATGTCGCGCCACCTTCAGACAGGCAATACACCGACGCGCCAGAGGCCGTCAGACGCGGCGCCGCATCGGCATGTACCGAAATGAACATGTCGGCCTTGTGCTGACGAGCGATCTCGACACGCTTGCGTAAAGGCACGAAGAAGTCGTCGTTGCGCACCAGCTTCACGTCAAAACCTTTCTCTTTTTTCAGACGTTTGGCGAGCAATTTCGCGATGGATAACACCACATCCTTTTCCCGCTCTCCCTTGGCGCCGACTGCACCAGGGTCCTTTCCACCATGCCCAGGGTCGACAACCACGATGATGTCGCGCTTTGGATGAACCTTATCCAAGGATGTTTCACGTGGAACCATTGGCGCTGCAAGGGACTGCTTTGCGCTGACCAAATCCAACACAAGCCGGTGTCCCTGACCCTCCTGTGGCGCCAGAAGGAAGCTGTTAAGCAGTACAGGGCTGCTCAAATCGAGAACAATCCGCGTATCACCACGGCCAAAAGCGCCGGATCTGATAGATCGAATAACGGTGTTTTTTAACGCTAGCTGACTGAAATCACCGCTGACACTCGCCCCACTCAAATCAATAATGAGCCGCTCCGGCGCACTGAGCGTGAAGGTTTTGTAGCGTACCGGTCCGCTTAAATCGAAGACCAAACGCAGCCTTTCATCTGAGCGCCAGAGTCGAGCGTTGCGGATCTGCGTAGCTGACGCACTGAAAGGGAGAGCGAAGGCCGCACTGGCCAGAATCAAATTGAGCAAATGACGTCTGTGCATATGAAAGCCTGTTCATGAAAAAGGCATCGTGATTTGAATTGTTATAATGTAACATCTAATTCAATTAACACGATGGCCCCGAACATGAATTCGCTGACACTCCCGGATATCGCCGCGCAGGCGTCTCGCCAAGCTTTACCCCTCGAATGGGTGGGCATGTGCGGCATTGAGTTACCCGTGTTGCTAGAAGGCCAACGTCTGAGCGCCAAGGCTGATGCCGGTGTGAGTCTCGATGACGGTGAAGCACGCGGCATTCATATGTCGCGACTCTATGTGTCGTTAGCGGCCCTCGAACACACAAACCTCTCCCCCAATTTTTTGCGCCAAATACTCCAGCATTTTCTCGATAGCCATGACGGCTTATCCAAAAATGCCTACCTGAATATCCACACCGATCTGCTATTGAAACGTACCGCATTGGTCAGCCCTTTGGCCGGGTGGCGATCCTACCCAGTCACCCTTTCAGCCAGTCTGAAAAACGATATGTTCCACGTGGAACTCAAAATTGACGTGAAATATTCCTCGACGTGCCCTTGCTCCGCAGCACTCGCGAGGCAGCTCATCCAGCAACAATTCATTGATGACTTCGCCAACAAACCGCTGCAACACGCCGATGTGCTGTCCTGGCTCGGTACAAGCCAAGGCATCGTCGCGACGCCACACAGCCAACGCAGTACCGCGCAATTACACCTGCACCTCGATGAATTTATCGATGAGCTGCCGTTGAGCACGATCATCAACGATGCTGAAGCAGCCCTCGGCACCGCCGTCCAAACCGCTGTGAAACGTGCTGACGAACAAGCCTTCGCCTTGGCCAACGGACAGAATCCGATGTTCTGCGAAGACGCCGCTCGCCGACTGAATCTGGCCTTACGCCGCTCACCAGGCGTCAACGCCTTTCACCTGCGAGTGATTCACGCAGAAAGTCTGCACGCCCATGACGCCGTCGCCGAAAGTCGTTGGCACCGGGAGAACGCATGATCCGCTGCCAATCCTTGAGCTGGGGCGCACCCGGCCAGCCGCTGACTTCGCCTCTGAGGCTCGAATTCGAAACAGGCAGTCTTACCGCGATCATCGGCGCTAACGGCTGCGGCAAAAGCAGTTTGCTGAAAGTGATCGCGGGCCTGCAAAAACCCTTGGCAGGCCAAGTCACCCTGAGCGTTCCACGGCAGAGCGGGCTGTCCTTCCTCCCACAACAACAGCATCTGGATCGGCAATTCCCGATTAGCCTAGAGGAACTCGTGGCCGCCGGATTCTGGGGACGCAGACTGTCGACAACGTTGCGCGCTCAGCGCCTCAAAACCGCACTGGAAAACTGGCACCTTGGTGGACTTGAACGCCGTCCACTCATGGCGCTATCGGGCGGCGAATTACAACGCGCCCTGCTCGCTCGACTAAGCCTGACGGACACACCTGTGCTACTGCTGGACGAACCCCACGCCGCACTCGATGAACTCGGTCAGCAGCTACTCTGGCAACACATCCACGCATGGCATGCAGAGGAACGCACACTCGTCGTGGTGTGTCATGACCTGAGCGCCGTGCGCCAACACATCCCCCAAACCTTGCTGATCAAAAACACCGGCTGCGTGTATGGACCGAGCGCCGAACTGATCCGGCAAACACCTCATACGCAGGTGGCCTGATGCTCACCGTCGCCCACTTCTGGCAGCCGTTCAGCGAGTTCGTCTTCATGCGTCGCGCCTTGTTAGGCGGGCTGGTATTGGCCTGCAGCACCGCCCCCCTGGGTGTGTTTCTGATCTTGCGACGCATGAGCCTGATTGGTGACGCCGTCGCCCACGGCATCCTTCCCGGCGCCGCATTGGGCTTCTGGTTCGCCGGTCTAAGTCTGCCGGCGCTGACACTCGGCGGCCTCGGTGCCGGTTTGACCATGGCCGGTCTCGCCGCATGGATCACCCGACGCACCGGCCTGCGCGAAGACGCCAGCCTGGCGGCGATCTATCCAATCTCCTTGGCCGCCGGCGTACTCATTCTTGGCGTGGCCGGCAAACGCCTCGACCTTTTGCACCTGCTGTTCGGCTCGGCCTTGGCCGTCGATGGGCCAACCCTCAATGGCATGTTGTGGGTCTCGGCGCTGAGCCTGATCGCCATGACGCTCATCTACAAACCGCTGCTGCTCGATACCCTCGACCCGCTATTTTTGAGAACCGTCAGCCGCCTAGGCCCGCTCGCCCATGGTGTGTTTCTGACGCTGGTTGTACTGAATCTAGTGATCGGTTTCCAGGCCATCGGTGCGCTGATGGTGGTCGGGCTGATGATGCTTCCCGCTGCGGCCTCACGATTCTGGAGTCGACGCCTACCCATCCTGATAGCCGTTGCAGCAACCCTGGGTTGCCTGTCGGTATGGCTCGGTTTGTTGCTGTCGTTCTATTACTCACTGCCCAGCGGCCCCGCCATCGTGCTGGTCGCCGGCGCGGCTTATCTGCTGTCCGTGGTGTTCGGACCGGTGCACGGCCTGCTGCGCCGCCCGCCTTTGCTCACATCCCAATGAGGTGTTTCCCGATGCGCGCTCTACTTGTGCTGTTCAGCCTGATGCTGTCGATGTCGTTGTCGGCGGCGGAAAAATTGCCAGTGGTCACCAGCTTCAGCATCCTCGCCGACATGGTGCATCAGGTCGGCGGCGAGCATATCCAGATCACCAACATGGTCGGCCCGGACGCTGACGCCCACACCTATGAGCCAACACCGGACGATGCCAAAGCCCTGCTCAAGGCCAAACTGATCATCAAGAACGGGCTCGGTTTTGAGCCATGGCTGGATCGTCTGGTGACCAGCACTGAGACCAAAGCCCCGGTCGTCAGTGCCAGTCACGGCGTGATTCCACGCTCGCTGGACGAGGACGGCGAGACCGTTCCCGACCCACACGCCTGGCACAATCTGGCCAACACTGAGCTGTACATCGCCAACATCACCAAAGCACTGATCGCGGCTGACCCGGCGAACAAAGCCGATTACGAGCGCAACAGCAAAACCTATCTGAAGCAAATCTACGCCCTCCTCGCCGAAGCCAAGGCCAAACTGGGTTCGCTACCACCGGGCAATCGCAAGATCGTTACTAGCCATGATGCCTTCGGTTACCTCGGTCAGGCCTACGGTATCGACTTCATGGCTCCCCAGGGGCTGTCGACCGAGCGCGAACCGTCCGCCGCAGAAGTCGCTGCACTGATCACCCAGATCCGCCAGGCCCACGTCAAAGCGGTGTTCATGGAAAACATCAAGGACGCCCGCCTGCTCAAACAGATCGCCGACGAAAGCGGCGCGCACATCGGCGGCACGCTTTACTCGGACGCCCTCGCCGCGAGTGGCCCCGCCAGCACCTTCACCGGCTTATTCGAATACAACCTCAACACCCTTTACGACGCGCTGAGCCGACCATGATCCGCAAAAATCCTTCAGGCGATTTACCGCAAATTGCCGAGTCGGCCTATGTCGACAAAACCGCGATCATCTGCGGCAAAGTGGTGATCGGCGAAAACGTCTTCGTCGGCCCGTACGCGGTCATCCGCGCGGACGAGGTGGATGCATCGGGCGGGATGGAGCCGATCACCATCGGCGCCAATTCGAACATTCAGGACGGTGTGGTGATCCACTCAAAATCCGGTGCAGCGGTGACCATCGGCGAGTTCAGCTCCATCGCACACCGCTCGATCGTGCACGGCCCGTGCGTGGTCGGCGACCGGGTATTCATCGGCTTCAACAGCGTGTTGTTCAACTGCGTGGTTGGCAGTGGCTGCGTGGTACGCCATAACTCCGTGGTCGATGGTCGCGATTTGCCAGACGCGTTCTATGTGCCCTCCACCACCCGCATCGGCCCGAACACCGACCTGTCGTTATTCGCGCCAGTGAGTGTCAGCGCCTCAGAGTTTTCCGAAGACGTGGCGCGTACCAACGTCGATCTGGTACGCGGCTACAAAGCCCTGCAGAACGAGTTCTGACCCCTCATTTTGATAAGGCTTTAGAGACGCGTTCACGAACAAGCCCGCAGCCACAAGGTCAACACTAGACCTGAGGCTGCGGGCTTGCTCGCGAAGGATTTAAGTTCTTGGTTTGACAGCGCCGCAATCCTGGCCCAGCCATACCGCGCGGGTTTCCAGACTACCCTTCTGATTGATACCGATGGCGTTGAATGTACCGTTGGCGACCGTGGTGAATTCACGATCACTGAGGAACGTGGCCACACCAGTGCCCTGCGCTCTCGGGCAACTGAAGCGGAATTTCCATTGGTTGCCGCTACGGTCGGTGATCTGCTGTTTGCAGCCCGATTGCGGATCAGCCAACGGAATATCATCGGTCGCCACTTGTTGCGGCGTCAGACAGGCGCGGATGCCTTTACCGCCAATATTGATCCCGTTCTTTTCCAGCGCTGCCCGCTGTTGGGGAGTCATCTGCCCCTGGAGTTGGCCAAGGATCGATTGCACATCCATCGGTTGATCATCGACTTTCACATTGCTCGAGGTCATTTCCCACAGACCCGGTTGCAGCATCTGCGCCTGAGCCATCACCGGCATTGCCAAACCCAGGCCCAGCGCCAAACCCAGCAGACGAACATTCATCGATAAACTCCTGATCAGTAGTGGCCTTTAGACGTCGGCCGATTGCTTCGGTTCATGCACCAATTAAATAGCGACATTCGCGATAGAACATGGTCTGTTAAGCATTGAATCTTGCGGAGCAAGGCTGCCCCATGGATTATTTTGGACCGCACATTTTCGGTTATATGATCGCCCTGATACACACCCTCGGATTGATCGCCGCGATTCATGCGGTGCTGACCGTGCGCACGGCTCAGGGCTCGATCGCTTGGGCATTGTCGCTGATCTTCATTCCTTACCTGACGCTTATTCCTTACCTGGTGTTCGGCCGCAGCACGTTCGATGGCTACATCAAAGCGCGACGCCAAGCCAACGAACAGATGCGTCAGGCCATCTCCGAACTGAACTGGCGTCCATGGGTAGAAGAAGCCCTGACCGCCCGGGCCTCGAATGCCTATGCATCGCTACGCGCCATGCCCAAACTGGGCCGCATGCCGTGCCTGGCAAACAACGAAGTACAGTTGTTGGTGAACGGCACAGACACCTTCGAGGCGATTTTCCATGCCATCGATCAAGCCCGGGAAGCGGTACTGATCCAGTTCTTCATCATTCATGACGACCGACTCGGCCAACGCCTGCGCGATTTGCTGCTCAAGAAAGCCGCTGAAGGCGTGACCATCCATTTGCTCTTCGACGGCATCGGCAGCCACGCCCTGCCCCACAGCTATGTGCAGGCATTGCGTGATGGCGGCGTCGAAGTCAAAGCCTTCGCCACACGCAGCGGCTGGCTCAACCGCTTTCAGGTCAATTTCCGTAACCACCGCAAAATCGTCGTGGTCGATGGTGTGATCGGGTTTGTCGGCGGGCATAACGTCGGCGATGAATACATGGGGGAGAAACCACCGTTGGCGCCATGGCGCGACACGCATGTGAAAGTGCGAGGCCCGGTGGTGGCGTGCATGCAGGAATCCTTTGCCGAAGACTGGTTCTGGGCCGCGCGAACGTTACCGCCGCTCATCTTGCCGGATGAGTACCCCGACGATGGCGTGCTCTGCCAACTGCTCGCCAGTGGGCCGGCGGATGCTTACGAAACCTGCTCTCTGTTCTTCGTCGAAGCCATCCACGCCGCGACGGAGCGGGTGTGGATCACCAGCCCTTATTTCATTCCTGACGAAGCCGTATTCGCGGCGTTAAGGCTGGCGGTTTTACGCGGTGTGGATGTGCGCTTGCTGCTGCCTTCGCGTCCCGATCACCGTATCGTCTATGCCGCCTCTAGCCTCTATGCGTTTGAAGCCGTGCGCGCAGGCGTGCGCGTATTCCGCTACCAACCGGGGTTCCTGCATCAGAAAGTCGTGTTGATCGACAGTGAGATCAGCGCCATCGGCAGCGCCAATCTGGACAACCGCTCGTTCCGGCTGAATTTCGAAGTGATGCTGCTGACCGTCGACAGCGATTTTGCCGTCAGCGTGGAACACATGCTCAACGAGGATTTCGAGCAAGCCTTTGAGATCGCCAAAGAAGAAAGCCGGAAGATCCACCGCCTGCAACAGGTCGGCATGCGGATCGCCCGGCTTATTTCACCGATTCTCTAAACGCTCCCTCCTACAGATTGAGGGAGCGGCGGTTATCAAGGGTGGTAGATGTCGTCACGGGTCCAAGGCAGTTCATGGCTGCCATCGGCGTGCGCTTTCACCGCGAGAATCTGGTGCAGATTGATCCAGCCATGCGCGAATGCGTAAGCACAGCCAGCCAGGTACAGGCGCCAGATACGCAACGCCTGATCAGGCACCAGTTTCGCGGCGGCTTCGAGGTTGTCCTCCAGCCGCTCGCTCCAGTGATCCAGCGTACGTGCGTAATGCAGGCGCAGGCTTTCGACGTCGACAATCTCCAGTCCGGCTTCGCTGATCTCGCCCGAGATCATTGCCAGGTGCGGTAGCTCGCCGTTGGGGAATACATATTTCTCGATGAACTCCCCGGCACCACGCCCCACCGGACGGCCATCGGTATGCTTGGCGGTGATGCCATGGTTCATCACCAGACCGCCCTCCTTCACCGCGCCAAACAAGGTTTTACAGTACTCGGCGAGATTGGCGTGGCCGACGTGCTCAAACATACCGACGCTGACCACTTTGTCGAAACGCCCGTCCTGGGGAAGATCGCGGTAGTCGAGCAGTTGCAGTTCGATCAGGTCTTCCAGGCCTTCGGCTTTCACCCGCTCGCGGGCCAGTTCCAGTTGCGCGTTGCTCAGGGTGATACCCAATACCTTGGCGCCGAACTCCCGCGCGGCGTAGCGCGCCAGGCCGCCCCATCCACAACCGACATCGAGTAAATAGTCGCCTGGCTGCAAACGCAGCTTGCGGCATAGATGACCGAATTTGGCTTGTTGCGCCTGTTCAAGGGTTTCGCTGCCAGTCTCAAAATAAGCGCAGGAGTACGCCATGTCGCTGTCCAGCCAGAGCTGGTAGAACGCGTTGGACAGGTCGTAGTGATAGGAGATGGCTTTGGCGTCGGTTTCCTTGTCGTGCAGCGAGCGTACCGGGTTGCTGTCGTCATCCTCATTGAGCAAAGCGCTGCTCCACTCGTCACAAACACGGATGACCTCGGCAATCGAGCCCTCCAGTTCGAGCTTGCCCTCGACGAATGCAGCCCCTAGCGCATCAAGGCTTGGGTGGGTCAACTGCGAAACCATCTGGGGATCCTTGACCACGATGGTGACACTGGGCGATGGCCCGAGATTGAACTCATGGCCATCCCAAAGTCGCAGACGAAGCGCAAGCTGCAGATTCTGTAAGGCCGGTGGAAGTTGCGCGAGCATGGAAATCCCCCTTGTTTCAGACGTCGAATCTGAGGGTAGACCATCCTGGAAAAATAGCAGGCTATCGATTTAATTAGCCTTATCTATTGTTGCAGACGCTCTAACAGGCCTTCCTGCACCCACTGTTTCAACCAGGTCACGGCCTGAAGTGGAGCGCCCTCTTCATAGATGACTGCTAACTCGGCGCACAGTTCGGCGAAACTCCAACCTTCGTTTACCAAGCCATTCAGAGCATTGGCCTCGGCAGATTCCAGACTGCGGTAATGACAGATCAGATCGTTGCGCCAGATCAGGTAGATCTGAGGGGTTTGGAGTGGCTGGCTGGTAGGGAAATCGGTTTGTTCTTTAACGGAACGCCACAGGGCGACGCTGTTGAACCGGCATTCCAGCCACTGAACGCAAGGCGCGAGTTTGACCCGCAGCACTGGCCATTCTTGCGCGGACAGCGTCGTCATGGTTTCGAGATTTAACGGCTCACCCGCTGGCGCATCGAAAGCCAAAGTGAATGCCCACTCGAGCGTGGCCATTTCAGACAAAGGCGCACTGTGTTCAGGCACCAGATGCTCGCGAATAAACCCTTCGAAACCTTTACCCAACCAACGCAGGCTGTAATGCGCCGACGGGTATTGACGCAGGTACGCGGTGGCGAGCGAGTCGAACTCCTCGTCGCCCATCCAGTACCAGATCACCGGAAAATCGTTGCGCAACACTTCCAGTAGTCGGGCCTGATAAGCGTTGTGATAGATCGCCAGACCGGTGCCGACATCCAGCGTAGGCCCGCCGATCAGGCTGGCGCCCAGCAGCGGTTGGGCTGTGGCCGCCTCATCCAGCAAATACGACTCGAATGCCAATTGCCATTCTTTCAGGCGCATTGCTGTCTCCCGGCCAGAACCCTTTCACCCAGCGCCCGGGCCTTTTGCAGCTCATCGAGCAACTCTTCAAAAGGCGGAAAGTGGTCGTCACGTTCCAGCAAAGTAGCCACCGGCCCGAAGTGCTCCAACGTACGTTGATACAACGCCCAGACGGGGTCGCTCACCGGTTGGTCATGGGTATCGATGACGTAATCGCCGTAGTCGCTGTGTCCCGCCAGATGCAGTTGACGCACCTTGTCGGTCGGCAGGCTTTGAATGAACGTCCACGGATCGAAACCATGATTGCGGGAGCTGACGTAGACATTGTTGACGTCCAGCAGTAACTCACAACCGCTCACCCGACTCAGGACAGCAAGAAATTCCCATTCAGTGAAATCATCCGAAGCGCCGCGGACATAGCTGGAGACGTTCTCCAGCACCAACGGCCGCTGCAAAACGTCCTGAACGTGGCGCACGCGTTCGGCAATGTATTCAAGACTTTCTTCGGTGTAAGGCAGAGGCAGCAAATCGTGCAACTGATGAGCGTTGCCGCGACTCCAGCACAAGTGATCAGAGATCCACGCGGGGTTGACCCGTTCGGCCAGTTGCTTGAGTTGTTTCAGATAGTCCACATCGAGGGCATGTGGCCCGCCGATGGAGAGGGAAACGCCATGCATCACCAGCGGATAACGCTCGGCAATGGCGTCCAGGTGATACAGGGCTTTACCGCCCTGCACCATGAAATTTTCGGAGACCACTTCAAACCAGTCCACGTTCGGCGACTGTTCGAGGATCTGCTGGTAGTAAGCGCTACGCAATCCCAGGCCATAGCCGAGGAAGGGGACAGAGGCGGACATGTGCAGACTCCTGATAAAAAGTGGCCGCAGTGGCGTGAGCCACTGCGGCGGCACTTGCCGGTCAGTTATTCGCCGACCTTGCCACCTGCTTTTTCGCAATCCGCTTGAGTCATGGCTTTGAAACCCTGGCCTTTGCAGGAGCCTTGGCCTTTGCAAGCATGGTCTTTGGTTTTGCAGTCGTTCTGGCCTTTGCAGGCAGTCACGCCGTAGCAGTGAACGTTGGCATCAGCGGCCATCGCATTGGTGGCGACACCGGCAAACAGAGTGGCAGCGGCCAAAGCGAGAGCGGCACCAGCAGCAGCGGTCTTGATAGTCATTTTTCTTATCCTCGGTAATCGTCAGGGATGTCGGCTGGACGGTTTGTTCAGTCCCGACATAGCACTAGAGAGCGCTACCCCGACGGCGTTACAGAGGCCTCAAAAAAATTTAAATATCTTCTCTGAGCTTGAGCAACGGCTCCTGAAAACGCAGCAAACGCCCGGCGTTGCCCAGCACCAATAGCGTACTGAGGTTATGCAGCAACGCGGCAATCATCGCCCCAGCTGCCCCCAGCCAGCCGAATGCGGCAAACACGACGATGGCCAGCGTCCAGCCCAGACCGATGATCACGTTGACCTGCAATGTCCTGCGGCATTGACGGCTTAATCGCACGCAGGTACCGAGCCGACGCAGATCACTGCCGATCAGCACGATGTCCGCCGACGCCAACGCAATATCCGCACCACCCGCCCCCATCGCGACGCCAACCACGCCAGCCTTGAGCGCGAGCGAATCGTTGATGCCGTCACCGACCACCATCGGCCGGAAGCCGTTGTCGATTTCCTTGAGCACGCGATTGAGTTTGTCCTCGGGCAAGGCTTGGGCTTGAACCTCCTGCAAACCGACATCCCTGGCCAAGGTCTGGGCGACGCTTTGCCGATCACCGGTCAGCAACAACTGCCGGCCCAGGCCCAGCTCTCGTAATTCGCCAAGCGCAAAACGCGCTTCCGGTTTAACCGTGTCGGCCAACAACAACCACGCGAGAAACTCACCGTTCAGCGCCAGGCCGGCAATCGGTCCGTCATGTTCAGGAATCGGCGTGGTGGCGATAGCCAATTGCGCGAACAACTCCGGCCGCCCGAGGGCCGCCTCGCCTTGCCCGGTCATGGCGACGACACCAAGCCCCTGCCGCTCATGTATCTCAGTGAGCGACAAATATCCTTCCTGGCTAACCAACCCGGCGAGCGCACGACTAACCGGGTGACTACTCGCCGCGCCAAGACTGGCGGCCAGCGCCATGACACTGGTTGAGTCCGCCCGGGGACTGCTGATCGACTGTAAGCGCAAAGTGCCGTAAGTCAGGGTCCCGGTTTTGTCGACCACCAGGGATGTGAGGTCGGCCAACTCTTCAAGGAACGCCGAACTGCAGATCAGTATCCCGTGGCGCGCCGCCACCGCAACACCGGCAATCGCCGTGGCCGGTGCCGACAACACCAAGGCGCACGGACACGCCGCCACCAGCACTGCGAGCATCGCCTGCGCATCGTGGGTGATAAACCAGGTCACCGCCGCCAGCAGCAACACCAGCACCATGTAGCTGCCGGCATAACGTTCGAGCAACCGGGTGATCGGCGGCTTCGAGCGCTCGGCGTTTTGCATCAGTGCGATAACTTTACCCAGGGTCGACTCATCGCCCGTACGGGTCACTTCGACGCGCAGCAAACCGTCGAGATTGATCGCGCCACCGAATACGGTCATACCGACACCCGCCTCAACCGGTACGGACTCACCGGTAATCGACGCGGTATCGAGGCTCGCTTGACCGCAAAGAACCCGACCGTCCGCCGGGACGCGATCACCGGCACGCACCTCAACCGTGTCGCCGGATCTGAGCGTGCCGTTGTCCACTTCGATGATCGAACCGTCAGCCTGAATCTTGCGCGCATGGCTGCGGGTCAATTGACCGAGGGCGTGAATCGCTTCCTGCGAACCGATGACACTGCGCTCCTCCAGCACATGACCAAAGATCATGATGATCGGCAGCAGCGCCGCCGTCAGCAGATCGCCCGTCGCCCAGGCCCCCAACATCGCCAGGGCAATCAGTTGATCGGTAATGCCGTGCAGGCTCGGATAACGCAGGCTGTACCACGCCGAGCGCATGACCGGTACGGCCACCAACACAGAAGCAAAACCGAGCAGCAACTGACTGACGCCGGTTTGTTCCGGCACCTGCCAACGCCAGATCAATCCCAGGCCAAGCAGACCGAGCGCGAGCATCGCCAAGGTCAATTGCCTCGCGGCGCGGCGTTGTTCGGCCGAGGACAACAGGCTCGGTGCAGCAGTGGTCGCACTCATTTACTGGCTCCCTGAATGATCAGGCGGGAATCGTCTTTCGGATCGACCGTGGTCACCGATCCGGCCTGAGCGAGAATCTTCGGCATACGCTCACGGTAAATCCGCAAGAGCATTTGCGGGTCGGTGCCTTGTTGCTGCGCCTTGGCCAGACTCAGCACTGTGGCGGTGTCGGCGGACGCTTTCGCCAGACGTTCGCCGGCCTGGGCATGGGCAACTTGCAAGGTGCGATCGGCTTGTTCGTTGGCGGTTTGGGTGAGTTTCTCCGCGTCTGTGCGCGCATTGGCCACGGCTTTATCGGCTTGTTGGCTGGCGGTCAAAACCGCATTGAAGGCACTGACCGCAGGGCCTGGCAGACTCGATTGCACATCGACTCGCGACACTTCAATTCCGATGCCCTGCCCGCTCGCCTTCAACTCGGCCAAGCGTTTGTTGATGCCTTGCACCAGATCACCGCGCAACCGTTCACGGCGTTCAGCGGCCTGATTGTCGGCGCCGATCAGTTCCGGACGGGCGACCAGAATGGTGTCCAGATCGCGCGCGGCTGTTAGCGCCACAGCACTGCGCGTGACCAGACGATCCAGCGCCGGCAGCACATGATCACCCTGAAGCACGAAGTCATACGGATCGGTCACCTTGTAAAACACCCGCACATCCAACTGCACCACACCCGCATCACCGGTCAATAAATAACCAGAGCCGGCCAGCGCATCGCTCAAAGGCGTGGCGAAAGAGGCGACCCGGTCAGCCTTCAGCGCCTCCTCCGAGCGCAGAAGATTCTCCACTCGACGCTCGATCACCCGATCCGCTGCCGGCAGTAAAACCACCTGCTCGAACGGCTGCGGCCATGCCAATAACAGACCGGCATTCTGAACGCGATCCAGCGCGCCAAAATGCAAAACCACGGCGCGATTCTGCGGGTCGATTTGCCGCACATTGGAAAACGCCCAAGCCAATGCGGCCAACACCGTCACCGCATACAGGGAGAGAAACGCCAAACGTCCTGCCTGAATCCATGGACTGCTCAGCGAATGTGTTCCACGTGGAACTTCTTCATTCATGGCTGCGATCCGGATTTGCTGTCGAGCGTTGGTGGGCCATCGACGAGCACGCGGAATGGCGCGGCATCGGTGCGCAGGATCAGTTTGGTGTCTGGCGTAACGATGGTGCCGAGGGTGTCGAGCGAACGCAGCACGTTGTAAAGCTGCGGAGAACCGGCATAGGCACGACCGTAGATTTGCGCGGCTTCGACGCGGGATTGTGCTTCGATGCCCGCCGCTTTCACCGTTGCATCTGCCTGAACAATTCGCGCATCGCGCTCGGCGGCAGAGCGGATTTGCGCCGCTTCACGCTTGCCGATGGCCGTGCGCTCAGTGGCGATGGTTTCACGCTCAGCGCGCATCCGATCAACCGTGGCGGTGAGCGTCACCGACGGCAACGTCAGCCGCTCAATACCCACCTGCACAACGCGCACACCGTAAGTGGCGAGCAATTGCTGATCGATCTGCTGACGCAATTGCGCTTCAAAATCAGCAATGCGCACCTGACTCGCGTCGGTGTTCACCAGGTTCGCCAGATCAAAACTGCTGGCCGTGGTCTCGAGTGCCGAACCGACAAACGTGCGGATCTGCCGGGCTGCTTCGTCAGGCTGGTTCTGCACCGCACGCATAAAGCGTTGCACATTGTCCGGATCGCCCTGCACCTGCCAAGCGACATAAGCCTGAACGATGATGCGCAAACCGTCGCGGGTACCGACATCCTGCAAGCCGCTGGAGGTGGTACGAAGGCGCAGATCCACCGGAATCGCCGCTTCGAACGGCGCCGGCCAGCGCCAGCTCAATCCTGGATCAAGCAACACCCGCGATGGATTTCCGAAGCGAGTGATCACTGTGGCTTCACCGGAGCGAACTTGCACCAGGCTCGCAGCCGCAATGGCGAACGCGACCAGCAACACCGCCCAGCCCATGCGCCGCCATGGAAAGGGCCCTGCTTCAGCCGGATCACCGTGGTGATGATGCCCATGGTGATGGTGATGCCCGCCGTGGCCGTGATCGTGGCCGCTGTGGTCATGATGATCGTGAGTGTGCGACTGGCTCAATGGGCAACTCCTGGTTGAGCGGTGGTGCGCGCGGGCGTCGGGTCAGCCGGCAGCGTGAACGTACGCAGGTCGATGGTCGGCGCGTTGCTGCTGCCGCCCAGACGATGGTCAAGAATGAGCAGTTTGGCTTTGCTCAATCCAAGGCTGAGTTGGCTGAGGTATTGCTCCAGCACAAACGCCTGGCCAGCACTGGCAAAGGCTTTTTGCTCAGCGCTGAATTTCAGATCCGCCGCCTGCGCCGTCGCGTTGATTTCACGCGCATTGGCGCTGGCTTGGTCGCGAGCAAGACTGGCCTGCAACTGCGCCTGATTGCTCGCTTCTGCGGCAGCGCCACGCTCACGGGAGATCAGCGCCTGCGCGCCGATCTGCGCGGCTTGCACGCTGTGATAAGCATTGGCGGCACCGGCCGGCGGATGAATCGCCTCGACCACCGTGGCGAGAATCTCCACGCCACTGTCGAGTTTGTGCAGATCACGTTGCACCGCACGACCGATCTCTTCGGCCAGCCCTGCCCTGTCCTCACCGAGCAAACCGTCGAGGGTACGCGAGGCGAAATCGTGCACCAGAATCCGGCTGGCGGTGCTGCGAATCAACGTCGGCACATCGGCGCTGTTGTAGGTGGCGGCGAGCGCTGCCTGATCGCTCAGACCAATGCGATAGATGAAACGTACGTCCATGTTGACGATCTGAAAGCTCTGCTGCTCGCCGCGACTGCTGGCAATGACCTGGGATTTGTCGTTGACATGACTGGCATCCCACAACCGGTTGGCCGTCATCGGCGCCGGCCCTTCAGCAGGGTCGAGTTGAGCCGGTGCCGGGTTCTCACCAACACTGGTTGCCAATTCATGCACCACACCGTTTTCGACGCTCAACACACGCCCCAACGGCCACGGCAAACCCGCGTGCAAACCGGGGCCGAAGACCTGCACCGGTTTACCGAAACGCTCGTAGATGCCCCGGCCTTGCAATGGAATTTCGTGGAGGCCGGTCAGCAACCAACCCACTGCCACCACCAGCGCCAACACCGGCAAAAACGCCCGGCGCATGTAACTGAACGCCCAGATCTGACGCAGATCGATACCGAAACGGTTGTGTAATTCATGCTGCAACGCGAGCAGCGGTTGTGGCGGCCAGCGCAGCATGTCGGCGACAAAACTGCGGGCCAGCAGCGTCGGCTCAAGCTGTTCACGACGAGGGCTGAACACCGACAATACAGCGCGTAATAGCAACTCGATCGCTACCATTCCCGGCAAGATACCCACCAGCACGGCCAAACGAATTGGCCACACCGCCTGCTCACCGGCGAACAACAAACACAGCGCGCCCACTATCAGGCTGATGATCGCCACGCGGGTCAGTTGCGCGAGTGATCCTGCTTCAGGCCATTGCGCAGGATTTTCCTGCGCCAGTTGCCGCTCCATCACCAGCAAACCGAACGCCAGCAGCAACGCCAATGCCGCACCTACCGTGGCAGACAACCCGACAGCCGCCGGCGGCAATGCGAGGTTCCACACCTGCTCGATGCTGAGCATCACCAAGAGCGCCCAGCCGCCCAGCCACAAAGTCGCTGCGCCGATCAGGCCTAGCAGGCGCAAACCGCGCTGACTCAGGCGATCCAGCCATCGTTCGTACCAGCCATTCGGCTCAGGCCGCTCCTCATCAGCAAGCGACGTCGGCACCACCGGATTGATCACCCGCTCGCGCCATTGCGTCACCGACCACGCCGATTGCAGCCCGGCAACCAGCACCAGCAACGCCGCGCTTTGACTCACTAACAGCGGTAGCCACACCGATTGCGGCGCAAACAGCGCGACAAAAAACGCCAGAACCCAACCCACTCCGGCCACGGCGCCGAGACCGATCGCCACCCTGCGCAATCGTCGACCTTGTATGGCCGCCTGCTGAAAGCGCGGCAGTCCGGTCACTTGCGTGCCATCAACCTCCAGATCGACTTGCATATCACCCCGAAATCATTGGTTCACTCTTCATATCGTTACGATATAACGAAAAGCGTGAAATATTCGTACACAATCACGCTTATTCAAAAACGCTCAACCTGTCGCTTGACTGAAGCCTTGACCGAAATACCCGGAAACGCACATATTACGTTCGTAATTTTATTCGAGAACTACCTTTAGCCATCCGCATCCATCAATGAGGAGCAAGCGCATGAGCAACTATGACGTGGTGATTCTGGGCGGCGGTCCCGGCGGTTATAACGCGGCCATCCGCGCTGGACAGTTGGGCCTCAAGGCTGCCTGCGTTGAAGGCCGGGCGACCCTCGGCGGCACCTGCCTGAACGTCGGTTGCATGCCATCCAAAGCCTTGCTGCATGCCTCCGAGCTGTACGACGCAGCGATGGGCGCGGAGTTCGCCAATCTCGGGATCGAGGTCAAACCGACGCTGAACCTCGCACAGATGATGAAACAGAAAGACGAGAGCGTGACCGGCCTGACCAAAGGCATCGAGTTTCTGTTTCGCAAGAACAAGGTCGACTGGATCAAAGGCTGGGGCCACATCGACGGCCCGGGCAAAGTCACGGTGACAGGCGATCAGGGCAGCACGATCGAGCTGACCGCCAAGGACATCATCATCGCTACCGGCTCAGAGCCCACTCCCCTGCCGGGTGTCGACATCGATAACAAACGCATCCTCGATTCCACCGGTGCGTTGTCCCTGAGCGAAGTGCCCAAGCATCTGGTGGTGATTGGCGCCGGCGTGATCGGTCTCGAGCTCGGTTCGGTGTGGCGGCGTCTCGGCGCCCAAGTCACCGTGATCGAATTCCTCGACCGCATCTGCCCCGGTGTCGATGCTGAGGCTGGCAAAACCCTGCAGCGCTCGCTGAGCAAACAAGGCATCGCGTTCAAATTGAGTTCGAAAGTCACCAGCGCCACTTCATCGGCCAACGGTGTTCAACTCAGTGTCGAGCCAGCGGCCGGTGGCACCGCTGAGTTACTGGAAGCCGATTACGTCCTGGTGGCGATTGGGCGCCGGCCCTACACCCAAGGCCTGGGCCTGGAGAACGTCGGTTTGAGCACCGACAAGCGCGGCATGCTGGCCAACAAGCAGCACCGCACCGAAGCGCCCGGCGTGTGGGTGATCGGCGACGTGACCTCAGGCCCGATGCTCGCGCACAAGGCCGAAGACGAGGCGATGGCCTGCGTCGAGCAGATTCACGGCAAGGCCGGTGAGGTCAATTACGATCTGATCCCTAACGTGATCTACACCAAACCGGAACTGGCCAGCGTCGGCAAGACCGAAGAACAGCTCAAGGCTGAAGGCCGCACCTACAAGGTCGGCAAGTTTCCGTTCACCGCCAATAGCCGGGCGAAGATCAATCACGAAACCGACGGTTTTGCCAAAGTCCTCGCCGACGAGCGCACGGACGAAGTGCTCGGCGTGCATCTGGTCGGCCCGAGCGTGAGTGAAATGATTGGCGAGTTTTGTGTGGCGATGGAGTTCAGCGCATCGGCCGAGGACATTGCCCTGACCTGCCACCCACACCCGACCCGGTCCGAAGCGCTGCGTCAGGCGGCGATGAATGTGCAGGGGATGGCGACACAGATGTAAGCGCTGGCAGGACTATCGCCTTCGCGAGCAAGCCCGCTCCCACCCTGGGAATGCAATCCTCTGTCGGGGCGGGCCCTCAATCACGTAGAACTGCACGATTAAGCAATCTGTGGTTTAAAAAACTGAACCCCTACAGTTTGCTCGCCAAACGAGCCACTCGGTCTAGAGCGCAAGATGCCCCAACGGCAGTGCCCCCGGCGTCTTCACGGTGTGAATCGCGAAGTTGCTGCGAATGTCGCTCACCCCCGGCAACTTCAACAGACACCCCGTGAGAAAGCGGTCATACGCCCGCAGATCCGGCACCACGACCTGCAGCAGAAAATCCGACTCTCCTGACACCAGAAACGCCGAAATCACCTCGGGCAATGCCGTGACCGCCTGGTAAAACGCCTCGGCCTGTTCCTCGTTGTGTCGCTCGACCTTGACCCCGACAAACACCGTCAGCCCCAACCCCACCTCATCGCGATCGAGATTAGCCTGATAGCCGCGAATCACTCCCGCCTCTTCCAGCATCCGCACCCGACGCAAGCACGGCGATGCCGAGAGGCCGATCTCATCCGCCAGTTCGACGTTGCTCAGGCGTCCGTCCCTTTGCAGAGCGGCGAGAATCTTGCGATCAAAGGCGTCAAGTTTCATGTTTGGCAGATTCCGATAGTCAAGGCGCTGAAAGCCAGCAGGTTATGCCAATTCCAAGCGTATTTGAAGCTGACTACGCAAGCACCTGCCCCGCCCTTCGGCCCTAGACTGGCGTCACCGAATCGCCAATCAAAGGGGTGTAGCGTGGCAAGTCTCTGGCTGTTTTTCCTGGCATTGGCTGTGGTCTATTTGTTGCCCGGCCCGGACATGATTCTGTTGCTGCAGACCGGCGCCCGTCAGGGACGTGGCGCGGCACTGGCCACCGCGATAGGCCTGGCGATTGCCCGAAGCTGTCATGTGGCGTTGGCGGCGTTGGGGCTGGCGGCGCTGTTCAAGGCTGCGCCATGGACGTTCGAAGTGGTACGGCTGGCCGGGGCGGCGTATCTGTTGTGGATCGGCATTCAATGCCTGCGCAGCACGCTGGTGCCGAACCTGAATGCCAGCGACATTGCCGAGACCCGCGGGCAATGGCGTGAAGCGATACGGCGCG
Organism: Pseudomonas baetica; assembly: GCF_019733355.1. Lineage (GTDB taxonomy): Bacteria > Pseudomonadota > Gammaproteobacteria > Pseudomonadales > Pseudomonadaceae > Aquipseudomonas > Aquipseudomonas baetica_A. The sequence goes on along the minus strand of NZ_JAIHLQ010000017.1, from coordinate 51,319 downwards.
GGCTGCTGACCAATCTGCTCAACCCCAAGGCGTTGCTGTTCTGCTCAGTGTTGTTGCCGCAATTCATCGTCGCCGACGGCGCACCGGTACTGAGCCAATTCGCCCTGCTCGGCGCGATGCTGGTCGGCGCAGGCTTGCTGTTCGACAGCGCCTACGCCCTGACCGGCGCCGCACTGGGCCGTTGGCTGCAACACAGTCCAACGGCTCAACGCGTGCAGCAATGGCTGTTCGGCGGTTTGTTGATCGGCTTCGCTGTGCGCCTGGCGTTTATCCAGCAGGCTTAGCCTTTGCGTCCCTTGCGCTGGCGCCGGGTGATCAGCAATAACGCGGCGCCGACACCCAACACAATCGCACCGATCTGCACCGGCCACTTGTACGGCCGCAAGGTGTCGCGCACGGCATCAGTCACCTGGGTGACGTAACGCTTATCGGCGTTCTCGAAGTCCGGGTATGGGCATTGATTGCCGAAATCTACAGCCCACGGCACGTACGGCCCTTCCTTCACATAACGCTGATACAGCGTGCTCTGATCGTCCGGGCTGCTGTTCCAACCGGCGGCGTTGCACAGCACGGCAGCAAACGCCTGACTGGTGTGCGGCAGATTATCGGCGGCTTTACGGGCCAGTTCGGTGGCGACGAAACGGTAGTGATAACGCTGATCCGGTTGCGCTTCACTGGCTTTCTGACGTTGCAATTCGGCGTCACTCACCAGAGGACCGACTTTAAGTTCGGCCGTCTCCAGGCTGTAGTTGCCACCGAACGTGGCGTAGTCCGGGGCCATCTCGTAACCGAGGATATCCATGCCCCACTCGCGGGCCGTCCACGCTGCGTTGTACAGCGCACTGGCGCGCTTGGTCGGCCACCACGCGGCGTCAGCCTTCATTCGTTGCTCGCCGTAGAGTCGGGCCTTGTTCTGCAGATCGGCACTGTCGAAATACCCGACTGCCTGCGCGTAATGGCCTTCGCGCAGCAAACGTCGACCGAGCAGATCGCGCAGGCGTGCAGCAACCGGCAGCGACACATAGTTGTCACGTTCCTGCTGGGTCAGCGCCGGCGGGGCCGGTACGTTTTCGTCGACGTACTGTTTGAGTTCATCGACCGTCAGCACACGCTCAGCGACCGTCGCGGCATCAAACCAATAGATGTCATTGCTGCGATACAACTGCACAAAGGCTTGCAGGTATTCGCCCCGTTGCAACGCCAGAATCGCACTCTCGCCCTCGACCCGACATTTGGGCTGCACACTTTCATACGCCCAGTCCGGCGTGCGTCGATAACCCCAGTCTTCGTTCTGCGGGAAGGCCTGCGCCGCTTTGGCGTAGGCTGCGGCGGCGGCGTTTTTATCGCCATCGCGCACCGCCAGTTTTGCCCGTAACCACCAGGCCAATCCGCCATTACCCGCGTTTTCGAGGAAGGCCTTGGCGCTGGCGTAATCACCCTGTTGATAATTCAGCGCCGCTAGCCGATCGGCGTTTTCCAGGCTGCCGCGCGTGCTGTTCTGCAGCAGTTTGATGAGTTTTTTCTCGTTCGGCGGTTGCTCATCAAATGACCAGCCAACGCGGCTGATCAACGACGCCGTGACCAGTTGCTGCACCGCTTTGCGTTGCAACCACTTCGCCAGTTCTGCTTCGGGCAACTCGGCCAGTTCATTCATCACCTGTTTCAGCGAGGTGTAACCCACGGCGGAACCGTGCAGGTTTTGCGCTTCATACAGTTCGATGGCGCCGCTCCAATCGCCAGCGGTGCGCAACACCCGCGCCTCTTCACCAAGGCTGGCAACCCCCAATTCCAGCGGGTCACTGAAGCCGTCGATGCTCATCTGCCGGGTTTGGCGGAACGCTTCGCGCGATTGCTCAAGCGCCTGAACCGCGTCGTCCATCTCGCGGCTCATGGCAAACCAGGTGCGCCCCAAGGAGTACGCGGCCCACGTGCTGCGCAATGGACGTTGATCGGCCGGCAGCGCCAGCAACTTGCCAAAATATTCGACCGCCAGTGGATGATCGCCCGTCGCAAACGCCACCGCGCCCGCCACGTATAAACGGACTTCCAGCGGCAGGCTGGCGCCCTGCACCTCAACCTGACGCGCATCGGTCAGACCGCGCAGTTGCTTGACCAGCGTTTGCTGTTCGGCGGTCAAACCGACCTGTTCGGCTTTATCGCGTGCCTCATTCGGCTCGCTCGCTTCACCGTACAGATCATTGGGATTGTATGTGGCGGCAGTGACGTTTTTCAGCCCGGCGATGGTTTTGCCGAGGCGGCTGATCTCAAAGTTGAAGTTGCCTTCAGGCAGATCCGCCAGCGTCTGCCCACGATTGTCGAGCAGGCGCATCGGGAAGTCCGGGCCGCAGGCCAGCGCCGAACCCAGCGGCAGGCTGAGGCTCAGGCAGAGCAGATGGCGGGGCCAATTACGGGTCAACATGCGAACCTCCTTGATCAATAATTGCGCAACGCGCCCAACCGATGGCGCGCTGCCCGTCCGCTGGCAAGCGGCCGGCGCGCAAGCGGGTGAAGGTAAGCAGATCACGACTTTGTTGCAACGAGTATCCGGCGAGCGCATCGGCGCCTTCGCAGTCCCGGGCTTTAAGGGTGATGCGGGCGGGCCAAGCGCTGTCGAGGTTGCCGACATTGGCGAGGCTGATGTCGTAGAGGCCATTCTGTTCGCTGAGGCTCAGGCTGAGTTGGCTGTGCAGCGCATCACCCCGGGCAACGGCGCGCAGCGTGGTCAAGCTCCAGGCGCGGCGGTCGTTGGCCAACGGCAAGCGAAACCAGATCAGCCCAGCCAGATGCGCAGGTGGGTCTTCACGCAATTGCTTGGCGAGTCGGCTCAATGGCACGGGATCGGCAAGCAATTCGCGGCGCTGACCACCGCGCTCAAGCGGCACTTCGCTTTCCACCACTGGCGCGCCACCGGCATCCGGCAACAGCGCCACCCCATAGGCCGGCAGCGCCAGATAGAACGGTTTGTCAGAGACTTTGCCCCAGGCCTGGGCCCAACGCTGCGCCTGCTCAGCGTCGAACAGACCGCGGCGCGGGTCACTGACGGCATGCACTTGCAATACGCTGCTGTCGACCGAGGCCAGCAATGTCGGCAGTTGTGCACTGTCGAGCCACGCCGGCAGCGCGGTCATGCTCAGGGGTAAAGACGCCGGCAGTGCCGAGCGCAGTTCGCGGAGAAATTGCGCGTAGGCCGGCAGCCGCGCATTACCGGCATCGTGGTCGATCTCCACGCCACTGAGGGTCAGGCCCAACGCCTGCCAATCATTGACCAGTTGAAGGATCTGCGCCGTAACCTGCTGTTGATCCAGCCCCTTGAGCTGCCCATCGAGACGAATCACCGCGATCAACGCACGCCCATCGTTCTTCAACAACGCAGGATCAATGCGTGCCCGGCTCCATCCGGCGTTCGGGAACGCTTGCAGCGCCAGCACCCGCAGGGTGGAAAAATCACGTCGGCTCTCGCGCAACGCCGCCTCATGGGCCGGCGTCCACTGGCGTTGCCAGACGTAGAGTTGTTGATCGAGCGGCGGCGTGTCCCGCTGTTCGCAAGCGGACAGCAAGATCAGTGCAACCAGAACCACAATAAACCGCATACCTTGCTCAATCCCTGACAACTCAAGGCTGCAAGGTTACACAAAACCCTGCGCCAAAAGGTTCAAGGCTTGCGGGCAATGATCACCTGACTTTTGGCCACCACCGCATCCAGCGCCTGCTTGATTTGTGCCCCTCGCGGCGAGTCCAGCACCGCTTGCCAGGTGTCGGCCCAGTGGTTGAGCAACGGATGATCGGGGTTACTGAAATCGACTTTGGCCTCCCAGAACAACAACATCCACATCGACCAGTAAAAGCCGTACTGGCTGTGGCTGATGACTTCCAGCCCCGCCTCGCTGACCATCGCCTTGAATTGCGCTTCGCTGATGATGCGGATGTGGTTGGGCTTCTGGAAATACTCTGCTGCGGCGATGTCTTTTTGCAGGTCTTCGGAGCTTGGGTGCGGCACGCTCAACAGGTACAGCGCGCCCGGCTTGCCGACGCGCACCAGCTCCGCAAGAAACTGCGCAGGGTCGTCGACGTGCTCGATGACTTCAGTCGACACCACGCGGGTTGCCGTGGCGTCGGCAATCGGTAGCGGGTTGCAGTCGGTGACGTGGCATTCGATGTCGCGTGCCGGGGTGTCGCTCAGGCGCTGACGGGTGGCCTCGACCTTGGCGCCGTCGATGTCGGCGATGATGATCTTCGCCCCGCGCATGCCACAGAAATGCACGTTGCCGCCGTCACCACAACCGACGTCCAACAGCGTGTCATCGGCGGTCACCGCAAAGCCCTTGAACAGCTCGCCGGTTTCCTGATTGAACCAGCCGCTGAGCATTGCATCGTGCAGGCCGAGCATGTACGGGTCGGTCTTCTCGGCAGCCGCAAGAGGGGCCGGTGCAGGCGTCGACGCCGTCAGTTTCTTGAAAAGGCTCAGCATGAAGTGGCTCCAGTGGATGGGACGGCGGTTCGCGAGGTACCGAGGCGTTTGACTAACGCGGCGCCGCGGTTGCGCATGGGCATTTCAATGAAGCGGTAATTGAGTTCACTGAGCAGCACGATCAGGCCGAACGCCAGCAACAGCGTGATGATTGGGTGTCCCGCGGGACTCGGCAGGCCAGCGCTCTGCAAACGGAAGATCAGCTCACGCACCAGTTGATAGGCCGGAATATGGATCAGATAGATCCCGTAGGAACGGCTGCCGACCCATGCCAGAGAACGCTGCACGCCCCCGGCAGGCATCAGGTAATCACGGTTGTACGAGGCGATCCACACCAGCAGCGCGCCGAGCACAGCAATCGAACCGATGCGGTAATTGGCAAACGTGAAGCGGTCGGTGGCCATGAAGCTCAGCAACAAACTGATTACCAGCAGCGCGCAAATTCCCGCCCAGGGCCTGCGCAGAAACGTCGGTTCCCAGCGCTGATAACTCGGCTGTGCGCTCCACATCGCCAACAAGACGCCCAAGGCCAGGGCGTCGGTACGCACCACCATCAGCAACGGGGTGCGCAGCGTGAAAAGCTGCACGGCGACCAGCGCCAGCAATGCCCACACCAGATGTTTACGACAGAGCACTATCAGCAGCGGGAACAGCAAGTAGAACTGCTCCTCCAGCGACAGGCTCCAGTAGACGAAACTGCTGCCGTATTCGTAATGAAAGAAGCTGTCGGCAAAGCGCAAGTTGGCGTATTGCAGCACCCCAGCCAGCGTCGCTTGCAGGTTGGCGTACAGCGTACCGAACGCCCCCGAGCGATTGAGAAAAACGCACGCCAGCAGCATCAGTGCCAGCCACAACCAGGCTGAAGGCAATAAGCGAAAGGCCCGGCGCAGCCAGAAAAGGCGTGTCTGCTGCCAGTATTCCTGACGGGTCGTGCAGCCCCGCAGCGCCGGAATCAGGCTGCGGGCTATGACGAATCCGGAGATGGCAAAAAAGAGATCGACGCCCCACCACGGTTGCGCCCAGCCATGGATTTTTTCCAGCAACGGCACCGGATCAGTGAACAGGCTGCCCTGTAAGTGATGAAACAGCACCCCGAGCACGGCGATGGCGCGCAGGACCTCAATGTCCATGATCCGTTTGCTGTTCATGATTCAGGGGCTTCCACGACGCCAGCACAGCGCTCGAACAACTGCGCAAGAAAGACCTGCAAACGCTGCTCGGCCACCGCCTGACTGCAAAACCCTTGCAAGCTGCTGACGGCTTGCGCCGACATCTGTGCATAGCGTGCCGGATCGTTTTTTGCCATGTCATAACTGGCTTTATAGGCTTGGCACAGTGACGCCCAGTTGGTCACATAACGCAATGTGCGGAACGCCTTGCGCGGGTCATGGGGCCAGGCCGTGAGTTCGTCGGTGGACTCGATCAGGAACGCATTATCGGCACTCAGGTAATCGATCATCGCCGTGGTACGCGGGGCCACCGCCGGTTTGCCACACGACATGAACTCCATCAGCGGCAGGCACTGGCCTTCGCCGTAGGAGGTATTCACGACATAGCGGGTCGCCTGCACCAGTCGCTCGTAATCCGAATCGGCGAGATAGCCGTAAATCAGCACGATGCGGCAGCGATAGGACTGGTTCTTGTACAGGTGATGGAGGATGTCGCTGAGTGCTTCTTTGGCATCGTGGTGGGTGAGTTTGAGCACCAGGGTGGCGTCGTCGACGTCGCGAAAACTCACGCAGAAGGCGCTGAGCATGTCTTCCCAGTTCTTGCGGCCGTCGCCCGGATTGAACACCGAGGTATACACCACACCGTCCAGCACCAGTTCCTGCTCGGTAACCGGCGCGGCAAAATCGATGCCCTTGCCGCGGCGCAAATGTTTGGGGCCGAACGCATTCAGATCAAGTACGCGGCTGTCGACCACCAGCCCCCTGATCTTCAAGCGAAACGATTCGCCCTCAGGATGCCTCTGCAACTGCGCACCCCGCGCCGCGAAACGATCCCAGACTGGCGCCGGCACCGCGACGATGGGGTAAGCAGCGCCCATCGCCTCGCGCACCGCGTTGACCGTATAACTGGAGTGAGTGATCGCCGCCCCGCAGGCGTGCAGCACGGTACGCCAGTCGTTGCGCGGTTCACCGGCAAACGCTTCGTTGGGGATGGTGCTGAACTCCCAGGCAAACACCGGCAGGGTCGGACAGGCCAGATGCACCGGCGTGCGATGGGGCGGGGAAAACGACAGGAACACACAAGGTTCGCCACGGTCCAGGCACTCCCGATAGAGCACATCGACTTCACGCTGCGGATCGCCAACCTCCACCACACGCCCAAGACGTTCAAGCACCGGACGATATTCCTTGAGCACGAAGTAATAGCTGTACTCCGAACGCCCGAGATTTTGCGCAATGGTGTGCTGATTGGTTTCCGAATGAATGATGATCAGCATGAGGCGTTATCCGTCACTGTCGCAGCATCGGTGACGGGCGGTACCCGCCCGAAAAAATCCGCCATGCGTTTTTGCACCGGGGCAAAGGCACAGTAATCGTGCATGCGCTGCACCGCAGCAGCAGACATGCGCTGATAATCCTGCGGCTGTGTCTTGGCCATCCGGTAGCTTTGTTCGTATGCGTTTTGCAGCGATCCCCAATCGGGGCGGTAACGCAGGGTGCGGTAAATGATGCGCGTATCCTGCGGCCAGATGGTCAGTTCTTCGCTGGACTTGACCACGAACGCCACCGCGTCATCGATGTAGTCTTCCATGGCCGTATGATCTGGTGCGATCACCGGTTTGCCGCTGGACATGAACTCCATCAATGGCAGGCACAAGCCTTCGCAGCGTGAGGCATTGACGTAAAAACTGGCAGCTTTGTAGAGCCCGGCGTACTGCGCATCGTCCAGATAGCCGTGCATCACCACCACCCGGCAGGCGAACGGCGTGAGCTGGGCGAGCAACGTCATCAACTCGCTGTAGTAGGACGCCAGATCGTTCTGGGTGATCTTCAATACCAGCGTCGCGTCGCTCGTTTGGCGAAAGGCCCAGCAGAACGCGGTGACCAGATGATGCCAGTTCTTGCGGCCATCCTTGGGGTTGAACACGCTGACGTAGACCACACCGTCGACATGGGTCTGGACCACTGATGTGGTGTCCGGCAAATCCAGCGGCGGCGGTTCATCCACGGGCACCGCTTGCGGGCCGCAGACAGCCGCAAAGCGCTGTTCGAGCCAGCCGTGAAGGTTGTCCGAGAGCAGGTCGCGAATGCCTTCCCAATACCAGTTGTGCAGAAACTTCACCCGTGGCACCGGCTCTGCTTGCTCGCGCCCCTGGTTCAACGCCCACAGGCGCAGGTAATGCCGGGCGATGACCAAGCGCCGCTTGAGGGTCAGCGGTGGCGGGCGGGCGGCTTCAAGCGCGGCTTGCTCCTCAGGCGTCAGTGGTTTGGGGATCAACGCCTGCGCAGACAGTTCGAGTGTGCGCGTATCGAAAATGCAGCCCTTGATCGCCAGCGTTGCGCCCGGATTGACCGGCACAGGGACATGCTGCTGACGAACCGGCGAGAATTGCTCCCACAGCGGTGTCGGCAACACCAACACCGGAAAGTTTTCGCCCATGGCCCGGCGAATGGCCCGAGCGGTGTGGCTCGACAGAGTGATGACCCGTCCCTGACGAGCGAGCATTTGCGTCCAGTCCTGTCGCGGATCGTTGTCCCACTGCTCATCGGGGATCGAATCGAACTCCCACGCGACCACACAAATCGTCGGGCATTGCAGATCGATCGGGGTTTTCTGTGGCGGGGTGAATGACAGGAAAACACTGTCTTCGCCGGCGGCGAGCCGTTGCCGATAAAGTGCATCGACCTCAGCGGTGGACGACACCACATGCACGCGCCCAAGGCTTTCCAGCACCGGGCGATATGCCTTGAGCACGAAGTAGTAGCTGTATTCAGGACGCCCGAGGCTCTGGCTGATGGAGCTGTCGTTGACGTCCGAGTAGAGAATGAAATTCATGGCATCCCACGATGAAACTGCCGTCCTGGCAGCTTCATGCTATGACGACCAGGCGTCGGATCAAGTCGGCATCACCGAGACTTGTCCTTCGTCATCCAGTACGTCTTCGTTCTTGTTTTAGTGGTCGGTTTCACTCAGTTGCGCACCCCCTCTGGCGAACCTCGGGAGATGGCGACGAGGGGCATTCTAAACACATCCATCGAGGATCCGGGAACCGCCCGGCGAGAATAAATCCGGCTACGCTAACGAGAACTGACCGGTCACGGTTTGGCCAGTTGAAATTGCTGCTCAATTGGCACAGATTGATGCCAAACAACTACAACAACAGACTTCGCCTGTCGTCTTGCCGGTTTTTTCCTCCGGTCTGACAGACCTTCCAACAAAGCCTGTAGGAAGTGGCGCAAGTTCAAGACCAAGGGGTCGCTGTTTGAAAAAGCGTCTGTTCATCACGGGTCTCAGTGGATTCGTGGGACAACATATTCAGTCACGTTTGGCTTTGCCCGATTCATCGTGGGAGCTGCTGCCTGCCGCAACGCCCTACGACCTCACGGATGCGAACAGCCTTGTCGACCTGTGGCCGCAAATGCCCGATGCGGTGATTCATCTGGCCGGGCAGACCTTCGTCCCCGAAGCGTTCCGCGACCCGGCCCGCACCCTCGATATCAATGTTTTCGGCACCCTCAATCTGCTGCAGGCTCTCAAGGCTCGTGGCTTCGCAGGCACTTTTCTGTATGTCAGTTCCGGCGACGTCTACGGCCAGGTGGGCGAAAGCGATCTGCCGATTACCGAGCAACAACCACCCTGCCCGCGCAACCCTTACGCCGTGAGCAAACTCTCGGCGGAGTTCCTCAGCCTGCAATGGGGCTTGAGCGAACACTGGCCGGTGCTGGTGGCGCGCCCGTTCAACCACATCGGCACCGGGCAGAAAGACAGCTTCGTCATCGCCAGCGCTGCACGCCAGATCAATCGCATCAAACAAGGCCTGCAAGCCCCGCAACTGGAAGTCGGCGATATTGACGTGACGCGTGATTTCCTTGATGTCGGCGACGTCGTATCGGCCTACTTCGCCCTGCTGGAAAAAGGTCAGCCGGGGCAGGTTTACAACATCTGCTCAGGGCGCGAGCAAAGCATTCGCAGCCTCATCGAACAGTTGGGCGACCTGGCCGAAGTCCAGATGCAACTGGTTCAGGACCCGGCGCGCATGCGTCGCGCCGATCAGCGCCGCGTTTGCGGCAGCCACGCAAAACTGGCCAAAACCACCGGATGGTCGCCAGTCATCACAACACAACAATCCCTGCGGGCGATCCTGTCCGACTGGGAGACGCGAGTACGACAAGAATGACAAAAAGTGCTTTGATCACAGGGATCACCGGACAGGACGGCGCGTATCTGGCCAAACTGCTGCTCGACAAGGGCTACAAGGTTTACGGCTTCGTGGCGCGCCGCAGCAGCGATTCGCGCTGGCGCTTGCGCGAGATGGGCGTCGAAGCCGACATCGTCTATCTGGACGGTGACATGGCCGATGCGTGCTCGGTGCAGCGTGCGGTTATCAAATCGGCGCCAGACGAAATCTACAACCTCGCCGCACAGAGCTTTGTCGCGGCCTCCTGGGACCAACCGGTGACCACCGGCATTGTCGATGGCCTCGGTGTCACGCATCTGCTCGAAGCGATCCGCCAGTTCAGCCCGCACACCCGCTTCTATCAGGCATCGACCAGCGAAATGTTCGGGCTGATCCAGGCTGAACAGCAGGACGAGAACACGCCGTTCTACCCGCGCAGTCCTTACGGCGTGGCCAAACTGTATGGCCACTGGATCACCGTCAACTACCGCGAAAGTTTCAATCTGCACGCCAGCAGCGGCATCCTCTTCAACCACGAATCACCGCTGCGCGGCATCGAGTTTGTTACCCGCAAGGTCACTGACGCTGCCGCCCGCATCAAGCAAGGCAAACAGCAGGAGCTGGCGCTGGGCAACATCGACGCCAAACGCGACTGGGGGTTTGCCGGCGACTACGTCGAGGCCATGTGGCTGATGCTGCAACAGGACAAGCCTGACGATTTCGTGGTCGCCACCGGTGTCACCACCACGGTGCGTGAAATGTGCCGCATCGCCTTCGATCACGTCGGCCTCAACTACCGCGATTACGTGAAGATCGACCCGGCGTTTTTCCGCCCGGCCGAAGTCGAAGTGCTGCTCGGCAACCCGGCCAAGGCTCAGCGCGTGCTGGGCTGGAAGCCGAAAACCGACCTGGACACCCTGATCCGCATGATGATGGATGCGGACATGAAACGCGTCGCCAAGGAGTAGGCCATGCTGATCCCCGTGATTCTGTCCGGCGGTGCCGGTACCCGTTTGTGGCCGGTGTCCCGCGAGGGCCATCCCAAGCCGTTCATGACCCTGCCCGACGGCCAGTCGCTGCTGGGCAAGACCTATCAGCGTGCAGCGGCGTTGCTGGACGGCTGGGGTGACATCGTCACGGTGACCAACCGCGAGTACTACTTCCAGAGCAAGGACCACTATTGCGCCGCCCACGTGTCGCGCCATCGCGGGCACTTCCTGCTGGAGCCGACCGGGCGCAACACCGCCCCGGCCATCGCGGCCGCCGCCCTGTCGCTGCAAGCGTTGCATGGCGACGAGGCGATCATGGTGGTGATGCCGGCCGACCATTTGATCGTCAATCAGGACGCGCTCAAAAGTGCCGTCGAGCACGCCGTCAATCTGGCGAAGGACGGTTACCTGGTGACCTTCGGCGTGCTGCCGACCGCACCGGAAACCGGCTTCGGCTATATCGAAACCGGTGCGCCACTGGACGCCAAAGGCGCGGCCAAAGTGCAGCGCTTCGTGGAAAAACCCGACCTTCAAACGGCTACGCATTACCTGGAGAGCGGCAACTTCCTGTGGAACTCAGGCATGTTCTGCTTCACCACCGCTGCGGTAATCGCCGAACTGCAACTGCACGCGCCGCAACTGCTGGAGCAGACACGCGCCTGTATGGCCGCCAGCGCCCCGGTGGAAACCGTCGGCTGTCTGCAACAGGAACTATCGCCTGCACTGTTCGCTGAAATCACCGACATCTCCATCGACTACGCGCTGATGGAACGCTCGGAAAAAGTCGTGGTGGTGCCCGCCGGTTTTGACTGGAGTGATATCGGTTCGTGGGGCGCCGTGGCCGCACTGGTGCCGGCCGACGCCGACAACAACCGCGCCAGCGGCGAAGCGATATTCATCGACAGCCACAATAACTTTGTCCAGAGCGAAGGCCGGCTGGTGGCTACAGTGGGTGTGGATAACCTGATCATCGTCGACACCGCCGACGCCGTGCTGGTGGCCCACGCCGACCGCGCCCAGGATGTGCGGCGCGTCACCAAGCAGCTCAAGGACAAATCCCACGAAGCCTATCGCCTGCACCGTACGGTCAGCCGTCCGTGGGGCACCTACACCGTTCTGGAGGAAGGCCCGCGCTTCAAGATCAAACGCATCGTGGTCAAACCCGGCGGCAAGCTGTCCCTGCAAATGCACCATCACCGCAACGAACACTGGGTGGTGGTCGAAGGCATGGCCAAGGTCACCAATAATGGCTCCGGCACGACGCTGGTGGCCAAGAACGAATCGACGTTCATTGCCGCCGGCCACCGCCATCGCCTGGAAAACCCTGGCGTGATCGACCTGGTGATCATCGAAGTGCAAAGCGGCGAATACCTGGGAGAGGACGACATCGTCCGCTTCGAAGACCATTACGGCAGGACGGTTTGAATGCTGCTTTCCCTGTACCGCTCGCTGCACAGCTACCGCGGATTCATCCTCGGTAGCGTCAAGCGAGAGTTTCAAGCGCGGTATCGCAATTCGCTGTTCGGTGCGTTGTGGCCGATCTTCAACCCGTTGTCGATGATCGTCGTCTACACCGTGATCTTTTCTCACATCATGCGCGCGCGCCTGCCGGGTGTGGACGACAGCATGGCCTACAGCGTCTACCTCTGCGCCGGGCTACTGGCGTGGGGACTGTTTTCGGAAATCACCCTGCGCAGCCAGACCATGTTTCTGGACAACGCCAACCTGCTGAAGAAAATCAGCTTCCCGCGGATCTGCCTGCCAGTGATCGTGCTGATCAATGCCGGGATCAACTTCGCGATCATCATCGGTCTGTTTCTGGGCTTTCTGCTGGTCTCCGGGCGATGGCCGGGCATGGCCTTGCTGGCGCTGTTGCCGCTGATCATCCTGCAAATGATGTTTTGTGCCGGCCTGGGAATGGTGCTTGGCGTACTCAACGTGTTCTTCCGTGATGTCGGCCAGCTCTTCGCGATCTGCCTGCAATTCTGGTTCTGGCTCACACCGATCGTGTACCCGATCAGCATCCTTCCGGAATGGGTTCAGCGTCTGTTGCAGCTCAACCCGCTGACCAACCTGATCGCCAGCTATCAGAATCTGTTCCTCTACGGGCAGTGGCCGGTCTGGAGTTCGCTGCTGCCGATCTTCGTCGCGGGCGCGTTGCTATGTGTCATCGGCCTGCGGCTGTTCCGCCAGCGCGTCGGCGAAATGGTGGATGAACTCTGATGGGGCATATCCGTGTGACCGGCCTGAGCAAGGCCTACAAGCAATACCCCAACCGCTGGGCGCGCCTGGCCGAGTGGCTGATTCCGTTCTCGCCCCTGCGCCACCATCAGCACTGGGTGCTGCGAGACGTCGAATTCGAGATCGCACCCGGCGAAGCGGTGGGCATTGTCGGCGCCAACGGTGCCGGCAAAAGTACCTTGTTGAAGATGATCACCGGCACCACGCAACCCACCGGTGGCAAGATCGAAATCGAAGGCCGGGTGGCGGCATTGCTGGAACTGGGCATGGGCTTTCACGCGGACTTTACCGGTCGCCAGAACGCGATCATGGCCGGGCAGTTGCTGGGCATGCAGCTTGAAGAAATCGAAGCGCTGATGCCCGAAATCGAGTACTTCGCCGAGATTGGCGATGCCATCGACCACCCGGTGCGTACCTACTCCAGCGGCATGCAGATGCGCCTGGCGTTCAGCGTCGCCACCGCCCGCCGACCGGACATCCTGATCGTCGACGAAGCGCTGTCAGTGGGCGATGCCTACTTCCAGCACAAGAGCTTCGAGCGCATTCGCAGCTTTCGCAAGGCCGGTACCACCCTGTTGATCGTGTCTCACGATCGCTCAGCCATTCAATCGATCTGCGACTCGGCGATCCTGCTCAAGGATGGCCGCATGGCCATGTACGACAAACCGGAAGTGGTGCTCGATTATTACAACGCGCTGATGGCCGAGCGCGAAGGCCAGGTCGTGCGTCAGGAAATGCTCGCCGGCGGCGAAGTGCAGACCGTGTCGGGTACCGGTGAAGCCGCCATTCTTGGCGTGCGCTTACTGGATGAACAGGATCACAGCATCGACGCCGCCGAAGTCGGTCAACCGGTGGTGCTGGAAGTCCAGGTTGAGGTGCGCAAGGACATTGAGCGGTTGGTGCTGGGCTTCATCCTCAAGGATCGTCTGGGCCAGATGATGTACGGCATCAACACCCATCGCCAGGACAAGGCACTGACCGATCTGCGTGCCGGCGAACGCTTCACCTACCGCTTTGCGTTCATCATGGGCCTGGGCAAGGGCAACTATTCGGTGTCGCTGAGCCTGTCGCGTCTGGACTCTCATCTGGATCGCAACTTCGAATGGCGGGACTACGGCCTGGTATTTCACGTCATCAACAATCGTCAGGAAGATTTCGTCGGCTGTTCGTGGCTCAACGCCCAAACCACGATTACCCGTGATACCGAAGCCAGACTTGCCGAGCGCGCGCCATGACCCGCTTGCTGGTGGAATGCACCCATGTGTTCAAACACCCGAAGGTCAACTCGGGCATCCAGCGAGTGGTGCGCAACGTCATCAAGCAATTGCCTTCGAGTGCCGAGGGCGTCGAATGCGTGCCAGTCATTCTGCTTCGCGGCCAACTCTACCGTGTACAGCACCTGGCACCTCTGGACACCCCGCTGTTCAACGCCTTGGCCAGTTTCGGCGAACGCCTGGAACGCATGGCCCATCGGTTCGGGCAATGGCATCAACGACTCGACGCCCAGTGCACAGCAAAACTGGCGCGACGCTCACTGTATGTCTCGTATCGTTTGACGGCCTTCGGTGTATTTGGCCTGCCGTTACGTTTTATCGGGGCGATCAATCGGACCCAACTGCCAAAACGCTGTTCACCCTTGCAGCATCAAACCGGCGACCAACTGGTGTTACTGGATTCGTCCTGGCATTCGGATTTTTTCAGCCCTGTAGAACGGCTCAAACGCGAGGGTGTAGGGATCATTGCGGTGATCTACGACCTGATCCCCCTGACCCATCCGCAGTTCTACGACACGCGGCTGGTGCAGGTCTTCAGTGAGTGGTTCGACTGGATCACCCGAACCGCCGACGGCTACATGGCGATTTCCGCCACCGTGCGCGATCAAGTGCGCGAAGAACTACAGCGCCGGATCGGTGCAGAACGAACCGACAAACACTGGTTCGATTACTTCCACCTCGGTTCCGAACTGGATCTGCACAGCGCCAAGGCCGCCGTGGCCCCGTCCCTGCAACGGCTGTTCGCCAATCCTGAGCCGGTGTTTTTGATGGTCAGCACCATCGAACCGCGCAAGAACCACGAATACCTGCTCGACGCCTTCGACCGCGCCTGGGCCGCCGGCTCGACCGCGCGACTGTGCATTGCCGGGCGCATTGGCTGGAAGTGCGACGCCCTGCTCGCCCGGGTGCGCAATCATCCCGAGTTGAACCGGCGACTGTTCATGTTCAACGATCTGAACGACACCAGCCTCGAACACGCTTACGCCCACGCCAGTGCATTGGTGTTCCCCTCGTTCGTTGAAGGCTTCGGCCTGCCACTGGTGGAAGCCATGCAGCGCGGCTTGCCGGCGATGGGCAGTGACATTGCGGTGTTCCGCGAAATAGGCGGCGAGTTCATGGCGTACTTCGATCTGCAGGAACCGCAAAGCCTCGCCGACCTGATCAACACCTTCCAGCGCAGCGGACAGTTCCCTGCCGCCCGCGACGTGGCCGATTGGCAATGGATCGGTTGGCGCGAAGCCAGCGCGCAACTGGCCGAACGCAGCGTGCGCAATGTGCAGCAGGCGCCAGCGGCGCAAGCGAGGCAACATGCGCATTGCCCTTAACGCACGGATTCTCCAGGCGCCGCGCACCGGTATCGGCCATTACGTCGCCGAACTGGTCAACGCCTTGCGCAACGAACCCGATGTTGAAGTGACGTTGTTTCACGGCTGGGGCTGGAGTTCAGCGCTGCCGGAAGCGGCCATGCCCGGCTATTCGCGGTTGACCCCACTGCTGCGGCAGATTCCCGGGGCTTATCAGGCGCGGCGCTGGCTGGAACAAAAACGCTTCGATCAGGGCCGCACCCAAGGCATCGACCTGTATCACGAGCCGAGCCTGTGGCCCCTGGCCTTCGACGGTCCGACCGTGATCACCCTGCACGACCTGACGCACCTGCATTTTCCCGACACTCAGCCACCTGCGCGACTCAAGGAAATCGAACGGCGACTGGCGGCTGGCGTACAGCAAGCGCGGCTGATTCTGACCGACTCGCAGGCCATTGCCGACGAAGCTCAGGAACATTTCGGGCTGCCGGCCGAGCGTTTTATCGTGGCGCCGCTGGGTGTCTCCGAGCGTTTCCATCCGCGTGAGGCGCACACCCTCGACGCCGTGCTCAAGGCCCATGCGGTCCAGGTGCGTGAGTACTTCCTGTGTGTCGGCACTCTTGAGCCGCGCAAAAACCTGGGCCTGGCCCTGCGCGCCCATGCCCTGCTGCCGAACGCCGTGCGTGAGCGTTTTCCGCTGCTGATCGTCGGCATGGCCGGTTGGCAGCGTGAACAGTTCAGCGACGAACTGCGTCAGGCCCTGGCCAGCGGGCATGTGTGCCTGCTCGGTTATCTGCCCGATGAACAAGTCGCGCAATTGTTGGCCGGCGCCCGTGCGCTGATTTTTCCGTCGCTGTACGAAGGCTTCGGCCTGCCCGTGCTGGAAGCGATGGCCAGCGGCACGCCGGTGGTGATCACCCGCGCTTCGGCGATGCCGGAAGTGGCGGGCGCTGCCGGCAACTATATTGAAGCTGACGATGCAGACGGCTTGCGTGACGTGATGAGCCGACTGATCGACGATCAAGCACATTGGCAGGCATGCCGAGAAGCCGGATTACAGCAGTCACGGCTTTTTTCCTGGGAACGTTGTGCACAGGCTACGGCCGGTGCCTACCGCCAGGCCATGGGAGGTTGAATGCGAGTTCTTCATTTTTTCAAGACGTACCTGCCTGATTCGGTCGGCGGCATCGAGCAAGTGATCTTCCAGCTCTGCGAAAGCGGCGCCCAACACGGTATCGACGGCCAGGTGCTGACGCTCAGCGCCGACCCGAATCCGCCGGTGGTGCATCTGGGTCAGCACGAAGTGCACCGCGCCAAACTCGACATCCAGTTCGCCTCGACCGGTTTTTCCTGGAGTGTGTTCAAACAGTTTCGCGAGTTGGCCGCCGAGGCTGACGTGGTCAATTATCACTTCCCGTGGCCGTTCATGGACCTGGTGCATTTCGCCAGCGCCATCAAGAAACCCAGCGTGGTCACCTACCACTCGGACATCATTCGTCAAAAACACCTGCTCAAACTCTACCGACCACTGATGAACCGCTTCCTCGCCAGCGCCGACCGCATTGTCGCGGCCTCGCCCAATTACCTGCACACCAGCGATGTCTTGCAGCAGTTTCGGGACAAGACCCGGGTGATTCCCTACGGCTTGAACAAAGCAGGTTATCCACAGGCGGACAGTGAGCGGATGGACCACTGGCGCCAAAAGCTTGGGGATAAGTTTTTCCTGTTCGTCGGGGTGATGCGCTATTACAAAGGCCTGCACATCCTGCTCGACGCCATGAAAGATGTGGACTATCCGGTGGTCATCGTCGGCGCCGGGCCGCTGGAGCAGGCACTGCACGCCCAGGCAGCAGCGCTGGGCCTGCGCAACATTCATTTCCTCGGACGCCTGGGCGATGAAGACAAGGTCGCGTTGCTGCAATTGAGCTACGCGATTGTCTTCCCGTCACACCTGCGCTCCGAAGCGTTCGGCATCTCGCTGCTGGAAGGCGCGATGTACGGCAAACCGATGATCTCCAGCGAGATCGGCACCGGCACCAGTTACATCAACATCCACAACGAGACGGGACTGGTGGTGCCGCCGAGTCATCCACAGGCATTTCGCGAGGCAATGCGCACCCTGTGGGAAAACCCGCTGCGCGCAGCAGAGATGGGGGTGAAGGCGCAGGCCCGTTACCGGCAGTTATTCACAGCCGATGAAATGGGCCGCAAGTGGACGACGCTTTATCAGGAATTGCTGGAAGAAAAATCGCTGTCCTACGCCTGACTTTCGGTTGAAACATATCTCCTCTGTGGCGAGTGGGGGATCGGGTTTAAAGATCCAGCACCAGCGGTTGCTCGCTCTGCGCCGGCACCGCACAGCAAATCAGCACCTGTCCCTCTTCCGGGATATCGGCGGGGGGCTGTGGATAATTCACCGCACCGCTGACCAACCGGGTCTTGCAGGTACCGCACGAACCACCACGGCAACTGAATTCCGGACGCAATCCGCGACTTTCCGCCAGTTCCAGCAAACTGCCACCGTCCGGTTGCCAACGGGCCTCCTTGGCCGAGCGTTCGAACACCACGGGCACGGAGGTGGTGGCGGCCGGGGGCTGCGCAATCGTGATGGCGTCCGCATCGGCACGCCGCTTCAGGGTCGACGGGCCGAAAGTCTCGGCGTGAATCTGTGCATCGCGCACATCCAGTTCGCGCAAGCTGTCGTACAGACCTTGGGTGAAAGCGCCGGGGCCACACAGAACAAAGTCGATCTGATCGTAATCCTCAACCGCCAGCAGATTCCTCAACACCGCGTCATCGATGCGCCCGTGCAGATCAAAATCTTCACCTTCGTGCGCGTCCTCTTCCGGCTGACTGAGCAAACGCAGCACCCGCACCGCATCGCCCGCACTGTCCAACAAGCGGTCCAGTTCCTTGCGAAACGGTTGATCGGCCAGGCTGCGCGAACTCTGCAGCAACCACGTCGGACGAATTCTGCGCGTGCGCAAACCTTGATAAACCACCTCGCGCAGCATCGACAGTATCGGCGTAATGCCGACCCCGGCCGCCAACAGCACCAGCGGCCGCCGTTCCAGCGGCGCCACGGTGAAATGCCCTTGCGGCGCTCGCGCCTCCAACACGTCACCCACCTGGATCTGCTCATGCAAATGGCTCGACACGCGGCCTTCGCGCTTCACACTGATCCGGTAAAAACCATCCGATGGCGCACTCGACAGGCTGTAAGTGCGGATGTGCACCTCGCCATCGAGAGTAAAACGCAGCGGTAGATGCTGACCCGCGAGAAACACCGGCAAACCGGCGCCATCGTCCGGCTCCAGGTAAATGGAGCGGATGTTGCGACTTTCTGCCTCGATCTTCGCCACCCGCAGCGGCCGCCAACGGTTACCCAACGCCTGCGCCTGCAAACGCGCATCGGCCTCGGCCCAGTTGCCGGTCAGCAGACTGGTGGGCGACATGCCGTCGAAGCGCCAGCGCAAGGCCAGCGCTGCCGGGCGCCGAACCAGTTTTTCCACATCAAATGTCCACAGCCGTTCAGCCCCCTGGAAAGCCTCGATCTGTGGCCCATCGAGGACGATTTCCGTACGACCGCTCAGGTGCAGCAAATCGCCTGTGGAAAAGTCGATGAACAGCAAGCCAGCCTTGGGGTTGAGCAGCAGATTGCCGAGGGTGTTGAAGTGCAGGTTGCCGGCAAAATCCGGGATGGTCAGGCGATTGCTTTCTACGCGTACGAAACCGGCCTGACCGCCACGGTGGGAAACGTCCACTGATCGCTGGCCATCGACATCGACGTAACTGGCGATAAAGAACGTGTCGGCGCTGGCGATCAACGCGGCGCCCGCGTCGTCCAGCACATCCAGATGCCGCGCCGGCCGCGACGCGGGATCAGTCAGCGGCACCCGCTGAAACTGGCGCAACTGAATGTACTGCGGGCAGTTGCCGAAGGCCTGATCCACCGTCACGTCGAAACCGCTTGCCTCAAGATTAGCGACGTGACCATTGAGGCGGTTGCGCCGACGGGTGTGCAATTCGATGCCGAGCAAACCGACCGGCTCTCCATGACGAATCGGCGCCGGATCATCATCGGCGGGCAGGCTGGCAAATTGCAGGCGCTGCGGATCGGGCGAATGGGCGAACCCCGGCGCACCTTCCAGCACGCTGGCCCAAGGACGCCCCTCGGCATCCACTGCGCCGTACAACATGAACGGCAATTGCTGATAGAACTCACGGTGCTGGTCCGGCATCCAGGTACGAATGACCTTACGCCCGAATGCTTCCATGCGCTCGGCCACACCCACATGCTCTTGCAGTTGCCGCTCGCCCGCGTGCCAAGGTGAACGTTCCATCACGACCTCTCCCCTGCGCCGTCGGCACAGTGTGGCTAATGAGAATCAGACTGTGGTTTGCAGACCGGCGACGGTGCGCGGCATACCGACGAAACCAGGCAAGGCTTCGATCCGTGCCAACCAGGCGCGCACGTTGGCGTAATCGTCCAGTGACACATTGCCCTCCGGTGCATGGGCGATGTAGCTGTAAGCCGAGACATCGGCGATGGTCGGCTCGTCGCCCACCAGATACGGCGTCTTGCCCAACTCGACATCCATCATCTTGAGCAGATTGTGCGAACGCTCGATCAGTTCTTCAGCATTGAGTTTCGCCCCGAATACCGTGATCAACCGGGCCGCCGCCGGACCAAAAGCGATCGGCCCGGCCGCCACCGACAACCAGCGCTGCACCCGTGCGGCGCCCACCGGATCGCTTGGCAGCCAGCGGCCATTGCCGTATTTCTGCGCCAGATACACCAGAATCGCGTTGGAATCCGCCAGCACCACACCCTCATCATCAATGGCCGGCACCTGACCGAAACTGTTGATCGCTAGATACGCCGGCTGTTTGTGCTCGCCTTTGGCCAGATCGACGAAGATCAGCTCCGTCGGCAGGTGCAACAGCGACAGCATCAGCTCGACACGGTGAGCATGGCCGGAACGAGGGAAGTTGTAGAGTTTGATCGGTTGCATGGTCGACTCCGCTGGATAATCGCACCGCCCAAGGGTGGCAGCGCTGATGGAGCCCATCTTCTACCTATCCTTGAAGCAACAGAATCACCAGCATTTGCAATCGATTATTTCTTCTCATGCAATAAAGCGGCATTTTTCAGCCCCGGATGCTCACGCAGAGCATTTACCGTGAAATCAACAAAACTGCGCACCCGCGCCGGCGCCTTGCGCCCGCCCTGATACACCACATGGATCGGCAGCGGCGGCAGTTCGAACTCGGCGAGGACGATCTCAAGTTGGCCTGCCGCGACCTTGTTGGCCACTTGATAGGAAAGCACTCGGGTCAGCCCCAAGCCCAGACACGCGGCCGTGATCGCAGCCTGATTGGCGGTGACTATCAGACGCGGCTCCGGGCGCACGATCAATGGTTCGCCACCGTCGAGAAACGGCCATGTGCGTATCTGGCCGGTGGCCGAAGTCGCCACCACGGGCAAACCGGCCAACGCCTGAGGATGCGTGGGACGACCATGATCGGCCAGGTATTGCGGCGAACCACAAACCACCCGCCGAACCTCGCCCACGCGAATCGCATGCTGATTGCTGTCCGCCAGTTCACCGATGCGCACCGCGACATCGATACCCTCCTCAACCATGCTCACCACCCGATCGAGCAACAGGGCATTGATCGAAACGTCCGGATACTGCGCCAGATAACCGGCCATCACCGGCGTGACAAACAACTCGCCAAACAACACCGGCGCCGTCACCGTCAATTGCCCACGGGGCTGGGCGTGACTGCCGGCAGCCGAATCCTCGGCTTCCTGCACCTCGGCGAGAATTCTGCGACAGTCCTCCAGATACCTCTGCCCCGCCTCGCTCAAATGCACGCTGCGCGTGGTTCGAATCAGCAATTGCGTACCGATGCGCTGCTCCAGTGCGGCCACAGCACGGGTGACGCTGGCGGCGGACAGGCCCAGATGCCGTGCGGCGGCGGAAAAGCCTTGCTCCTTGGCGACGACGGCGAAGATTTGCATTTCCTGGAAGCGATCCATGGATACCCTCGAATCAGATACAAAAATCGCAGCCGAAGCTGCGATTTTTTTGGGTTGGTGCCCAACATCATAGTTTGACACACGGAAACCAATAAAATCAGTCGTTTACGGAACCTGCCGCGATGCCATTTTTACAACATAGATTGACACAACGCATAACGATATCCGAATGACGGGATGAGTTTATAACAACATAGTTTGACACTACCCGCGGGAGCCTTTTTAAAGTCGAGATTGCAGCCGAACAAAATATTGTGACACCACCGGCTCAGTGAACTCAGGGGTAAACGGCTTAACGGAGCATGCCAGCTGAATGAATATTTTGACAAAAATGCCCTTGGGGGCGCGTACCCAATTGTGATGGTTCTACTTAGCTGCGGTTAGATCGAAATGACATGCCCTCATTTACCTCAATCAGCATTTGTTCGACCCGATGTGTGCCGTGAGTTGTAGTGAGCATCGCTGTTGGACTTTTACCCGAAAACCGGGATTTCGGTTTGGAAAGCCATTGTTTGGCCTTCTCTGCGTCCCCGAAGATCACATCGGCCATGGCGGTAATATGTGCAAAGCGGAACAGGCGATCACTCTCATCCACCGTTAAAAGCTGATTGCTGACCAATTTTGTTTTGAGCATTTTGAGTGGAATAATTCTGTCGCGTTCTTCCGGACTTATAGTTCCAACGTCGCAAAGCGACTGGATCAGGCTGGCCGAGAAGCCAGCTACGATAATGTCGTGAATGTCCTGGTCAGAGGCGTTTGAGGGGATATTAAGAGACGCCTCCAGCCGGATGCGGTAGGCATGATAAGCTTCATCAAGCAGGACTCCAGCAAACACGGGCTGCACTGATGTTGTTCCATGCGTAGGCTTCAGCACTATTGCGCCGTCCGCTACCGTAATCGTCAGATCGTCCCCCACACCTACTCCCATTTTGGCAAGCAGTTCTGGGGGTAAATCAACGATGACATCACCGCTACCATCCTCAGTATCCTGGCATTTGACTATCCAGCGCTCGCTCCCACTCATGATCGTCCGGTTCTCATTTCGTAATTAGAGAAGACGCATCATTATGCTCGCGCGCAGAGCAGATCCAGTCACTGGATAACCGTGCATAGAGGCCATTCCTGCCGGTTATTGCGACGAGCGGCTGCACTCTCCGGCGCATCGGCAAAGATGTCAGCTAAAAGCTCGACTACACGCCCGCTGTTTCACGTTCGAGCACCACATCGGACGGAAATGGGTCAACGGCAGCCATTGGTCTGGTCAGAAAGATATTCGCCAAAGGGAAGGAAAAGAAGCCCAACAGAGACCGGCCTCAACTTCGTCGCATCTCGACTGCTCGCGACTCAAAACGAGGCGTACATTTTTCTGACCTGCAGATTTAGTGATAATGGTCGGCTCGACAAGCGCGCCGGCCACTTTCACCACCGCTGTTTCACTTTTGAATGGACACAATCGTAGCTCTACCACCCTCTATCAGGAAGGAAAAAGATACACGGTCTCCGGCCGTCAGCCCTGTCAACTTATCTTGCGTTACGGAAAAGACCATGGTCATCGGCGGCCATCGCACGGCAGGCACAGCGCCGTGAGAGATAGTCACCGTATGCTTCACAGTATCGATAGCCTTGATCGTTCCATCGGCATTCGCGACTGGAGCCTGCTTTGTTTCCTCAGTCATCTGCTTGCTCTCCATACCGTCCATCTTCATACCCGGCATGTCCTCTGCCAGGGCAGAAAAAGACAACGCTACTACGGTGCTGGCAACTGCAATCAGGGTCAGTTTCATACGACACTTCCTTCAGGTTTGACGGTTTCAACGGAGAGGTGCCGGCGACGCATCAGGCGATAGGCTGCCGGAATGACAAACAGGGAAAGCAAGGGTGCCGTGACCATGCCGCCTACCATGGGCGCAGCAATGCGGCTCATCACCTCGCTGCCGGTCCCGCTGCCCAGCAAGATGGGTAACAAGCCGGCAATGATGACGGCCACGGTCATGGCCTTGGGTCGAACACGCTGCACGGCGCCTTCACGAATCGCCGCAACCAGACCGAGCTCAGTGCTGTCGCCGAGGTCTTCACGTTCGGCCCAGGCGTTCTTCAGGTAGAGCAACATGATCACGCCAAACTCGGCGGAAACACCGGCCAAGGCGATAAAGCCGACCCCGGTGGCGACTGACAGGTTGAACCCCAACAGATAGAGGAACCATGCCCCGCCCGTGAGAGCGAATGGCAGAGTGGCCATGATCAGCAAGGCCTCATCGAAGCGGGCAAAAGTCAGGTAGAGCAGCACGAAGATGATCAACAGCGTGGCAGGCACCACCAGTTTGAGTCGTGCGTTGGCCCTTTCGAGAAACTCGAACTGCCCTGAGTAGCTCAGGCTCATGCCGGGCTGCAACTTGACCTGCTCATTGACGACCCGTCGTAGATCAGCGACCACCGACGCAATGTCCCTCCCCCGCACATCGACGTACACCCAGCCCGAAGGTCGTGCGTTCTCGCTCTTGAGCATCGGTGGACCGTCCGTGACTTTGACCTTCGCCACTGTGCCGAGGGTGATCTGGCTACCTAGCGGGGTATAGATCGGCAATTGCTCCAGGGCGCCGAGCGAGTCACGCCACTCCCGTGGATAGCGCACGTTGATCGGGAAGCGTGCGAGCCCTTCAATGGTCTCGCCGACGTTTTCACCGCCGATAGCGCCGGCCACGATGGACTGCACATCGGCGATATTCAGTCCGTAGCGGGCGGCGGCTTTGCGGTCGATATCCACATCGATATAGCGACCACCGGTCAGACGCTCGGCCAGAGCCGAACTGACGCCGGGCACGTCCTTGGCCACTCGCTCAACCGCCTGAGT
Source organism: Pseudomonas baetica (assembly GCF_019733355.1). Taxonomy (GTDB): domain Bacteria; phylum Pseudomonadota; class Gammaproteobacteria; order Pseudomonadales; family Pseudomonadaceae; genus Aquipseudomonas; species Aquipseudomonas baetica_A. The sequence continues at coordinate 26,799 of NZ_JAIHLQ010000017.1, read as the reverse complement.
CGCGGCATCGATCTCCGTCAGGTTGGTGCCGGCAACTTTCACTCCGATGGGACTCTTGATCCCCGTAGCCAGCATGTCGATACGGTTACGAATCGGTGGTATCCAGATATTCGTCAGCCCAGGGACTCGTACCACTCGATCCAGTTCTTCCACCAACTTTTCCTGGGTCATGCCTGGACGCCATTGCTCGTGCGGCTTGAACTGGATCGTGGTTTCGAACATCTCCAGCGGTGCGGGGTCGGTGGCGGTTTCAGCGCGCCCCGCCTTACCGAAGACGTGTTCGACTTCAGGCACGGTCTTGATCAGACGGTCAGTCTGTTGCAGCAGTTGTGCCGCTTTCTGCGCTGACAATCCCGGCAGAGCTGAAGGCATATAGAGCAGGTCGCCCTCGTCCAACGGGGGGAGAAACTCGCCACCCAAGCGAGACATTGGCCATAGCGCACTGACAAAAACCAATAGTGCCACCAGCAGCGTGATCTTTGGTCGACGCAAGACTGCGTCCAGGGCTGGCTGATAGATCCGAATCAACCACCGGTTCAACGGGTTCTGATGTTCACTGGGAATTCGTCCACGAATCCAGTAGCCCATCAGCACCGGCACCAAGGTCACTGACAATCCCGCCGCTGCGGCCATGGCGTAGGTCTTGGTGAAAGCCAAAGGACCGAACAGCCGTCCTTCCTGAGCTTCCAGGGTGAACACCGGAATGAAAGACAGAGTGATGATCAACAAACAGAAGAACAGCGCCGGGCCTACCTCTGCCGCCGCTTCGGTCATTACATGCCAATGACGTTCACCCTTCAGTTCTTCCCCCGGATTGGCCGCGTGCCATGCCTCGATCTTCTTGTGGGCGTTCTCGATCATCACCACGGCGGCATCGACCATGGCGCCGATGGCGATGGCTATCCCGCCCAAGGACATGATGTTGGCGTTGATGCCCTGGTAGCGCATGACGATGAAGGCAATCAGCACCCCCACCGGCAGCGAAATGATCGCCACCAGAGATGAGCGCAGGTGCCAGAGGAAGATCCCACACACCAACGCGACAACGATGAACTCTTCGATGAGCTTGTGGCTGAGGTTTTCCACGGCGCGGTCGATCAGCTTACTGCGGTCGTAGGTGGTGACGATATCCACCCCGGCCGGCAGACTGCTTTTCAGTTCGTCGAGTTTGGTCTTGACCGCGGCAATGGTCTCGCGAGCATTCTTGCCGCTGCGCAAAATCACCACGCCGCCGACGGTCTCGCCTTCGCCGTCGAGTTCAGTAATGCCACGCCGCATTTCCGGTCCCAACTGGATCGTGGCGACATCGCCAAGGGTTACTGGCACTCCTCCCGAAGCCAGCTTGAGCGGGATCGCCCGAAAGTCATTGAGCGTCTTCAGGTAGCCGGAAGCACGCACGATGAACTCGGTCTCTGCCATCTCCAGCACCGCGCCACCGGTTTCCTGGTTGGCCTTGCCGATGGCTTCGGTCACCTCAGCCTGAGTAATACCGAGGCTGGCCAGTTTGAGCGGATCAAGCTGGACCTGGTACTGCTTGACCATGCCACCCACGGTGGCTACTTCTGCAACGTTGGGCAGGGTCTTGAGTTCGAACTTGAGGAACCAGTCCTGAAGTGCGCGTAGCTGCGCCAGATCGTGTCCTCCACTGCGATCCACCAGTGCGTACTGATAGATCCAGCCCACCCCCGTCGCATCCGGTCCCAACGCCGGCTTGGCGCTGGCCGGCAACCGACTTTGTATTTGGCTCAGATACTCCAACACCCGCGAGCGCGCCCAGTACAAGTCAGTGCCGTCTTCGAACAGCACGTAAACGAAGCTGTCACCGAAGAAGGAATAGCCACGCACCGTCTTGGCACCCGGCACCGAGAGCATGGTGGTGGCCAACGGATAGGTCACCTGGTTCTCGACAATCTGCGGCGCTTGTCCCGGAAAAGGGGTGCGGATGATCACCTGAACATCCGAGAGATCTGGCAGTGCATCGATGGGCGTGCTCTGCACCGACCAAATGCCCCACGCCGTGACAAACAGCGTCGCCAGTAGCACCAGGAATCGGTTGGCCACTGACCAACGAATCAGGGCAGCGATCATGGCTGGCTCCCCGATTTTTCCAGGCGCTCAACACGCAGGCCATCGTCGGTCTGACTCACCGCAACCCGAACCTTGTCACCCGTTTTGAAGCCCTGCATCAGCGCCGGGTTGGCGAGTGGGAACGTCATCGTCATGCCAGGCATACCCAGCGTTTTGAAAGGACCATGGGCGAGCGTGACTTCTTTGTCGTTGATCTCAACGATCTGCCCATCCGCTTCATGAAAGCTGGAGGCTGCTGCGCTGGGTGGTGACTCTTCCTCCGAGCTTGCAACGATGCCCTTAAGACTGGCCTCCGAGTCGAGCAGGAACTGGCCAGAGGTAACCACTTTCTGGCCTTCTTCCAGACCTTTCAATATCGCCGTCTTGCCATCGCTTTCCTGCCCGAGTTGCACCGCCACGGGACGGTAGCGGCCGGCGTCTGCGGCGAGCATCACCAAGGCACGTCGGCCCGTGCGAATCACCGCTTCGCTCGGCACCCACAACACACTTTGCTCGGTCGAACGATTCAGGTGTACCTGCGCTGTCAAACCCGGTCTGAGGCGTCCGTCCGGATTGGGTAACTCGACACGTACGCGAAGAGTGCGGCTGTCCGGATTGGTCTCGGGCAAAATCGCGCTGACCCTGCCGTTGAGTATTGTCCCTGGGAAAGCTGGCAGGCGCGCTTCGACCGCCTGCCCCACGGTGATTGATCCGGCATCCGATTCTGGAACGGCCACGGCTAGCCAGACACTGCTCAAGCCATTGACGCGTGCCAGAGTATCGCCAGTCGCCACGGTCATTCCCGCACGTACGTTCAATTCTTGCAGTACACCGGCAATGGGGCTGGTCAGCGTCAGGTAGGGCTGAACCTTACCGCCACGCTCTACATCGGTAATCAGTGCTGCCGGCATCCCTGTGAGCCGCAGTCGTTGTCGGGCCGCATCCAACAGGGCAGCATCCCCGTTGCGTTTCAGGGCAAGGAACTCTGTCTGGGCAGCGGCCCACTCAGGCACCAGAACATCCGCCAGCGCCGCGTTGGCTTTGAGTACATCGCCGGGAGCATGGGCATAGACCCGCTCCACAAAGCCAGGGGTGCGCGCCTGAATCACAGCGACATCACGTTCGTTGAATCCCAACACACCTGTCACGTCGAGGCTGGAATCAAAGATCGCACGGCTGACTGTCGCAAAACGCAGGCCGAGATTTTGGGTCAGACTTGGATCGATACTGACGGTCGCTCGGTCCCCTGCGCTGCTGGTGTACTGCGGGACCAGTTGCATGTCCATGAAGGGAGACTTACCCGGCTTATCGAACTTTTGTTGCGGGTACATGGGGTCGTACCAATAAAGTGCTTTGCGTTCGCCCGGTGAATTGAGGCTCTGCTCTTGTGTGGTATTTGGTAGTCCACTCATACGCTGATGCGCCAACCAGTAACCACCGGCAACACCTAAGGCCAGCGAGATGCCAACCAGCAATGCCCCGTTCCCTTTTTTAAGGCTCATTGGCTGGACTCCCCATAAGCAAAATACAACCGCGCACTGGTCAGCGCTCGCTGCTCTTCCACGTCGATCTGTTTGAGGCGGGCCTCGATGAGTTCACGTCGGGCAGCAACAACGGCGTTTAAATCGCCTTTGCCCGAGCGATAACTGGCCATGCTGAGTTCGACCTTTTCCTTGGCCAGCGGCAACAGGCTTTCCTGGTTTCGGCGCACGGCACGATTCAGGCGCTCATAGTCGGCCAGTTCGCTCTCTAGTTGCTGAGTGTGCTCGCGTGACAGAGCTTCGCGCTCGGCCTCAAGCTGACTGAGTTCAGCCTGTTTGGCTGCGATTTTGGGGTTTTGGCGCGAGTCAGGAAACAGCGGCAGCTCCCAGGAAAATTGCACGCTGACCATATCGCCAAACTCACGGCCGCGACGCTGATAATCCAGCTCCCAGCTCCAGTCCGACTGCTTCTCCGACACGGCTTCACGAACCTTGGCTTGCGCTTCGCGGGTCATCGGCGCAAACGCTGCCAACTCGGGGTGGTGTTGCAGTTTATGGGCGTAGCCGGAGGTATCGACGGGCCAATGCGGCAAGCTGCCCACAGGCTTGTCGTTGGCGGCGGAGCCAATCCAGCGTTTGAGGGCTGCTCGGGCCTGCGCTCTCTGGAGAATCAGATCGTCCTGTTGCTCCGCCAGTTGAGCCGCTTCTTGCTTAGGCGTCACCGCATCGGCGGGTTGAGCGCGGCCACCGGCAATCTGGGCCCTGACGGTATCGGTCAACAGGCGGTTTTCTTTGTAGAAGTCCTGGAACAGCGCATCTTTGCGCTCAACCGAGTAGCTATTGATCCAGGCCAACGCCGTGGACTGGCGTACTTTCAGACGTTCGACTCGACGCTCCGCAGCGGCGCGATCAATGGCCGCATCGGCCACTTCTATGCGCGCTTTGCGCTTGTCGCTGTTGGGCATTTCTTGCCTGACCCCGACCACTTGCATGGTCATGAAGTCCTGATCGATGCTCCAGCGATCCGGACCGCCAATGGGGTAGTTCTGCACACCCAACAGTAGCCTGGGGTCAGGTAGTTCACCGGCTGGAATAGCCGCGCTGCTGGCAGCTTGAATTTTGGCGTCTTGTGCGGTCAGCGACGGTGCATTGTTTTCGGCCAGCCGCAACGCTTCATCGAGTGTCAATGCGGCAGCGAAGCTCGGCAATGCCAGTACGCTTGCCGCCAGACCGGCCACGAGGGACCAGCCTGTGCAATAGCACTTGGAGTTCATGTTTACGATTCCTGTGATCATCCACTGCACGCGTCAAAAGACATGCGCGCAGCTAGTCCATCCCGCTAACGCGGAATGAGGCTCAATGTGGGACAGGAATCAAACGCGAGGCGGTCGCCATACCCCGGACGGGGTCTGTACGGGTAGGGAATCGCTGAAGAAGTAAAGCACTACGGGGCTGAATACGGTTACAGGAGGCTTGAGGATCGAGACTTGCAGCATGCCGCCTGTCTTGCATTCCTGGCCCGGCTTACAAGGTTTGCCGTGCTCGGAAGGGCTTTTCATATCGTTGCAGCAGTCCATCCCCATGTCGTCCATTATCGCCATGCCCATCGTCTTCATTGGGCATGGTTCTGTCGGTGCCTGAACGCCCGCCATCCCGCTGAGGGGAAGCGCCAAGCTAATCATGAAGACGATGCAAAACCGCAGATAGCGTTTCATGGACTGGAGTGTAGACGGTGCAAATGGCCCTTACAATTGGATGCAGGGCATAAACGGCCTGCCGAGAGGCCTAAGTCAGGTGATAACACCGGAGCTGGTTTATAAATCTGAGTCAATTTTTATCTGGCCACATCTCATCTTTTACCTGAGTTTGTGGACAGATTGCAGCCAAAAATAGGCGAATAGGAGACCTCAAATCAAGTTTTTGAACCCTCTTCTGCCTTCCGAGGATTAGGTGATGTCCATGGAGGACCAAGCTATCCGCACACGAAAGCAGCTTCAAATAACTTCATTGGGCGCTTGACCCTGTAGTAGGTACAGGCTGTTGAATGGTGAAATTATCCCAAGCGGTAGAAGCACCATGAACCAGGAAAACAAGCTCAAGCCGGTCCTCCGTCTTCACGTACAGAAGAAAGAAGAGTGTTGCGGATCTGACCATCAACATGGGTCTGTTAATGCTGCTGAACCCAAGCATCACAAAGAACATGGTCACGACCATGAGCATGAGCATGAGCATGCTCACGATCATGCCGATGCGTGCTGTGCTCATGGCACGCAAGCTACTGATGGTGTTGCGATTACTAAGAGTAGCCCTGCCCCGAAAGGGACCAGTAGAGTTCGCTACCGCATCGATAAAATGGATTGCCCTACAGAGGAGCGCTTGATCCGCAACCGACTGGAGCCGATGGCCGGAATTGTTCGGCTCGACTTCAACCTCCTGAATCGTGAGTTGACCGTGCATCACCGCTTGGATGATCCGCAGCCAATCGTCACCGCATTAGTCGCGTTGGACATGGGGCCGAGCCTGATCGAAGCCGGTGCCGCGCCATCGGCGGTTCCCCCGGCCCTGAGCGCAAAACTAAAAGGATTGCTGGCCATCAGTGGCCTGGCTGCTATCGCCGCTGAAGTCATCGCGTGGACAACCGGACAAGAAGGTTCTTGGCCGGTTATGGTGCTTGCGGCTCTTTCCATTCTGAGCGCTGGTTTGCCCACCCTCAAAAAGGGTTGGATTGCAGTTAAGAACCTCACTCTGAACATCTATTTTCTGATGTCGTTGGCTGTCGTTGGTGCTCTCATCATCGGTAAATGGCCCGAAGCCGCGATGGTGGTTTTCCTTTTCGCCGTTGCTGAGGCTATCGAAGCACTTTCTCTGGAGCGCGCGCGGAACGCGATCAAGTCGCTGACCGCGTTGGCGCCAGAAACCGCTGAAGTCATGACTGATGGCGGCTGGAAAGACCATCCGGTGGCGAGTGTATTACTTGGTAGTCGTATTCGGGTTCGCACGGGTTCGCGAGTACCCTTGGATGCCCGCATAGACTCAGGTCGCGCCGCACTGGACCAAGCTCCAATTACCGGCGAAAGCCTACCTGTTGATAAGCAGGTCGGGGACCCACTTTACGCTGGCAGTATCGTTACCGACGGCGTGGTTGAAGCGACTGTGACGGCCGTAGCAGGAGAAAGTACTCTTGCTCGTATCGCGGCAGCCATACAAGACGCGCAGTCTCAACGAGCCCCTACTCAGCGATTTGTAGATGAGTTTGCACGTTATTACACCCCGGCTGTAGTGGTTCTTGCCCTCTTGGTCGCTGTCTTGGGCCCTGTACTGATCGGTGGAACCTGGGGCGATTGGCTTTATCAGGCCCTGGTCCTGTTAGTGATCGCCTGCCCATGTGCCTTGGTGGTTTCAACGCCAATTACCGTCGTCAGTGGGCTAGCCGCGGCTGCCAAGCATGGCATTTTGATTAAAGGCGGTGCATACCTTGAAAGCGGCCGACTACTTAAGGTTGTGGCGCTCGACAAGACCGGCACCTTGACCCAAGGCAAGCCGGTACTGACCGATAACGAGCCGTTTGGTGATCTGCCCATCGAGATGGCTTTGCAGATCGCAGCTAGCCTCGACGAACACAGTACACACCCAGTGGCGAAGGCCTTGGTCAGCGGATGGAAATTACAGCAACCGGATGCGGCGACTCTGCCGGTTGAGGACTTCGGCGTACTCAACGGTCGTGGCGTCAAAGGCAATATCGACGGTCAATCGTGGCACCTGGGTAACCACCGCTTGGTTGAAGAGTTGGGCGTATGCTCGCCGGCCCTTGAGGCCCGATTGTCGCTACTGGAAAACGCAGGAAAAACTGTAATCGTGCTCTGCGCGGCCAGCGGTCCAGTAGCGATTTTTGCTGTGGCTGACACCGTAAGGCCTGAAAGCTTTGCTGCCGTAACTGCTCTGAAAGCGTTGAATGTCGTACCGGTGATGCTCACGGGTGACAACCCTGCAACCGCCAAGTCCATCGCCGCTCAGCTCGGCATACAGGATGCACGCGGAAACCTCATGCCGGAGGATAAACAAGCCGCCGTCGCTGAACTCAAACGCCGCTTTGGTACTGTTGGCATGGTGGGCGATGGTGTGAACGATGCTCCAGCATTGGCGCAAGCCGACATTGGTTTTGCGATGGGGGCCGCAGGGACTGCCACAGCCCTTGAAACGGCTGATGTCGCCATCATGGATGACGACCCACGCAAGATTGCTGATTTTATTAGCCTGAGTCGTCGATGTGCCTCTGTTTTGAAGCAAAACATCGGACTGGCCTTGGGTATCAAAGTTGTATTTTTGGCGCTTGCATTGTCCGGCCACGCTACGTTGTGGATGGCTGTTTTCGCCGATATGGGAGCGAGCCTGCTGGTCGTATTCAACGGACTGCGGCTACTGCGTCGGTGATACGAAAGCTGCGACTTCGTGTTCAATTACATGCCCACACAAGGAAATCAAATCATGCAATGTCCGATCTGCAAAGATACTGCCCTCGTAATGACTGAGCGCCAAAGCATCGAAATTGATTATTGCCCTCAATGCCGTGGCGTTTGGCTCGACCGAGGTGAACTCGACAAGATCATCGAGCGCAGCCAACAACAGGAGGCCGTTAGGTTTCTTCCACAGAACCCAATTCCACCCGTACAGAATGCTCCTCCAGCAGTACAACCCGGTTACAGCCAGCATGGAGATAGCCAAGCTCATGGAGATCAGCGAGGAAGTCACGGTGGCGGTTGGAGAGAAGGTGGCCACCAGAGCGGCCATCAAAGTCATGGTGGACATCAAAACCAGAGTGGGCATCAGGGGCAACAGTCGTACCGCAAAAAATCATTTTTGCAGGAGATGTTCGATTAAGGCTGCGATTTCGCGCTTTGATCGGGATATACCTCGAACCAGCACCAATTCTGAAATAGGGTGTTTCATGAGATGGAACGGTTTTGGGTATTAGCTGGTCTTTATATCCTGCAATCGACTCGTAGCAAGGGTGCTACCTGGGTGGTTGGAGTTTCAGCGAGCGGCGTTTGAGGAAAAGGTTATGAGTTCAGGACACAGTCACGGCCAAGTACGCGCCGGTCACGAAAAGTTGCTGTGGATCGCACTCACCCTGACGACAAGCTTTATGGTCGCGGAGGTCATTGGAGCTTTTGTCACCGGCAGCCTGGCCTTATTATCCGACGCGGCCCACATGCTGACGGACGTTGCGGCTTTGGCGATATCCTTGGTCGCTATTCATATAGCCAAACGCTCTGCGGATAGGAAGCGGACCTTCGGGTACGCACGATTTGAAATACTTGCAGCCACCTTCAATGCGGTCTTGCTGTTTTTAGTCGCTATGTACATCGTTTATGAAGCGTATCTGCGACTTAAAGTCCCGGCGGAAATCCAGTCGACTGGCATGTTGGTCATTGCGGTGTTCGGGCTCATCGTCAACCTTGTTTCAATGCGCCTACTGAGTGCTGCCAGTGGGGAAAGCCTCAATGTGAAGGGCGCTTATTTAGAGGTCTGGAGCGATATGGTGGGGTCTATTGGCGTCATCATCGCAGCTCTTTTGATCCGTTTCACCGGCTGGACTTGGGTTGATTCACTTGTCGCGGCTGGCATCGGGTTCTGGGTGCTGCCCAGGACTTGGTCATTGCTCAAGGAAAGCATGAACATATTGCTGCAAGGGGTTCCAGAGGGCATCGATATTGAGAAGGTAGAGGCAACGCTTTATGGCATTGAGGGGGTCAAGAATATCCACGATTTGCATATCTGGGCTTTGACCAGTGGTAAAAGTGTTATGAGCGTCCATCTTGTCGCTGACTCGGCTTCCCGCAGCGAGCAAGCTATCTTGGCTGAAGTAACCAGCCTTATGAGTGATAAGTTCCACATCAGCCATACTACCGTCCAAATGGAAGGATCTGATTTTCACGATCAACTGGCTGACGATCATGAGGGTATGGTCCACTAACTGAGTCGTGGTATTTATTTAAGCTGGATGAACGTTTATACGTCGTGATACAGATCAAAAGGGTCGATTAAAATGGTCAGAAATATTTTAAGTTATTCTGGGCTGGCTTTGTTTTTGGCTCTTGTTGCGCAGCCAGCTTTTTCAACACCTGCTAATCCAGAAAGGGTATACGGGTGGATTGAGGAAGGAATACTTTTACCAGAAAATATTGCTGTGAAAGTAAAGTTAGATACAGGGGCTCTTACATCCTCGATGGATGCGAAAGACTTAGAACGATTCCGTAAAAATGGAGAGGAATGGGTTCGTTTCAACGTTAAAGTAAAAGACACAAAAACTAAGAAGGTGAGTAACGCACTCTTCGAGCGACGCGTCGAAAGAAATGTAAAGGTTCGAGGCGCCGGTGGCGCTGAACATCGTCCAGTAGTCATGATGACGATGTGCATAGGTGATAAAATTTATAAGGAAGAGTTTTCACTGAAGGATCGAGGCGACATGAACTACCCCGTATTGATTGGTCGCAAAACTTTGGGGGTCTTGGGCGCGGTCGATGTTTCACGCACATTCACTAACGAACCAAACTGTAATTAAACACCTGAATTATACATTTTATCTATACGTGCAGGGTGAATGTATTGAGAAAATAGCTCGGCAGAATTTTGCAGCTTTTTTGATGCTTGATGTGGCTGACTAAATAGTCTTAAAAAAAGCTCACCCGGATGCCGATTTTTAGGAAGAGTTAGAAGTGGCGCCATGCAACGATTAGTATTTAGTTGCATGGCTTCTAATCAAAGTATGCTCATACTATAGGGTCATTTTAGATCTTTCTCGCAGCTCCACTTATTTCGGTGTTTTCATTGATTGACGCTCAAATGTCTGCGCGAGCTTTAACGGTGTTGACGCTTTGGACTGGCAGGTACTGAACAGATCAAGCTCTGGGCGATATGCTGTAGTTTGAATACCCATCAACCCCAATATAGAATGGAATAAGTTGTCATGGGACAGTGATACGTCTCGCTGATCCTTCAAACATTGGGAGTCGAGGGTTTGACGCGACTGCATGTTTTTGGAGATCCAGATTACCATGGGGATACTAGTCTGCTCGCTGGGAGCCATGGCATAAGGAAGTCCGTGCAAGTAAAGCCCATTCTCGCCGAGGGACTCACCGTGATCAGAGACATAAAGCATCGCCGTATCAAAACGCTCAGCGTTACGCTTTAGCAGGTCGATCGTTTGCCCAAGTACATAGTCCGTATAACCGAGGCTGTTATCATAGGCACTGACAATGCTTTCGCGCGTACAACGTTCAAGTTGATTATTATCGCAAACGGGACCGAATCGTTCGAACGCCGGTGGATAGCGCTTGGAATAGGATGGGCCGTGACTGCCTTTCATGTGTAGCACCACGATTGAATCCCGCTGCTGTTGATCCAAGTAGGCTTGTAAATCTTGCAATAAGACTTCGTCGTAACACTCGTCAGCTCTACATAATCCCGTCGATTTCTGATTGTTCAATTTTTCATTTGGTACTCGGTCGCAAATGCCTTTGCAACCCGAATTATTGTCTCTCCACAGGACCGATACGCCGGCCCGCTGCAACACGTCTAATAGTCCTTCTCTGCGCAACGCCATACCGTCTTTGTAGCCTTCTTTACCCACATCCAGAAACATGCAGGGTAAGGAAACGGCCGTAGCTGTTCCACATGAGCTGACATTGGTAAAACTTAAGACACCACGACTGGCCAATTCCGGATTGGTATCCCGGGAATAGCCATTGAGGGAGAAATTCGCGGACCTGGCGGTTTCACCCACCATCAGTACCGTTAGCCGTGGTTTGCGTACACCAGCAGTAGCTTCTTCACGGCGGGCATCAGCACCAATGGTTTTTAATTCGGCGGGAACTGCTAGCTGGCGACGCGTGTACCCATGAATTGCCGAAACCACATTCGACGGAACCAACATCAACCTGAGTTCGCGATGATTACGCATCAGCGATGCATAGGATTGATAAAGCGTAAATACGACGATCGCCAAGCAGGTGAGCGCTACCGCCACCCCCATGAATCGATGAGCAAGTGCGCGGGACCACGATCTTTGAATCAAACGGACTCGAGTGATAACCAGCACCGGCATAACACCAAAGCCCAGCATCCACAGCAGTAGATCCGAGTTCAACAGCTCCGTGGCTTCGGAGCTGTCCGTCTGCATCACATTCGTTAGCATGCTGTAATCAATTACTATGCCATAGCTATTCATAAAGTAACTCGTTGCTGCCGCAACCAGCAACACGATAGCTAGCACAGGTTTTATCAATCGTCCCCAAGCCATCACGCTGAGTAATACGTAGAGCCAAATCAACACGAACCAAGGCAGGCTAAGCACGAATATGGTGTTTCCGTCTTGTAGGCCTCCCACGCCTTGCCAGACAGCACGCCAAAATGGCCAGTTACTAAACAATAGAAGCCAAGTCGAAACTGCAAGAATTAACTGATTGCTGCCGAGTGTGATTTCCCAACTGCGAATTGGTACTTTGTTATTCATGGGTACTCCGGAAAATCTCGACGTATCCAGGCGCGAACTGCCACTGGAGTGTCACTACATTTTAGGTAAGAAAAAATCGCCAATAGCGCGGTGCAACTCGTGGATGCACCAGTGACCCTGAACGTTCTCGTCAGCTAGTTGGCGATCTGCGACTAGCCAAACCGCCAGACACCCCACGCTGATGAAAATCTTTTTCATGAGGTAGCACCCCAAGTAAGTGACGTGGCTGTAGATCCGCTCGATTCGTCCTTGAACGCCAGTAGTTGTGCTGAAGCGAGGTATTGGATACGGGTGCGCGGAGGGCCCAGAACACCCGTAAACTTGCGGTTGGATATTTCAAAGAAATTAGTGTTGGAGTCCTTGGCGCTTCGTGCGGCGGGAAGGATCACTTGACTGAAGAACTTCTTTTCTCTGTGGGCCATCGAGCGCTTGTCTACAGCAAGATGGATTTCGTACCGCAGGCGCGGTTCGGCGACGTTGTGCATATCACGAGACTGATAGGTGCGGCTAGCCTCCGACGAAATGCTTTTTAGTTTGCGGCCGAAAAACAAAATCGGCGTTGAAGCGCCCACCAGGTTCAACCGCTTCCGGATGCTGGTCATCGTTCCGCCAGACAGTGCGAACTCTGAGCTGAAATCAGACCTTGCTGTGCAAGCATGACGCCGTAAAAAACTTCGATCATCGGGGCGCAAGTCATTACGGCAGTGTTTAGACTCCAGCGCCACTATGCCTTTACTCTTAGATGCGACCTCAATCCATGCGTGACTTTTGCGGCACCTTTTCGGTGTCCGGCGGAGCTTAACGTTGGTAGTGTTCGAATTTTCGCGGAAGGCTTGGGCATCTATTATTAGTACTGGATTGGGGATCAAATCAGTCTGTTGCTGCCCGGCTTGGGCAGTTTGGATTTCCCACTGTGCATCTGCGAGGCTTGGGTTATTGGTCAATGCTATTTGAGGTTTGGTCACAGCCTCGGCGTGGGTTGCCCGAAGCAACGCCGTCATCAACGACGAAACACGAGACGGTGGGCCAGCCGCCCACAACATTTTTCTAATGCGAGATGGCATAACGAGATTTACGCCCCCAAAGTGCGCAGTTTCTTTGTTAACTCATAAATATTTGATGGTCTAAAAGACTTCTGATCGATTTCTGCCGGCTGAATTCGATCAGAAGTCGACACGACCGCAGGATCCTATGACGCATAGATTTTTTGCAGGCTCAATGTACTGCTGAACAGTTATCAGAAGGGTGACAGAAGAATTACAAATTTGTTATCCCCCCTCTGCCGCGGACAATTAGTCTAAGATCTACTTAGTGTGTAGGTTTGTATGTTTGTATGTTTGTATATTTGTATATTTGTATATTTGTATATTTGTATATTTGTATATTTGTATGTTTGACGTCGATAACATAACGGAGCCACAACAGCGCGCAATAGCTCCTTACTGACTAAAATCGTACAACGCAAATATGTTGAAGTTTATCGGTAAATAAAATTTTCTATACGTGTGTAAGGATGATTTATTATTTAGTGTCGAGACTTTATGAAAAATGCGTATTTTGATAATAGAAGACGAGCCGAAAACTGCCCATTATTTGCACCAGGGGCTGACCGAAAGCGGATTTATCGTTGATTGCGTCGCCAGCGGAATCGATGGCTTACGCTTGGTCTGCCAACAGGCTTATGATCTTGTAGTGCTTGACGCAAACCTACCGCAACGTGACGATTGGGGCCTACTTGTAAGTATTCGCAAGGTCACTATTTCGCCCATCATGATACTTACCGTTAAAGGTAGTCTGGAGGAAAAAATCAAGGGTTTCGACCTAGGCGCGGACGATTACATGGTCAAACCAATTGAGTTTCCAGAGCTGCTGGCCCGAGTACGCACTCTGATGCGTCGCGCTGTATTGTCGGCATTGCCCGACGTGCTGTGTGTCGGGGACCTGGAACTCGATCTTGGTAGACACCGGACCTTCCGAGGCGAGCAGCGGATTGAGCTGACCACCAAGGAGTTCGCCCTGCTATACCTCTTGATGCGCCAGACTGGTACGGCGCTGTCGCGCACGCAAATCATGTCCTCTGTCTGGGGGCGGAGTGCTGATTGCGACACCAATGTTGTTGAAGTGTCGATGAGAAGGCTTCGGGCCAAGATTGATGATCCTTTCAACAACAAGCTAATCCATACCTTGCGCGGTGTTGGATATGTTCTCGAAAAGCGTGATCAATGAGCCCTCTTAATCCCTCGAATTTTGAAGTTATGTGAAATAATCGGCAACAACTTTATAAACAGAACACACAAATGCCACTCTAAAATCACAGTTCTATTAGATTACGAAAATCGTCTTCGGGGTGGGGAAGCACTGTGCTTGGCTGATTATGTTACTTCACTGAGCTTGTGAGGATAACGGTTGGAAATTACAAATAAGTAATTCTCATTAGACAATTAATAAAGATTTACCTCGTTAACGTACTTAAGTTTAACAGCTTTGTAACTACTTCAAAGAGACTCTGCTATGAGTCTGTTAAAACTAAGTATTGTTGCACTGACGCAATCATTGCCTTCGATAGAATTCGCTGAAAGCCGTGGTGATCGCAACGTTGTCAACGCCATGGAAGCAAATCAGAAAGCAATGGCCGCCTACGCTGCGCAAAAAGGCAAGACCGCTCCGGAAATTCAGAAATATCACTATAGAATGAAGTTTGATATCGCAAAAGTGGTGAGTATGACCCCACCAATTCGCTCTTGCAACATTGTACCTTTTCGAATGACCTATGAGGACTCAGCTGGAAAGCTTCACACTATTGAATACCAAATTATTGGTGTGTGTCGTAACACGCACGAATGAACGAATGACGTGAATAAGGGCTGTTTTTTCAATGGTTGGTATCACCAGTTGGTGTGTCCATGGATGTTTGGAAAACCCAGCTTGAAGGTCGTGATCTTACCCGGGCGGCTATTAACTTCTGCGACTCCCTGATGCAAACTCATGATTGATTTCACAATGGCTAAACCAAGCCCGGTACTTCCTCCAGCGCGCGAATGATGAGTGTCAACTCGATAAAAGCGATCGAATAAGTGCGGTAGGTGTTGAGGTTCAATACCTGCGCCTCGGTTGGCTACATGTAGCGAGACTTCTGTGGCATGGACTTCGATGGTGATTGTGATGGCTTGGCCTACTGGGCAATGGCGGATTGCATTGGACATCAGGTTGGAAATTGCCCGCTGAATCATCAACCGATCACCAATGGTCGACCCCCTGCCAGTAACGCTCACGCTGATCTGTTTATCTTCCGCCGACAGTGAAAACAGATTGATGACCTTCAAGGCTTCATCCTCCAGAGCAATGGTCTCAAACGGGACCAGCGCAGCGGGATGACTGACCTGTGCCAGGAAAAGCATGTCCGAGACAATCCGGGCTACGCGCCCAAGCTCTTCGGTGGAGGACTCCAAAACCGCTTTGTACTCCTCGGCCGGCCTCTCCCGGGACAACGTCACCTGGGCTTTGCCCATCAGGTTGGAAATGGGTGCTCGTAGTTCGTGGGCCAAGTCATCGGAGAACTGCGACAACTGCTGAACATCGCTGTCTAGTCGGTGCAGCATGAAGTTGATGCCATGGGCCAGTTCGCTGAGCTCCTGCGGCATCTTGACCACCGAGAGTCGATGGCTGAGGTCCTGAGCAGAGATCATGGCGGCCACCTTGCGAAACTCCCGCAGCGGCGCGAGCCCCCGTTTTACCACTGCCCAGGCACTGAGGCCGATAAGTAGCAGCAGCAACGGCAAGGCCATGATCGTCGAGCTTAGATATGTGCTGAGCAGCGCTTCATCGTTGGCGCAATCAAGCGACAGCAATACGGCGACATTCGTACCGTTCGGCAAGCGGATCAGTCTGGATGCAGTCAGGAAGTGCCGGCCCTGATCATCGGTGCTTCGGGAGTACGACACCTTGTCGGTGGCAGCCCCTGCCGCCTTCAACTCCGCCCTGGGGTCCGTCAAGCCAAAGCCTGACTTCAAGAGCGGCGTCCTCATATTTATCAGGTCATAAATGGTAAGGTTGAGGTGGTCATGCCCCATCACCTGATCCAGCAAAACGTGCGGTTTAATGTTGATGTCGACAGGTTTTTCATACAGCGAAAGACTGTGCTCGATTTGCCGCATTTTCTCGCTCAAGTTGTCTTTTGACAGTTTATCTAACTCATGCGTTAGCGCGAGGAACGCAAGAACCGCCAGAAATAACACCAACAATGCGCCCATGATACTCACCGCCAAACCCAGCCGCATCGACAGGCTTGCCGACTTCATTCCCGGGCCTCCAGTACATAGCCAACGCCGCGCAGGGTATGGATTAGCTTCTTGTCAAAAGGATCATCAATCTTGGCCCTCAGGCGGCGGATTGAAACCTCGACCACATTGGTGTCGCAGTCGAAGTTCATGTCCCAGACCAATGAAATGATCTGAGTGCGGGAAAGCACCTCACCCGACTGGCGCATCAAAAGGTGCAGCAAAGCAAATTCCTTGGTCGTCAGGTCGATACGCTGCTCGCCCCGGAAGGCCCTATGGCGGCCCTGGTCGAGTTCCAGATCGGCGACTTTCAAGACCTCAGGGACGGAAACTTGTTCGCTGCGACGCATTAAAGTTCGTACCCGGGCCAACAGTTCCGGAAATTCGAATGGCTTGACCAGATAGTCATCGGCACCCAGGTCCAGGCCGCGGATCTTGTCCGCCAGGCGCCCGCGAGCGGTTAGCATCATGACCCGGGTGTTACTGCTTTGGCGCAGTCGCTCGAGCACACCCCAGCCATCAAGTTGTGGTAGATCGACGTCAAGTATTACCAAGTCGTAGGTTTGTTGACGCGCAAGGTGAAGTCCATCCGTACCATTCGCCGCGCGGTCTACTATATAGCCGCTTTCAGTCAAACCCTGATGCAGGTATTCGGCAGTTTTAAGCTCATCCTCAACTACAAGCATTCGCATGGTAGTGCCGCCCTATGTAATATGAATTGAATAATAAAATTTCGAAGTTTATTTAAGTGCCCGACTAAGAAATGATGTAGAACTATTCGATCATAAAAATCTCAAAACCGCGCATTGCTCAAGTGATCAGTATCAAGCCTGAAGCTGCTACAGGGTCAACAGGAGGAGGACATTTTACGATAAAAGTATTTGCGACTATATGTCGCAGGCATGTTAATGCGCGACTCCCGTACATTTATTTCAGCCAGAAGCCAAGCTCCGCTCGGCTGATATCTATGGGGAATCGTTTCGAAGTGTTACGGCGCAGATAGTCAATTTAATGCTGCACGCATTTTTTGGGGAGACTGGCAGGATGTACCAAGGGGAGTTGATCTCGCTTTGCGATTTTTAAGTACCCCGCGCTATCTATGCTCTATGCATTTTCGGATTCGCGTTTTTGGACTATTGTTTATCGTGATTTTAGTTACGGCTTTACTAAAATCACTACTTTTGTTTTTGGGCTTTTAAGTTGCTTTGTGCATTATATTTTGGAAATGTAAGTTGAAAAACTGTCAGATGGCCCGGCATACTTTGGACCTCTGCCATTCCCTGGTGCAGGCTCATGATGGATCGGACAATGGCCAACCCTAATCCAGTACCACCTTCAGCTCGTGAGCGACTGTTATCCACACGATAGAAGCGATCGAAAATGTGAAACAAGTGCTGGTGCTCAATTCCTACCCCAGGATTGCTTATTGATAGGGAGACTTTTTCAGATTGCGTTTCAATCGCTATAGCAATGGACTGCCCTGCTGGGCAGTGACGAATGGCATTTGATAAAAGATTGGAAATAGCCCGTTGAATCATGAGCCGATCACCTAAAACTTTACCCCATCCGCTGACAGTTATACCAACGCTCTTTTCCTCAGCCGATAGCGAAAAAAGGTCGATGACTTTTAGGGCTTCATCCTCTAGTAAAATGCTTTCAAACGGCACGAGTGCGGCCGGATGACTAACTTGGGCCAAGAAAAGCATGTCTGAAACAATTCTGGTGACTCGTCCTAGTTCCTCGGTGCATGACTCTAAAACAGCCTTGTACTCTTTTGCCGGGCGTTCTCGAGAAAGTGTTACCTGAGCTTTCCCCATAAGGTTCGTAATCGGTGACCGCAGCTCATGCGCCAAGTCATCAGAGAATTGCGATAGTTGTTGAACTCCGCCGTCAAGACGGTGCAGCATGAAGTTTATACCGTGAGCAAGCTCACTGAGTTCTTGGGGCATCTTGACAACTGAGAGTCGATGACTTAAATCCTGGGCCGACACCATTGCTGCAACTTTCCGGAATTCCCGAAGGGGGGATAAGCCACGTTGCACAATAGCCCAGGCGCTGATACCAATCAGAATCAGCAACAGTGGAACCGCTACAATGGTCGAACTCAGGTAGGCGCTCAATAGCGTTTCATCATTCGAGCGATCAATAGACAGTAGGACCGATACGAACTCACCATCCTTTAATTTCATGAGCTTAGAGGCGGTGAGGATGTGGATTCCGGACTCTTCGGCTGGGGAATAGTACGACAGCTTATTACTGGCGGCTGTTCCGGCTTGATTTGTAGATACTTCAGGTATATCTGCTCCAAAACTCAGCAGAGGTTCACTCATGTTGTCATCATCAAAGATGGTCAGGTTAAGATTGTCGTGTCCCAGCACTTGATCTAATAGCACGTGTGGTTTTAAACTCATGTCGCGGGTACTAATATCCATCAGTAGACTGTGCTCAATCTGACTCATCTTCTTCTCTAAGCTATTTTTTGCGCGCGAATCAAGTTCGTGAGTAAGCGCTAAAAAAGCTAGTATCGCTAAAAGCACTACTAGTACCGCTCCCATAATGCTAACTGTCAACCCCAGCCGCATCGATAGGCTGACCGGTTTCATTTCCTCGCCTCCAATACATAGCCTACGCCACGAAGGGTATGTATTAATTTTGTTTCAAATGGATCATCTATTTTTGCTCTCAATCTTCGTATCGAAACTTCGACAACGTTTGTGTCGCAGTCAAAGTTCATATCCCACACTAAAGAGATAATTTGAGTGCGAGATAACACCTCTCCTGATTGACGCATCAACAGATGAAGCAGCGCGAACTCCTTTGTCGTCAGATCTATGCGTTGCTTTCCGCGGAATGCGCGATGTCTGCCTTGATCAAGTTCAAGGTCAGCGACTTTTAATACCTCCGGAACTGGAATATGTTCGCTGCGACGCATTAAAGTGCGTACTCTTGCAAGCAACTCAGGGAATTCAAATGGCTTGACCAGGTAATCATCGGCTCCCAAATCCAATCCTTTGATTTTGTCTGCCAGACGCCCTCTTGCAGTCAGCATCATTACCCGAGTGCTACTAGTCTGCCGAATATTTTCAAGAACGTCCCAACCGTCAATTTCAGGTAGATTTACGTCTAGTATTACCAGATCATAAGCTTGCTGACGTGCTAGATGGAGTCCATCAGCCCCGGTCGATGCGCAGTCTACAATATAGCCACTTTCAGTCAGGCCTTGATGTAAGTACTCAGCAGTCTTCAGCTCGTCCTCTATCACAAGGATTCGCATAGGATTTCACCCTCTGGTAAATGTATCGGAATGATTTGATGCTCGTTAAACATGGTTTAAGGGCATTATTAATCTGTATAAACGTTTCGATTCTGGCTACATCTTTAATTTTATTCGCAATATGGTCTTTTTAAAGCTTTGCAAGGTTCGTCATATTTCCTTTACCTCCCAAAGTATTAGGTTCGGCGCCCCTTTTTTGTTTCGGGTTGTTTCTTGGCGCGAGCACTTATTGACTTCATCCTAATGCATTAATTGAGGTTTTTCCGCTGGATAACGTATTTGTAATTTTTCAGTCACCTTGTTGATAGGTGCGGAGAATTACATTTGCCTCATGGGAAATTCTTTTTGTTTTAAAGGTTTAAGGAATGATGGAATTACTTCGGTGTAGAAAGTTTATTGCTCACCCAATCACGCATAAGACCATGCTAAGAGCAGGTCTCATTTCGATCCTTGCGCTTTTTACTAGTCCTTTGTTTGCGGCGACCGCTCAAATGCTCACAATGGATCAGGCGCTTGAAACTGCTTTTGCCAATAACCCTGATCTGGCGGCCGCTCAATGGGAGACTGGTATTGCTCAGGGAGAGCGACAGCAGGCAGGGTTGATCCCTAACCCTGAGGTTTCCTGGGAGGCTGAAGATACTCGGCGAAACTCGCGCACTACGACGGTAATGATCAACCAGCCGATCGAGCTTGGCGGTAAGCGCGGGGCTAGGATCGAGGTGGCCAGTCGAGCTCAAGACGCGGCCGGGATTGAATTGGAACGCAAACGCAATGTTCTGCGTGCCGATGTCATTCAGGCGTTTTACAGCTCCTCGACGGCTCAGCAAAGGCTGCTGTTATCACGTCAATCACTTGAGCTCGCCGAGCGCGGTTTGCGTGTAGCTCAAGGTCGCATCAAGAGTGGTAAATCCTCACCCGTTGAAGGTACTCGCGCAGAGGTTCAGCTATCAGAAGTGCGTCTGGAGCTGAGGCGGGCTGAGCGGGATGAGGCCAGTGCCTACCAGCGACTCGCTCAGGTCATGGGCGCGCCTTTGCCTGCATTCGTGTCTGTGGGTGATCCAGGCCGGTCGATGCCAACCGTACCGGATTCGTCACTGCTGCTTAATCGCATAGGTGAAACCGCGGAGCTACGATTGGCAAAACTGCAAATAGATCAGCGGGAAGCCTCCCTTGGCCTGGAGAAGGCTCAGCGAATTCCCGACCTCACCGTGAGTATCGGGAGCCAATACGACGAGCGCGAGCGCGAGCGGGTGAATGTTGTGGGGCTGTCTATGCCCATCCCATTGTTTAACCGTAACCAGGGCAACGTACTAGCCGCTGCCCGCCGTACCGATCAAGCCCGCGACCTTCGTAACGCCAGTGAGTTACGCCTGCGCACAGAAATCCAGACCACCCTGGATCAGTGGATGACGGCTAACACTGAAGTCGCGTCGTTCAATCAAACCATCCTGCCTGCCGCGCAAAGTGCCGTCGACACCGCTACCCGAGGTTTCGAAATGGGCAAGTTTAACTTCCTCGACGTACTCGATGCTCAGCGCACCTTGATTAGCGCCCGCACGCAATACATCCAGGCTATCGCCGAGGCGACAGACGCCTGGGTGCGCATCGAGCGAATTTTCGGAGATGTCGCCCTTCTCACTCGTACTCCGTGAATTTCATATAACGCTTTTTTTACCGCTGCTCAGCATCGCAATACCACGGTAATCCGTGACTGCCGACTGGGCTGCGCAGGGAGTTTCCATGGATAAAAAACTAATTCTCGTCACTGCACTGACCTTGACGGTGGGTATAGGCATCGGCTCGTTGTGGATGGGCAGCCCATCGGTGCCCTCAGCCGAAGCTCAGGCTCAGGCTCAGGAGGGCAAAGGCCATGACGATCACGGCGATGAAACTACTGGCAAGAAATCGGCCGAGGGCGAACACGCCGAAGGCGAAGCGGAAGAAGGTCACTTGACTCTGAGCGAAGAGCAGATCAGCTCAGCCGGCATCCAGTTGGTCGAAGCCAAGGCGCAGAGTATTAGCCTTTCATTGCCCTTTCCTGGAGAAATCCGTTTTGATGAAGACCGCACTGCGCATGTGGTGCCCCGCGTACCCGGTGTCGTCGAGTCGGTCCATGTCAATCTTGGTCAACCGGTGAAAAAAGGCCAGTTGCTGGCCGTGATCGCCAGCCAACAAATTTCTGATCAGCGTAGTGAACAAGCCGCGGCGCAACGTCGTCTTGAGTTGGCCCGTACTACCTACGAGCGAGAGCGACAGTTATGGCAGGACAAAATCTCTGCCGAACAGGATTTCCTGCAAGCCCGCCAGGCTTTGCAAGAAGCCGAAATCGCCCTCAGCAATGCTCGACAAAAAATCAGCGTACTCAGTGGCAGCTCGGTCACCAGCGGGGGTAACCGATATGAATTGCGTGCGCCGTTTGACGGGGTTGTCGTTGAGAAACACTTGGGCCTCGGTGAGGTTGTCAGCGAAACCACTAATGCCTTCACCCTCTCCGACTTGTCGCGTGTGTGGGTGACCTTTGGTGTCTCGCCAAAGGATTTAAACAAGGTACTGGTGGGCAAGTCGGTCACGGTCAGTGCGCCGGAACTGAATGCCGAAGTCACTGGAACCGTGGCCTATGTCGGCAGTTTGTTGGGCGAGCAAACTCGTACAGCCACGGTCCGCGTGACCTTGGCCAATCCACAAGGTGCATGGCGTCCCGGGCTATTCGTGACCGTGCAGGTTGACACTGATACTCGGCAAACAAAGGTCGCAGTACCAGAAGCGGCTATCCAGACGGTCGAGGACAAGCAAACTGTTTTCGTTCGAACGGACGACGGGTTTAAAGCTCAGCCAGTGGAGACAGGTGGCCGTTCGGCGGGTCTGGTCGAGATCACGGAGGGCCTGGAGCCCGGTGTTCAAGTCGCCGCTGCCGGCAGTTTCATTCTGAAATCAGAACTGGGTAAAGCCTCGGCTGAACACGCCCACTGATCCGCCACTTCCACGAGAAGGTTCTCATGTTCGAACGCCTGATCCAATTTGCCATCGAGCAGCGCATCATCGTGCTGCTCGCGGTTCTCCTCATGGCCGGCCTCGGTATAGCCAGCTACCAGAAGCTGCCGATCGACGCCGTTCCCGATATCACCAACGTCCAGGTGCAAATCAACACAGGGGCAGCAGGTTTTTCACCACTGGAAACCGAGCAGCGCATCACGTTCCCCATCGAAACTGCAATGGCTGGTTTGCCGGCTCTAGAACAAACTCGCTCGCTGTCACGCTCGGGTTTGTCGCAAGTCACAGTGATCTTCAAGGAAGGCACTGACCTGTTCTTCGCCCGACAATTGGTCAACGAACGGTTGCAGGTGGCCAAGGAGCAACTGCCCGAGGGTGTGGAAGCCGTCATGGGGCCGATCTCAACCGGTCTGGGTGAAATTTTCCTGTGGACGGTCGAGGCTGAAGAAGGTGCTGTCAAGGAGGACGGCAACCCCTATACGCCGACCGACCTGAGGGTGATCCAAGACTGGATCATAAAACCTCAGCTGCGCAATGTTCCCGGGGTCGCCGAAATCAATACCATTGGCGGGTTCGCCAAGGAGTACCAGATTGCGCCTGATCCAAAACGCTTGGCGGCTTACAAGCTTACGCTGACTGACCTTGTTACAGCGCTGGAGCGCAACAACGCTAACGTCGGTGCCGGTTACATCGAACACAGTGGCGAACAGTTACTGATTCGCGCACCCGGCCAAGTAGCGACCACCGACGATATCGCCAATATCGTCATGGCCAACGTCGACGGTACGCCCATCCGCGTCAAGAACGTCGCAACCGTGGACATCGGCCGTGAATTGCGCACGGGGGCCGCGACCGAAAACGGTCGTGAAGTGGTGCTCGGCACAGTGTTCATGCTGATCGGTGAGAACAGCCGCACCGTGGCCCAGGCCGTTGCCAGCAAGCTTGAGCAAATCAACCGCTCACTGCCAAAAGGGGTGGTGGCAGTCACCGTCTATGACCGTACCAATTTGGTGGACAAGGCGATTGCCACCGTTAAGAAGAACTTGATTGAAGGTGCGATTCTGGTAATCGCGATTCTGTTCCTGTTCCTTGGCAACATTCGCGCCGCTCTGATCACTGCCATGGTGATCCCGCTCGCGATGCTATTCACATTCACTGGCATGTTCACCAACAAGGTCAGCGCCAACCTGATGAGCCTCGGAGCGTTGGACTTTGGCATCATCGTTGATGGCGCGGTGGTCATTGTCGAAAACGCCATCCGTCGTCTGGCCCATGCACAGCAACACCACGGACGCATCCTCACCCGCTCCGAACGCTTTCACGAAGTGTTCGCGGCGGCCAAGGAAGCACGCCGACCGCTGATTTTCGGCCAGTTGATCATCATGGTCGTGTACCTACCGATTTTTGCCCTCACCGGCGTCGAAGGAAAAATGTTTCACCCGATGGCGTTTACTGTGGTGATTGCCTTGCTCGGCGCGATGCTGTTGTCGGTGACCTTTGTCCCGGCGGCGATTGCGATGTTCGTCACCGGTAAGGTCAAGGAAGAAGAGAACATCATCATGCGTGGCGCCCGTCGGGTGTATGCGCCAGCGCTAGAATGGGTCATGGGCCATCGATCAATGGCATTCGCCATAGCACTAGCCGTTATCGCGGTGTGCGGTGTGGTCGCCAGTCGAATGGGCAGCGAGTTTGTGCCGAGCCTCAGTGAAGGGGATTTCGCGTTACAAGCACTGCGTGTACCAGGTACCAGCCTGACGCAATCGGTAGAAATGCAGCAACGTCTGGAAAGACTTGTGTTAGCAAAGGTACCGGAGGTCAAGCGGATGTTTGCTCGTACTGGTACAGCAGAAATTGCCTCAGACCCAATGCCACCAAACATCTCTGACAGCTACGTGATGCTCAAGCCGAAGAATCAATGGCCTGATCCGAATAAATCCAGAGAGGCGTTGGTAGCTGATATCCAAAAAGCTACAGCCGGAATGCCCGGAAGCAACTATGAGCTTTCTCAGCCTATTCAATTGCGTTTTAACGAGCTGATTTCAGGCGTGCGCAGTGATGTGGCGGTCAAGGTCTTCGGTGATGACATGGCGGTGCTTAACAGCACCGCTGCAAAAATTGCCGCGTCCATGCAGAAGATCAATGGTGCCTCCGAGGTCAAAGTCGAGCAAACGTCGGGACTGCCGGTACTGACCATCAACATCGACCGTGACAAAGCCGCCCGTTACGGACTGAACGTTGGCGACGTACAAGACACCATTGCGGTGGCGGTCGGTGGTCGTCAAGCCGGTACGATGTATGAGGGAGACCGCCGATTCGACATGGTGGTGCGTTTATCCGACGCCATGCGTAAGGATCTCGAGGGATTGTCCACACTGCTAATCCCGGTACCGGCGCTGCTTAACACCAATGCCGATCAGATCGGGTTTATTGCTCTTTCAGAGGTGGCTAGCCTCGATCTAGTGTTGGGACCTAACCAGGTCAGTCGTGAAAACGGCAAACGTCTGGTGATCGTCAGCGCCAACGTGCGTGGGCGTGATATCGGCTCATTTGTACAGGAGGCCAGTAGCGCCATTGATAAAGAAGTGCAGATCCCGGCCGGTTACTGGACCAACTGGGGAGGACAGTTCGAGCAGCTCCAATCCGCTGCCAAGCGACTACAGATTGTAGTCCCGGTGGCCCTGCTCTTGGTGTTCGCACTCTTGTTCATGATGTTCAACAACCTCAAGGATGGCCTATTGGTGTTCACCGGTATTCCATTCGCATTGACGGGGGGAGTCATGGCTTTATGGCTCCGAGACATCCCGCTGTCGATCTCGGCAGGTGTTGGTTTCATCGCGTTGTCGGGCGTGGCGGTGCTGAATGGTCTGGTGATGATTGCGTTCATCCGCAATCTTCGGGAGGAAGGACATTCGTTGAGTTCCGCAATCAATGAAGGGGCTCTTACCCGTTTGCGCCCAGTGTTGATGACAGCTCTGGTGGCCTCTCTTGGCTTTATTCCGATGGCACTGGCCACCGGAACGGGGGCAGAGGTCCAGAGACCCCTGGCTACCGTGGTGATCGGGGGCATCCTATCCTCAACTGCGTTGACCCTGCTGATATTGCCTGCGCTTTATCAATGGGCGCACCGCCGAGACGAGGAAGAAGCCGAAGACGAAGACGATAAAATAGAAGCCGTATAATTCTTTAGTTTTAAAAGCCCACTATCGAGATTCGATAGTGGGCTTTTTTATGTGAGCTACATAACGAATCTGTAATCTTGGCGCCACCGTGTTGATAGGTTCGAATTGATACCCTACTAGCGTTAACTATATGAGGTGTCAGTATGAAAATTGTTCAAATCTGCGCTCTTGCGGGTGCTTTAATCCTTTCTTCAGTTGCTTTAGCCGAAGGTGGGGGGGACAGAACCTTCGAAAAAATGATGGCGGCGCGAGATGTGGCAATGGAGGCATATGTTGCTAGAGAAGGGAAGAGCGTTCCCGTGGTTTCAAGTGATGCTAAAGATGAGACAGGTAAAATGTAGTAGTACTGCGTATAAAAAACCGCTTCCGGTTTCCGGCGGCGGTTTTTTTTACGGCTTTATTACACATTCGTAACCTAGCCGCCACGCCATCGCAATGTTCGAATTGATATCCTTGTAACAGTTAATATATGAGGTACTAAATATGAAGTTCATGAGTATTATTACTTTCGCTGGAGCTCTGACGTTATCCTCTCTCGTACTGGCGGAAGGGGGAGGAGACAAAGCCTTTGAAAAGATGATGGTGGCGAATGCTAAAGCCATGGAGCAGTATGCAATTAGCCAGGGGAAAAGCGCCCCTGTGTCGAAAGAATACGAGTACGGGATGAAGGTGGATGTTGTGAAGGTTATCAGTGTGGTGCGGCCTGCAAAAGTCTGCGCAGTGGTGCCCGCCGCAATGACCTATGAAGATTCAAAAGGACAGCTAAATACAATTAGGTACACTGTGGCTGGAGAGTGTCGTAAACGAGGCGGCTAGCAGCTATGCTGCTGTCAGAGGGATTTATAACGCTCGATTAACCTCAATACTTAGGGAAGGTCTGAAGTAAGACCTTCTTTTTCCAGCAAATCGGGCGTCAGGCTGTAAAAAAGAGAGCACTTCGCTGAAACTCTAGAAATATCGACTTTTTTCGATGAATAAGCCTGTTTTAAGCACTTATTAATCCTTAATTTCCATACTG
>NZ_JAIHLQ010000179.1 GCF_019733355.1 Pseudomonas baetica | reverse complement strand
GTGGCGGTGTAAGTGACGGTGCCGCCTTCTGCTGCGGTGCCGGTGGCGCTCAGTTTCACCGACGTGGTGTCGATGGTGTCAGTGACGCTGGTCACGGCTGGCGCGGTGCTCGGCACCAGATTCTCGAAGTTGCCACCGGTCGCTGTGCTGATCGTTGCCTGTACGGTACCGGCATCTTTGTAGACGTCGTCAGCCGGCGCTGGAACAGTCACAGTGCCGGTGGTTTTACCGGCCTCGATGGTGATCACTGCGCCGTTCGACAGAGTCACAGT
>NZ_JAIHLQ010000178.1 GCF_019733355.1 Pseudomonas baetica | reverse complement strand
GCGGTGCTCGGCACCAGATTCTCGAAGTTGCCACCGGTCGCTGTGCTGATCGTTGCCTGGACGGTACCGGCATCTTTGTAGACGTCGTCAGCCGGCGCTGGAACAGTCACGGTGCCGGTGGTTTTACCGGCCTCGATGGTGATGACGGCGCCGTTCGACAGAGTCACGGTGACTGGCGAGCCAGCAGCGTTGGTCAGGGTGGCGGTGTAGACGATTGAGCCGCCCTCAGCCACGGTACCGGTCGCTGACAGCGACAGGTTGGTGGTGTCGACG
>NZ_JAIHLQ010000177.1 GCF_019733355.1 Pseudomonas baetica | reverse complement strand
GAAGTCGGCAAAACCACCGGCACCGTGACCACCACTGCGCCAAATGACGCACTGACCGGCCATGCGCCGCTGACGAATGCGATCACCGGCGTAACTGGCGGCAACTACGAAAACCTCGTGGCCGACAAAACACCAGTCAGCACCACCGTGACTGACACCGTCGACACCACCAACCTGTCGCTGTCAGCGACCGGTACCGTGGCTGAGGGCGGCTCAATCGTCTACACCGCCACCCTGACCAACGCTGCTGGCTCGCCAGTCACCGTGACTCTGTC
>NZ_JAIHLQ010000176.1 GCF_019733355.1 Pseudomonas baetica | reverse complement strand
CGAATCAACGTTCCCGGTCTGCACCTGACCCCGATCAAGGGCGGCAAACTGGAGCTGTACTACCAACTGCAGATCGATAGCAAAGTGCTTAAAGAGATGGACCGGATCAGCGCCAGCCATGCCATTCGCGAATCCATCCACGCCGATATCCTGCAAGTCGGCGAACCGCGCCTGGAACTGCCAGAACCTGAAGTACAAGGCCTGATCGACGGCGCCCTGCCCGCCGACACCGACGGCACCACCCTGACCGTGATCTATCTGGACACGGTCAAGGG
>NZ_JAIHLQ010000175.1 GCF_019733355.1 Pseudomonas baetica | reverse complement strand
ATGGTGATGTTCTGGCCGTTG
This sequence comes from Pseudomonas baetica, assembly GCF_019733355.1. Lineage (GTDB taxonomy): Bacteria > Pseudomonadota > Gammaproteobacteria > Pseudomonadales > Pseudomonadaceae > Aquipseudomonas > Aquipseudomonas baetica_A. The sequence continues at coordinate 257 of NZ_JAIHLQ010000175.1, read as the reverse complement.
GCCAGAGTCACGGTGACCGGCGAACCAGTGACCGGAGCACCAACAGTGGCGGTGTAAGTGACGGTGCCGCCTTCTGCTGCGGTGCCGGTGGCGCTCAGTTTCACCGACGTGGTGTCGATGGTGTCAGTGACGCTGGTCACGGCTGGGGCGGTGCTCGGCACCAGATTCTCGAAGTTGCCACCGGTCGCTGTGCTGATCGTTGCCTGGACGGTACCGGCATCTTTGTAGACGTCGTCAGCCGGCGCTGGAACAGTCAC
>NZ_JAIHLQ010000174.1 GCF_019733355.1 Pseudomonas baetica | reverse complement strand
GCCGCCATCGCTGGCAAGCCAGACTCCCACAAGGATTGAGTACTACCGATAGCGAATGGTCGGCTGCCCCGCCGCCATCGCTGGCAAGCCAGACTCCCACAGGGAATGAGTACTACCGATAGAGAATGGTCGGCTGTCAGCCCGCCAGCTTCAGCAGACTGGCCCCCACAGCGACCGAGTCAACCACTAGGCCGAGTGTCAGCTCGCCTGCTTTTGATCTTGATCCTCGGGCGACGTCGGAAGGCTGAGCGGAGGGATTGATCCGGGGGTGGGAGCGCAGCG
>NZ_JAIHLQ010000173.1 GCF_019733355.1 Pseudomonas baetica | reverse complement strand
CCCCCCCCCCCCCCCCCCCCCCCCCCCCCCCCCCCCCCCCCCCCCCCCCCCCCCCCCCCCCCCCCCCCCCCCCCCCCCCCCCCCCCCCCCCCCCCCCCCCCCCCCCCCCCCCCCCCCCCCCCCCCCCCCCCCCCCCCCCCCCCCCCCCCCCCCCCCCCCCCCCCCCCCCCCCATATTTGCTTTCTGTGCCATGTTAGTTTCTTCCATGTAGATTAGTTTGTTTTTGACTGTAAGCGATGCGGGTAAATGCGTGTATCGCTTGTTTTTGATGTTAAGTATTATA
>NZ_JAIHLQ010000172.1 GCF_019733355.1 Pseudomonas baetica | reverse complement strand
GTGCTGGAAGTGGTAGTGAATGCCTTCCTCTTCGCACAGACGCTGGACGAAATGCAGGTCGGTTTCGTCGTACTGCACGCAATAGTCGCGATCCGGGCACGGCTGGCTCAGCTGGAAGCTGTAGGCGTTGCCCTTGATGCCGTGTTCTTCGAGGATCAGCGCGATGATTTTCGGCGCCGACATTTGCTGGTAGATGCGCTGGTTGGTGCGGTGATGCAGGTATTGCAGTTGCGGCACCATCGACACTTTGTAGCGGGTCAGGCGCTTGCCGGCATCGCCCTGGG
>NZ_JAIHLQ010000171.1 GCF_019733355.1 Pseudomonas baetica | reverse complement strand
GGTTGAAAGAGCATTCGGAATTGGACCCTCGGCCCTGACCGAAACCATGATTATGCTCAATAAGCATTTCGCCAATGCTGCCTAATCCCCCAACTGGGTGACGCCGCGCGGCCGTGCCCCATGTTTGCAACAGAGCCCATCATCCCGCATCGTCTGTACTTCCTGAGCCATCTGCAAAACGTGGCCAAGCCGCTTGTTATCAACAATAGCCCCCTGATTGACCGGTGCAAGCCGATCATTAATGCAGTAATCCAACAGGTTGCCATCAGGGCCACGTAATTCAACCCGAT
>NZ_JAIHLQ010000170.1 GCF_019733355.1 Pseudomonas baetica | reverse complement strand
TCGCGAGCACAAACCAGGGACGGTTTCGACATCGCGCTCTTTTCCTCTTTGCTTAAGGATAAGCGTATGTTCCGGCCGGCCAATGCGGCGCATTTCTCGTTGCAGATTCCTGCTATCCGTCACGACTTCAAGGTGCTGGCGTTCAGCGGCACCGAAGCGATCAGCACTCTTTACCGCATCGATGTAGAACTGGTCAGCGAGCACCCGGACTTCGATCTGGAGAGCTTGCTCAGCCAACCGGCGTTTCTGCAATTTGGCCATAACGGCGAAGGCATTCACGGGCGCATCGAAGACGTGCTGGT